>JAZUNQ010000028.1:0-168869 GCA_045604205.1 Acutalibacteraceae bacterium
GGTTTTAAAAATCACCTGTTTCCTATAGGGCAATCTTGGTTTAGTTTTTTATTATGTGCCGCATAGCTTCATAACAATTGAATGTGGAAGCAATTTTGCAAGTAAGCGGTAGAATTTATAAAATAATCTATTGGTATAAACGGCTCTGCCACGGCGAGAAGCCTTGAGCGATTTTACTGCCATTGTTTGTGGGTTAACTCGTGGCAGTGTATCAAACGTAAAGCTTGAACCCTTTTCAATATTGGCAACCGATAAAAATTCGGTGCTCATAGGACCGGGGCATACTGCCAGTACGTTAATCTTGCGTGATTTTAATTCAAGTCGCAATGCTCTTGATAAACTCATAACATACGCTTTTGTAGATGAGTATACCGCCATACGAGTGTTTGGCGCAAAAGATGCTATTGAACAAGAATTAATAATTTCGCTATGTTCATTCATAAACGGCAGTGTTGCCGATGTCATAGCAGTAAGCGCTTCACAGTTAAGACGAACCATACGGGTGTTTTCTTCTAAAGAAAGTTTATCAAAACTGCCAAGCTTGCCAAAACCCGCATTATTAATAAGCAGTTTAACGGTGACGTTTTTTTCTTTTAACAAAGCAATGTAATCTTCAACGGCCTGTGGGTCGGTAATGTCAAAGGCGACGGGAACTATGGTGTTACCAAGTTCTGATTTAAGTTTTTGCAAACGGTCATCACGACGTGCTATTACCCAAATTTCATCTAAGTCGGCACGTGTTGCATAAACAGCTTTTGCATATTCCCAACCAAGACCTGAGGATGCGCCTGTTATTACTGCAATATTCATAAAATTCTCCTTAGTTTTTGCTAAAGTCTTCGAGTATTAGTCCTTCGTTCTTTTCAAGCGCCCAGTTAATATTCCATTCGCTTGTAAAGATAAGCAGATTGTTACCCTTAAAGTCTTGTACCCATTTGGTATCGGATGTAAGGTTTAATTTAGAAACTTCAATATCTTCATTTCCAATCCAACGTATAAACTGATAGGGCATATTACTGCGTATTACATCAACGTTATATTCGTTTTTAAGGCGGTGTTCAAGCACTTCAAACTGCAAAACACCTACAACGCCTACTATAACACGTTCCATACCGGTATTAGGTTCGTGAAAAATCTGTATAGCACCCTCTTGCGCTATTTGCTCTACACCCTTTACAAATTGTTTGCGTTTTAGGCTGTCTTTATGCTCTATAACTGCAAAATGTTCAGGAGCAAAGGTGGGTATTCCCTCAAATTCAACCTTGTGTTTTGCTTCACAAACGGTATCACCAATTGAGAATATACCAGGGTCAAATACACCGATAATATCACCGGCATATGCTTCGTTTACAATCTGACGGCTATCTGCCATAAGCTGCTGTGGTTGGCTAAGACGCAAACTCTTTTTGCCCTGAACGTGATAGTATTCTTTATCACGTTCGAATTTGCCTGAGCATATACGCATAAAGGTCATACGGTCACGGTGAGCTTTATTCATATTAGCCTGAATTTTAAACACAAACGCCGAAAAATTTTCGCTTTCGGGCACAACCTCGCCCTCTTTTGTGTTACGTGCTAAGGGGGCAGTTGTCATTTTTAAAAAGTTTTCAAGGAAAGGCTCTACGCCAAAATTAGTAAGTGCCGAACCAAAGAAAACGGGGGTTAATTTACCGCAACGAACCTGTTCAATATCAAAATCATAGCTTGCGCCGTCAAGCAGTTCTATCTGGTCAACAAGGTCACGGCGAGAATATTCACCAATAAGTTCGTCAAGCTTTTCGGTATCGGTAATATCACACTCAATAGCCTGTAATTTGTCTTGACCTCTATGGAATTCGTTAAAGGTCATAATCTGTCGGCGGTCACGGTCAAATACGCCCTTAAAATCCACACCGCAGCCAATTGGCCAGTTTACAGGGTATGTGCCTATGCCAAATTCCTTTTCCAGTTGGTCAAGAAGCTCAAACGGGTCACGGGCATCACGGTCAAGTTTGTTTATAAACGTAAATATTGGTATATGGCGCATGGCTGTTACTTTAAACAGTTTACGTGTCTGAGGCTCGATACCTTTCGCTGCGTCAATTACCATTACAACGCTATCGGCCGCCATAAGTGTACGGTAGGTGTCTTCAGAAAAGTCCTGATGTCCCGGTGTGTCAAGAATATTGATACAATAGCCGTCATATTCAAACTGCATTACGGAGGATGTGATAGAAATACCTCGTTGTTTTTCAAGCTCCATCCAGTCAGATACGGCGTGTTTTGCGGTAGCCTTGCCTTTTACAGAGCCTGCCGTTTGAATTGCGCCTCCGTATAAAAGTAATTTTTCGGTTAAGGTTGTTTTACCGGCGTCAGGGTGCGAAATAATTGCAAAGGTGCGACGACGGTTAATTTCTTGCTTTAAATCCACAGTATTACTCCCTATATATAAATATATCTCATAAAGTTTACCACAAAATATACGCAGTATCAAGAAAAAATAAAAAATTTTAAAAAAAGGCTTTACTTTTTAATTTTAATGGTTTATAATATTAGCCGTATAGTTGTATTTTATTTTTTTACGGAGGTTTGTAAAAATGAAAAAGATAATTGCATTAGTTCTTAGCATTGTTATGATTTGCTGCTTTTCTGTAACAGCATTTGCTGCAGAAAGCCCATCAGCAGACCAGAAGATTAAAGTAACAGTAAGAAAGGCTGACCTTTCTGATCCTACAGGTAAGGTTGATGTAACCTACACACTTGACAAAGGTGACACAATCACAGTTAAAGCTAACCCAAAATACGGTAAGTTTAACGACTGGAGCGTTTATAAGGTAGAAGCAACAGCCGCTGGCGTTTCTGCTCCTGTAAACACAGGCATTGTTACTTTAAGCGCAGTTAAAACACTTGCAACAACCAAAACAGTTGATGCTGTTCAGGGTACAGATTATGAAATCGTTGCAGGTAGCCTTACTGCTACTGAATTAACCATCAAGGTTAATACAAGTGTTATTGTTTGCGGTAACTATGATAACGTTAAGACCGATCCTAACGTAGCAAGCGGTGCAGATGGTTCTTCATCCAGCCCACAGACAGGCGATATGACTGTTTTATATGCAGTAATCGTAATGCTTGCAGTTGCAGCTTTTGGCTTTGGCGTAAAGAAAGTTTATTCAAAATAATCTAAACTAAAAATTTTAGAAGATGCTTATTTTTAAGCATCTTCTTTTTTTATTGAAAATTTTTGATAACAGATATATAATGTATATATAGTTTTCACACAGGGGTGATTTTGTGACAAAAGAACTTATAATGAGATATTTTTCGCCTGCCGAAAGCAGTAACGAGGGATGGGAAAAATATTCGCTTCCAATAGGTAACGGTTACTTTGGCGCAAGTGTATTTGGTGGAACCGACAGCGAAAGAATTCAGTTTACAACCAACACCTTTGCTAACACTTTCAATAATGGTGGTGTAACAAACTTTGGTGAAGTGTTTATTGATTTTAGGCATAATACAATCCAGGATTACGAAAGAGGTCTTAAACTTAATGCGGGTGTAGTTTATTCAAACTACACTGCTGATGATATTAAGATTAATCGCAATGCGTTTGCCAGCTATCCTGATAAGGTTTTTGCGTATAAGATTTGCACAGACGGTGGAAATATTAGTTTTGATGTAAGATTGGTTATACCGTATCTTAATGACCGTCCTGTAGAGGAGGGCGGCAGAACAGGTGAAGTTTTGCTTGACGGTAATACGCTTGTTATGCGTGGCACTCTGCCTTTACGAGAGCTTATATATGAAGCAAGACTTGCGGTTGTTACCGATGGTGAGGTTGTTTGTAATGACGACCATATCACTGTAAATAATGCTACCGACACAAAGCTTTTTTATACTCTTGATACATCATACAAGCTTTGTCCCGAGGTGTTTTTAGATGGTAATCACAAGGCGTTGGGTGATGATCCACACGATAAAGTAGTAAAATGTCTTAAAAATGCGGTAGTACTTGGATGGGACACGCTTTATAATCGACATATTGAAGACTACGGTCAGCTTATGGGCAGGGTTGCGTTTGATTTAGGTGGTTGTGACGACGGGCGCAGTACTGAACAATTACTGACATCTTATCAAAATGGGAACCAGGAATTTTATTTAGAAGAATTATATTATGCATATGGCAGACATTTGCTTATTTCTTCTTCACGAGAGGGAACTCCGCCTGCATCACTTCAGGGAGTTTGGACAGTTCACGACAAGTCACCTTGGGGAAGCGGCATTTGGCATAACATAAACGTTCAAATGAACTATTGGCCCGCATTCAGCACAAATCTTGCAGAATGTTTTGAGGCATATGCTAAGTACTGGAAAAATTACCAGAAAGCAGCGTCGTTAAATGCATCCAAATGGATTAAAGAGATTTGCCCCGAAAATTACAAAGAGGGCGAAGGTGAGTGCGGCTGGATAATTGGCACAGGTGCCTTTATGTACGAAATTGAAGGAATGGGCAAATACACCCATTCTGGCCCCGGAACCGGCGGAATGACAAGTAAAATGTTCTGGGATTATTATGATTTCACACGTGATGAAGGCGTGCTAAAAGAGTATACATATCCCGTAATTCACGGCACATCAAAGTTCCTTACAAAATGTGTTAAGGACTATGACGGCAGATATCTTTGCAGATTTTCGGCCTCTCCCGAGCAAATACTTTCGGGAAGTTGGGTAACACAACACGCAAAGCAGCAATATTGTCTTACGGTAGGTTGTGGCTTTGATCAGCAGTTCCTATACGAAAACGCCATAGATGATATTAAGTGTTCTGAGCTTCTTGGTGTGTTGGATGAGGTTACACAGCTTGAAAGGCAACAGCTTGACGGTTACGGCCCTGTGCAGATAGGTTATAGCGGACAAATTAAAGAATATGATGAAGAACACTTTTACGGTGAAATCGGTGAGGCTCAACATCGCCATATATCACAGCTTGTAGCTCTTACTCCTGGTAGTACTGTAACGCACAGTACACCCGCTTGGCTTGATGCCGCAAGGCTTACACTTGAGATGCGTGGCGACAAATCTACCGGTTGGGCATTGGCACACCGCCTTAATGCTTGGGCACGTGTGGGGGATGGTAATCACTCGTATTTGCTGCTTCAAAATCTGCTTCGTGAACGCACCTATCCAAATCTTTGGGACGTGCATCCACCATTCCAGATAGATGGCAACTTTGGTGCAACTGCCGGTATGACCGAAATGGTGCTTCAAAGTCATGAAGGCTACGTTTCGCTATTACCGTCTTTGCCAGATGCGTGGAAAAACGTTTCATTTAAAGGTCTTAAGGCACGTGGTAACTTTACTGTTGATTGTGATTATAAAGATGGAAAAGTCACTCTTGTGAAAATTAAGTCAGAATCGGGCGCACCGTTTAAACTCAGATACGAGGGAGTTAATAGTGCGACTGTTGTCAAAGCCATAAGCGGTGATGCAGTAAACTTTACTATTAACGATATATACGTAGAGTTTGAAACCGAAAAAGGGCAGACGTATGTTATTGAAAATCTTGTTGCAGTAACCAAACGTGGCATAGTAAGCAATCTTATATCAAGCTGGCAAGATGATGGAGTTGCTCTTAAATGGGATTTTTGCGGTAAAGAATGTGCAATATACAGAGCTGCTAAAAACGACAGTGATTATAAGCTTATAGGCACAACCCCAAATAATGAGTTTATTGATTGCGAATACACAAAGAGCAACCGTGAACGCCTTACCTATAAAGTAGTAATTTGTGAAGATAAATTTAATTCTGCAACCGTTGGTGCGCTTGCGGTAATGCATACGGCTTCACAACTTGAAATAGAGCGATACAATTACAAATTCAAAGTAAACAATAAAATATTGTAAATAAAAAACAGCATCCATTGGATGCTGTTTTTTTATTTACTGTTTTAATATACCGAACCACCGTCAGCTATGATTTTCATATTCCTAATCATTTTATCATATGCCGATGAAGTTATTTTACCCATCCTTACGCCGTTAAGGCTGTATTGGTATTGTGTTGCTCCGAACTTATACAGTTCTATAACCTGATCATCTCCTTCGTAGAAAGTGAAGGTAACTGTACAGTCAGGTTTTTTCCCAACATCACCAATGGTAAAATCACTACATTCGATATTTACAAAATCTTTGTAATAGTCTTGGAAATTCTTGGTAGGAATATCTTTGCCGTTAGCCTTTACATAGAACGTTTTGTTACCGTTGCCGTCATCTTTAAATGAAATGTCAAAAGTAATTGTTTCATTATCGGTTTTAATGGTAAGACGTTTTACATCGGTCATAGTATTCATAAATATGCTCTTGTAATAAAAATCTTCAACCTTATACGACAAGAAAGCAAAAGCTGAAATATTGGCTTTTCTTATCATTTTAGCGCCGTCGTAAACTATTGCGCAATAGGTATCGTCCACCAAAGAAAATTTAAATGTTTTTGCTTCTCCGTTAATTGTCATTGTAACTATTGCATCGGGATCGTCAAGACCAAATTCTTTAAGTGTTTGGTCGTTTACCTCCATTGCATAGTTTCCTACAATGGTTGTAGTGCTTGAGAATAAAGCAACCGGAGAAGAAAGACTTTCTGCGTTTGCGTGTCTCTTCATTGGAGTAGTAACAAGATAAGGAGTAAGACCTGCAGTTTCGGATTCACCGGGATTGTTTACAATGGTTATCATCTCGGGATAAAGTTTTCCGGAAAAAGTAAGTGAATCAAAATATGCATAAGATCCGTCTTGTTCCTTGTTGGCCGATGTGTCCGAAGAGAATACGGTTGCCGGAATTGGCGTTACATCAGAAATATCAAGCAAAGAAAATTCCAAATCAGAAAATTCTGCTTCTTTTGTTATATATACCGTTTCTTTGCCTTCAAGCTTCATATAGTTACCAAAACCATCGGTTGATTTGTTGCCTATTAAAACGGTGTACGGTTCTGCATTTGAAGATTCAACCGAAAATGAAACTGTAGGATTATCAAATCCACATTCGGCAGGGTTTTTATCGACTTCACGCATAGCGTTGATGCTTGATACTGCAGAGATGATTGAGGTTACTGACGATACACTTAGTTTTTCGGCGTCAACACCTTCAACTGTCCAGTTTTTGGCTGTTTGATTGGTAGAAGGTGCATTTTCAGCAACAAATTTAAACTCACCGTTTTTGTTTTTTACCGTAACTGAAGTAAATGTTGTTGAATCGGCGTCAACTACAGGAATATCTTCAAAAACCGAACTTGAAGTTTCTTCTTCATTCATTTCAGGGATGAGCTTTACTACGGCTACTGTACCGCCCACCAATATTGCCACTGCAAGACAAGCAGATATAATGGTCATTATACTGCCGCTTACTGCCAAACCAAACAATTTAAATGTCTTTTTTGGCTTTTCTTCTTTATGTTCCGGCGGAGCTGAAAAAACAGTGCTTTCTTCTTCGTCTGAAATTTCGGTTGTTTGCACTTCTGAGTTGTATGTTTCAACAACCTCATATTGCTCTAATTCATTTTGGTTTTTATCGAAAGAATCACTCATCGTGCGTTTCTTCTCCTTATAAATACTACAATTCCCCATGCAATCATTAAGATTGGAACTATAAATACAAATATTGTTGCAATTGCCTTTTGTGCGGTTCCGGTTGGTGTAAAGTAGTCGTTTTCAATAATCTTTGAAACATATCTATCTAACGTAGTACTACCAATATGACAAGCACGGTCCGAACATGCAATAACAATATCACGGTTGCTAAAATCACCTGCGAGTGCAAAATTTGACTCAATAAACTCAACACTTGAAAATGCCATTACATAACTTGTAATAGATTCGTTTGTAGCTGGATCAATGTCTTCTTCTTTTGCTTGAATAACGCAGTCAAATATCTGTTTGTCCTCTTTTTTGTAGTCTGCCCAATCTTCATCAGAACCTATAGGTGCAATAACAGAACTGCTACTGGTTTGCATAAGTGCTACGGCTTCACGCTCGTAAGAAGCGGCATCACAAACCTTCATTGGTGCATTAGAACCGGTAATAGAAACCGCATCAAGATTTGAAGTTATTTCTTCGCCTTCTATTTCAGCAGGGAAAGAAATTATTGCAGATGGTGAATCAGCAATATGATAGCTGCTGTCAGTTTCAAAAACAACGCCCTCTTTTACTTCAATACCCCACTGCTTGAGGAATGAATAAAAGTTAGGAAGTGATGGGTTGGTAGGAGCCGCAAAGAAGATAAGTCCTTTGCCTTTTTTGCCACCGTTATCCAAAAAATCAGCGATAACACTTATTTCTTCTTCTACAAAATCTGTGGTTGGAGCTGAGATTATAATTGCATCACATTCATTTGAAATTGACGAAACAACAGGATCTGAAATGTCAATTATTGAATAGTTATATAACTGAAGCAAAGAAAGATAGTTTTGGGTAAAATCATCTTTGCTATGACCCGAAATAACGGCAACTTTTTTTGTTTCATCACTTGTTACGTAAGAAATTGCACCGCTAAGGGCATTTTCAATCATATTTGTTTTTAGTGTGTATGTTGGGTAACCGTAATACGATGAATTAGAATCCGCTTCAAGATAATAGACATCTGCAAAACGCAAAACCTTTATTCTTTCGTTATTATTAACCATACTTGAAACGATGATATCACCATATTGCAGGTCGTAGTTACCGTAGGTTGAATCAATTGCGGCAAAACGAGTTGATTGCGGGTCAACATATTCAACCTTGATGCGATCATTGTATTCTGTGTATTTAGAAATAAGTTTTACAGTTTGATCAAAATATTCACTTGTGGATGCGTCTGTAGTAACCGAATAATATGATTGTGCAAAGTATTCCATATATCCGGAATAATCCTCTTCGCTGCTGCACACGATAACACTTACATCGCTATCTATGTTTTTAATAAAATCAATGTTTTCTGAGCTGAGTGAGTTTTTGTTGCCCACGGTCATATCTACTTCAAGATGGAAGCGGTCTGCCAAAGATGAACATAACCAGTTAAAAATAATAAGACCTGCAAGCACAAGCGCTGTAATGGCAAGAGAGTAGCCACCTTTTTTGAAAATAGCCTGATTTTTTATCATTTTGTTTTTCTTAGGCTTTTTGGCTTTCTTTTCTTCCTCTATAATTACTGATTCAGAGGTTTCAATTATTTCAATATCTTTTTTGTTTTCCATAATTTTTTACCTCCTTATGACCATCTTCTCTTCTCAAGTGAACGCTCGGTCAAGAAAATGAATGCAGCAATTATACTTAAGAAGAAAATAACATCTTTAATTGCAAACGACTGTTCGCCAAAGCTTTCGAGCACAGCAAGGAAATTCATTCCGTTAAGGAAGGAAACAACCACCTTTAAAATCCCTGCTCCAATAGCTGCGAATATGTTGTTGGTTGTGGTTGGCACGGTTATCATGCCTGCAAAAGCACCTGAGAACATAATAAACAGGTTAGCAATAAGTGTAAAAATAATTGAGATTATAGGACTTTCGGTAAGGGATGATATAAACATACCAATCGCAATAAGCGCACCGCCAAAAAGCATAATGCCCAATAAAGCATATACATAATAGAAAAAGTATGATGCGTTTGCTTTATAACCCGAAACGATTAGCTGGAAAATAATTGTTGGTAAAAATCCCATAGCGTAAAGAACAAATGCGGCAAAAAATTTTCCAAGCACTATATGTATAAGCTTTACAGGTGCTGTAAACAACGCTTGGTCGGTTTTTTGTCGACGTTCATCACTAAAGAGTCGCATTGTAATAACCGGAATAATAAAGTATAAAATACCTATTTGAGCGGTAAAAAATATTGTTTCGGCCATATTTGGACTACCTGCTGAAAAGATAAGCAAAAATCCAAGACCTAAGAAGAAATAAAAGGCTGCAAGAACGATAAAGCCTAATGGATTTGTAAAATAAGATTTAAATTCTCTTTTAAATACTGCAAGCATTATTCTGTAGCCTCCTTACCATTTGTTGGAATTTCAATTATAATATCGTTAGCAACTGTGTTTTGTTTTTCAACAAAGCCAAGCATTTTACGTGCTTCTTCGTTGCTTGCCGCTTGGGTGAGTTTTAAGAACACCTGCTCAAGAGTAAGACGACTGCTTGTGAGTGATAGCAGTTGCTTTTTGCGATCTGCAATTCTGCCTGAAACACCTGCACGAACGTCGGCTCCGTCTTCGGGGATGATTTCAAAATCATATGCACCGTTTTCTTTTTTGCCGAGAGATACAACGCTCTTAACACCCTTTACGGTTTTAAGTGTAGCAAGCATATCACGTTCGTCACATATAACACGTGCTACAAGGGAGTGTTCGGTAGAAAGTTTTTCAGAAAGATTGTCCTGAAGGTCATCGGCAATAATTTCACCATAGTTTATAATTATGATTCGGTCGCAAACTGCCTGTATTTCTGACAAAATATGAGATGACAAAATAATTGTATGGTTTTTGCCAAGTCTTGTAATAAGATTTCTGATTTCAATTATCTGCTGTGGGTCAAGACCAACGGTAGGTTCGTCTAATATAAGCACGTCGGGGTTGCCGATAGGCGCCTGCGCAAAACCAACACGTTGACGGTAACCTTTTGAAAGGTTTCTGATAAGGCGGTTTTCAACATTGTTGATGTTAACCAGTCTCATAATTTCATCAATGTGAGGTTTTTTAGGAAACTTAACTTTTTTAAGGTCATAAACAAAGTTAAGATATTCACGAACCTTCATATCGGTGTATAGGGGAGGAAGTTCCGGCAAATAACCTATACGTTTTTTTGCCGCCTCCGGATTTTCGGCTATATCAAAGCCGTCGATGGTAACCTTGCCTTGTGTTAGTGAAAGATAACCGGTAAGAATATTCATTATTGTAGATTTTCCCGCACCGTTAGGTCCCAAAAAGCCTACAACTTCTCCCTTTTGGATAGAGAAATTAACATTCTTTACCGCAAGGAATGTACCGTACCTTTTACTAAGGCCTGTAACTTCAATCATTTTTTACTGCTCCTTTGTAACAAAGTTTTCAATTCATCTTAACAAACAAATCATAAAAATTTGTAAATAAAATGTAAAACATTGTTATAATTATATAATATATATAACAATCATAGTGTATTATACATTATAATGCGCTGATATTCAAGAAAAATTTTATTAAAAGATATTGTATGTACTTTATTTGAAACGTTCATAATATTATGGGTGATTTTCTTGAAAAAAATAGTACAAACAGTTTTATTTACCGTAATATGCACATCGTTGTTTTTGGGAGCATCTTTTGGTTACTTGAAGTATAATTTAAATATGAAAACTATTAATACAGAGCAAAATCAGGGAGGCATACCGTATAAAAAAACACCTTCAAACTGCGGCATTTCATTTGTTTTTGAAAACGATAGTGCCTGCCTTTTATATCTGGATTTTAAAAAAACTTGTATAAACGTTATTGATATACCGGAATTTGATAAAAAAATATACCTGTATAACGGTTTCACTAACGATTATCAAGTATATTTTACTGATGAACTTTTGTGTGGAATAATCGACAGAATAGGCGGAATAGACCTAACTTTTGAGGAGGAAACACTGCGTTATACAGGGTCGCAGGTGATTGAATGCTTGCTTAAAGATAATACAAAAAAAGTAAAAAGACAGATTATATCGCAGATTTTTGAAAAAATTTCGAAAAATGACTTTTCAAAAGATGATTTTGTATATATAATAGAAAACAGTAAGACTAATCTTAGACTCATTGACTGTATTTATTGGATAGGCTACTTAAAGGACATGAGCGCTACAGTCAATTTTATAGAATTTTAACAAGAAAGGATGACAGGCTGAAATGAAAAAGATAATATCGCTATCGGTTGCATTATTAATGATTTTTTTGTGCGGATGCACTGTGCTTGACGAGCAGACAAGCAGTATTTATGATGATACTGCGGCTGTAGACAGCCTGTTGGCGCAGATAGAAAGCGATATAAGACAACGTGAAGCAAATGGGGAAATAACCGTAAGCGTTTTTGAAGATGAGTACATTGTAAACGGTGATGATGACACGGTCGTAAAACAACCGGGAAAACAAAATGCCGTTGTTGACAGCGATACACAAAACGTAACAATAGATACCATTGCCCCTTCCAAAATAGATGTTTCGGGTACTAATCCGCTTTATTATGAATTTCTTACAGAAAAGCAAAAAGAAATTTATTGTTATATGAAGACTGCTGCCGACCAAATGAAAACAGGATATTTTTCAATAGGCGCATCCTCCGGTGAACAAAATCGTTTTACCGATATAGCAATATCATATCGTGCTTTACTATGCGATAATCCACAAATATTCTGGCTGTCGGGCACATATATGTCTTCTCCCGACGGTAGCGCATTGGCTTTTTCATATGCCGAAAAGGGACTCGATTACATAATGACTCCACAGCAAAAAAATACGGCACAAGCTCAACTTGATGCCGCCATAAACGATTTAGTATCCCGTGCAAACACCCTTTCAAATAATTTTGAAAAAGAACTGTTTTTTCACGATTGGTTGTGTAAAAGCATTACCTATGCAGATCGTGGAGAATATAGTGATTATACCATTTACGGCGCATTGATTGAAAAAAAAGCCGTGTGCGAGGGATACTCACGTGCTATGCAAATTCTTTGTAACAAAGCAAATATACCCTGCACAGTAGTATATGGCTCTTCATTTGGTGAAGGACATATGTGGAATATAGCAAACCCCGGAGACGGATGGTATCATATTGACGTTACGTGGGACGACGATGAAGATTACAATTATATAAGACATGCCTATTTTAATGTTAATGATAACGAAATTTTAAAGGATCACAGTATATTTGAGAAGGTAGTACCGGGTAAATATTATTTAAGCGGAGACGAATTCAACATTCATAAATACACCTGTGAACTCACAACACAAAACTATTTTATTAAAAAGAAGCTTATATTTACTTCCGACCATTCGGCAAATGCAAAGCTTATAAAGGAAGCTGACCGTAAAGGAAAAAACAGCTTAGAGGTCTATTATTGGTCGGACGACTACGTTGAATTTTTAAACGCTTTAAATACAACTATTGCAAATAGCGGCTCTGATATCTGGATTAAAGACTTTTCATATCTTGGGGGCAGTCTTGTGGTTTGTTGGTAGTGTTTAGCCGCTTTAACACACAAAAAATAAAAAATCAGTATAATTTTTACCCTACAAAAATTATTAGTGACAATGATGTTGCAGTTAAGATTTTTTGGTTTCGTTGACTTTTTTTGTATAATAATATATAATTACTTTAATTATAATCCTTTTTTGTTATGGAGGAACTGTTTTGAACAGAGTGGATGAATTTTTTGGTATAAATGTTTTTGGCGATGCTGTAATGAAGGAGCGTCTGCCCGAAAACGTATATAATGAGCTTAAAACTGCAATATCCGAAGGCAAGAGCATTGATCGTAAGATAGCCGATATTGTAGCAAACGCTATGAAAGAGTGGGCTATTGAAAAGGGCGCCACACATTATACGCATTGGTTCCAGCCAATGACCGGCATTACTGCCGAAAAGCACGACAGCTTTATTGCCCCCGACGGCGAGGGTAATGTCATAATGGAATTTTCCGGTAAGGAGCTTATAAAGGGCGAATCTGATGCATCATCGTTTCCGTCAGGTGGTCTTCGTGCAACCTTTGAAGCACGTGGATATACTGCGTGGGACCCAAGCTCATACGCCTTTGTAAAGGATAATACCCTTTGTATACCAACAGCTTTTTGCTCATACAACGGTGAAGCGCTTGACCAAAAAACACCGCTTCTTCGCTCTATGGAAGCGGTAAGCAAACAGGCGTTACGTATTGCAAAACTATTTGATTTGCCCGACGTTACAAGCATAAATACAACCGTAGGTCCCGAACAGGAGTATTTTTTGGTTGATAGCGAAATGGCAAAGCATCGCCCTGACCTTATCTTTTGCGGAAGAACACTTTTAGGTGCAACACCGCCTAAGGGACAGGAAATGTATGACCATTATTTTGGTGTAATCAAGCCCCGTGTAAAAGAGTTTATGCGTGAGCTTGACAACGAGCTTTGGAAACTTGGGGTTTTTGCTAAAACCGAGCACAACGAGGCGGCTCCCGCACAGCACGAATTAGCACCTGTTTTTACTACCACAAATATTGCGGCTGACCACAATCAGCTTACAATGGAAATGATGAAAAAAATTGCCGAAAAACACGAGCTATTATGTCTGTTGCACGAAAAGCCATTTAAGGACGTAAGCGGTAGTGGTAAGCATAATAACTGGTCACTTTCTACTAATACCGGTGTTAATTTTTTGAAAGCCGGTAAAAACCCAAGTGATAATTTATTGTTTTTATTAACCTTAGCGGCTGTTATTCGTGCAGTTGACGAGCATCAGGATTTGTTGCGAATATCGGTTGCAACTGCAGGAAACGACCATCGTCTTGGTGGTGCTGAAGCGCCTCCTGCCATTGTTTCAATGTATCTTGGTGACGACCTTAACGAGATTCTTGAATCTATTGAACGTGGTGAGCATCATACCGATGCCGATAAGGTTAAAATGACGGTTGGCACCGAGATTATTCCTTACATAAGAAAGGATAACACCGACCGCAACCGTACTTCGCCGTTTGCATTCACCGGCAACAAGTTTGAATTTCGTATGTTAGGTTCGGCTTCCTCAATTTCAGAAACCAACGTTGTGCTTAACACTATTGTAGCAGACGTGTTCTGTGATTTTGCGGACAAGCTTGAAAATTCAACTGATTTTGAACAGGATGTCTTGGCACTTATTCGCACTACTGTTAAAGAACATAAGCGTATTATATTTAACGGTGACGGTTATTCAAAGGCGTGGGAAGAAGAGGCCGCAAAACGTGGACTTCTTAACCTGCGTTCTACTGTCGATGCTTTGCCATATTGGAGAAAGAAGGAAAACATTGAACTTTTTGAGCGTCACGGTGTTTACAACTGCGCCGAAATTAACTGCCGTGCAGATATAAGTCTTGAAAATTACAGCAAAACAATACATATAGAGGCTCTTACCTTGCTTGAAATGGTTAAGCGTGACGTTATTCCTGCAATAAGCGAGTACGAATGCGCACTTTGCGATACCGTTTCAAAGAAACGTTTGGTAAGCAGTGATATAAACTGCGATGCCGAAATAGAAATTATAGAAAAACTGGCAGCCTTTAATGAGCATCTTAACCGTCTTGTTAAAGAACTTGAAACCGCCATTGATAAATCACAAGCAACTGCTGATTTGCTTGCACGTGCACAGCTTTATTGCAATAAGGTTTTGTTTATTATGGATAATATACGTAATATTACCGACGAAGCCGAAACAATAGTTGCACGTGAATATTGGCCATACCCAACGTACGGCGATATTTTATTTAAAATATAACACTAAAAAAATCGCCCAAAATTTTTTGGGCGATTTTTTGCAACCTTTTAAGCGTTTTAAAAGTATTAAGTATAAGGAGGGAAGAAAATGGAATACAAAATTTCTGCAGCTCAAGCGTTTGAAAAGCATTCCGATATGGTGTACCGCCTTGCCGTTGCAAGAGTAAAAAATAAATATGATGCGGACGACATATTACAGGAAGTTTTCTTGCGCTTTATAAAATACAAGGACAAAGTGGAAAATGAAGAGCATTTAAAGGCCTTGCTTATACGCATTACAATCAATTGCAGTAAAAGCTTGCTTACAAGCGGTTGGTTTAAACGCACCGAGCCTTTAAGTGAAAGCTTAAGTGTGCGGGATGAGTATTCCGATACGCTTGATGCAGTGTTGCGCCTGCCTCAAAAATACCGTACGGTAATACATTTGCATTACTATATGGGATATAGCGTAGAAGAAATTGCAAAGATTTTAAAATCTAAACCCTCTACGGTGAAATCACAGCTTCACCGTGCACGACAAAAGCTTAAAATCGACTTAAAAGGAGATGAGGTTAATGTTTGATAAAAATTACAAAAATGCTATGGACAGCATTACACCCGATAACGATACAAGGGATAAAATTTTAGATAGAATCATACTTAAAGAAGAAGTAAAAAAGCACAAAAATCCTGCAACTCCGTGGCGTGTTGCGTTTGCCTGTGTGGCGTGTGTTGCTTTGCTTTTGGGTGTTATATTTATTCCTAAAGATGCTTTTAAAATTCAAAAAAGTGGGCAACAAACCCTTACGGTGTCAAAATCTTATGACGAAATATACAATATTATAAAGCCAAAAATAAGCCTTGGTAAAAGAATTAAGAAAAAGGTTATCGCCAAAAAGAGCGAAGCTTTTAATGAGTATATTGTTGAGGAAGAAGTAGTGGTTCAAGGCGGTACAGGTGCTGATACCAGCGGTAACAATGATACCGCAATCCCAAACGCTTCTCAATCTCAGGATGATGTGGGTAAAGATTTTTCAACCACCACCGAACAGGTAGATGGCGTCTCAGAGGCCGACATTGTTAAAACCGATGGTGAATATATTTACTATCTTATAGGCAATGAGCTTTCAATTTTTAAAGCTGACGGCGAAAAATCTGAGCTTGTTCACAAAAGTGTTCTTAGCAGTGAGTACAACGGCACTTATGGCGATATGTTTTTAAAGGATGACCGACTTGTGCTTTTGCAAACAAATTATTATACCGACAACACAAATTATGTATCAATTATTATTTATGATATAACCAATCCCGGTGAACCGCAAAAGATAGCCACCACTCGTCAGGAGGGTTGGTACAACTCTTCACGTATGGTGGGCGACTATGTTTATCTTATTTCAAATTGCAACATAAACGTTACCGATGCCAAAAAAGATGATCCGTCAACCTTTGTTCCGGTTGTTGAGGAAAACGGCGTGTGCGAACCGGTTCCTGCCGACAGTATCTATCGTTATAATCAGGAAAGCTATGAAAACTGCTATACTGTAATTGGCGCTTTTAATTACAAAGACGGCGCTATGAGTGATACCGCAAATTTGCTTGGCGGTACCGATAACATATACTGCAGTCAGGGCAATATTATTTTGGCAAATACTGAATTTGGCAATAGTGATAATTTGCCAAAAGACGTTGAATCTTTTTCACAAAGCACTACAACCGTATCCCGACTTACAATTAAAGAAGGTCAGATAGAATACAAAACTACAGGCAGTGTTGACGGCACATTAGATAATCAGTTTTACATCGACGAGCATAACGGATACTTCCGTTTTGTTACTACCGTCACTGCAATAAAACGTACAAAAAAGACCTTTGAAAACGCAATTGGTATAATAGACGGGGTCCAGTATATAGAGGAAACTGACGGCACCTCGGCGCAACTTACCGTGCTTGACAGCGAGCTTAAAAAGGTGGGCGAAATAAAGGATTTGGCCAAGGGAGAACGAGTTTATTCGGTTCGATTTATGGGCGACGTTGCCTATTTTGTAACCTTCCGTCAAACCGATCCACTCTTTAGCGCAGACCTTTCTGACCCTTCAAACCCCAAAATTTTAGGTGAGCTTAAAATACCGGGTTTTTCGGAATATATGTATCCTTACGGCGACGGCTTGCTTTTAGGCTTTGGTATGGATGCCGATGAAAAAACAGGCAGAACAACCGATTTAAAACTTTCTATGTTTGACATTAGTGACCCTGCAAATGTTACCGAGCAAGATAAGACACTAATTAGCGGATACCGTTATTCAACAGCGCTTAGCAATCACAAGGCAATGCTTGTATCGGTTTCAAAAAATCTTATAGGCTTTGCGGCTCATGATTACGGCGACAATATTAAATATATGATTTACGAACATACCGACGGTAAATTCAATTGTAAAGCGCAAATTGAATTGCTGTACACTTCAAACTATGAAATGTATCAATATTATGATGCCGTACGTGGATTGTTTATAAGCGATTACTTCTATATTGTCTCAGACAAAGGACTACAGGTATTTGATATAGCTACATTTTCACCCCTTCATCAAGTAATAATTTAATTTTTAAAAATCCTCCGTAAAAAGCGGAGGATTTTTTTATTGAAAAAGTAGTGTTAATGGGTTATAATATAATAAAATAAAAAAATTGGGAGGAGCAGGATGATAAAAATACTTGTCGATTCATCGTCGGATTGCAATTTGCAAGATGGTATTGTCGATATGATAGTTCCAATCTTGGTTAATATCGACGGAGTTGAATATAAGTCGGGAACAGAGCTTACCTGCGATAAGTTTTACGAGCTTTTGCAAAATGCAAAAGAATTTCCACGCACGGCGCAACCCTCTCCCCAAAGCTTTATTGATATATTTGAACAGGTAAAAGCCGATAAAGATCAGTTAATATATTTTTGCCTTTCTTCACGCCTTAGCGGCACCTATCAAAGCGCTTTAATGCTTAAAGATATGGTTGACTATGACGACATTTATATTATTGATACCTTGGGTGCTACCCACATAATCAATATGATGGCAATTTACGCCCGTGACCTTATAAACCAAGGTTTATCTGCCAGCGAAATTGTTGATAAGTGCGAAGCCTTTAAGCACAAGGTTAAGCTTTATGCGGGTGTGGACACGCTTGAGTATCTTTACAAAGGCGGCAGAGTAAGCCGTGCGAGTGCTACAGTTGGCGAGCTTACAGGCATTAAGCCGATTATTACCGTAATTGACGGCAGGGTAGAAATGGTTGGCAAAGCACTTGGTAAAGCACGTGCAGTAAACGCAGTGCTTGAAAAGGCAAAGGGACACGAAATTGACACTGCCTTTCCGATTTTTTCGCTTTATACCTACGGCACAGAAAATTGTGAACTGCTTGAACAAAAACTTGCCGATAACGGCTATAACGTTAAAGCACGTTTGCAGGTTGGCGCAACTATAGGTACCCACGTAGGACCCGGTGGATATGCCGTTTTGTTTGTAGAAAAGTAATCTAACAGGCTGTTAAAAACAGCCTGTTTTTTATTTACAATAAAAAAATATTATGATATAATAAAACAAATATAATTTTTTGGGGGGAATAACTGTGAAAAAATTATTGGCGGCTTTAGTATCTGTTCTTTTAGCGGTTTTGCTATCGGCGTGCTGTTGCTACATACCATTGGCAAGATTAAATACTGAAAGCTCTAACTATGCAACAGGTTACGATTCTCATTTTTTTGAGTCGGATAACTCATATTTTTCATCTGATGATAGTTACTATAGTTCAAATTATAGCTATGATTATGGTTATAACTATAATTCTGAAACTGTTGGCTCTGATGATAGTAATTTTGAAGACAACACCTCTGAAGAAAATGGTAGTTATTATGATAACAACACCTCTGAAGAAAATAGTAGTTATTATGATAACAACACCTCTGGAGATGATAATAAAAGTTCTGAAGATGGATATATGGGCGATTTCGAGTTTAAAGATGAAGCTTCTCAAATTGTAGGTCCAACACCGTATCCGCCAGTAGGTCCAATTTTACCATTTGAATAGAACGATGACTAGAAGGGATTTTAAAATGAAAAAATTATTAGCGGCTTTAGTATCTGTGATATTGGCAATTTCATTATCTGCGTGCTGTTGTGTTTCTTTGCTGGAATTAAATGATAAAAGTTCTGAATTTAGTTCGTTTTCGAATTATATATACAATGAAAGTTCTTATGATTTTGGGTCTGAAGACGATACAAAAAAAGAAGATACAAAACACGAAGAACATAAGTCTGTACAAAACGATACCATTTTATTAGAAAACAATAAAGACATCAGGTTGATATATTCAAACAAACAAATACTATATTTCTTGCAAAAAAACGAGAATAATCGTGATGATTTGTATTGTTTGGAATTAGACTCTAAAAAAGTAACGCTTGTTGAGGATAATATAGCATTTGATGAATTTCAGGTGGTTGATGGGTATCTTTATTACACAAAAGCACTAGATTCTACACCTAGCCAGCAATTTAAGCGAATTAAAACGTCGGCAAATTCAGTTTCGGAAGGCGTTCCGGCAGTAAACAATGGTATAGTTGTCAAAGGAAAAAGTATAACTTCAAGTAGTGTTTGGGTATATGATGGACATTATTATGACAGCAGTTTCTTTAATGGTAATATGTATTATTACATTTATAGGTTTGATTCTAATGGAACTGTGAAAGTGCTGAATGAATATGCACCTCCAGCTGCAAATCTTACCGTTTACAACAATTATATATATTTTGATGGCATAAATAAGAGCGAAGATGGTGTGTATAAATTATTTACAGACGGTGGTGGACTTCAAAAGTTATATAAAGGTTCGGCATGTGTTTTAGATGTTAATAATGATAAAGTCTTTTTTTCTACAAAAGAAGACGTAGGCAAACATATTGATTTATCTTACGTTTCTGTGGATGGAGGCACTGTAAAAAGACTGATTGAGGGCAATATCAACAATGTTGCGGTTTGTAACGATTGGGTGTATTATGTTGATCTTGATGATTCGTGTATACTTAAACGTATAAATTATTCTACAAATGAAATACAAAACATTACAAAAGGATCGTGCAATAATTTTGTTGTAAATGAAGATGAATCTATCCTGTACTATATAAGCGAACACTCAGATAATACGCAAATTTTGAGAGTAAATATAAAAAATGGAATTGTTGAAATTGATCAAGAACCTGTTTGCCCTGTATTGAGCATAAGCGATATATTAGGGACATACAAAAATCAAAATCACAGTGGGCAAGAAATATATCAGCCCAAATTTACATTGCATGATAACTACGAATTTTCATTTGAAGTTAATAATTATCATGGTATGGATACAGTTGTAGGGACATACACATTTGATGGTACTATTCTAACTTTGATGCCAAACGAAAGTAGTGATAAAATCATTCTTGAAATTAAAAGTAAAAACAGTTTTTTATTTATGAGTGATATGCTAGGTACTACATGTTTTGGCGATGTATTTTCAAAATAAGTCAATAAAACGAAATTAATTGCATTTTGGATGTTGATTAGACATAACAAAAAGCAGACTGTAATCAGTCTGCTTTTGCTTTTTTTAGGTCTTCGCTGGGGCTTAATCCAACCACCTTTTTATACGCTCTAAAAAATGATGAGTAGTCGTTAAACCCACTTTTTTCGTAAGCGTCGGTTATGCTTTCACCAAAAAACAGTCGTTGCCTTGCGCTGTATATGCGGCGGCGTATTACATACTCCCACACGGTACAGCCCATTATTTCACGAAATTTTCGGTTGAGCGATACTTGGCTTATATAAAGCGAGTTTGCAATAATTTCAAGGCTTAATTCGCCCGATAAATTTTTGTTAATGTAATTTATTGTCTTTTTTACAACGTCATCTTCAATACGGGGACTACTAATGCGTGACAGCTTGTTTGAAAGAAGACCAAACACCATTGAAGCAAACGAAAAAACAAGATGCTTTTGTATATCCTCGGGCGCTTTTGTAATGGTTGCAAAGCTTTCCTCAAACCATATTTGCTCTCGCTTGTCAAGTGCAAACAGGTTAGCGCCGTCATAGATTTGTTCGCTTAAATTTTCGTATTCGGGCGGCACAACGGCACTGTCAATAAGTAAAGCCATACGCTCATAAACGGCCGACGGTTCAAGCAGCAGATGGTGTGTTTGACCGCTTGCCATAACCAACACACTACCACGTTCAAGTGAAAAAATATTACCTTCTACAACAAAGCGTGCGTTGCCACGCAAAAAATAATATACCTCTACCATATTGTGCGAATGGCTTTTAAAAGAAAAGTCATCGGTGGCAGGGTCAAGTGTCAGGGTGTGGTGCAAATACACGCTTTCGTCACGATAAACAAACAAATTTTTCTTTTTCATATTATCACCATCAACATCATAGCACAATACGTTCTTTTTTGCAATATATTTGCACATATTTGCAATTTAATTGCAAAAAGAAAAGATATATAATGAATGATAGAAAAAGTTTTAAAAAGGTGGTATTATTATGGTAAAGAGCCTTAAAAAAGACAAATTAGCGGTTAATATTTATGAAAACCGTACCCTTATGGGTGAAGCGGCTGCCAATGATATTGCGGCTTGTATGGAAAAATTACTTAGTGAAAAAGACTATATAAATATGGTGTTTGCGGCGGCGCCTTCACAAAACGACGTGCTTGAGAGCTTGCTAAAAAAACCGCTTGACTGGAACCGTGTAAATGCATTCCATATGGATGAATACGTAGGTCTTAAAAAGGAAGATGCTCAAAGCTTTGGCAACTACCTAAACGAGCATATTTTCAAAAAGGTTCCTTTTGCAAATATTTATTACGTTGCAGATTATGGCCTCGATTACGAGCAGTTGCTTGCCGAGAACCCAATCGACATTGTTTGTCTTGGCATTGGCGAGAACGCTCACATTGCGTTTAATGACCCGGGTGTTGCAGATTTTAACGACCCCGTTCGTATAAAGAAGGCAAAGCTTGATGATGTTTGCCGTATGCAACAGGTGCACGACGGTTGTTTCCCAACGTTTGATGACGTACCCGAATATGCTTATACACTTACCATTCCACAGATGACAAGCGCCGACTATATGTTCTGCGTTGTTCCTGCCGCTACAAAGGCAGAAGCGGTTTACAACACCGTAAACGAGGAAATTAACGATATGTGCCCTGCAACAATACTTCGTCGTCACGACAATGCAATTATGTATTGTGATTTGGACAGCGGTGCTAAATTGCTGTAAGCAAGATATAGAAAGGATTTTAGATATGGAAATAAAATTCAAGCTTGGTGTTATCACCGATGAGGTAACACAAGACATTTTTGAGGCGGCAGAGTTTTGTAAAAAGCATGGCCTTAAGTGTATGGAGGTTCGTTCGGTAAACGGACGCTCACCGTTTGATTATACCGACGAGGACGTTGAGCAAATTATTGCCGCCACAAAAAAATATGATTTAGAGGTTTCGGCAATCTCTTCTCCTGTTTTTAAGTGCGAATATGATGACCAAGAAGCAATAAAAGCAAATATTGCAGGTTTTGAAAAATGCGCTATTATAGCAAATAAAGTTGGCGCTAAATACATACGTGGCTTTGACTTCTGGGACAAACAGGTTCCGGTAGAAGTTCGTGCAGGAATGTACGGCGAAATTATTGCTCTTTGCGAAAAGTATGATGTTTACTGCGCACTTGAATCCGACCCTGCTGTTCACTCAAGCACACCGCACAAACTTGCAGAGTTGATTTTGGCAATTAACAATCCACGCATAAAGGCGCTTTTTGACCCGGGTAATGAAATCTGGGTTACCAGCAAGACAAGTGAAGACGCTTACGATAAATTAGCCCCCTGCGGTATTGTTAATGTGCACGTTAAAGATGCTGTCCCAAACGGTACTCCGTGGCCGCCCGCTGTAATGCCGGGTACAGGTGTTGCCGATTTTGTTGGAATTTTTAAAAAGCTTATACGTGATGGTTACTCAGGCGGCGTAATGCTTGAAACACACTACCGCAAAAATTCCGAGCTTGACGAAGAGCAGTTAAAACGTCCCGGTGGAAATGCCTTCTCGGACGGCGCTTATGAAGCAAGCGAGGAAAGTATTATAGCACTAAAAGAAATAATAAATAAAGCTTTGGAGGAAATAAACTCATGAAAAAGTTAAACGTTGCAATTATTGGACAGGGCCGTAGTGGTCGAGATATTCACGGTGCATTTTTTAAAAGTGAATATAACGAAAAATTTAACGTAATAGCAGTAGTAGATGCTCTTGAAGAGCGTCGTATTCGTGCAAAAGACGAGTGGGGCTGTGATGTATATGCCGACTACCGTGAACTCTTTGGCAGAACCGACATTGACCTTGTTGTAAACAGCTCATTCTCACATATGCACGCTGATATTACAATCGATTTACTTGAGCACGGCTTTAACGTTGTTTGTGAAAAGCCATTTGGTAAAAACTATGAAGAGTGTGACCGCATTGTAAAGGCATACGAAAAAAGCGGCAAAATGCTTAACGTATTCCAGCAGTCACGTTTTGCTCCATACTATACCGAAATCAGAAAGATTATTGACAGCGGCAAGCTTGGCCGCCCCGTTCAGTACAGCATTGCTTTTTCGGGCTTTGCACGTCGTTGGGACTGGCAGACATACCAAGGCTATAACGGTGGCGAGGTAAGAAATACAGGTCCTCATCCGCTTGACCAGGCACTTGATATTTTAGGCTTTGATGACAATATTACCGTATTCTCAAAGCTTGACAGAGTTAACACCTTTGGTGATGCCGAAGACTATGCAAAGATTATTCTTACAGCTCCCGGCAAACCACTTATTGACGTTGACCTTTCAAAGTGTAACGCTTATGCAGGTCCTATATATGTTGTACATTGTCAGTACGGTTCACTTAAGGCTACAATGAGCGCTATTGACTATAAGTATTACAACCCTGAGACTGCTCCCGAGCAAAAGCTTACATTAGAGCCTCTCTTTACCGAAGAGCGTACACCTAATTACTGCAGTGAAAAACTCGACTGGACCGAAGAACACGTTGACGTTGAGGGCACAGTATTTACAGTTGGTGTTAAAAAGTATTATGATATGATTTATGATAATCTTGTAAACGGTAAGGAAATGGAAATTACACCTTATCAGGTGCTTAAGCAGTTTAAGGTTATTGATACAATACGTGCACAAAACCCACTTGATACAAAAACTGTTGATTAAAATTGCCCACAGCACTATTTTTTGTGAGGGGCGGTACCTTTGTACAGCACCCTCACTTCAAAATGGCACTGTAAACAATTTTCTTTCAACATAAATATGCACTCATATTTTAGAGGAGAAAACATTATGAAAATTGCAATTCTTGGTGTAGAAAATTCACATGCCGATGCCTTTGGCCAATTGGTAAAAGAAAATCCAAAATACAGCGATATTGAAATCGTTGGTATCTACTCAGAGGATGAGGATGCAGTAAAGCGTATTATTGACGCAGGTTACGCTACCTATGCCGCTAAATCACCTGATGAATTTGTCGGCAAGGTTGACGGTGTTATGGTAACAGCACGTCACGGTAACAACCACTACAAATACGCTATGCCTTACGTAAAGGCCGGTATTCCTTGCTTTATTGACAAGCCTTTCTGTGCTGATTTAGAGCTTGCAAAAGAGCTTGCTCAAACCGCTAAAGACAATGGCACTTTGCTTTGTGGCGGTTCTTGTCTTAAATTTATTGATGAACTCAAACCCCTTGCTCGCATAGCAAAAAATAAGACCGTTGTAAGCGGTCATATTTGCTGTCCTGTAAATATGGATAACCCATACGGTGGTTTTTGGTTCTATACACAGCATCTTATTGAAATGCTTATCACCGTTTACGGTCGTAACGTAAAATCGGTTACAGCATACTGCCCCGATGAAAAGAAAAATCGCCTTACCGTTATATTCAACTTTGGCGACTTTGACGTTTGCGGTTTTTATACCAGCGCTTATAGATATTCGGCAGGTGTGCGCACCTCTGACAACCAGATTTACGATACCTTCTGCGATGACGTTGCCTATACATACGTAAACGAGTTTGACGAGTTTGTAGAAATGGTTAAAAACGGCGTAATGCACGACAGCTATGACGACCTTGTATATCCTGTTAAAGTACTTGATGCAATCGAGCGCTCATACAAAGAAAAGAAAGAAATTATTATAGAATGAAGATACTGACAAACGGCAAAATTATATCTGACGGTAAAGAAATTTGCGGCTATGATATTGTTATTGATGGTAATAAAATTGTGGACGTAAAGCCTACTGAAACAGTAAACGGTGAAAAGATTGACCTTGGTGGTAATTATATCGCCCCCGGTTTTATCGAACTTCACTGTCATGGCGGTGGGGGATATGAGTTTATTGACGCTACCCCCGAAGCCTTTAAAAAGGCTTGTGAAACACACGCCGCACACGGCACACGTGTTATGTACGCAACAATCAGCGCTACTGATTATGATACTATGGTGCGTGTTTTGCAAACGGCACGTGCCGTAAAAGATACTTGCGCTTTAGAAATACCCGGAATTCATCTTGAAGGACCGTATTTTGCGCTTGAACAATGTGGCGGTCAGGCACCCGGTATTGTTCGTGACATAGATCGTGAAGAATACGAGTCATTACTCGAAGAATACAGCGATATTATCGTCCGTTGGGACTATGCGCCCGAAAAGGATAAGGATAACGCATTTTTACGTGACGTAACAGACAAGGGTATACTTGCCGCAACAGCACATTCATCAGCCGAATATGACGACGTTTTGCGTGCGTATGAGGGCGGTAATCATCTTGTGACCCATCTTTATTCCTGCACGTCAACCATTACACGTCATCAGGGTTTCAGGCGCTTAGGTATAGTTGAAAGCGCCTATTTGCTTGATGATATGTACGTTGAGGCTATTGCTGACGGATGTCACCTGCCGCTCGATTTACTTAAAATGATAATTAAGCTCAAAGGCACCGACCACGTCTGCCTTATAACCGATGCGCTTCGTCCAGGCGGTATTGCAGAAGAAGGAAAAGAATACACCGATTGTCCCGTACCATTTGTTATTGAAGACGGCGTTGCAAAACTGCTTGACCGTAGTGCTTTTGCAGGCAGTATTGCCACAAGCGATATACTGCTTAAAACGGCGGTAAAGGCTGGTTGCAGTGTTGCAGATGCAGTTAAAATGATGACCGCAACCCCTGCAACAGTAATGGGACTTACAACCAAAGGCAAAATTGATGCAGGCTATGACGCTTGCTTTACTGTGTTTGACGAAAGCTTGAATATTGTAAATATAGAAATATAAAATTAAAGCCTTCCCCTTTGATTGAAGGGGAAGGGGGACCACTTGCGGTGGATGAGGTGTAGATTAAAATTTAACAAACCCCTCATCCGTTTCGCTTCGCTCAACACCTTCTCCCGAGGGAGAAGGCATAGAATAGTAACTGCCTATCGTCTGTCATTACGAGGAGTGGTAGCGACATGGTAGTTCGCAAATTTAAAAATTAATATGAGATAATAGAGAAAAAGCCGTGCATAGCACGGCTTTTTATGTTTTTTGCAAAGGTAAAATACAGTACTTTTAATTAAAAGAACATTCCAAACTCTACAAAGCAGTAGCTGTCTACCCATTTTTTGTTAACACCTTTACACCAAATTGGTGATTCGTGGAAGAAACAGTCAGGGCATATCCAATAATTTTCGCCATCGCTTAAATGGAATGGTCCTAAAAGGTTTCGCAGTGAGCCTGTAATTGTAATTTCAATTTCATTTTCACCTTCATGTAATAGATTTGAAACATCCGCTTCATAAGGCTGCCACATAATTTTGTCGGTGCATTTGCCGTTTACCTTTACCTTTATTACGGTAGAGCCTAAACGAGCAAATTTTATACTGCGATACTTGCACTCGTCGGCGGTAAGATTAACGTTCTTTTTAAAGGTCATACTTCCTGCAAAGAAGGGGTAACCCTGCGTTACAATATCTCCACTATCTAAAGTGTCGGGTGCTTTGGTTAGATAAAAATCTCCATTTGTGCGCACGGCATTGCGTTCAAGATTTTCAAAATCATTATCGGTCTTAACGGCAAAATCACCCTTGATATAAACAGCTTCAAGCTCCATATCATAGCTGAGTTTGTTCTTTTCAGACTCAAATATTAATGATTTTTTAGCGTTTTCATAAACCTTATTGCTTTGAACAAAATCGCACTCGAGCGCAATTTCGTTAATGCCTGTAGTAATATAATCGAAGATGTTAATCACCTTAAACGATGTGTCAAAATAATAACCGTTTACGGTTTTATCTATAGCATTGCCGTTTACCGTTATATCAAAAATCTCGGGTGTCTCAACCACAAGGTCACATTTTGAAAAGGCTAAATCCTTTACGTTAAACCTAAACACAAGTTTTGTGTTAACCTTTCTTTCAAAAGCTAAGGCCTTTTCCTGTACGTCGCTTATGGGCAGGTTTTTGTATGCAAGTGTGTTGTCAAAATAAACGTCGCAGTAATCAAGCGTAAGGGCATTATCGTCAGACTCTATCTGCCATTTGCCTGAGAACTCAAGTGGCTTTAGTTCGGTTTTGCCGGTTTCAAGAGGTTGCTTTACAGCCTCATCATAAACAAACAACACAACCGAACCATTGCCGTAAATGGTGCTTTCAATAAAAAGGTCATCACCGTTTGATTTAAAGGCAACCGCCTCTTCCTCGCCCGTTAATGTGTTAAACAGTGTAACACTCTTTCCCTTTACGGTTGCGGTGAAATTATGTGCTACGTTGCAAGGATTTACAAGATAATACATTGTAAGCTTTTGCTCGTCAAAACGGCGCACAGCGGTAAGAATGGGTTTTTCAAGCCTGTCGGCATTGTAATCAAGTTTAATTTTGCGTAAAGAGGTGGGTATAACATCCACAAAATTTTCCTGTGTGGAGCAGATGCAATCTTTTGCAAACTCTATTATTTCGTTGGTATCTTTGCCGTCTATCATAGTGGGGATACGACCTGCAAAAATCACAAGTCCGCCTGTACTTTTAAACTCTTTAAGCAGTTTTACGGTATTGTGGGCAAGACAGTCAGTAGGGGGAACAACCACCACACTGTAGCTTTGTGTGCCGATGATTATTTTGCCGTTTTCTACCTTTGCGTGACGCTCCATAATTGTGGCATCGCCCAAGTGATACTGAAACTGATTCTTTTCAAGTCGGTTCATAACGTCAACCATATCACGACAAAGCTCTGACGCATAAACAGCAGACTTTATGTCATAATTTGCCCACGCACTGTCACTTGAATGAAGTACCAATATTTCGTGTTCTATTTTACCCTCGGCTAAAAGCATACCAATACGGCTTACCTTGTCGTTAAAAGCACGGTAATCGTTCCACCAAGGCTGTTGCTTAAACAGTGTTGCGGGGTAGTCACGTTTTCTGATTCCTCGCAGGGTATAGCCTTCAAGATGTTGGCAAAGGTAGTTTATGCCGTGTACCATTTGATGCTCATATATCCAAAGCAGTTCTTCAAAACTAACGTTCCAGCCGCAAGCGGCAAAGGTCTCAGACAAAATTTGTTTTTTGCCAAGCTGATTTGCAACAGACGCTAACTGCATTTCGCACTCAATACGGTTAAGCATACGACCTAAATTATCCATACCGGGAACGGTCATATATTCATAATGCGGCATACAGGCACCATTTGCAATTAACTGTGCGTGAAGCCCCTCCTCAAGCACGAGGTGACCTGTAAGTGCGCTACCGTTTTCACAGCACCACTTGTATATATTGTTCATATAATTTTCTGAAAACAGATTTGTAATAAGCTTCCAATACTTGTACTTTATTTCAGTGCTGTTTTTGGTATTATAAAAAAGTGCGGTAAGATTTGGCAAAAGTGATTCGCCATAGGCTTTTTTATATTCTTCCTCTAAAATAAATGACCAAGGAAATCCGTTGCGTGAAACCTGAG
The DNA here is from genome assembly GCA_045604205.1 of Acutalibacteraceae bacterium. Taxonomy (GTDB): domain Bacteria; phylum Bacillota; class Clostridia; order Oscillospirales; family Acutalibacteraceae; genus UBA737. The sequence goes on from JAZUNQ010000028.1 coordinate 29,484, forward strand.
GCTCATCGGTAAAAAAGCCTGCCATATCACCAAATTCCGAACCAAGCTTTTCGCTGTAAGCCTCATGTGTTACACGAATAAATTCTGATATAACCTCACCGTCAAGGGTATCAACGTAAAATGGGTTAACCTCGTAATAAAAATGTAGATTTTTGTTGTTATAGGGCAAATTAATAATGGTGTTGTCATTATTTACCGCATCTTCGGTTTCTTGACAACGAAGATATTTTTGCTGATATTTAAGTCCAAGACCGTTAACAAGTCCCGAACCAAAGCCACTGGGCCAGCCGTTTTCGTCATAACCCCAAGACTGCATATCAAGCTCTTTGCCTTGACGAAGCGTTGCTTTTACGTTTTCAAACCACTCGTCCGAAAGATATTCGGTTTGCAGTCCGCCACGGGCATGCATAAAATATCCGCCTATGCCTACGTCACACATCTGGCGAACCTGTGCTGCGGTTTCGCTTGTGTTCAATTTTTCATTCCAAGACCAGAATGGAGCAGGGCGATATTTATTAGGTGGGTTTTTAAGGTTTTTATAAAACATATTAACGCCTCCGTTAGAGCAAAATTTTATGCTTTGATTATATCAAAATTATATATATACTGTCAATAAAAAACTCCCCTTATTTAAAGGGGAGTAAATGATTAATTGGAACCGTCTGATGCAAGCTTAACGTTTACGGTGTAGTATTTGCCACTGCGGTAAATTGTAATTTTAACTGTGTCATTTGGTTTACAGTCAAGCAAAAACTCGCCAAATTCGGTATATTCTTTTATTTTTGTACCGTTAAATTCGGTGATGATATCGCCTCTTACAATACCGGCTTTATCAGCAGGACTGCCGTCTGCAACGCTTGATACAACTGCACCTGTCGGATAACCGTAAAGCTCAAGCACTTCACTTGTATATGTACTGCTAATGCTTACGCCAAAATATGGTTGGGCAGTTCCTTCACGTGCTATGATTTTATCGCATTTTTCTTTTACGGTGTTTACAGGGATTGCAAAACCCATACCCTCGTATTCTACCGATGCAATTTTAGAACTGTTTATTCCAATGAGCTTTCCGTTTGCATCAAGTAGTGCACCACCTGAGTTACCGGGATTTATAGCGGCATCGGTTTGTATAAGCTTTAGTCCCGTATTGGTAGAAACGGTTCTGTCAAGACCACTTATGATACCGTAGGTTACACTTCCTATAAATTCAAGACCGCCCGGAGCGCCAATAGTTACAACGTACTGACCTATAGAAAGATCGTCACTGTTGCCAAACTCCATAGGAGTAAGACCTTTTACGTTGATTTTTATAACAGCAAGGTCACAAGATATGTTATAGCCAACAACCGTTGCAGGATAAGATTTTGAACCGTCGGTTCCAATAAATACGTCTATTTTAGAATTTTGTCCGCTAACGGCATCAGCAATTACGTGATAGTTGGTTATGATATAACCGTCAGAGGTATATACAACACCAGAACCATCACCGGACTGTTCCTGTGTTCCGCCAAAGAAACCGCTGACTGATGTTGTTGTACGAATACCAACCACACTGTCGGTGCATTTTTTTGCAACGGCTTCGGCAATAGATGAGGCATTTTCATCTACCTTTATGGTTACGTTGTCTTTATTGTTGTTAAAAATTTCAGTAACACCTTCACTTGTTGTCGGTGTTGTATCGTCACCGGAAAATAACCAGCTTATTCCTAAGATGGAGCCCATACCCAAAACACCGCTTGTAGCACCGATAATGGCTGCAAGTAAAGATGAGATAATTACAACCCAAGTGCTATGACCTTTTTTGGTCTTTTTAGGCTTTTGAGGGGTTGTTCTTTGAGGTGTATTGTAGTTTTGGTAATTTGGGTTATAGTTAGGTGGGTTTTGTGGGTTATTATTAAATTCGTTCATAAAAAATCCTTTCCCAAAAGATGTTATAAACTGATATTAGAATAAGTTTATTATCATACTTTTTAGTAAGTGTTAATAATTCGTAAACATTATAACATAAAAAAATAAAATAAAAAACCCTTTACTTTTTAAAACACTTGTGATATAATGCTATGGCTGACTATGGTCAGGTACCTTGTTCTATGCTTTTGGTGACTGCCGTTTATGCGGAACACTCTGGGACCTTTGGCTTGGAATATGGTGGACAATATTTTAAAAAAAGGAGTGAAAAGAATGACTAACGAAGTAAAGCAGCAGATTATGGCTGAATACGCAGTTCACGAGGGTGACACAGGTTCTCCTGAAGTACAGATTGCAGTTCTTACTTACCGTATCAACGAGCTTAACGCTCACCTTGATATCCACAAGAAGGACCACCACTCACGTAGAGGTCTTCTTAAGATGGTAGGTCACAGAAGAAACCTTCTTGCATACCTTCAGAAGAAGGACATCGAGCGCTACCGTGCTATCGTTAAGAAACTCGGCTTGCGTAAGTAATTATGTAACAAACAAACCGAGCAAGTTTTATTTGCTCGGTTTGATTTTGTTAAAAGGCAAAGTGTAAAAAAGGGATTTTTTGTGGTTTAGCGGTAAAATGAGCGCCTGAAAATCGGGTGTTGATTTTATTGCTAAACGGAAAATCTCTTGAAATAAAAATAAAACAAAAGGAGATTAAAACAATGTTCGAAAACTTTAAAGTTTATGAAACCACCATCGCCGGCAGACCCTTTAGTCTTGAAACAGGCAAAATGGCCGGTCTTGCAAATGCAGCTTTTATGGCTCGATATGGTGACACAAGTGTTCTTTGTACAGTAACCGCTTCTTCAAAACCACGTGAGGGTGTTGACTTTTTCCCACTTTCAGTAGATTTTGAAGAAAAAATGTACGCAGTAGGTCGTATCCCCGGTTCTTTCCAGCGCCGTGAGGGTAAGGCAAGTGAAAAGGCTATTCTTTCTTCACGTTGTATTGACAGACCTATCCGTCCTCTTTTCCCAAAAGATATGAGAAACGACTGTTCGGTTGTTGCAACCGTTATGTCGGTTGACCCTGACTGCTCACCTGAAATTACAGCAGCAATCGGTGTATCTGCTGCTATCGCAGTATCAGACATTCCTTGGGACGGCCCAATTGCTTCTACAAGCGTTGGTCTTATTGATGGCGAAATCATCATCAACCCAACACTCGAGCAGCGTGCTGCTACCGAGCTTAATCTTACAGTATCATCAACTGCTGACTTGGTTGCTATGATTGAAGCAGGCGGTAACGAAATTCCTGACGACCTTATGTTTGATTGCATTATGGCAGGTCACGAGGTTAATAAAGAGATTGTTAAATTCATCAACGGCATCGTTGCTGAAATCGGTAAAGAAAAATTCACATTTGAATCAAGCGATCCCGACCCTGAAATTATGGCAGAAATTGAAGAGTTCTGCATCGAAGACGTTAAGAAGGCGCTTGACACCGACGATAAAAATGTTCGTGATGCGGCACTTCTTCCTATCTATGATGCAGTTCACGCTAAGTTTGACGAGCGTTTTGAAGGAAACGAAGCAAAGCTTGACGAGATTATGTATCTTGTTCAAAAGCACGTTGTTCGTGCTTGGCTTAAGGATGAAGGCAAGCGTGTAGACGGCCGTGGTATTGATGACATCCGTCCACTTGATGCTCAGATTGACCTTTTACCACGTGTTCACGGCTCAGGTATGTTTACCCGTGGTCAGACACAGGTTCTTTCAATTGCTACACTTGCTCCTGTAAGCGAAGCGCAAAAGCTTGACGGATTGGATGAAGAGGTAAGCAAGCGTTATATTCACCACTACAACTTCCCATCATACTCTGTTGGTGAAACCAAGCCTTCACGTGGCCCCGGCCGTCGTGAAATTGGTCATGGTGCTTTGGCTGAACGTGCACTTTTACCTGTAATTCCTTCTGTTGAAGAATTCCCATACGCTATCCGTGTAGTAAGTGAGGTTCTTTCTTCTAACGGTTCTACCTCACAGGGTTCTATCTGCGGTTCAACACTTGCACTTATGGCAGCCGGTGTTCCGATTAAGGCTCCTGTAGCAGGTATTTCTTGCGGTCTTATCACAGGCGACAAGGGTGTTTACGGTGACTTTATGACAATGGTTGACATTCAGGGTCTTGAAGACTTCTACGGCGATATGGACTTTAAGGTAGCAGGTACTCATAAGGGTATTACCGCTATTCAGATGGACCTTAAGGTACACGGTCTTACCCCTGAAATCATTAAAGAAGCATTTGCAAAGACAAATAAGGCTCGTATGCATATTCTTGATGACGTAATGCTTAAATGTATTCCTGAATACCGTAAGGAACTTTCACCATACGCTCCTAAGATGCTTACAACTACCATCAGCCCAGATAAGATTGGTGATGTTATCGGTAAGCAGGGTAAGGTTATTCAGTCTATACAAGAACAGTGCGAATGTACCATCAACATAGAAGAAGACGGACACGTATTTGTTGCAGGTCTTGACCTTGAGAAGGCTCAGGCTGCTATTGATATCATCAATCTTATTGCAAATGATCCCGAAATCGGTGCAATCTATAGCGGTAAGGTAACCCGTCTTATGACCTTTGGCGCATTTGTTGAAATTGCTCCCGGTAAGGAAGGCCTTGTGCACATCTCTAAGCTTGACGTTAAACGTGTAGAAAAGGTTGAAGACGTTGTAGCAGTTGGCGATCAGGTTATCGTTAAGGTTACTGAAATCGACGATCAGGGCAGAATCAATCTTTCACGCCGTGATGCACTTGTAGAGGTTAACGGTGCAGTTGTTGAAGACGACGCCGATGAAGAAGCTCCTCGCAAGGGTGGCAATCGCCGTGGTTTTAAAAGACGTGATAAATAATAACTAAAATTAAAATCCCCGAATTATTTCGGGGATTTTTTTATTCTTCTAATTTAAATTTTGGATATACGCCACAAACGGTACAAAAATGCGCACCAGAATTATCGTTGTTACAACAGGGACAGATCCAAGATTCGTTTCTTATAGATATTGTCATTTTATTGCATTTTTCAAAAGTGGAAAGCTTAATTTTTTTGTTAACATAATCAAATTTCGAGCCTCTTTCGGGGACCTTCGAGTTATATGTAGCAGAAGCAACAATTGCTGCACCGAGCAATCCAAGGGCAGCACCCGCAACAGCTACCAATGCACTGTCTTTTGGTTTTGTTTTCAGATATTGTTTATATTGATTAAAAAACGAATGAAAAAGATTTTCGTTTGGTAGTAAAGAAACATCATCTGAATTTATTCTGTTATTCATTATGCATTCAACACAAATGCCATCATTGTTTATGAGTGTTTGTTTAATTGTTTTTCCGCAACAAACACAGGTAACCTTTTCAATATCTCCTGCTTCAATATCTTCTGTTTCAAATAGCGGTTTATAAACCTCTTGTTTTTTCATTTGCAACCCCCCCAAAAAATATAGGCGTATTATAACACAATATTTTGATTCTTTCAAGTAAAAACATAACAACACAATGTAAAGTTTACTTGACATTTATAAAATGTTGTGATATTATACTTATGTAAAGTTAGCTTTACATTTAAAAGAGGTGGGTAAATGAAAAACAAAATTGAAGAAATAAGAAAACAAAAAAATATAACACAAGAGGATTTTGCCAAAGCCTTGGGCGTTTCAAGGCAAACAATCAGCTCGCTTGAAACAGGCAAATATAATCCCTCAATATTTTTAGCCTACAAAATTGCAAAATATTTTGATTTAACAATTGAACAAACCTTTATTTTTGACGAGGAGGATATAAAATGAGAAAATCACGACTTATATCAAGCATATTAGAAATTGTAATTGGTGTTGTATTATGCGTGTGTTATTTTGCTAATCTTATAGATGAGTTTTGGAGTGGTATGGGTGTGGCGCTTATAGTTGTTGGTGTACTTTTCCTTTTGCGAAATATAAAATACCAAACAAATGAAAAGTACCGTGAAGAAATAGATGTTCAAAACAGTGATGAACGTAATAAGTTTTTATCACTTAAAGCGTGGAGCTGGTCAGGGTATTTGTTTGTAATTATTGCAGCGGTTGGTACAATAATTTTTAAATTTGTAGGAAAAGAAGAGTTAATGATGTTATCAAGCGGTGCCGTTTGTCTTATTGTCTTTCTTTATTGGATAAGTTATATAATTTTACGCAAAAAATACTAATTTAAAACGTCCTGAAATTTCAGGACGTTTTTTTTGCTTATGTTCACTTGACTGCATAAAAACTTTGTACTATAATTGTGTTAAATTTAAACGAAATTCATTGAATAGGAGGATGAAAAAATGATTAAAAAGTATTTAAACCGTTTGTTTATAGACGGACTTTCGGGTATGGCATCAGGCCTTTTCGCAACGCTGATTATTGGTACAATTATATCTCAAATAGCGAAATTGTTTGGGGACAATATAATCGGGTCATATCTTGTAAGTGTCGGTATGTTGGCAAAGACAATAACAGGCGCTGGTATTGGAATCGGGGTTGCAGTAAAACTTAAGGCTTCGCCACTAACAACGGTTTCTGCTGCTGTTGCAGGTATGGTGGGTGCCTTTCCACATTTGTTTCAGCAAGCCACAACAATTGAATTGAAAATTCCGGGCGATCCATTGGGGGCTTTTATTGCAGCATATATTGCCATAGAAATAGGTGGATTGATTTCAGGAAAGACCAAACTTGAAATTATTTTAACACCGCTTTGTTGCATACTTTCGGGTGCTACGGCAAGTTATTTGGTAGGTCCATACCTATCGGCTGCAATGAACTGGTTCGGTAATTTAATAAATATAAATGTTGAACAACATCCAATAATCGGCGGAATAATAGTGTCGGTTGCCATGGGTATATGTCTTACTTTGCCAATTTCTTCTGCTGCGTTGGGTTATATAATGAATTTGTCGGGATTAGCCGCAGGTGCCGCAGTGGTCGGTTGTTGTTGTAATATGATAGGCTTTGCGGTGGCTTCATTCCGTGAAAATAAAGTATCAGGCCTTGTGTCACAGGGCATAGGAACATCTATGATACAGATGCCTAACATTGTCAAAAAACCGCTCATATGGTTACCTGCAATATTGTCGAGTGCTATATTAGGACCTGTAGCTACAACAATTTTCAAACTACAGAGTACAAATATAGGCTCAGGAATGGGTACAGCAGGATTAATAGGACCGATTGAAACATATTTTGAAATGGTAAAAACAGGCACATCTTCTGTGGTTGCGCTCATTGAGGTTATTGTGATTCTTATTGTTCTTCCGGCGGTGCTTGCATTCTTTATTAGTGAAGCAATGCGAAAACTTAAATGGATAAAACCGGACGATATGAGGCTTGATACATAATGACCAAGAAAGAACGAGTTATAAAAGCGGTTAAAGCGCTTGAAAAATTATATCCAGATGCAATATGTTCGCTTAATTACACCGATGCATTCCAATTGCTTATTGCGACAAGGCTTTCGGCACAATGCACCGACGCCCGTGTTAATATGGTAACACCGGCATTGTTTGCGGCATATCCTGATGCGGTATCTATGGCAAAAGCTCCAATAGAAAGTGTCGAAGAACTTATTAAAACTTGCGGACTTTATAAAACAAAGGCAAAAGATTTAGTAGGTATTGGTCAGATGATAATGTCTGATTTTGATGGGGTAGTGCCCGATACCATTGAGCAATTAACAAAACTGCCCGGTGTTGGCAGAAAAACTGCAAATCTGGTTTGCGGTGATGTTTATGGCAAGCCGGCAATAGTTACCGATACGCATTTTATACGTCTTTGCAACCGTTTAGGTTTTGTGAAAACTACCAATCCTTTACAGGTTGAAAATGCTATGCGCAAGCTTTTGCCACCTGATAAATCGAATGATTTTTGTCATCGTACAGTGCTTTTTGGGCGTGATATTTGTACAGCACGAAAAACATATTGTGAACGTTGTCCTATGGCAGATTTTTGCCCTTCTAATAAATAAAATTAAAAAGCCCGACAAACGTCGGGCTTTTAATTATTTTTCATCTTTATCGTAAGGAATATATTTTATTTTTCTTTTCTTTTTGCTCTTTGTGTTTAACTTTATAACATACAATATAAAACCTAACACAAAAATACCAATCAGGATATAAAAAATTATCATATAAGATGATGTAAAGAAGTTTTTAATGCCTCTGAAAACGGTTAGCAAGAGACTTTTATCAATATCTTCATTAGCTACAAGATTTATTGTTCCTATTACTTTTTCTGCATATATAACGTCGGCCGTACCTATGACCTGCCCTTTTTTTATTGGGGCATCAATTGCCTCTTCGGGAAGGTGAGGCACAATGCTTATTGTTGAGTCATCGGCATCCTTTGGTAAAACGGACACAAAACTTTCTTCTGCATAAAGCAAGGTGTGATCGGTATCAAGAGACAGGTCAACCGTAACCTGTGCCAATGGATTTTCGCCGTCAGCAATGGTTTTAAATTCAAAATTGTTAAATGCCCAGCGGTAAAGCTCTTTGCTTTCGGTAAAGTGCTTTTTTTCTTTTGGCGGACATCCAAAGACCAGACAAATATAATTATAACCGTTATAACTTGCCGTACTTACAAGACAGCGTCCGGCTTCGTCGGTGTATCCCGTTTTTACACCCTTTGCATATTGATAATAATACGTAGTAGTATTGTCTTGTAAAAAGTTTGTAGTAGAAAGTGTGCGCTGACCGGAGCTTGTTTTAACGGTGTGACGTGAACTTTCACAAATTTCTTTAAAAGTTTCATTTTGAAGCGCTACCTTGGTTAGCTTGTAGGTGTCACGTGCTGTGGTATAGGTTCCTTCGCTGTGAAGACCAATTGGATTTTCATAATGAGTACCGGTAAGACCAAGCTCTTCTACCTTGTTGTTCATCATTGCTACAAAGTTTTCTACGCTATCGCCATAATGAATGGCGGCAAGTAGTGTGCAATCACCAAACGATGACATAAGAATCATATAAGCAAGGTCAAGCTGTGTAATTTCTTCTCCCGCCTTTAAAAGTGATACACTACTGCCCGTACCGCTTATAAGCTCAAGCGCCTCTTCGGTCATAGCAATTTTGGCATCAGGGTCAAATCTGTCGCTTTCAAGCACTAAAAGTGTGGTCATTATTTTTGCGATGGAAGCAGGATATACCTTCTGGTCGGCATTTTTTTCAAAAAGCACTTCACCTGTATCAAGAGATACAAGCATTGCCGCCTTTGCCGTAATATCAATACCCGAAGGTTCATATGCGTTTACAGTAAGAATAGGAGTAAATAGTAAACAAATTATTAAAAATGCAGAAAAAATTCTTTTAAGCATAGAAATCTCCTTACAAATGTGTTATAATCTTATTATACAGCATTAAGGCTTAAAAATAAAGTGTAATATTTGAATTAATCATTAAAAATTTCTTAAAAAACGGTGGTGAAAAAATGGTTTATGTAACGGGCGATATGCACGGCGATTTGGAAAGACTTTACGATAAAGAGTTTCGCAAATTGAAACGTGGAGATATACTTATTGTTTGTGGAGATTTTGGCTATATTTTTGACGGTTCAAAACAGGAAAAAGAGGTAATTAAATTCTTTGCAAAACGAAAGTTTATAACAGCCTTTGTTGAAGGTACTCATGATAATTTAGAAAAAATAAACCGTTGCCGTGAAACCGTTTGGAAGGGTGGCAAGGTGCATCGAATAAAGGGAAATCTGCTTCATTTGATGCGTGGCCAGATATTTAATATTGATGGCAAAAGATTTTTCACCTTTGGCGGTGGGGAAAGTCTTGATAAAGATATGCGTGTAGCAGCAGGTTTTTGGTGGCGTGAGGAAGAACCCACCCCTGCAGAGATGGCTGACGGTGCTCGTGTGCTTGATGAGGCTGGTTGTAGAGTTGATTATATAATCACTCACGAGCCTCCGGCACTTGTAAAAAGCGCAATTTTGCTAAGACGTGGCGACAGCGACAACATAAATAAACTTAACGGATATTTTGAAGAAATAGGAAGATCGTGTACTTACAGTCACTGGTATTTCGGGTCGCTTCACGAAGATAGAGTTATTACCGAACACCATACTTGCGTGTTCAAAAAACTTAATGCTATTGATACCGAGTCTTAAAACTTGTAATCAATATAGTTTTATGCTATAATATTCTAAATTATATTTTTATGGAGGTCGTTGTATTGAATATCGACAGACTTTGTCCCAGTTGTATGAACGACTGTGGCGGCGAACAAATTTGCAAGGTGTGCGGATATGATACGGCACAAAAAAATGAGGATTTTTGCTTACCGGTTAAGTTTTTATTGTCAGAAAGATACATAATTGGTAAGGTGAAAAGTGTTAATACCGAGGGTATAACATATATCGCTTGGGACAATGCTTCAAATTCTCCGGTTCATATAAAGGAATATTTTCCAAAAGGTATGTCATCACGCAATCCCGATAAAACTGTTTCGGTAATAAGTGGCAAAGAGTTTGGTTTTAATGAGGGTCTTATAGACTTTATGGAAATTAATAAGAAGCTCATTGCTACCGAACTTCAGTCAATTGTACCTGTGCTCACGGTATTTGAGGGTAATGGAACGGTATATGCTGTTTCTCCCGTAATTTCCGGTATAACTTTAGGTGCATTTCTTGAACGCAATGACGGTAGTCTTCGTTGGGAACAGGCAAGACCGTTGTTTTTACCGCTTATTGATACAATTAAGGGTTTACACGAGTTGGGTATTGTTCACGGTGGCATATCACCTGATACTATATTGGTTGGCAGAGATGGTAAATTGCGTCTTAGAGGAATTTGCATACCACGTTTGCGCTCGGCTTCAACCGATGGCCCCGCAGAACTTTATAGTGGATATGCAGCCCCCGAACAATATGGCAAGTTTGATGCCAAATTAAGTGAAGGCTCAGACGTTTATGCTTTAAGCGCTATATTATTCAGAGTAATTATAGGCAATGCTCCACCCTCTGCCGAAACAAGAATTGCTCAGGATACACTTTCTATCCCTGCCCGTTTTGCAGACGAATTGCCACGTCAGGTTTTGGTATCTATTGCAAATGGCTTGCAGGTTAATCCCCAAAGCAGAACAAAAAATATAGATGCATTTAAAAACGAATTGGTTTACGGCGAAACAAAAGAAAATCTTCGTCGTGCAGCTACCGTTCGTGCAGCAGAACAAAAAGCAAAACAAGAAACTACAGAGCCAGAAAAAAAGGGTAGCGGTATAAAATATGCCGCAATTTCAGCGGGTGTAACTGCTGCAGTTCTTTTTGCAATAGGATTAATACTTCTTATAGCAAACTGGTCAAACATTTTTGGTAATGGATTAGATTTCACTAACTCTGATCACAATCTCGAATCAAATGGCCCCGCTATTGGTGATTATGAGTCAGGAGCCGAAATATCGACAGTATTATATGATGTGCCTGATCTTGTAAAAGATCAGATATACTACTATGAGTTAATAGAAGATTACGAGGGTAAATACGACAGATTTACCTTTTCAATCAAAGGCAAGGAATATTCTAACGAATACCCTTGCGGTATGATTTGCGGTCAGTCAATTGAACCGGGAAAACAGGTTGAAAGCGGAACCGAAATTCAGGTTATAATCAGTTTGGGACCAAAAGAATATTTTGTACCCGACGTTGTAGGCCTCAGCCTTGAGGAAGCAAAGATTAAGCTTATTGAAAACGGATTTTCTTTATACAATATCGAGGTTATTGAGAAATATGACGCAGAATCTAAACCTGATGTTATCATAGCTCAGACTCCTGAGTCAAATGCAGTAGTACCAACCGAAGCACATATCAAAATTTATCTTAACACCTACAAGGGTGATGAAGATGATAATGATAATAACAATAGCAGTACTACTTCAAGCGATGATGACAGTTCAACCACAACCGGAACACCCAACGGTAATACACAGGACGAATAATAAAATTTGGAGGTGGAATTACGGTTACAGTTTTACTTGCAGTTTATAACGGCGAAAAATATTTAAAAGAACAAATTGAATCATTGCTTAATCAAAGCTTTGAGGATATAAAAATTGTTATAAGTGACGATGGCTCAACCGATAATTCCGCCGATATTATAAAACTATATTGTGATAAATATCCTAATAAAATTAAATGTATAAACGGCACGCCTACAGGTAGTGCAAAGGGTAATTTTGCACGCCTTTTACGGTATTGCGATGACGAGTATATAATGTTTTGCGATCAGGATGACGTGTGGTTGCCTGATAAGGTAGAAAACACATTACGGGTTATGAAACAGAGCGAAAACGGAAACTCTAAATTGCCCGTTTTGGTACATACAGATTTAAAGGTTGCAAACCAAGACCTTAATGTTATATCCGACTCGTTTTTTGATTTTCAGAAACTAAGCTATGATATGTCTTTGCCGCAATTAATGGTGCAAAATAACGTTACAGGCTGTACGGTTATGATAAATCACGCACTTAAAGAAAGGTGTGGCAATGTCCCCGATGAATGCATTATGCACGACTGGTGGTTAGCGGTGGTGGCAACGTTGTTTGGAAAGGTATCATTCTTAAAACAGTCCACTATACTTTACCGACAACATTCAGATAATCAGGTAGGCGCCAAGGCTTCGTATGGTTTTGCATTTATAAAGCGTAAATTGCTAACTCTTAACGAGGTTCGCAAAAATTATAATGCCACGTATACTCAAGCACAGCTGTTGTTGGAGTGTTACGGCAATCAAATGGACCCAAACCAATATGATATAATACAAACATATTGTAAAATCCCCCAGATGAGCAAATTTAAAAAAATAAAAACCATAAAGAAATATGGTTTTAAAAAATGCACACGACTTCGTGTGATAGGTCAATACTTTTTAATGTAGAGAGGTTTTTTATGAAGTTGTTAAAAAAATCAGTTGCCATTATAATGATTTTATGTATGGTGTTAAGTTTTGCAGGTTGCTCAAAGACTACATACAGTAATTTTGATCCATCCTATGCATATCTTGTTGATGCTATAAACGGCGAAACATATGAATACGAAATACTTAGCGAGGAAGTTGTTGACGAAATGTGGACAATATTCCAAAATCTTGAGCTTGAAGAATCTGACACAGCCGAAAAAGGCGAGGCATATGTACTTATAAAGTTTTATGACAAGGATGAAAATACAATAATGTTTACAATTTATAATAACGGAACTTGTTGTTTAAATCGTGACTATGATGTATTTTATTCGTCAGAAAACGGTAGATCCGCATATGCTGACCTTAGCAAAATTTTTGAAACCTATGCAGGCACAAATGAGTTTGCCCTTATAAACCGTTCTGATAAAGACGATACTTCATCTACCGAGTCGTCTACAGACGAATCGTCATCTACAGAATCACACGAACAAATTGTTGTTGATTAAAAATAAAAACCCGCATTTGCGGGTTTTTATTTTTATAATATTATAAGTTCTTTTTTGCTGTTTGTAAGGTTAATGCAACCATCTTCGGTTATATATACCATATCTTCAATTCTTACGCCAAATTTGTTTTCAAGATATATACCGGGTTCAACCGTTACAACGTTACCTGCCTTTAAAACTGCCTGATTGTTTGGGCTAAGGTTGGGTGATTCGTGCACGTCTATACCGACAGAGTGCCCAAGCGAGTGCCCAAAACAGCCTTTGTAGCCTGCATCATAAATTATATCTCGGGCAGTTTTATCCATATCGCCGCAAATAGCGCCTGATTTAATGGCATCAAGAGCTGCAAGCTGTGCTTTAAGTGTGGTGTCATAAACCAGTCTTTGTTCGTCACTGATATCTCCCATTGCTACAGTACGGGTCATATCACTGCAGTAGCCGCCAACTTTGCCCCCAAAGTCCATAGTAACAAAGTCGCCTTTTTCAATTTTTTTATTTGTAGGTACTCCGTGGGGCAGGGAAGAGTTTTTGCCTGACACTACAATAAAATCAAACGATACACCCTCGGCGCCCAAGCTACGCAAAAAAAATTCCATATCCAGCATAATTTCACGTTCGGTACGCCCCACCGTAATACGAGGAAGTATATAATCAAAAGTCTTATCGGTAAAAGATTGGGCTTTTTTTATAAGTTTAAGTTCTTCTTCTGTTTTTACGGCACGCATATCGGCAAGCGTTGTGTCTAATTTGTTTTCTTTTGAAATATGGATACCGTCAAAAACACCGCATAAATATTTGTGGTGTGAAAGGCTTACGTGAGCGCTCTCGACAAAAATTGTTTTAATATTCTGTTCTTTGCAAAATTCATAAATGCCTTTATCACCTTTATCGTAAAGCACAACTTCATAACTGCCAACGGTGTCTTTTGCCTTTTCAAAATACCTGAAATCTATAAAGAAAACGGCACGTGACTTTGTTATTAAAACTGTTCCTGCGCTTGAACTAAAGCCTGTCACATAAAAGCGGTTGGATTCGCTTGATATTAAAAAAGCTTCGTTATCTGTCAGCATTTCTTGTAAATTTAAAATGCGATTTTTTGTCATTTTATCACCTTAAAGATTTATTTACACAAAACGGGAATTTTTATTAACATTTAAGAATATAATTAATATAACGGATAAAATCCGTGCTATGTACATAAGCCGATGTCACGGCAACAGTCGTGAATAAGCCTACGGTGAGTGTACTGTTTCGGCATAGTGTTAAAAAACTACTTGGGCGCAATTCAAATGGCGAATTGCGCCCAAGACCATTTTATGTTATAAAACAGATTTTATTGCGGCAAGCAAGTCATCATATTCTTCAAATGCCTGAAGCTCGGGATAATCCTTTTTAATTTGCTCGGTAGATTTAAACAAAAAACCAGCCTTACTGTTAAGTATCATTCCAAGGTCGTTAAAGCTGTCACCTGCGGCGATGGTCTGGAATCCGCAGGACTGGAGTGCCTTAACGGTTGTAAGCTTTGACTTTTCACAACGCATTTTATAGCCTGTAATTTCGCCGTTTTGGGCCACCTCAAGTGTGTTGCAAAAAATGGTTGGCATTCCAAGCTTTTTCATAAGAGGCGCTGCAAACTGCTCAAAGGTATCACTTAAAATAATAACCTGAGTAATTTGGCGTAACTCGTCCAAAAATTCCTTTGCGCCGTCCATAACGTCGATCTTTTCAATAACTGCCTGAATTTCACGGAGTCCTAAATTATGCTGCTTTAAAATATCAAGACGATATTTCATAAGTTTGTCGTAATCAGGCTCATCTCGTGTGGTGCGTTTAAGTTCGGGAATGCCTACTTCGTTTGCAAAAGCAATCCAAATTTCAGGAACCAACACGCCCTCCATATCTAAACATACTACATTCATTTTTGTTACCTCACATAGTTTATATTACAAAAGATATGTCGGAAGATCGTGGTCCTTGACACAAAGCACACGGAATTTTTCTTCATGAATATCGTCTTTTGCATTTTCGGGTATACCTGCCCTTGTTTTGCAAAGCTCGGTATAAATATTGTTTGCATCACGCTTGTTTTCCACGTTTATAACTATGGCGTTTACCTGTTTGATATCAAGCTCACGTGCGGCGGCTATACGTCGGTAGCCGTCTATAAGCCACGCTTCACCTTTAGTTGTTACTGCAATTAGTATTGGGACAAGTATGCCACGTTTTGCAATACTGTTTTTTATTTCTTCTATTTTGTTAGGCTCTTTAGCAATTGTTAAAGTGCCGATATTATCAATTAAAAAACTTGTAATAATATTAGTGTTGGTTGTGTTTTGAGCCTTAACAGTGTTGGTAGAACTTACTGCACGGGCAATACTGCTTTTACCTATTGACAAGGGAAACGACCTCCTCTGTAAGAGCTTTATATTCTTTTGCACTTCTGGTGCTCGGTTTGTAAACCGCTACGGGCAGCGATGCATCCTGTGCCCATTCTATGCTACTGTCGGTACGGATATAATTTTGGAAAAGGTGAACACCATCGGTGTTTTGCAGTGCTTCAACCGTTTGTTTAAAGTAATTTTTACGTGTATCAACCTTTGTAATAGCAACACCAAGTAGTGAAAGATCGGGGTTAATCTGTTGTACGGTAGCAAAAAATTCAAACATATTGGCAAGACCAAAAAGTCCCCACGGACTTGCTTCTACCGGTATTACAAGATAATCGGATGCGCAAAGCATATTCATAACCCAGCCGCCCAAGGTAGGTGGGGCATCCATTAAAATAAAGTCATAATCACCGCTTGATTTTACGTTTGCCAAACAGTTTTTAAGTATGAGTTCACGCTGCCATTTAGAAAACAGGTCAAATTCGATATTGCTCATAAGCGAAGAGGACAGCACCATATCAAGACCTTCATATTTTGTGGGTGTAATGTAGTCGGTAATATCGGTTTGCTGTGTTACGGCAGTATAAATATTGTTGCCGCTTTGAGCCGACTCTAAAACCTGGTCCTCGCCAAAAACAGATAGTGACAGATTCATCTGCATATCGCCGTCTATAAGCAATACTTTATAGCCCATTTTAGAAAGCTCGTAACCAATGTTACAACAGGTAGTAGATTTACCGCTACCGCCCTTGTTATTGGCAAAACAAATTGTTGTAGTTTTCAAGGTAGACACACTCCTTTATATACATATATTATATAATTTTATTATAATAATGTCAATTAAAATAAGCACTATATTTATGGCCTTTTAACACTATGAAAGGTTTTTTCGTAATATATATAGGGGTGAAAATTTATGAGACAAACAAGTTGTTCAACTCGCGTTGAGTGTGCGTTTTTGGCAATTGCAGCAGCAGTAGTTGCAGGTGTTGTTGCAGCGATAGCGCAATTTACCGCAATTATAACTTTGACGAGTGTATTTTATATAGTTGCATTTGGTATTGCAGTTTTGTTTTTGGGCGTGCTTTTGGCATCGTTGCCATCGTTTTATAAAACTGCTTGCCAAAATTGTTGCAACTCTAATATAAAACTTGCAGTAATAGGCATTTTGGGCACAATATTTACCAGCATAGTTTTACTTGCCGTCGGTTTTGCGGCAACAAGCGTTATAGGCGCAATAGTGGTAGGTTTGCTTGCGGCATTCTTTACGCTTATAATAGCGTCGATTGCCTGCGCCATAAACTGCGCAAGCGAGTGTAAATATAATTGTGAAGATTAGGAAACGGCTAAATAAAGTTAATTTCAAAAACCGATTGTGATAAACTCACAATCGGTTTTTATGTTTTTTGTATTAATTGCAAAAATTTCGGCAAAGATATTATCAGTATTAAAAATGGAGGAATTTTTATGTCAAAAAAATTATTATCTCTCATACTGTGCATATCTTTGTTTTTTACGTTAACAATGCTTGCCGGCTGTGGTGACAAAAGTAGCGCCGAGGTTTATTTTTTAAACTTTAAACCTGAATCTGCTGAAGCTTATCAGGAAATAGCACAAAAATATGAGCAAGAAACAGGTGTTAAGGTAAAGGTTGTAACCGCTGCCGCAAACACATATGAGCAGACTTTAAAATCAGAAATTGCAAAGCGTGGCGCCCCAACCATTTTTCAGGTAAATGGACCTATAGGATATGAATCGTGGAAGGATTATTGCCTTAATATAGAAGGAACTGATTTTGCAAAGTTGTTAAGCGACAATACATTGGCTATCCGTGACAAAGAGGGAAACGGAATATATGCAATTCCTTACGTGGTAGAGGGTTACGGTATTATTTATAACGATGCAATAATGCGCAAATATTTTGCCCTTAAAGATAAAAAAGTCAATATTGACAGCGCTGTTCGGATTAACAATTTTGATAAACTAAAAGCGGTGGTTGAGGATATGACCGCTCACAAAAACGAACTCGGTATTGACGGCGTTTTTGCTTCTACTTCGCTTTCTTCGGGCGAGGATTGGCGCTGGCAGACACATTTACTAAACGTGCCGCTTTACTATGAATTGCGTGATAGCGAGGATTTTGCCGACCCCACAATTGCAGGTCTTAATGCAAAAGAGGTTGCGTTTAGATATGCCACAAACTATAAAAACATCTTTGACCTTTACACCAATAATTCTATAACCGAAAAGGGCATTTTGGGTTCAAAATCTACAAGTGATTCTATGGCAGAGTTTGCCTTGGGGTCTGTTGCAATGGTACAAAACGGCAACTGGGCTTGGTCACAAATTAAGGACGTAAAGGGCAACACCGTATCAGAAAACGATATTAAGTTTTTACCCATTTATACAGGTATAGATGGTGAAGAAGACCAGGGTCTTTGTATTGGTACAGAAAACTATTTTGCCATAAACAAAAACGTTAGTGAAGAGCAACAAAAAAAGTCACTTGACTTTTTGTATTGGCTTTTCAGCAGTAAAACAGGCAAGGACTACGTAACAAATAAACTTGGATTTGTAACTCCGTTTAAGAGTTTCAACGAACAGGAACTACCGAGTGATCCACTTGCAAGAGAGGTGGTTCGTTATATGAATGACCAAACAAAGCAAACAGTACCTTGGATATTTACCTCTTTTCCAAGTGATGTTTTTAAAACCGAGGTTGGCGGTTCATTACTTGAGTATGTTCAGGGAAACCGTGAATGGAAAGATGTAGAAAACACCGTTAAATCTATGTGGAAGAGTGAGCGAAAGTGAGGAATGCATCAAAAAGGTGGTTTGCAGTTTTTGTGGCGCCTACCTTTATAGCGTTTTGCATAGCGTTTTTAATACCCTTTATTATGGGACTATACCTATCGTTTTGTGAATTTAGAACGGTAAGTGATGCTCAGTTTATAGGTTTTAAAAATTATATAAGAGCATTTAGCGAAAACAGTGATTTTTTAAATTCACTATGGTTTACAATTAAATTTGCCTTTGCCTCAGTTATAAGTATAAATGTTATAGCCTTTTTGTTAGCGCTGTTTCTTACTCGGGGCATACGTGGTACAAATTTGTTTCGCACAGTGTTTTTTATGCCAAACCTTATAGGCGGCATAGTGCTTGGTTATATATGGCAACTGATTATAAACGGTGTTTTATATAACTACGGCTATTCAATAACGTCAAATGCTACGTTTGGTTATTGGGGACTTATAGTGTTGATGAGCTGGCAGATGATAGGTTATATGATGATTATCTACATTGCCGGTATTCAAAATATACCTACCGCCATAATCGAAGCCGCACGTGTGGACGGCGCAGGACCTTTGCGAACATTACGCAGTATAATAATACCTTCGGTTATGCCAAGCATTACCATATGTCTTTTTTTAACCATAACCAATTCGTTTAAGCTGTTTGACCAAAACCTTGCACTTACTGCAGGCGCACCGTCAAAACAGACACAAATGGTAGCGCTTGATATTTATAATACCTTTTACGGTAGGGTAGGTTACGAGGGCGTAGGACAGGCAAAGGCGGTAGTTTTCTTTGTGCTGGTAGCGGCAGTAGCACTGTTACAGCTATATTTTACAAGAAGTAAAGAGGTAGAAAATTAATGAGAAAATTAAAATTTTCAAATTTTTTAATATTTGCTTTTTTACTTATTTTAAGCTTTGTTTTTTTGATTCCTATAATAACTGTTATATCAAATTCTTTTAAAGATAAATTTTCTATTAGTCAAACACCCTTTGTTCTGCCAAATTCGGATACTTTTGCCGGCATAGAAAATTATATAAAAGGTGTTAATGACACTGGATTTATTTGGGCTTTTTTGTGGTCGCTTTTTATAACTGTGTCATCGGTTGGCATTATAGTGCTTTTTACCTCTATGACCGCCTGGTATATCACAAGAATTAAAAGCCGATTTAACAGCGTTTTATATTATTTGTTTGTGTTTTCAATGATAGTGCCTTTTCAAATGGTTATGTTTACAATGTCAAAGATTGCAAATATACTGCGACTTGATAATCCCTTAGGGCTTATTTTTATCTATTTAGGCTTTGGTGCAGGACTTTCGGTATTTATTTTTTCGGGCTTTGTAAAGTCAATACCACTAAGTTTAGAAGAAGCGGCAATTATAGACGGTTGTAATGTTTTTGGCACTTTTTGGCACGTAGTTTTTCCCATACTAAAACCAACTGCTATAACCGTGGCTATTCTTAATACTATGTGGATATGGAATGACTATCTTTTGCCTTATCTGGTAATAGGTAGCGATTATAAAACCATACCTATTGCCGTACAGTATCTAAAGGGTGGATATGGCTCGGTTGATATGGGCGCTATGATGGCAATGCTGGTGCTAAGCATTGTGCCGGTGGTTATATTTTATTTAAGCTGCCAAAAATATATTATAAAGGGAGTTGCTGCCGGTGCCGTCAAAGGATAAGAGTTTGAAAAGATACAGCGGAGTGCTCAATGCGATTTCTTCTTTACCATCGTCATACGGCATAGGCAGTTTTGGCATAAATGCTTATAAATTTGTTGATTTTTTATATGAGGCAAGACAACGCTTTTGGCAGATATTACCGCTTAATCCTTTGGGGGAAGGGAATTCGCCATATAAGTCAAGCAGTAGCTTTGCGGGTGAAATACTTTATATTGATTTAGAGTTTTTAGTGCGTGACGGTTTACTTTGTGAAGATGATATACAAGAATGCAGTTTTGACAAAAACGTAGATTATGACTTGGTACGAAAATTTAAACTTCCTTTGCTTAAAAAGGCAGTAAAAAGCTTTGATATACAAAACAAAAATTACAAAAGCTTTTTGCGTGAAAATGATTTTTGGTTAGAGGATTACTCCCTTTTTGAAGCGGCATTTGAAATGTATAATGCAAAAAGTATATCCGAACTGCCCGAGGGTTTTAAATATAAAGTACCCGACTTTATTGATGTATTTAAACAAAAGTATAAAGATACAATTGATTTTTACAAAATAACCCAGTATTTCTTTTTTTGTCAGTATTATGAACTTAAAAGATATGCCAACGAAAAAGGAATAAAAATAATAGGGGATATACCTTTTTACGTATCACCCGATAGCGCTGACGTGTGGGGTAATCCCGATGACTTTTTAATTGACAGGGATTTCACACCAACTACCGTTGCAGGTGTGCCGCCCGATGTTTTTTCTGAAAAAGGGCAGTTGTGGGGCAATCCAATATATAATTGGGAAAATATGAGGGAATCGGGTTATCGTTGGTGGTGCAGCCGACTCCGGTTTTGTAAAGATTTATATGATGTTATGCGCATAGATCACTTTCGTGCCTTTGCCCGTTTTTATCAGATTCCTTACGGTAGCCGTAGTGCAATAACAGGCACTTGGGTAAAGGGTGAGGGAGCATCATTTTGGGATAAGATAAAAGAAACCGTTGGTGAAATAAATATTATAGCCGAGGATTTAGGTGGAGAAGAGGACGAAGCGGTAATTGAACTGCTTAAGTACACCGATTTTCCTAATATGAAAATTTTACAGTTTGGCTTTACGGGAGATATAAATAATATTTATCTGCCACAAAATTACCCCTATAACTGTGTGTGCTATACAGGTACTCACGATAACAACACTGCGCTTGGCTGGTATAATTCGGCAGGTATAAAAGAACGTGTTATCTTTAATACCCTTATAAGAAATAATACAGGCTGTATCGCTCACGATATGATACGTGCGTTGTCAAAATCTAATTCAATGCTATGCATTATTCCAATGCAAGATTTACTATGCCTTGACAGCAGTGCCCGTATGAATACACCGGGAACAATAGGTAATAACTGGATATGGCAGATGGATAAAGGCAATATAAATAAAGACAACGCAAAACTGCTTAAAAAATTAACAAAAGAACGAAATTAAAAAAACCCTAAGGCGTAAGCCTTAGGGTGTAAATTTTACTGATTATTCAGCGTTGTACTTTTTACGAGCAACGTAGCTGGTGTGGAGGTCGTGGTGAGCCTTGTGGCCGCCAAAACCGTCATACCATTCGCTGTAAAGAGCTTTTACAACAGGTGACTCGTGTGATTTACGGATTGCCATTGCAGCATCCTGATCGTAAAGCGCCTTTGCACGAACTGCCTTAAGATCAACTGTGTCACGAACTGACTGAGGCTGAATTGGCTGACCGCCGCCGTTTACGCAACCGCCGGGGCATCCCATAATTTCAACAAAGGTCCAACCGTCAGGGTTGCCTGCCTTCATTTTGTCCATAACAACCTTTGCAGCAGCGGCACCACTTGCTACAGCAACCTTAACTTCCATATCGCCAAGTTTAGCAGTAGCTTGCTTTAGACCCATTGTGCCACGAACGGCATGGTAGTCAACGTCAGCGTTGTCTTTGCCGCTAATCCAGTCGTTAGCGGTACGAAGTGCTGCTTCCATAACGCCGCCTGTTGCACCGAATATAACAGCCGCACCGGTATCTTCACCAAGTGGATTGTCAAATTCTTCGTCAGGAAGATTTGTAAAGTTAAGACCTGCACGCTCGATCATACGGCCGAGTTCACGAGTGGTGATAGCAATATCAACATCGGGAACGCCTGCTGCAGACTGATCGTCACGACCAATTTCAAACTTCTTGGCAGTACAAGGCATTACTGATACGCTAACAATATCTTTAGCATCAATGCCTTCTTTTTCTGCCCAGTATGTCTTGATAACGGCACCTGCCATCTGCTGAGGTGATTTACAGCTTGAGAGGTGGTTAATCATATCGGGATAGTAGAATTCGCAGAACTTAACCCAACCGGGTGAGCAAGATGTAATCATTGGGAGTACACCGCCATTTTTAACACGGTCAAGAAGTTCGTTTGCTTCTTCAACGATGGTAAGGTCAGCCGCAAAGTCGGTATCAAATACTTTTGCGAAGCCAAGACGACGAAGAGCTGCAACCATTTTACCTTCAACGTTAGCGCCGATTGGCATACCAAAGCATTCGCCCAAAGTAGCACGGATAGAAGGAGCTGTCTGAACAACAACAGTCTTGGTAGGATCTGCCAAAGCTGCCCAAATCTTATCTGTATCGTCCTTTTCGGTAAGTGCGCCTGTAGGACAAACTGCAGTACACTGACCGCAAGAGATACAAGGTGTGTTGTTAAGAGAAAGTTCAAATGCCTGACCGATGTTGGTGTCAATACCACGGTCGTTTGCGCCGATAACGCTTACGTACTGCTCTTCACAAACTGCTACGCAACGACGGCAAAGAATACACTTGTTGTTGTCACGTACAAGGTGGGGAGTGCTGTAGTCAAGCTCATAAACCGGCTTAAAGCCGTCAAAAGCGCCTTCATCTACACCGTAGTCACGGCAAAGTTTTTGAAGTTCGCAATTAGTAGAACGTGCGCAAGAGAGACATTTTTTATCATGTGTTGAAAGAATAAGCTCAAGTGTAGTCTTACGTGACTTCTGAACCTTTTCAGAGTTGGTGATAACCTCCATACCGTCGGTGCAGGGGTATACGCAAGCGGTAACAAGACGGAAACCACGGCCTTCGTTAACCTCTACCATACAAATACGGCAAGCGCCGATTTCGTTACGTTCTTTCATAAAGCAAAGAGTAGGAATTTCTACACCTGCTACACGGGCAGCCTCTAAAACAGTGGAGCCCTTTGGTACGCTTACTGCAATACCGTTAATTTTTACATTAATCATATCCATTTTTGTTTGGCTCCTTTCTTAAATCTTAGAAATTGCTTTAAACTTACAATTACCGATACATACGCCACACTTAATGCACTTTGTAGTATCAATTTCATAAGAAGCAAGCTTGTGACCGGGTGCTATGTAGTCGGTCTTTTCGATAGCGCTTACAGGACAGTTTCTTGCGCAAAGACCGCAACCGATACACTTATCTTTATCAATAACAAATGTGAGAAGATCTTTACATACGCCTGCAGGACACTTTTTGTCAACAACGTGAGCAACATACTCGTCACGGAAGAACTTAAGTGTTGCAAGTACAGGGTTTGGAGCTGTCTGACCAAGACCGCAGAGAGAGTTTTGCTTAATGTAGTAGCAGAGCTCTTCAAGCTTGTCAAGATCTTCAAGTGTTGCTTTACCTTCGGTAATCTTATCAAGCATTTCAAGAAGTCTCTTTGTACCAACACGGCAAGGAGTACACTTACCGCAAGACTCATCAACTGTAAATTCAAGGAAGAACTTAGCCATATCAACCATACAGTTGTCTTCGTCCATAACGATAAGACCGCCAGAACCCATCATACAACCAATGGCTGTAAGGTTGTCAAAGTCAACCTCGGTATCAATAAGTGATTCAGGAATACAACCACCTGAAGGACCACCTGTCTGAGCTGCCTTAAATTTCTTGCCGTTAGGAATACCGCCACCGATGTCTTCAATAATGTGACGAAGTGTAGTACCCATAGAAATTTCAACAAGACCGGTGTGCTCAATCTTACCACCAAGAGCAAATACCTTTGTACCGGGAGCCTTTTCGGTACCCATTGTCTTAAACCAATCAGCACCCTTAAGGATAATCTGAGGAATGTTAGCAAAGGTTTCAACGTTGTTTTCAACGGTTGGTGAGTTGTAAAGACCCTTAACAGCAGGGAATGGTGGACGTGGACGTGGTTCGCCACGGTTACCTTCGATAGATGTCATAAGAGCAGTTTCTTCACCGCAAACAAATGCGCCGGCACCAAGACGAATCTGAAGGTCAAAGTCAAAGCCTGAACCAAAGATGTCTTTACCTAAAAGACCGTACTCATTAGCCTGGTCAATAGCCTTCTGCAAACGGGCAACAGCGATTGGGTACTCAGCACGAACGTAAACGTAACCCTTTGTAGCGCCTACTGCATAACCTGCAATAGCCATTGCTTCAATAATACAGTGTGGGTCACCCTCAAGAACCGAACGGTCCATAAATGCGCCAGGGTCACCTTCGTCGGCGTTACATACAACATATTTCTGAGCAGCTTTGTTAGGAGCGCAGAATTTCCACTTAAGACCTGTTGGGAAGCCGCCGCCGCCACGACCACGAAGACCTGAGTCTAAAACGGTCTGGATAACGTCTTCAGGTTTCATTTCGGTAAGAACCTTACCAAGTGCTGCGTAACCGTCCATAGCGATATATTCATCTATGTTTTCAGGGTCAATAACACCGCAGTTACGAAGAACAACACGGTTTTGTGATTTGTAGAATGCAGTATCGTTAAGTGATACACTTGCAGCCTCTACAACCTCTTCAGAGCCTGTGTCGCTGTAAACCAAACGTTCAACAGGACGGCCTTTAAGAAGATGCTCTTCAACGATTTCTTTTACGTCATCTGTGGTTACACGGCTATAGAAGGTACCGTCAGGATAAACGATAACAACAGGACCCAATGCGCAAAGACCAAAACAACCTGTCTGAACGAGTTTTACCTCTTCGCCAAGACCTGCGGCTGCAATGTTCTGCTCAAATGCTTCCTGAATTTTTTTACTGCCTGACGAGGTACAGCCTGTACCGCCACAAATAAGTACATGTGCACGAATCATAACTTTACCTCCAAATATTATTCACAGTTAGCAACGGTGTACTCTGTAACAACCTTGCCACCTTTAAGATGCTTTTCGACAACTTCTTTTGCTTTTTCAGCAGTCATCTTAACATAAGTAACCTTGTCTTTACCTGCTTCATAAACCTCTACAATAGGTTCATACTGGCAAAGGCCAACGCAACCTGTTTGTGATACTGTAACGGTCTGTGCCAAGCCGCCTTCATTTACTGCTTCAACAAAAGCACTAAGCACGGGACGAGCGCCTGCTGCAATACCGCAGGTAGCCATACCAACAACAACACGGGTAGAGCTTGCGCCTTCACGGATTACAACCTTGTCTTTCATTTTGTCTTTGATTGCCTGTAATTCAGCCAAAGATTTCATTTTAATAACTTCCTTTCTGGAATTATTTATTTTATCTATTATCCAGCAGTTCATACTGCTCGTTAAGATACTCACGAATCCATACGATAACCTCGTATGTGTCAAGTGGGACACCCTCTAAAACCACACGAAGCTCACGGGTGTCAAGCTTTACTTCGCCATTGTTTGTTTGGTGGGTAAAAAGAAAATCGGTATCAGGATGGCCCTGAATAAGTGTAACAATTGTTTCTTTTGCGTCACCAAGCGGTGTAAAGTCCAGATGGTTTTTAAAAAACTTTGCCGTTACGGTGGTGCCGTGTGTGGCTTTATCAGTGCTGGAAACTATTTTTACTTCGCCGCCTGTCATTTCAGCCGCCATTTTAAGCAGCGGAATGCCAAGGCCAACCTTACGTGTGGTACGTGTGGTATAAAACGGATTTTCTACCGTTTTTAAAATTTCTTCACTCATACCGTGGCCGTCATCTTTTACTATCATAGTGAGCGTATCACTATTTTCAAGTATAGAGATTTCGGTTAAGGTAGCCCCCGCTTTTACAGAATTTTCGGTAATATCAAGAATATTTAGTGATAATTCCTTCATAATATTACCTCAACAATTCGAAAAGCTTTTTTCTGACAAGAGCACTGCTGTAAGGCTCGTCGTCGATGTCAAAATAGTTTTGCTTGTCACGCATATCACAAAGGTTATGCGCATCTGAACTTACGATTATTTTTTTATCCTGCAAGTTATATTTCTTAACATACTCGTCGGCTTTACTGCCGTCGTGAAATTCAACACAGTTAAAGTGCGGTGTGTCGGGGAATGTACCAAGCACAGAAATAATACCGTTTGACTGTCGGTCTATGTGTGCAGGGTAGCAAATGCCGCCAAACTCACCCACCAAATCGGGAACTTCATTTACAGAAATAAGCGTTGCATTTATAAGCAGATTTTCTTCTTCTCCGATTACATTATCCTGTCCGTCAAGAATTTGTTGTTTTCCAAAAATATCGGGACGGTTTTTAACGGGTATTCTTAACCCCTTGACCTTTTCACCAAAAGCCATAGCGCCCTCTAACGTTTCGAACAAACACACAATATGAATGTCTTCACTTGTGGTAAGCTCCATACCCGCAATGGGTATGATACCGTAACGGCGAGCCGCCTCAAAAAAAGCGGGGCAATTATCGGTGGTGTTATGGTCGCAAAGCGCTACGATGTTAAGTCCGCAAAGAGATGCCATACCGGCAATGTTATTTGGAGTGTTATCATCGTCACCGCAAGGGGAAAGACAGGAGTGAATATGTAGGTCGTAATAATACCTGTTCATTATATCATACCTGACAGCTTTGTTGCAGCTTCATATGCTGCAAGTGGGGTTGAGAGAATGTTTATTCCTTTTTCTTTAGCAGTGTTAAGCAACTCACTGTCGAGTGTAACATCTTCTGCCAAAAGCACACAGGATACATCGGAAAGTGACGCCACGGCAATAACATTTATATTGGACATAATGGTAATCCAGATGTTATCGGCCTCGGCTCTGCCCATTACCCAGCTAAGCAGGTCGCCTATGTAGGCGCCGTTTATTTCACGCTCGGGCTCGGGCATAGTAAGAACATTAAACTGACTGTGTTGGCTTAACTCGTATACCGTCATTTTAATCTTCCTTTTTGTGTAATTTTATAAGACAATCGTCTATTTTAGCATTTCCCTTTACTACGTCTTCGGCAAAAGCACGGCAGCTTGGCGCTCCGCAAGAGCCACAATCTATGCCGGGTAATGCTTCACGAAGTTTTTGAATATCGGCCATCATACGCATTGACTCAGCCATACTGTCGCTAAGGCGAGAAATTGGTTGATATTCGGGCAACTCGTTAAATAGGTAGTAATCGGGAATGTACTTTGATTCTTCACCGTTTAAAAAGTTTTGCGAAACGGGTAAATATCTTCTTAAGGTTTGAAGTCTTGCCTTTGCAATAAACGGATTCTGCATTGTAAGCACACCGCCTACGCAACCGCCTGTGCAGGCATTAAGCTCAACAAACTCCAGGTTTGGAATATTGCCGTTTTCTATCTGGTCAAGAACACGGTTAACATTTTCAATGCCGTCAGCCGCAAGGTAA
This sequence comes from Acutalibacteraceae bacterium, assembly GCA_045604205.1. Taxonomy (GTDB): domain Bacteria; phylum Bacillota; class Clostridia; order Oscillospirales; family Acutalibacteraceae; genus UBA737. Next base: position 57,324 of record JAZUNQ010000028.1, read on the forward strand.
TTTTCATTAAAAATTGCCGTTGCTTCGCCACCGCTACGTGCCCAGCCGATACCAATCATACCCGATTCTGAAAGCGATTCAACGCTATCATCCTTTTTCATTGCGTTTATAAGCAGAAAATAGATGTCACTTATTGAAACAACCTCATCAACCTGACTTTTATATCCTGCAAAACCGTTTTTTACGTAACTTGCTTTTGCAGGGCAGGGGGATATAAAGCAAACGCCTATATCCGAAGGCTTAAGTTCGGGATGGTTTTTAAGCGCACGCTCACGTGCAAGGCGAGCGGCAACCTCCATAGGAGGAAGCATATGAATAATGTTATCATTCAGTGACGGAAAGCGCAGCGCAATAAGTCGCATTACCACCGGGCAAGCCGAGCTTATGGCAGGCTTTTTAACTCCGTCGGTTTTAAGATATAAACGTGTATAAGCAGAAACAAGCTCTGCCGCCTTGGAAACCTCAAAAACATCGTCAAAGCCGATGGCAAGAAGCCCTCCAAGCACATAGTCAATATCGTCAAGATTATCAAACTGGCCGTACAAAGTGGGAGCAGGAAGAGCAATCTTCCATTTGAAGCGGTCCATACTTTCAAGCTTGCTGCACACCGCCTTTTTGGCTTTGTGTGGGCAAACACGAATGCACTCGCCGCAATCAATACACCTGTCGCTGTTTATAACAGCGTGACCGTCCTTTATGCGAATGGCTTCGGTAGGGCAGTGACGCAAACAGGTGGTACAGCCGGTGCACTTGCTACTGTCGAGCAAGACCGAATGTTCATAGGTTTGCATAATGTCCTCCTTACAGGTTAACACGCATTGTAACGGTGGTGCCTACTCCTACCTCTGACTCAATTTTCATATCATCGGTATAGCGCTTCATATTGGGGAGCCCCATTCCTGCGCCAAAGCCGAGTGAACGAATCTGATCGTGAGCGGTAGAAAAGCCCTCTTGCATTGCTTGTTCAATATCTTTAATTCCGGGACCGTTATCCTTTAAGATTATTTCAATACGGTCTTCGTACACGTTAACGTCAGCTTCGCCGCCGTGGGCATGAATAACCATATTGATTTCGCCTTCGTACATAGCGATGGATACACGTCTGATGGTTTCGGGGTCAAGACCTAAACGTATTAGATTTTTTTTGATTTGTATTGATGCCTGTCCTGCAGACGTAAAATCGTTTCCGTCTACATTAAAGTGAAAGTTTAGCGCTTCGCTCATTCTTTAACCTTGTTTCCAACAAGACCATTTTGATAAAGTAAACCGCACGCCTCGTAAAGACGCTTGTCGGAAACCATTAAAACGATTCCGCTTTCACGTGCTAAGTCAATCATTTCCTGTGTAGGAATTTTAGAACGGACAAAAACAACACAAATCATATCCATCATTTCGGCTGTACGAATAACCTGAGGATTAACAAGTCCTGTAAGCAAAACTGCCTGATCTTTAACAAAGGCCAAAACATCGCTCATAAGGTCACAACCGCACGCTGAATAAACGTGGCGGTCAATGTTTTCTTCACAACATAAAACCCTTGCTTCAAGAAGCTGTTGCATTTGACTTATTTTCATAAGTTATCTATCCTTTAAATTAGTCAGCATATTTTGCGAGGATGCTGTCTACGTCGTCAACAGTAAGACGACCGAAAACATCTTCATTAACGGTAAGAACCGGAGCAAGACCACAAGCACCTATGCAACGGCAAGCGGTAAGAGAAAATTTACCGTCTTCGGTGCATTCGTCAGCGCCGATACCAAGCTTTTCGCTGAGCTTGTCAAATATATCGCCTGAACCTACAACGTAGCAAGCGGTACCAAGACAAACAGAGATGTTGTACTTACCCTTTGGTGAGAGTGAGAACTGTGCATAGAAGGTTGCAACGCCATATACTTTTTCAAGTGATACGCCCATACCCTCAGCAATCATTTCCTGAACCTCAATAGGCAAATATCCGTAGATATCCTGAGCCTTCTGCATAACTACCATAACGTTGCTTTTGTCGTGGCAGTTTTCAGCAATAACGGCTTTAAGCTGAGCCTCTTGCTCGGCTGTGCCCTTAAAGGGAAGTTTACTGATTTTTTTCTTCATAAAAATCTCCTCCTTATAGATTATGACAAAATATAACAAATAGATTGTTAAAATTATATCAACATATATAATAACACATATTTTTCATTTTGAAAAGGGGTTAAATCAAAAAAAGTAAAGAATTTTTCAAATAAATTTCACCATTTTAAAACGCAACAATACCCAAGCCTTTGAAAGCTTGGGTACAATAGCAAAAATTATTCTTTTAAAGCACGTTCAAGCCATGTAAAACCAAGGTCAAGCGCAGTAAACAAATTGTCCTTTGTGCTGTCTTTTTTAATACGGTCTTTCATAGCCTTGTCTGTGTTGCTGTCAAGAAGTTGAACCGATACTTTATCAGCGATTTCTAATTTACCGTCTTTTTGTGAAGAGAGTATTTCAAATCTTACTACGTATTTTTCGCTCATATCACCGTAGTAAATTTCTTTGCCTTTGCGAACAAGGGGCTTGCCTTTATAGGTTAAAAATTTTGTTTCCGCCATAATGTTATCTCCTAAAAATGAAACTAAAATTACTACCCTAAAATTATAAACCATACATATTAATATGTCAAGATTTTAAAATTTACAAAATTGTTGACTTTTGGCATAATTTTGTTTAGTATTATATTTGTATAAATATAATTTTCCGAGAGGATGTAAAAAATGGACAATTCGCAAAAGACAATGGATATGATAGTGAACCTTGCCAAAGGCAGAGGTTTTGTATACCCCGGCAGTGAGATTTATGGTGGTCTTGCAAACGCTTGGGATTACGGCCCGTTGGGTGTAGAACTAAAAAACAATATTAAGCGTGCTTGGTGGAAAAAGTTTGTTCAGGAAAGCCCTTATAACGTAGGCCTTGACAGTGCTATTATTATGAACCCTGAAACATGGGTGGCTTCAGGTCATTTGGGCGGTTTCTCTGATCCGCTTATGGACTGCCGTCAGTGTAAGACAAGGCATAGAGCAGATAAGCTTATTGAAGACTATGTAGCCGAAAACGGTCTTGATGATAATCCTGCTGCTATGAATGATGCAGAAATGATGGAATACATAAAAGAAAAGGGTATTGCTTGTCCTGACTGCGGTTCGCACGACTTTACTGATATACGCAAATTCAACCTTATGTTCAAAACCTTCCAAGGTGTTACCGAAGATAACTCTTCAACACTTTATCTTCGTCCCGAAACAGCACAGGGTATATTTGTAAACTTTAAAAACATTCAGCGTACAACACGCCGTAAGTTGCCTTTTGGTGTGGGTCAGATAGGTAAATCCTTCCGTAACGAAATTACACCGGGTAACTTTATATTCCGTATTCGTGAATTTGAGCAGATGGAGCTTGAGTTCTTCTGCAAGCCGGGCACCGACCTTGAGTGGTTTGACTACTGGCGTGGTTTCTGCCGTGATTGGCTTCTTAACCTTGGTATGAATGAGCAGGACCTTCGTCTTCGTGACCACGATAAAGATGAGCTTTGCTTCTATTCAAAGGCTACTACCGACTTTGAGTTCCTGTTCCCGTTTGGTTGGGGCGAACTCTGGGGTGTTGCCGACCGTACCGACTATGACCTTAGCCAGCACGCAGAACACTCAGGCGAGCCAATGGAATATTTTGACCCAGAAACAAATGAAAAATATGTTCCATACGTTATCGAGCCATCTTTGGGTGCCGACCGTGTAACACTTGCTTTCCTTTGTAATGCTTACGACGAAGAGGTTGACGAAAAGGGTGACAAGCGTGTAGTGCTCAGACTTCATCCTGCACTTGCTCCATTTAAAGCGGCAGTTCTTCCTCTTTCAAAGAAGCTTTCAGATAAGGCTATGGAAATTAAAAATGATCTTGCAAAAGAGTTTATGATCGACTTTGATGATGCAGGCTCTATCGGTAAGCGTTATCGTCGTGAGGATGAAATCGGTACACCGTTCTGCATTACATATGACTTTGAAAGTGAAGAGGATGGCTGCGTAACGGTACGTGAACGTGACAGCATGGAACAGGTTCGCATTCCGATTGCAGAGCTTAAAGAGTATATTGCCGATAAAATTAAGTTTTAAAATTTTGGGAGGGGAAATATGGAAATCCTAAACACCATGGTAATACCGCTTATTTTAGGTCTGACCTTTTTTATATTTGGTATGAACGTAATGTCTGGCGGACTTGAAACTATGGCGGGCGGCGGACTTGAACGCACTATGAAAAAGGTTACCTCAAATGATTTTTTAGGTTTCTTTTTAGGTGCCGGTATAACCGTTGCAATTCAGTCCTCCTCGGCATTTACTGTAATGCTTGTTGGTCTTGTTAACTCGGGACTTTTGAATTTTAGTAATACATTTGGTCTTATAATGGGTTCAAACGTGGGAACCACACTTACTGCTTGGCTTTTAAGCCTTGCGGGACTTGAGGGTAAATGGTACATAGAGGTTTTAAACCCAAGTTTCTTTGCACCTATACTTGCTTTTATTGGTATAGTTATGCAAATGTTTGCAAAGAGCGGTAAGAAAAAAGATTTGGGTAACATTTTTATTGGTTTTGCCATTCTTATTTTTGGTATGGACCTTATGAGTGATTCCATGGTTTCGGTAAGAACATTACCGGGATTTGACAGTTTCCTTGCAACACTTAAGAGTCCTATTGTTGCACTCTTGATTTCTACGGTGTTTACGGGCGTTATTCAGTCAAGTGCAGCTACAATCGGTATTGTTCAGGCGTTGGCACTTACAGGTGGAATAACCTGGGAGATGGCAATTCCGTTGGTGCTTGGTGCCAATATAGGAACCTGTGTTACTGCACTTATAGGAAGTCTTGGCACCAACAAAAACGCAAAAAGAGTTGTTGTTATGCACTTCTCTGTAAATGCTTTTGGCTCAATTATTTGTATGATAATTATGTACGTGTTAAAGGCTTTTGGCGTTTCAATTTTAGGCGCCGAAATTGCTATGGTGGGTGTTGCAATAATACATACACTCTTTAACGCTATTAATACTGTCATGCTTCTTCCAATTAAAAAATTGATAATCAAGTTTTGCGAGACCGTTGTTCCTGATAAAGAAGAAAAACAGCATACCGCATTTTTGGACGAGCGTATATTTAACAACACACCGCTTGCTATTAGCGAATGTCGTCGTCTTGCAAATGAAATGGCAGAGCACACCCGTACCGCTATTATGAAATCGCTTGAAATCATTTGGGATTATGATGAGCAAAAGGTGCAGCTTATACGTGAAACCGAAACACTTACCGATAAATACGAGGACAAGCTTGGCACCTATCTAGTGCGACTTAGCAGTAACAATCTTTCGGAAGATGATTCTCATGCAGTGTCTCGCATGCTTCACTCACTTGGAGATATGGAACGCATTAGCGACCACGCACTTAATATTTGTGGCACTGCAAAAGAAATAAAAGAAAAAAATATTGAGTTTTCTCAAGATGCAAAACACGAAATAGAGGTTATGCTTTCTGCCTTGAAAGAAATCATAAGCATAACAATTGACTCGTTTATAAATGATGACTACGAGGCGGCTGCACACGTTGAACCTATTGAACAGGTAATAGACAAGCTTACAAACGAGCTTAAATCACGACATATTGACCGACTTCAAAAAGGTAATTGCACCGTTCAAATGGGATTTGTATTCTCGGATTTGCTTACCAATATAGAACGAGTTTCAGACCACTGTTCAAACATTGCCGTATATACAATTCAGCAGGATTCGCCCAAGCTTGATACACATAAGTATTTACGAAAAGTAAAGACAGCGGCCGTTGGCAATTTCCTTGAGGAATATGGCGAGTATGAAAAGAAATACAGTATTGATTAAGGAGAGATATGTATGTTTAAAAGAGTTTTAGCATTGACATTGGTTTTTGTTATGGCAGTTGGAGTTGTTGGTTGTACAGGCAAATCTGACATCCCCGAATATGCTGAAAAACAGTTCGAGATTTCAGGCTTTTGGGCACCGTATGATATTAGTGAAGAGGGTTTAAAACAGTACAAGGATGCTGGTTTTACCACCCTTGCTATGATAAATCATTCTCTTGAATATACAAGCGAAGGACAGTTTTATCTTGGCTCTGACCGTACTATGACCGCACTTGAAAACTGCAAAAAAGTTGGGCTTAAGGCTATTCTTAACTATAATGATTGGATGGTTCCACGTTGCGAAGAAGAAGGCGAAGATTTTTACGGTGATACACCATTTAGTAAATATGATATTTACGGCGAATATAAAGATATAATTACCGGTATTCACATTTGTGACGAGCCTTATTTAAAACGTGAAGACGGTACCGGTACAAACCATTTTGAATTGTACGGCAAAAAAACAACTATTGATGACTTTAAAAAGGTTTATCCAAATGCAAAATTTATTGTTAATCTTATTCCTATAACCGCTGTTGGAACTCGTGGTTTTGATTCCTACGACGAAATGATGGACCTTTATGAAAAAACCTTTATGGAGCCGTTTGGCAATAAGGCTTTCGTATCGGTAGACGTTTATCCTTTCCATAACGGTAGTACAAGCGATGACGGAACACTTTTAGATAACTACAGATATATAGCAAACTCTGCTAAAAAATACGGTGTAAAGCCGGGTTATATTCTTCAGTCAAGCGTTGGTGGCGCCGATGAGGGCCACAAGGAATTTGAACCGTCACTTAGCGAAGCAGATCTTCGTTGGGAGGTATATAACGCTCTTGCCTTTGGTGCAGATACCTTGCAGTATTATTGCTATTCTGTTCCGTTCTCGTTTAACAAAGAGGGCGGCAGAGATTATATGTATGACAGCTGTATACTTAAGCGTGACGATACCCCGAGTGATATTTACTACAGTTTGCAAAAAATACATAAAGAAATACAATCTTATGCAAGCGTTATACTCGCTTATGATTGGGATACTACTATTGGCGCTTCAGGTACCGAAGATCAGACCTTCCGTATAAGCGCATTGGAATACGACTCTAATTTTGAAGTTATAAAGCTTAAGGATTGCAAAAATTTTGTTGATGCAACCAGTACACAAGATATGATTATTAGTCGCTTCACAAACGAAAAGTACGGTGAAGCATATATGTTCCTTAACTGGGCAGAACGTGAAGCAGGCAATACAATTACTGCCGAATTTAAGGATTGCAAAAAGGTTGCAGTTTATGGCGGCGCAGGATTTGATGGCACACCGAAAATTGTTAAGCTTGATAAAGAGGGAAAATGCACCTTTGAATTAGCTTATGGCGACGGTATATTTGTAACACCAATAAAATAATAAACCTAATACATATTTAAAAGGCTGGCGATTTTTTTCGCCAGCCTGAATATCTTAGCTATATAGGGGGTATATAAGGATGGAAAATATGTTTAAAAGAATAATAACTTTTTGTTTAGCGATTGTTATGTCGGTATCGCTTTGTGCGTGCGGTAACTATAGTGAAAAAGATTTGCTTGAATATGAACCGCAGGAATTTGAAATAACAGGTTTGTGGATACCTCACGAAATCAGTGAAGAAGCATTTCAAACCTACAAAGATGCCGGATTTAACGTTTGCTCTTTTACAAACCATGACGAGCAACCAAGAAGCAGTGAAAACCAGTATTATTTAGGCTCAAAGCGCACTATGCAGGTGCTTGAAATATGCAAAAAGATTGGTATTGATGTATATATTGCCTATGGCAACTCATGGTTTGTGCATAATATCGAGGGCGACGATTATTTTGGTGATACACCATTTAGCAAGCACGACTATTACGGTGAATATAAAGATATCATCAAGGGTGTGCATATAAATGACGAACCCAACAAGGAAAAAATGGCTGAGCTTGCCAATGACACACTTATTAATGATTTTAAAAAGGTTTATCCAAATGCAAAATATATTGTAAACCTTATTCCCGAAACCGCTATAACCAGTCGTAATTATACATCATATAGTGAAATGTTGGACCACTTTGGCAAGGGTATTTTAAGTAAGTTTGACAACCCTTATATATCGGTTGACTGCTATCTTTATTCTAATTCAACAGCTGTTGGAAGCAACATTATTAATAACTATAATCAGATTGCAAAATGTGCAAAAGAGTACGGCGCTGAGACAACCTTTATTTTACAGTCATCAACAGGCAAGGAGTTCTTACCGCAGTTAAGCGAGGCGGATATTCGTCAGCAGGCTTATCTTGCAATTGCCTTTGGTGCAGATAATCTGCAGTATTATTGTTATTCGGTTCCGGTGGGTCAGGCATACGATTATTGTATTCTTAACCCGGACGGAACACCCAGTGTAATTTATGATGCTGTTAAGAATGTTAATGCCGAGGTTCAAAGCTTTGCAAGTGCAGCATTGGCATACAACTGGAATCAGTCTATCGGTGTTTCCGGTACAGAGGATACAACCTTCCGCGTGTGTTCAATCGAATATGATGCAAATTTTGAAAAGGTTAATTTTACCAATGCCGAAAAATTTGTATCAGCTACAAGTACGCAAGACATTGTTGTGAGCCAGTTTACAAGTGAAAAGTATGGCGAAGCATATATGTTTGTAAACTTTGCCGAGAATAACGGTAAAACAAATACAATAAACGCTGTTTTTAAAGATTGCGGTGCAGTTGCAATCTATGGTGGCGAGGGCTATGCCGGCACACCAAAAATTGTTAAGCTTGATAAAAATGGCAACCTTGCAATAGAACTTAAATATGGCGAAGGCGTTTTTGTGACACCTTTAGCGTAAAAACGACATAAAACTTGACCTTTTTTTAATTAAGTATTATACTTATGTAAAATTGGGATTTTGTGGGAGATGAATAGTTACGGCAACCGAAAGTGTAAATCGCTATAAGAAAAAGATTATTACCATACCAAACATACTGTCCTTTTTCAGACTTTGTTTAATTCCGGTAATAGTATGGCTTTATTGCGTTAGGCAAGATCCAGTGTGGACACCGATAGTTTTTTTACTGTCAGGTGCTACCGATATTGCTGACGGATTTATTGCAAGAAAATTTAATATGATAAGTGATTTTGGCAAGGCGTTTGACGCAGTAGCAGATAAGCTTACTCAAATTACCGTAATGTTTTGTCTGGTAACTAAATTCCCGCTTATGCTTATCCCACTCGTAATTCTTATTTTAAAAGAAGTGCTTGCCGCAATACTTAACCTAATTACGCTAAAAAAAGCAGGCTACGTTGTAGCGGCTGTGTGGCACGGTAAGGTTAATACCGTGGTTTTGTATGTTACAATGTTTATACATATGATGTGGGTAAAAATTCCCGAACCCGTATCAAACGTTTTGGTGCTGATTTGCCTTGGAATGATGTTGCTGTCATCTATTCTTTACACAAAATCAGACGTAAAGGCAATAAAGAAAGAAAAATAATAAAAAACAACCTCAAGGTTTTGTTTCCTTGAGGTTGTTTTTTACTTTTTAAGTTTATTATCAACAACATCAGCAAGTATGCTTTGGAATTCATCCATAGAAATTGCGCCAAGGTCTTCGCCCGAACGGTGACGAACAGATACGGTTTTATTTTCTATATCCTTATCACCCAAAATAATCATATAAGGCACCTTTTCAAGCTGTGCATTTCTGATTTTGTATTTGAGTGTGTTTTGACTGTCGTCTACCGTTACACGATATTTTTTAGCCGATAGACTTGCACGAATTTCTTCAGCATAGTCATTGGCACGGTCGGTAATGGTAAGAATACGAACCTGTTCGGGTGAAATCCAGGTAGGAAGCGCACCTGCATATTTTTCAATAAGGTAAGCAAGTGTACGCTCATAGCAACCAAGACTTGTACGGTGAATAATGTATGGCAACTTCTTTTGACCGTCGGCATCGGTGTAGTACATGCCAAATTTTTCAGCAAGTAGCATATCTATCTGAATTGTAACAATGGTGTCTTCCTTGCCAAAAACATTCTTGTACTGAATGTCAAGCTTTGGTCCGTAGAAAGCGGCCTCGTCAACACCAATTTCATACTCAACACCCAAGTGTTCAAGAATCTTTTCCATAGTAGCCTGAGCGGCATTCCACTGTTCGGCAGTGCCTTCATATTTGTCGGTGTTGTTTGGATCCCATTGTGAGAAACGGAAGGTGCAGTCTTCAAGCAAACCAACGGTGCCAAGGAAGTATTTGCAAAGGCTAAGGCAGTCGGCAAATTCCTGTTCTAACTGGTCGGGACGGAGCACCAAGTGGCCTTCTGAAATGGTGAACTGGCGAACACGTATAAGACCATGCATTTCGCCTGATTCTTCGTTTCTAAACAGGGTAGAGGTCTCACCAAGTCGCATTGGTAAATCACGGTAACTACGAGCCGCATTGAGAAATACTTGGTATTGGAAAGGACAGGTCATAGGACGCATTGCAAGGCATTCTTTTTCTTCGTCGTATGGGTCGCCCAAAACAAACATACCGTCAAGGTAGTGATCCCAGTGGCCTGAAATACGGTAAAGGTCACGCTTTGCCATAAGCGGTGTCTTGGTAAGCAAATAACCGTGCTCTTGCTCAACGTCTTCAACCCAACGCTGTAAAAGCTGTATTACTCGTGAACCCTTTGGTAAAAGGATTGGAAGACCCTGACCGATTGAATCAACGGTGGTAAAGAAACCAAGCTCACGGCCAAGCTTGTTGTGGTCACGGCGTTCTGCTTCCTCAACCATTTTTAAGTATGCATCAAGCTCGTCCTGAGTTTTAAATGCAGTACCGTAAATACGGGTAAGCATTTTGTTGTTTTTGTCATTTTTCCAATAAGCACCTGATTGACCTGTGATTTTAAATGCCTTAAGTGCCTTTGTATAGCAAAGGTGAGGGCCGGTACACATATCTACGTAGTCGCCCTGTTTAAAGAAACTGATTTCGGCATCTTCGGGCAAATCGCCAATATGCTCTACCTTGTACTTTTCACCAAGCTCTTGCATATGTGCAATTGCATCTTCACGTGACATAACGTATGGACGAATAGGTAAATTTTCTTTTGTGATTTTTTTCATCTCAGCTTCAATAGCCTGTAAGTCCTCGTCGGTGAGTTTGGTGTCACCAAGGTCAATATCATAGTAAAAACCTTTTTCGGTAGCAGGACCGTAGCCAAAATCGGCATGGGGGTAAAGGCGTTTTACAGCCTGAGCCATAATGTGTGCGGCAGAGTGACGTAAAACTTCAAGCTCCTCTGAAGCTTCGGCTTCTGCAACAGTACCATCCTTGTAAATAATTTTCATAAGTTTATATCCTTTCACATATTTATATTATCAAATTCATATTAAGTCTCCCTTGTCTAAAGGGAGGACCACCTACGGTGGTGGAGGGAATTAAAATAAAAAAACTCCATCCCTGAAAACAGGGACGAAGTGTAATATACTCTCCGTGGTTCCACCCACATTCCGTGAAATAATCACAGCACTTTTAACGCCTTAACGCAGCGGCTACGTCTGCGGTTGTTACCCCGCAGCGCTCAAAGGTGGTGTTCGCCTTATAGCATCTTGTGACCCTTTCAGCCGATGAAGTCACTCTCTTAAAAGACACTTTACAAGGTTACTGTCCTTATCAACGCTTTACAATAGTATATGATAACGATTTTTTTATGTTTTGTCAAGAAAAATGCAAAAAAATTGTTAAAATATAAAATTTTTTATTGACTGTAAAAAAAAATAGTAGTATTCTATATTATATATTTTTTATATTTGATACTTTGTATGGAGGTACAAAAAATGTTTAAATCAGAATATTTGAACAAAGTTTATGCCGATACCGAAAAGCGTAACGGCAATGAGCCTGAATTTTTGCAGGCAGTACGTGATGTGCTTGAGTCACTTGAACCAGTAGTAGCACAGGACTCAAAGTTTGAAAAGAACGGTATTATCGAACGTATGGTAGAGCCCGAGCGTATGATTACATTCCGTGTATCTTGGGTAGATGACAACGGCACTGTTCAGGTTAACCGTGGCTTCCGTGTGCAGTTTAACTCTGCAATCGGTCCTTACAAGGGCGGTCTTCGTTTCCATCCTTCAGTAAACGCTTCTATTATGAAGTTCCTCGGTTTTGAACAGACATTCAAAAACAGCCTTACAGGTCTTCCTATGGGCGGCGGTAAAGGTGGTTCTGACTTTGACCCACGTGGCCGTTCGGATGGTGAAATTATGAGATTCTGTCAGAGCTTTATGACCGAGCTTGCTAAGCACATCGGTGCAGATACCGACGTTCCTGCAGGTGATATCGGCGTAGGTGCTCGTGAAGTAGGCTATCTTTACGGTCAGTACAAGCGTCTTCGCAACGAGTTTACCGGCGTTCTTACCGGTAAGGGTCGTTCATTTGGCGGTTCACTTATCCGTCCTGAAGCTACAGGCTTTGGCGCAGTGTACTATGTACAGGAAATGCTTAAGACATTTGGTGAAGAGGTTAAGGGTAAAACCTTTGCAATTTCAGGTTTTGGTAACGTTGCTTGGGGTACCGCTATGAAGGTTGCTGAGCTTGGTGGTAAGGTTGTTACCATTTCAGGTCCTGACGGCTACGTTTATGACGCTGACGGCGTTGTGACTGAAGAAAAGCTTAACTTTATGCTCGAGATGCGTGCATCAGGTCGTGATAAAGTTCAGGATTACGCTGATAAATTTGGTGTTCCTTTCTTTGCTGGCAAGCGTCCTTGGGAGCAGAAGGTTGATGTTGTTATGCCTTGCGCTACTCAGAATGAGGTTGGCGAAGAAGATGCTAAAAACATCGTTGCTAACGGCGTTAAGTACTATGCCGAAGTTGCAAATATGCCTTCTACCGATGAGGCTATCAAGGTGCTCAAGGCTGCAGGCGTAGTTATTGCACCATCAAAGGCAGTAAATGCCGGCGGTGTTGCAGTATCAGGTCTTGAAATGAGCCAGAACTCAATGCGCTACAGCTGGACTGCTCAAGAGGTTGACGCAAAGCTTCATCAGATTATGGCAGACATCTACAAGAATTCTTGGGATGCAGCTAAGAAGTACGGTATGGAAGGCGACCTTATTGCAGGTGCAAACATTGCCGGATTTGAAAAGGTTGCAGACGCTATGATCGCACAGGGCGTTGCTTACTAATGCACAATGCATAATTCATAATGCATAATTAATTAAAACAAAAGACACTGCTTAAAAACAAAGCAGTGTCTTTTTGTTTACAAAATAGAGTTAATAAAGTATAATGAATTTGCCAAGTAAAGGAGGGATACTGTGACAAGAGAAGAATATCTAAATGAGATATTAACGCAATACGATGTGGTTAAAATTCTTTCAAGTAACAACGGTAATCGAATTTTACGGTTGCGTCATAAGAAGCAAGGTAAAGATATTGTAGTTCGCAGTTATCCGAAGCCGGTTTTAGCATACCAGGAATTAAAGAGCATCGCTCATCAAAACATTTCGACGGTATACGACAGTTTGCTTTTTGAAGACGGTCAAATAGTATTAGAGGAATTTGTTAATGGTATTACCGTTGCACAAGTTTTAGAGCAGGGGAATTATACCTATCACGGTGCAAAAAAGATTATACAAGGTGTGGCGCAAGCACTTATTGCGTTGCGAGAACTCAATATAGTTCACCGAGATATAAAACCTGAAAACATAATGATTGAGTGTAGTGGAAATATTAAACTTATTGACTTTAACGCATCACGAATACATTGTGACAATAAGAAGGCAGATACGACAATCTTAGGCACAATAGGATATGCGTCCCCTGAACAATATGGTATTTCTCAAAGCGACGAAAAAAGTGATATATATTCTCTTGGTGTGTTGCTTAACGTAATGCTTACAGGTGTTCACCCAAGTAAAAAATTAGCAAAGGGTAAAGCTGGAAAAATTGTGCTTAAATGCACACAAATTGACCCTAATCATAGATTTCAAAATATTGAAAATTTGGTTTCAAAACTATAAATTATCCGCTACTTAAATTAAGTAGCGGATTAATGTTTTTAAAACGGTTTAGCAAAAGTCATTGTAGTAAGCGAATTTGCCGATAATGAATATGAACAAGTTTCACTATCATATTCCCAATATGCCGTTGTATCATCGGTTGAAGATGTGCCATCATTAACGATTTTTTGATATAACGAGTCAACGTCTGAATCATTTTCAAAAATAGTTAACGGCAATGTGCATAAAACGGCTGAAAATTTAAGTGCTTCACTTTCGCCCATTCCTGTTGCAACAAATGAAGATGGAAATGCCCAACAAGCTACGCCGGTGATACTATCTTCTCCAATTGATGTTTCTATTTGAACGGTAACTTGACCATTTAAATACTTAAAGGAATGTATTGTTTTATCGTTTTTCTCCTCTGTCTTTTCCTCGGTAAAACTGCTATCAAGACCTAATTCTGCAAGTGATTTTTTCAAATGATTTTTAACATCTTCTACCGATATTTCCTTATTACTGCTATGATAGTTTGAGTCGTCGTCATCGCTTGAATAGTCATAATCATAACTGCTGTAATCATAATCATCTGTGCTATACTCATCATCCAACGGTATGCAACAGCCTGTTAAACTCAACAATAAAATAATTGATACTGCTATAGAAACTATTTTTTTCATACTTCTTACTCCTTTATGAGTCAGGTTCTCCCCAACCATTTAATTTTTTAAAGGCATTATAAGCCGGTTCATATTCGGCGTTATCAACTTCTATGTAGTCTGCGGTGGTACTGACTTTGAAATTTCCGTCGCTATCAAGATGTTGAACGCACACATAAACCTTATATCTTGTGGCACCACCTAAGCCGTTTTTGCAACTAAAATCTAAATACACTATTCCGTTATTGTAATCGTCTTTTTCATGCAAATAAGCCTCATTTACCGACATGCTGGAAGGGTCTTTTAATCGTTCCTTCATTATTTGCTTTGCACAATCAATATACATTTGCTCACTTGGTCCGCTATCCAAGATAGCACCCATATCCATAAAACCACAACAGCCGCATAGAATAAATGCCATACAAAAAACACTCATCGCTACAGTAATTACTTTTTTCATATATAATTCACCCCCAAAATACAAAATAATAATAGCATCAATAATGCTTATTGTCAACTTTTAATTCTTTTGGTTTATTCATAATTAATGCTTATTGAAGTAAAATATACTTAAAAGCAGTGAGGTGAGTTTTATGGATAAAACTATAAATTATGTTGCTTTAGGTGACAGAATTCGCACGGTGCGTAAACAACGTCATTTAAGTCAGGAAAAATTAGGTGAGATATGTCAAATTTCGACAGCGCACGTAGGGCACATAGAGCGAGGAACACGAATACCGTCGCTTGAAACCCTTTATAAAATATCAAAAGAGCTAAACATCAGTATGGATTATTTGTTTTTTGATTCGCAAAACGATATAAATTCTGTTTTTAAAAGCATCTCCGCCCAGCTGGCGGGCAAGGACGGAGAGAAGGTAAAAGTTTTTATATCTACAGTTAAGGCACTTGCAGATAAAATAGATGATCTTTAACCTTCATATGTATTATAAATTTTTAGACATTATTTGTCCTAAGCGCTCAGCTTAATTTTTAAAAATTTTGCTTAATGTTGACTATAAGCATTATTTATGATAAAATTTTGTCTAAAAGAAGGGGAATTTATGAAAAAAGATACATCAGAAATGCTTAAAGAACTTGAAAAATGTTCTAATTTTAAAGAATTTATTTCTCAAAATCAAGAAAATATTGAAAAAACAGAACTTCACGAAAACCTTGAAGCTCTGCTTAAAAAGTATAACATTAAAAAATCCGAAGCAGTAAAGCAATCAGAAATTAACGAAATATATGCTTATCAGATATTTGCCGGCAGTCGAACACCGGACCGCAGTAAACTTTTGTGTATTGCAATAGGTATGGGGTTGCCGCTTGATGAGGTTCAGTTGCTTTTAAGAAAATCGGGTTATGCGCAACTTTACGTAAGGAACCCCTTTGACTGTATTGTTGCTTTTGGTATAAACAGGGGATATAAACTTATTGAAATAAACAGCCTGCTTTATGAGTATGGGCTGGATACATTGGGGTAATTAAATGAAAAAGTGTCCGTATTGCTCATCGGAGCTTTTAGACGAAGCGGATTTTTGCTTATATTGTATGCGACCGCTAACACCTAAAGTAAAAAAATCGCCAATAAAGATAAGAAATAAGGTTTGGTTGGTTGTAGTATCAATTTTATTTGCCTTTATTTTTTGTGTTGCATTTATTATTGCTGTAATTAAAGTCGGTCCACACTTAACTAATATAACAACAAATTCGTTGTCATATGATAGTACGGTAAGTATAGTGAATGAAAATGACGCTCAAAACAGTAAGGGTAATTTTTGGAATATTATATTCGGAAATCAGGATAAAACAGTTGATAATGATAATTCAGGCATGGTATTAAATTCTGAAAATGAAGACACATCAGATACCGCACATACTGATTCTACAAGTAAAAATGAAGATATAGGCGATACAGGGAGTTCTGGGTCAGAAATTTCCTCTGAAGATAAAAATTTATCCGAAGATCCGTCCTCCTCACAAGATGGTTCATCCTCTTCAAAAGAAGATGAGTCAACACCCTCGCAACCGATAACTCAAACATGGAACTATAGAGAGGTAAGCGGTGGCATAGAGGTTTTGGGAATAAAAACCTATAACGATAGCGGAACATATTCTATTCCACGACAAATAGACGGTAAAACGGTTATAGGCATAGGTAACAGTGCTTTTTATTACGAACAAAACCTAAAGAGTATCACACTGCCTGACACATTGCAATATATTGGAGAACAGGCTTTTGCATACTGTAATTCTATAACTGAAATATACATACCAAGTAGTGTCAGAAGGATAGAAAACAATGCATTTTTGCCTTGTGAAAAGTTAAGCAACATATACATAGCATCCTCAAATATAACTATAGCAAACTATGCTTTTTCTAACTCTTATCAGAGAAGCGTATCACTCACAATACATGCACCATCGTCGGTTATGGATAGTATGAGGGCACGTATCTGGGATGCTGAATATAAAGAATATAATCCATAAATAATACCCCTATCGCTTATTTAAACGATAGGGGTATTAATATTATGCAATAAACTTTAAAATATCCTCGGTCATTTGTTCACGGCTGGTGTCGTTATGAATCTCGTGGCGGCAGTCTTTGTAAAGAAAGATTGTAACGTCGCATTTACCCGATGCTTTATAGTTATCATAAACCTGTTTTACGCCTTTACCGTAGTTGCCAACAGGATCCATATCACCGGCAATAAGCAGTATTGGCAGGTCGCTTCTTGTGTTTGCAAAGCACTTTTTACTGTTACAGTTTTTAAGCAGTGTCATCAAATCTTTCATAGCCGACACCGTAAAATGAAATGTGCAAAGCTTATCGTTAGCATACTTATCTATAATATCACGGTCTTTGGTAAGCCATTCATATTTTGTGTCACCGTCAAAACGCTTGTTATATGAACCGAATGCAATACTTTCCAAAAAAGGAGATATAGCTCTTTCTCCACGAAAAGCCTTTATAATACTGCAAAGAAAAACTCCCACACCGGCTGCAGGATTACTGCCTGCTGTGCCGCAACAAATGTATTTGTCGGCAAGGTCGGAATATCTTGATACAGCAACACGGGTGATAAATGAACCCATGCTATGACCCATTAAATAATAGGGTAAATTGGGGTATTCGGCCTTTATGTTATCGGCAAAAAGCTTTACGTCATCTACCATAAGGCTCCAACCGTTTTTTGATGCAATAAAGCCTAATTCTTCTTCACGGGCGGTGTTGCCGTGACCCAGATTGTCAAAACCCACACACAGATAACCTGCGTCGGCAAGTTTTTCAAAAAGAGGAGCGTATCTGCCGATATATTCGGTCATACCGTGCACCAAATGAAATATACCTTTTATATCACTACTCGGTATATACATAATTCCCGACAATGTGTTTTTTTGGTCGCTTGATAAAACCTTTTTTTGCTTGATTTCAAAATTCATATTATTTCTCCTTTGTAAAAGTAATAGTGCTTTCTATTGCTTTGCTCCATCCGTCAAGTTTTTGTTGGCGGTCATCTTCTTTAATAGAAGGTTTAAAGGTTGTGCTTAATGAATTTATTCCTGTGGTGTTATCAATTATACCTGCCGTAATTCCTGCAAGCAATGCCGCACCCAAGGCGGTTGCTTCGGCATTGTCGGGACAAATGACGTCAGTGTTTGATATATCGGATTGAAATTGCATCAAAAATTTGTTTCTGGCGGCACCGCCGTCGGCTTTAAGTGAAGTAACCTTAACGCTTGCATCATTTTGCATAGCGACAATCAGGTCATTGGTCTGGTATGCTATCGATTCGAGTGCGGCTCGCACAATGTGATTACGTCCGGCACCACGTGTGATACCGCAAATGGTGCCACGTGCATACATATCCCAATACGGTGCGCCAAGTCCTGCAAAAGCGGGGACTATATAAACCCCTGCGCTGTCGGAAACCGATAGTGCGCATTCTTCGCTTTGCGCTGCATTTTCAATAAGTTTCATTTCATCTCGCAACCACTGTATTACAGCACCGCCTATAAACACACTGCCTTCAAGCGCATATTGTGTGGGTGTGTTTTTGGTTGTGGCGGCAATGGTGGTAAGCATACCGTTGTGGCTCTTTACCGCTGTTTCGCCCGTGTTCATAAGCAAGAAGCAACCCGTGCCGTACGTGTTTTTAACATCACCGACATTTACACAATGTTGACCAAAAAGTGCTGACTGTTGGTCACCTGCTACACCGCAAACCGAAAGCTTTACACCCATAATATCAATGTCACCATACACACTGCCACTTTTTTGAACCGAGGGAAGCATATTTTCAGGGATATCTAAAATATTAAGCAGTTTTTTGTCCCAACAAAGATTATGTATATCATAAAGCATTGTGCGTGAGGCGTTGGTCTGGTCGGTAGCGTGTATTTTACCACCCGACAGCTTCCACATAAGCCAGGTGTCTACTGTGCCAAAAAGGAGTTCACCACGCTTTGCTTGTTCTCGGGCACCTTTTACGTTATCAAGTATCCATTTAATTTTAGTAGCACTGAAATAAGCATCAATTTTAAGGCCTGTTGTATCTGCAATATATTGTTCTAAACCCTGTGCTTTTAATTCTTCGCAAAGCGGCGCTGTTCGTCGGCATTGCCATACAATAGCATTATAAATTGGTTCGCCTGTATTTTTATTCCACACTACAACGGTTTCACGCTGATTGGTAATGCCGACACAAGAAATATCTGACGCACTGAGTCCTGATTTAATAATGCATTCAGTTATGGCAGAATATTGTGCCGATAATATCTCTATTGGATCGTGTTCTACAAAAGAAGGGCAAGGATATATCTGAGTAAATTCGTTTTGTGCCAAAGATACAATATTGCCCTCGTTATCAAATATAATAGCTCTGGCGCTGGTTGTTCCTTCGTCTAAAGTAAGAATGTATTTTTTCATAAAAATCCTTTCTTATACAAAAAAGGCAATAATACCCCTTGGTATTACTGCTCTTTTTTTATTCTTTTAACACGGCTTGAAACCGCACAAACTAATTCGTAGTTTATTGTACCAATTGTCTCGGCTAATTCTTCTACAGATAAATCGCCACCAAACAGCAAAACCTCATCTCCACGCTTAACGTCGGGAATATTGGTTACATCTATACAAAATTGATCCATACAAACACGGCCAATAATTTTTGCACGCCGGCCGTTTATAATTACCTCAGCTTTATTTGAAAGCAGTCGGGAATAGCCGTCGGCATATCCTGCACTAACGGTTGCAACGGTTATATCTTTATTGGCTTTAAAGGTGCGGCCATAACTTACGGTATCGCCTTGTTTTATAACCTTTACCTGAGAGACTACCGATTTAAAACTCATAACAGGTATAAAATCTTGTTGCAAATGAAGGTCAGCCGAAGGAGTAAGACCGTAAAGTATGATACCTGCTCGGCACATATTAAGATGCTTATCATTATCTTGACAAAGTGCCGCCGAATTGCAACAGTGCTTATACTCAGGGTCAATATTATGCGATTTTAAAACATCAATTGCTTTACAAAAACGATTATATTGCTCGGACGTGAAGCCATCCTCTTGATCTGCATTTCGGTCAGATACAGCAAAATGGGTGAAAATTCCTTCAATTTCAAATCCGTCAAAATTTGCGGCTTTTATAGCATCGTCTATACCGTCAAGACTGTCACTGCGGCAATCAAATCCAATGCGTGACATACCGGTATCAAGCTTTAAGTGAACTTTTATTTTAGAGTTATAAGAAGCTACTTCATTTGAAAGCTCTTTTGCATATTCTAATGAATACACACATTGTGAAATATCATGTTTTTCAAGTTCACATACATACTCACACGGGGTATAGCCCAAAATTAAAATTGGTTTTGTAATACCAATTTCACGAAGTTCGACCGCTTCCTCTATATTAGATACGGCAAAAAAGTCGGTTCCGGCTTTTTGTAACGCAGGGGCAACAATTTCTACACCGTGACCGTAGGCGTTAGCCTTTACAACGGCGCAAATTTTGCTATTTGCAGTTTGCTTTATAATTTCAAAGTTATGAAGCAGGGCTTTTTCATCAATTTCTGCCCAGGTTCTGCGCAAAAAATTTTCCACGGTGTGTCACCTCACTTTAAATAATAATTATAAATTAAACGTTGAATCTGAAAAGAACAATGTCGCCGTCGTTCATAACGTATTCTTTGCCTTCGCTACGAACAAGACCTTTTTCTTTAGCGGTAACCATATTGCCACCACAAGCCATAAAGTCATCGTATGCGATAACCTCGGCACGAATAAATCCACGTTCAAAGTCGGTGTGAATTTTGCCTGCCGCTTGTGGAGCCTTTGTGCCTTTTTCTATTGTCCAGGCTCTAACCTCAGGCTTACCGGCAGTAAGATATGAAATAAGACCTAAAAGACTGTAACATTTTTGAATCATACGGTCAAGACCTGAACGCTCTAAGCCTAAGTCTTCAAGAAACATTGCTTTTTCTTCATCATCAAGACCTGCAAGCTCGGACTCTAATGCCGCACAAATAGGTAATATTTCGGCGTTTTCTTTTGCAGCAGCCTCTTTAACTGCGTTATAACCGTCATTTGCATCAATTCCGTTTTTGAAATCATCTTCACTCATATTGCAAGCATAAATGACAGGCTTTGCAGAAAGTAGGGAAGTGGTAGCCAAAACATCCGCATCAGTATCGCTTGTAATCTCTACCGAGCGTGCAGGCAAGCCCTCTTCTAAATGTGCAATAAGACGTTTTAAAAAGTCAACCTCTGCCTGCATAGATTTGTCACCCTTTAGCGCTTTGGTGGCTTTGTCAAGACGGCGCTGAGCAATTTCTATATCGGAGAGTATCAGCTCAAGGTTGATTGTTTCAATATCACGAAGTGGGTCAACCGAGCCTTCAACATGGATAATATCGGTGCTTTCAAAACAACGAACCACATGAACTACTGCGTCAACCTCACGAATATTGCTTAAAAACTTGTTGCCAAGGCCTTCGCCTTTTGATGCGCCCTTTACAAGACCTGCTATATCAACAAATTCAATTACTGCAGGGGTAAATTTATCGGGGTTATATATTTCAGCAAGTTTTTCAAGACGAGCATCGGGTACGCTTACCATACCAACATTTGGCTCAATTGTGCAAAATGGATAGTTCGCCGACTGAGCGCCTGCATTTGTTATTGCATTAAAAAGGGTTGATTTACCAACGTTGGGCAACCCCACCATACCGAGTTTCATATATGCTAATCTCCTTGATATTAGTAATTCCTAATTTTGTATTATAACCGATATTAATTTATTTTTCAATACAATTTGCAAAGTAAAATACCCCGATATTAAGTTATCGGGGTAAAGAAAGGGTTTTTTATTGTTTTTTTATTAAAAACCAAAGTATAGCAAGTATTTGTACAACGCCTGCAACCAAAAAAATAAGCCACATTCTTGGTTGGTCAATAAGCAAGTTCACGGTTAACATAATGCAAGATGCAATCGACCATATAAGAGTTGAGATTGATGCGAAAATATGTATTTTTTTCCACCAAATACAAGAAAAAACAATGCCCACAATGGCACTTATCGGTATAGCATAAATATAAAGCAACCACCAGTTGTAAACACCCGGCAAAATGATTTCACAAATGAAGAATAAAATTGTTGCCACAAGCCATGCAACACCAATAGAAAGCAGAGTAATTATAATTTTATTTCTGGTTGTCATAAGCCTTTTGCGAGGTTTATCGGCAATTAAATCGTTTGCCGTAAGACCAAATATATCCGCAATAGCAACAGTAACTGCAAGATCGGGAAGACCGTCGCCACGTTCCCATTTGGATATTGATTTATCGGAGTAGTTTAGCTTTTCGGCAAGCTCACTTTGGGTAAGACCTAAGGCCTTACGATAATGGGTAAGGTTTCTTGCAAAATTTTCACGCAGTTTTTCTTCGGTTACAGCCACTGTTTTCACTTCCTTTTTGCTTTTTGTGAGACTATTATATACTATTTTGAAATTTGATTCAATAATAATTTGTGAATTTTTTTATAAAGGAAAATTACCGAACCGAACCAAACGGTTCAATTCGGTAATTGGTGCTATCAGTCTATTATAAGTATGATTTATAATATTTTATGGCTTCATCAGGAGATATGCACATAGAGTTGCTTAAAGGTAAAAAAGCACGTGGTAAATTGTGAAAACCATAAACATATTTTTTTACCGTGTTTCTATAGTTTTTTTCTTTTGTATTTAAGAGCGATATACATTCTGTAATTTGATTGCTCATAAATATAGCTAATTTAATATGCTCATTAGAATAGTCAGGATTATTTTTTAATAGACAAATGATCTGGTTTATTTGTGGTTGCATTTCATAAAGTTCTTTTTCCAAAGATATGCGATTGTTTTTAAACAATAATTTATTGCAATTATACCTTTTTAGTTGAATTGAGTTGTTGTACAGTTCCTCAGCAATTTTTGCAATCACGATCATTTACCCCATATTATAAATTATCTCGTTTATATAATAACATAAAGCACTCCAAAAGAAAAGAAAAAAGCGTAATAAAGCAGCATAAATAAATTATTGATATTTGATTGCGGCGGTACCCGACAATCCGCTTTTTGCTAAAAACAGTACACCGTACTGTTTTATTAACGCAAAACCCTCATGGGTCAAGAGCCCATAGGGATAAAATACTGCTAATCAAATAAAAAATCCAAACCCAACCTAAAGGTTGAATTTGGATTTTTGGTCCGAGTGACAGGACTTGAACCTGCGGCCTCTTGACCCCCAGTCAAGCGCGCTACCAGCTGCGCCACACCCGGATAAGTGTATAACTATAAATATTAAAATTTAAACTTTAAAAGTGTTTTGCACTGGACCCCAGAAACCCAAGCATCCAGCTGCGCCACACCCGGAAATATACACAATTAAAATATGTAGGCATTAACATTGCCCGACCGAAATATTATACAACGGTCAGGCAACATTGTCAACAATTTTTTAACTTGAAATTAATCAGCGAAACCTGATTCTACCAAAGCTACAAGCCCTGCCATAGCCTCTGCTTCGTCACTGCCGTCGCAGATGATTTTAATGCTTGTGCCACCGATAATACCAAGTGAAAGAACACCAAGCAAGCTCTTTGCATTTACCTTTCTTTCATCCTTTTCAACCCAGATAGATGACTTGAACTCGTTTGCCTTCTGGATGAAGAAGGTTGCGGGGCGGGCATGAAGACCAACTTGATTTTGAATTACTACGTCTTTAACACACATCTTAAAAAACTCCTCGAAAAGTAAATGATTTATTAAATAACAAAAATAATATGCTTTGCTATGTTAGTATTATACCACATTTAATGCGGTAGTCAATCATTTGTTAAAAAGTTCTAATATTTATCCAACTTTTTGGATAATTTAGATGTCAATTTTGGTTAAAATGATAATACAAACCACAATATAGTGTGGTTTGTATCTATTTTTTTCTTTTCTTGTCAACTTCAAGACCTAATAGTTTTCGGTCTTGCTTATCAAGTTCGATTTTTTCAAACATTTCGGGACGTAATTCACGGGTGATTTCAAGCGATTTACGTCTTCGCCATTTTGCAATTTCTGCGTGATTGCCCGACAGCAAAACCTCGGGAACCTCACGACCGTTCCACACGGCAGGGCGGGTATATTGTGGGTATTCAAGCAGACCTGAAAAATGGCTTTCGTCCTCAAAACACAGGTCATCACTTAACACACCGGGAAGCATTCGGCAAACAGCATCTGCAAGACAAAGAGCCGGTAATTCGCCACCTGTAAGCACAAAGTCACCAAGTGAGATTTGTTCGTCTACAATTTCCTCAAGCACACGCTCGTCCACACCCTCATAATGACCGCAAAGCAAAACAATACGGTCAAGCTTTGCGAGTTCTACAACCTTTTTTTGTGTAAGGGTAGTGCCTTTTGGTGATAAATAGATAAGATGTGGCTTTGGTTCGCCCTCGTTATATAAGCTTTTATAACAGTTATAAATTGGCTCTGCCGCCATAACCATACCCATACCGCCGCCATAGGGCATATCGTCAACCTTGTTGTGCTTATTGTTAGCAAAATCACGTATATTATGGCACTCAAGCTCAACCTTTTTAGCCTTGCGTGCACGACCTATAATGCTTTCACCAAGCACCGATTCACACATTTCGGGGAACAGGGTAAGTATATCAATCTTCATCGTCAAAAATCCCCTTTAAAGGTCTAATTTTAATGGTATCCGAGTTAATATCAACATTTACAATTACATCAGGAATGGCAGGTACAAGATATTCCTTTTCGCCCGATTTTACGTGCCACACGTCATTGGCGCCTGTAGGGGAGACCTCGGTCAAGATACCAAGCAAAGCGTCGGTATCGGCATCAAAAACACTTGCACCAATAATCTCGCTTACAAAGTATCTGCCTTCGGGCAATTTTGCATCGTCACGCTTAATATAAAGCACCTTGTTTCTTAAGTTTTCGGCATCCTCGATGCTGTCAACACCCTTTATAGCCGCTATTACAACGTTGCCGTGGGGTGTAATTTTGTTCAGCTCAATTTTGGTTTTGCCACATTCAAGGTAAAATGCTTTAAAATGGGTCAAAAATTCGCCGTCGTCTGACCAAGGCTGAATACGAACCATACCACGTACACCGTGGGTACCAACAATTTTTCCGATTTCTAAAAATTCTTTTTTCATAAAAACCTCTTTTTAAGGATTTCTTTACTTGATAGAAAATCCCTCCACCAGCTTCGGTGGTCGCCATCCCTTTAGACAAGGGAGTCTTATAATGAATTTATTATATGTAAAAACCCCCGAAATGCGGGGGTTTGATTTGCGTTACAGGTAGCCTGACGGCTACCTTAAAAAATTAGTCGATTTCTACAACGATTTTTTCGTGCGCACGGTTAGCAGCGGCACGCATAACGGTACGGATTGCCTGTGCAATACGACCCTGTTTGCCGATAACTCTGCCCATATCTTCTTCAGCTACGTGAAGATGGTATACAGTAACGCCTTCCTCGTTTTTTTCATCAACTGTTGCAGTTACCGCATCGGGATTTTCTACAAGTCCTGATGCAATGGTAATAAGAAGTTCTTTCATTTTTATAACTCCAAATTAGAAATTAAAGAACGCCGTTCTTTTTAAGCAAAGCCTTAACGGTGTCGGTTGGCTGAGCGCCGTTGCCGATCCACTTCTTAGCCTTGTCAGCGTCAATGTTTACGATTGCAGGTTCTTTAGTAGGATCGTAGTAACCGATTTCTTCGATAAAACGACCATCACGTGGGTAACGTGAATCTGCAACTACAACACGGTAGAAAGGAGCCTTTTTAGCACCGATTCTGCGAAGTCTGATTTTTACTGCCATTTTACTGCACCTCCATATGAGAAATTAATTATATATTATTTAAAAGAGCTAACTCTTAAAAACCAAGATTATTAAACTGATTGGGGTTAAAGCCCTTCATCATACGCTTTTTGCCCTTGCCATTCATTTGCTTAAACATTTTTTTCATTTGTTCATACTGTTTTATAAGGCGGTTAACGTCCTCTACCGTCTGACCGCAACCGGCGGCAATTCTGCGACGGCGGGAAGCGTTTAGTATTTCGGGCTTGCGACGTTCTTTTGCAGTCATTGACTGAATTATTGCCTCTACACGAAGCATTTGCCTGTCGTCTATATCAACGTCACGGAGTTGTTTTTCCATACCCGGAAGCATACTAAGCACACTTTTTAAACTGCCCATCTTTTTAATCTGCTGGAACTGGTCAAGCAAATCGTTCATATCAAAGCGATTTTCGGCAAGCTTTTGTGCCGCCTCTTCGGCTTTTTTTTGGTCAAGCTGCTGCTCGGCACGCTCAATAAGCGAGAGCATATCGCCCATACCAAGTATACGACTTGCCATACGCTCGGGATGGAACTCTTCTAACTGGTCAAGCTTTTCACCAACACCGGCAAACATAATTGGTTTTCCTGTAACGGCTTTTACAGAAAGTGCCGCACCGCCTCGGGTGTCACCGTCAAGCTTGGTAAGAATAATACCGTCAATTTCAAGTATGTCGTTAAAGGCTTTTGCAATGTTAACGGCGTCCTGACCTATCATTGAGTCAACTACAAGCAAAATGTTGTTAACCTCAACACACTCGGTTATGCGTTTTAATTCTTGCATTAACTCTTCATCAACGTGCAAACGACCTGCGGTATCAAGTATTACAAAGTCGTGACCGTAATCACGAGCGTGTTTAATAGCCTCTTGCGCTGTTATTTCTACCTTTTGGGTACCCATTTCAAAAACGGGGGTGTCAACCTGTCGGCCTACAACCTTTAACTGCTCTATAGCGGCGGGACGGTATATGTCGCAGGCTACAAGCATAGGTCGGTGACCTTTTGATTTTAGGTATTTTGCCAATTTTGCACTGTGTGTAGTTTTACCCGAACCCTGAAGACCGCACATCATAATAACGGTTGGTATTTTTGATGCGGTTTTAAGTCGGGCGTGCTCACTGCCCATTAAAGCGGTAAGCTCTTCATTAACAATTTTTATAACCATTTGCGGCGCTGTGAGGCTTTCCATAACGTTTGCGCCAATGCATTTTTCGGTAACGGTTGTGGTGAACTGCTTGGCAACCTTGTAGTTAACGTCGGCTTCAAGAAGAGCAAGACGCACCTCACGCATAGCCTCTTTTACGTCCGATTCGGTAAGACGGCCTTTGTTACGCAATTTTTTAAATACACCGCCTAATTTATCGGTAAGACTTGTAAATGCCAAATTGTTCACCTCGCAATCAAGAATTATTTAAATTAAAATTTATCTGCAATTTGTTTTATAATATTCAGTTTTTCACGGTCGGATTTATCACCCTCAAGAATGCTTTGCAATGCCAGAACGTTTTCGCACCAGCCACATTGGTCCTCATACTTTTTAAGTTGTAGCTCGCCACGTTTTATAAGGTCACGCACGCCCTGACGGGTAATTTGCTCGTTTTCGGCAATTTCGCTAAGCGACAAGTCCTCATTATAATAATGATGTAGCAGATTACGTTGCTTTTCGCTAAGAAAGGGACCGTAAAAATCAAGCAGGGTACTGATATTTAAATCTTTTGCCATATTTGCACCCCTTGTAAAGTTTTTTGCTTTACAGCAAGAGTGATTATAACACAAACTATACCGTCTGTCAAGTTTTTTTCTTTACAAAAAACAAAAGAAAATTTTCCTTGCTTGTTGTGACTTTTTACCCTAAAAAGAGTACTATATGTGTGAGGGGGGAAAATAGTAGTACAAGTGAATTTTTGCATATTATTTTAATGTTTTAATTTGTGGAATTGTGTAATGTTTTGTCAATAAGTTTTATTTGACAAGATATTCCAAAAGAGATATGATTAAAATAACAAAAGTTGCAAAGCAGATCGTGGTCTGTTTAGAAATATGTTATTAAAGCGATCTGTGTTTTTACAGGTCGCTTTTGTGCTTTTTTAATTTAGAAAGATGGTGATACAAATGTATAGTTTAGACGAAACACAAAGTCAAGTATTTTATCAAAGCAAGGAGAATATAGTTATGAAAAAGTTTTTATCGGTGTTTTTGGCAATTGCAGTTTTGGTATTAGCACTACCATTGGGAACGCTTTCGCTTAAAACATATGCTATACAAGATGATTATACATATGTGGTACAAAATGGTGAGGTAACGCTAACTGGTGTAAACAAATCTATTAGTGGCGAAATAATCCTACCATCAGAATTTGATGGATTTCCGGTTACAAAAATAAAGGCCAACGCTTTTTTTGGCTGTGTTAATCTTACTGGAATTACGATTCCTGATACTATAACTATTATCGAGGGGAATGCGTTTCAGGGCTGCACATCACTAAAAAACATTAATTTACATGATAATCTTAAAAAAATAGGATGGCAAGCATTTAATGATACGGCATATTATGCAGATGAATCAATCTGGAAAGATGGAGTTTTATATATCGGCAGTTGCTTAATTGATACAAAAAACACCATTCCAAATACATATCATATTAAAGCTGGCACAACAATTATCGCAGATATGGCGTTTAATTATAGAATAAATCTTACTAACGTAACAATTCCAGATGGTGTTACAAGCATAGGTAGGCTAGCTTTCTTTGGTTGTCAAGAACTGAAAAGTATAACAATACCCAATAGTGTCACAAGCATAGATTATGGGGCTTTTTCAGGCTGTTATAGAGCCCAAAATTTAATTATTGGTAATGGAGTAATAAGCATAGGAGAAGAAGCTTTTTCCGATTGTAATAGTCTAACTCAAGTTACAATACCTGCCAGCGTTACATATATAGGCGACAGGGCATTTCGTTGTAATTCTTTTACAGAAATAAATGTAGATATAAATAACAACAATTATTCTTCGTTAGACGGTGTATTGTTCGACAAAAATAAAACTACTCTAATTCAGTATCCTGCAAAGAAAAGTTCAACTTCTTATACCATACCAAGCAGTGTTACCCAAATAGGAGTAGAAGCATTTCCACAATGCAAAAACCTCACAAGCATAGTAATACCTGAGAGCGTTACAAGCGTGGGGGATAGCGCAATACATTCTACCCAAAAGAGTTTTACCATATATGGATTTGAAGGGTCTTATGCCCAGGCGTATGCGGAATATCTTAAATTAAAATTTGTAAAATTAGAGTATACTGATTCATGGGACAACTTAATCGTAGACACAACTGGTGTTTATGCCGTTGTGTTGGGGTTAGCACAAGATACAGAAAATTTTTTACCTACAAGCGACAACGAAGAACTTTTTTTGATTTTAGATAAAAATCAAAATGCTATAAAATACAATTCTATTAAAGGTGGATACCCTCTAATCGCAGGCGTGGAATACAAGATAATACCTAATAATGACTTTGAGTTTATTGGTTATGCGCTTGCAAATACATCGTCAATGCTGTTCCCTGATGCTGGAGCAGGTGATTGGTATAGTGATTCTGTAGCATACGTAGTAGGCACAGGTATTATGAGCGGCTATTTAAATGGTAAGTTTGGTACAACAGATTCAATCCAAAGACAAGACTTTATCGTAATGCTTGCTCGTTTCGCAGGTGCAGACCTTGACGAGTATAAGGATGTTGTATGTATCCTTAAGGACGTAAAAGATGGTAGTTACTATGAAGCAGCAATCAACTGGGCACTCGCTGAAAGCATTACAACCGGTTACGACAACGGCAAGTTTGGCGTAGGCGATAAGATGACTCGCGAGCAAATCGTAACATTCCTTTACAGATATGCAAAAGACTACCTTGGAATGAATGTATCAGTTGACGACGGTGCAGAAGCTGCAATCGCATCACAGTATACAGACTATAGCAAAGCGTCATCGTTCTCTAGGGAGGCTATTGTATGGGCTATTGAAAACGGTGTAATCAGCGGCAAGAACACAACAACAATTGCTCCACAAGGCAATGCGCAACGTTGCGAAGTAGCCAAGATTATGTATAATATTTACTTGAGCGAAATTTTCTAAATAATAAGAAAAGCGTTTTTACTTTAACACAAGGGACGTTTAACACAAGGGACAGTTCTCTGTCGTGACAAAACAATTACAAAAAGGTAGCACTCTTTCGGGTGCTATCTTTTTTATATTGAAATAATTTGTATTTCAATATATAATAGATATAGGTGATTTTAATGTCAATTTTAAAAAGGATAGTAGCCGTAACTCTTTGCCTTGTGTTATGCGTGGGGTTGCTTGCAGGTTGCGGTGAAAAATATAAGGAAGCAATTGTTTATTTTGAACTTTTGCAAAAACCAAGAACGCTTGACCCACAAACTGCGCAAAGCGATAGCGAGCTGCTTATTGTGCGCAATATTTATGAGGGCTTACTGCGTGAAGACAGCAGTGGCACAATAATGGGCGGTGTAAGTGAAAGCTACAGCTATGAAAACCTTAAATATACCTTTAATTTAAGGGATGACGTTGTCTGGAGCAACGGTGAAAGGCTTACCGCATACGATTTTGAGTACGGTCTTCGCCGTGCGGTTGACCCAAAGATTAAAGCACCCTTTGCCAGCCGACTTTTCTGTATTGCCAATGCCGAGCAGATTGCCTCGGGCAAGGCAGACGTTTCTACCCTTGGGGTTACAGCATTAGACGAAACAACCCTTATCATAACCCTTTGCCGAGAGGATAAAAACTTTTTAAAAACGCTTACAACCTCGGTTGCAATGCCCTGTAACGAACAGTTTTTTAAAGACTCTATCGGCAAATACGGGCTTGACAGCGAGTGCATACTCTCTAACGGCAGTTACCGACTTACCAAATGGAACAAAGAGGAATTTGGTATAAGAATTTACAAAAACGAGCAATACACAGGTGTTTTTGAAGCACAAAATGCGGCTGTGTTTATAAGCTGTATAGAGGACGAAACACAAGTCTTTCGTTTAGCTGACGGGCAAAGCGATATGGCATTTTTGCCCTGCAGTGAGATTGATGAGGCAAATAAGGCTAACCTTGTTACCAGCGACGTGCAAAACATTTGTTGGGTAATGACGGTAAGCCGAGAATTTAACTCCGAAGTTCGCCGTGCTTTTGCAATGAGTTATTCATCTGATGTTTATTCTCCTGCACTTACAAACGGATTTACGGCGGCAAAATCGATATATCCCGAGATTTTGGGAATAAATGCCGAGGGTGTTGGAATTACCGCATATAATATAGACGAGTCAAAGTCGGTAATGTCGGCACAAATAGCCGCTATGGAAGACAAAAAGTTTCCACAGTCAACACTGTATTACTATGAAACAGACGGTGCAAAGGAGCTTGCTACAGCAATAGTAGGACATTGGCAACAAAATTTAAGCACCTTTATAAATATTGAACCGTCAACCAATCTCGACGTTATACAAAAAGAAATAGGCGAGAGCACACTTCAGTTTGCGCTGTTTCCAATATCGGTAAAAAGCAGTTCGTTTAGTGAGTATGCAAAAAACTTTGCCGCAGTATCTACTGCCACAACGCCCGATGCTTTACAACAGGAATTATTTAAGGGAAACAGTATATATCCCGTAGCATACCAAACCACAAATATATCGTACATACCGTCACTTGAAAATGTGATAATAGGGGACGATAACGGTTATATAGATTTTTCGTATATTATAAAAAGATGATTATAAACAAACAGACGAAAGCGTATGCTTTCGTCTGTTTGTTTATTCAGGATGTTCTTATAGAACATACAAGAGAGGGCTATTCTTCGCCGGCTGCAACTGCGGCTTCGGCTTCTGCTTGTAATTCGGGGTCGTAAGAAAGAATTGGCTTAACGTCCTTTTTCTTAATCTTACGGTCAACGTAGTTCTTTGTAATTTTAACTACAAGCGGTAACATAAAGAGAACGCCGATAAGGTTAGGTATCATCATAAGACCGTTAAATGTGTCTGAAATATCCCATGCGAGTGAGGAAGAAAGCACTGCACCAAAGATAATTGTGCAAACGTGTATTATACGGAAGATGATGGTTGTCTTTGCGCCAAAGAGATATTCCCAAGCCTTACTGCCATAGTGTGACCAGCCAAGTACTGTGGTAAAAGCAAACAAGAACATTGCAATAGCGACAAAACGCTGACCAATATTAAACCAAGGGAAGATTTCGTTAAATGCGCCACCTACAAGAGTTGCATCGCTAAGTCCTTCTTGTATTTCGCCGGTAACAACGTTAAATACGCCGCCTTCAAGTCCGCCTGATGTAAGAACAACAAGCGCTGTCATTGTGCAAACAACCATTGTGTCGGCAAATACTTCAAATATGCCCCACATACCCTGTTTAACAGGCTCTTTAACGCTTGAGTTAGAGTGTACCATAACCGATGAACCAAGACCTGCCTCGTTAGAGAAAACGCCACGCTTAAAGCCATTGGTAATAGCAATAATAACAGCGCCAAGACCGCCACCAACAAATGCCTCGGGCTTGAATGCATTAACAAAGATTGCCTTAAAAGCAGGGAAAATTGCATCGTAGTTAATACCAATGATAATAAGGCTACCAATAACAAAGAGTACTACCATAAAGGGTACAATTTTTTCGGCAACATTTGCAATACGCTTAACACCACCAAGTGTTATAACAGCGGTAAGTATCATTATAACAGCGCCTAAAAGAATTTCATAAAGTGAAACATCGGCAAAAACGTTGATAGATGAAAGTGCGGAAACATTAAAAGCGGCTGATACGTTAGCAACAATTTTGTTTACCTGACCCATACTACCAATACCAAACGAAGCAAGCATAGCAAAGATACAGAAAAGAACGGCAAGTACTTTACCAAGACCCTTAAAGCTTGATTTGCCGTTTTCATCTTTGTAGGCGTAACCGCCAAGACCGTCTTGCAGATAGTACATTGCGCCGCCGGACCATTCACCCTCGCTGTTTTTGCGACGGAAATAGATACCGAGAGCATTTTCGGCATAGTTTGTCATCATACCAAAGAAGGCGGCAACCCACATCCAAAAAACTGCGCCTGCGCCACCAACACAAATTGCGGCGGCAACACCGGCAATATTACCGGTACCAACTGTAGCGGCAAGTGCGGTACAAAGCGCCTGGAAAGGTGAGATGGTACCCTTTTCTTTACGGTGCTTTAAAACCTCTTTAGAAAACATACTGCCTATTGTGTTTTTCCACCAGTGAGCTAAATGTGTTACCTGGAAGAATTTGGTGCAGCAGGTAACGATAATACCGGTACCAACAAGAAGCGCTAAACCAAACACGCCCCATACTACACCGTTGATACTGCCGTTTATTTCGGCAATTTTGTCAAGAATCATTTTGACATCCCCTTTTAAAATAATACAAAATAAAAATCGGACCATGCTAAACGCATAGTCCGACAAAAGTACAAACACACAAAATTACCCCAAAGGGTAAAATTTAAAACTTTGTCCTTTTGCCTGAGAGATTTATGCGATTACGCTTTGCCCCTTCGGCACTTGAATTTAATCAAGCTTCTCCAAAGTGCTATCCGCTTACGGTCCTCATCCTAACGGACACCTGAGAGTGTTACTCCTTCGGTCGACTTAACAGTCATTTCCCGCAAACATCATATAGCAAATATTAAATTGATAGTGACTATTATACCACTGATATTAAAAAAATCAACCCCTTTTTTGACAAAATTTTATTGATTATATAAAAAGCTATTATACTAAAACAAAAAAGCATCTACTCGATTAAAAGTAGATGCTTTGTTTTTATTCTTTTTCGTTGTTTATAATTGCAATTGCAAGGTCATTTAACTGGATATCATCAACAGGACCTGGGGCGCCTGACATAAGCTCGGCACTGGTTGCAACCTTGGGGAAGGCAATAACGTCACGAAGTGAATCACTGCCTGTCATTATCATACAAAGCCTATCAAGACCAATACCCATACCGCCGTGTGGTGGAGCACCGTAACGGAATGCACCTGTAAGGAAGCCGAATTTTTGCTCTGCTTCTTCGTCGCTAAGTCCCAATGCTCTAAACATCTGGGCTTGAAGCTCGGGGTCGGTTATACGGATTGAGCCGCTCGAAAGCTCGGTACCGTTAAGAACAAGGTCATAAGCGTTTGCATAAACCTTTTCGGGATTGCTTTCAAGATAGGGGATACACTCGTCAAGAGGTGAGGTGAATGGGTGATGCATAGCGTCCCAATTGCCGGTTTCCTCGTTATATTCAAAGAATGGGAATTCGGTAATCCACAAGAAATTATACTGATTTTCGGGGATAATACCAAGACGTTTTGCAACCATAAGACGAAGTGAGCCAAGAACCGAAAGTGTAAGAGATTTTTTGTCGGCAACTATGAACACAACGTCGCCCTTTTGGGCACCTGTGCGCTCAAGTATTGCAGACATTTCGTCCTCGGTCATAAACTTAGCAAAAGAACAAGTTGGTGTGTCCTCTACCCAACGGATAAAGGCAAGGCCACGAGCTCCAATGCCCTTGGTTTCTTCGGTAAGCTTGTCAATCTCTTTACGGGTATATGTGTCAACTGCCGCCTTCGCAGTAATAGCACGAACTGTACCGCCGTTTTTAACCGTATCGGCAAACACACCAAAACCACAATTTTCAACAATGTCGGATATATCTTTAATCTTCATATCAAAGCGTGTATCAGGCTTGTCTGAACCGTAGTCGTTCATAGCGTCGTCATAACGCATACGTGGTAGCGGGGTAGGTATTTCTACACCAAGCACCTCACGGAACAAACGGCTTACGTAACCCTCGGCTATTTGGAAAACGTCGTCACGCTCAACAAAGGACATCTCAAGGTCAATCTGTGTGAATTCGGGCTGACGGTCGGCACGCAGGTCTTCGTCACGATAGCATCTGGCAAGCTGCATATAGCGGTCAAAGCCTGAAAGCATAAGCAGTTGCTTGTACATCTGAGGTGACTGTGGAAGCGCAAAGAAGCTGCCCTTATGAATACGTGAAGGAACAAGATAGTCACGGGCACCTTCGGGTGTAGATTTAATAAGGGTTGGTGTTTCAAGCTCTATAAATCCGTTTTCGTCAAAGTAATCACGTGTAACCTTTGCAATCTTGTGACGCATAAGAATATTCTTTTGCAAATCTGCACGGCGAAGATCAAGATAACGGTATTTAAGGCGCAAATCCTCTTTTGCGTTGCTGTTTTCAACAATTTCAAAAGGAGGGGTCTTTGATTCGCCCAACACTTTAAGCTCGGTTACCTCTATTTCAATTTCACCGGTAGGAATTTCTGTGTTAATGGAAGAACGCATACGCACGTTACCCTTCGCCATAACAACAAATTCACTACGAAGCTGAAATGCTTTATCAAATATCTGTCGATCGGTATTGTCGTCAAATGCTAACTGCACAATGCCTGTGCGATCACGCAAATCAACAAAGATAAGTGCACCAAGGTCACGTTGACGCTGTACCCAACCGCAAACTACAACTTGGTTTCCAATTTCATTTTTTGTAAGCGTACCGCAGTAGTGGGTGCGCTTTAATCCATTCATTCTATCGAGTTTCAAAAAAACACCTTCTATATAATTGTATCTTCTAAAGAAGTTAATGCATCATCAAGCTTTATTTGCATAAACTGTTCGGCAAAATCATCAAGAGTAATCTGCTTAATTTCGCCGGTTCTCATATTTTTAACGTTGCACTTGTTCTCACTAATTTCATTATCACCAATAACGGTGCTGTAAAGTGCGCCGATTTTGTCGGCATATTTCATTTGTGCTTTAAGCCCACGACCACAAACGTCACACTGAGCTTCAAAACCGTCACGACGAAGTGCAGTACAAAGTGCCGTTGCCTTAATTGCCGCAGCATTACCCATTGGGGCAATGTATATATCACATTTTTTGGCTTCGGGGAACTCTGTATTTTGGTTTTGTAAAGCAAGCATAAGTCGCTCTATACCCATTCCAAAGCCTAATGCCGGAACGGCAGGTCCACCCATTTGGGACACAAGCCCGTCATATCTGCCACCACCGCAAACGGTTGACTGTGCGCCGATATCGCCCGACACAAATTCAAATACAGTTTTTGTATAGTAGTCAAGTCCACGAACAATTTGCGGGTTAACGGTATATTTAATGCCTGCGGCATCAAGATGTGCCTTGACGCCGTCAAAGTGATTTTGACATTCGTCACACAAAAAGTCGATAACCTTTGGTGCGTCCTTGGCTAATGCAGAGCAAACGGGTGATTTACAGTCAAGAATACGCATAGGATTGCGGGAAAGCCTGTCACGACAGGTTTCACAAAGGGTATCTATATGTGAAGCAAAGTATTCGCTAAGTGCCTTGTGGTAATTTTTACGGCACTCGGGACATCCGATAGAGTTAATTTCGAGTGAAATATTTTTAATACCAACAGTTTCAAGCACCTGAAGTCCTAAGGATATGACCTCGGCATCGGCGGCAGGGGATGCGGCGCCAAAGCACTCCACACCAAACTGATGAAATTCACGCAGTCTGCCTGCCTGTGGTTTTTCGTAGCGGTAACAACCGCCAACGTAACACACCTTCACAGGTAATGCTCCGTTTACAAGTCCGTGTTCAATAACACTGCGAACAACACCTGCAGTAAGTTCGGGACGCAACGTTATGGAGCGACCACCTTTATCATCAAAGGTGTACATTTCTTTTTGAACAACGTCGGTGGTGTCGCCAACACTGCGCTGAAAAACTTCGGTATGTTCAAAAACAGGGACACGTATTTCACGAAAACCGTAAAAAGATGCTATTTCTAACATTTTGCCCTCTACAAACTGAAACTTGTGTGAGTCGGAGGGTAACATATCGTTCGTGCCTTTTATAGCACGGTTAATTTCTGCCATTTTTAAATAACTTCCTTATATCTTTTATTATGAATTTTTAAGAATTTCACGCCAATCAAGATCGCCACGCTCAAGGCCGTGAACAAGTACCTCTGCAGTTGCGATATTTGTTGCAACCGGAATGTTGTGCACGTCGCAAAGACGTAAAAGAGCCTGTTCGTCGGGTTCGCTTGGCTTTGGTGTGAGTGGGTCACGGAAAAGCAATAAAAGGTCAATTTCATCACAACCTATGCGAGAAGCGATTTGTTGTGCGCCACCCTGAGCACCTGCTAAAAAGCGGGTGATTTCAAGACCTGTAGCTTCAGACACGGTTTTACCCGTTGTACCTGTTGATACAAGGTTGTGTCGGCTTAAAATGCCGCAATATGCAATGCAAAACTGAACCATAAGTTCTTTTTTTGCGTCGTGTGCGATTAAAGCAATTGTCATTAAAGTTGCCCCCTTATAATTTTTAACTATATTTTTTTAATTTTAGGCAGTCGTACATCATCACCGCAAAGCCTTTTGGCTATACGGTAAAGAGCTTTAAATGCCTTTGATTTTTTTGAAATTTTATGTGTAACGCTAAGCAACATAAGCTCTTTGCTTTGCGGAACAAGACCTATAAGTCTGAAACCTGATATATCTATTATATCATCTATATTATTATATATCTTCTTTTTAATATATTCTGCGTCAAAACGGTTTATTATGAGTCTGGGGTCTTTCAACGTTTTTGGTAAGGATGCGCAAACTGCAGCGGCATCTCTTACCGATACGGGATCGGGATTACATACCGTTAAAAACTGTACGTCTTCACCGATTGCTGAATATAGTGAAAAATCAAGACCGGCAGGAAAATCAAAGATTACAACATCAAACATTGTTTTTGCACGTGTGGCAAAATCACAAAAAGCGTTGTAGTCAATATTACCAATATGGCGAGGCGCAGGTATTACGTTTATGTTAGTGTCTTGTGACAACGTATATGTGGCATCCAAAATAGGTGTGCCGTTTAAAATATCTGCAAGGTCAAACACAATCTTTTCATCCACACCTAAAAGCATATCAAGACAGCGAAGTCCTTCGTCCATATCTACCAGCAAAACCTTTTTGTTAAGTTTAGAAAAAGCGACTGCCAAACCGCAAGAAACGGTTGATTTGCCTGTGCCGCCTTTGCCCGAAGTAGTGGCTAAACAAATTCCCATATCGTGTTGTCACCTGCCTTTTGACGTATTATCACAGTATTTTATCACAAAAGATATTTTATGTCAATTTAAATCAACCAATTACAGTAAAAGGTGGAATGTCTGAAACGTTGTTATCTGATGAAGCGAAGTATGAGTCAAGAATTTGTCTTACAAGTGTACCCGATGCATAACCTGAAGCGCCGTGTTCAAGCACCACGGATATAGCAATTTCAGGGTTGTCATAAGGCGCAAACAAAACAAATGTGGAGTGATCGGCCTTGCCTTTAACCTGTGCAGTACCGGTTTTACCGCCTATTTTTATAGGATAATCACCAAGCGCTGCCTGACCTGTACCGTCAACAGTAACCGAAAGCATACCTTCCTTTATAGCGGAAATGGTACTGTCTTTTAGGCTTACCGTATTTACCACCGTAGGTTTACAGTCGTCATAAACCTTAGTCATATCATAAGAAATTATTTTATTAATCAGGGTTACTTTGTAATGTGTGCCGCCGTTGGCAAAGGTGGCAACGTAATTTGAAAGCTGAAGCGGGGTAAAGGCGTTCATCTGACCAATAGAAATCTGTAATGTATCACCGCCGAAACCATTGGATGTAGGTTCAACCAAAATTCCTGCGCTATCGTTAACTTCAACACCGGTTTTAACGCCAAGACCAAATTGTTTATAATAATCGGTAAGTGTCAGAGCACCGACACGACGACCAAGTTCAAAGAAAAAGTAGTTACAGCTTTTTGAAAGCGCCGCTGTAAGCCCCATATCTTTATGATAGTGCATACAACTTGGTTGGTAGTCGTCAAAATATTTATAATCTTTTGCACAAAAGATTGTTTCACCAAGATTATAATGATTGTTTTCAAGCGCCGCTGCCGCAACAATTGGCTTTATGGTAGAACCAATGGGATACACACCCTGAAAAGCACGGTCGGTAAGCGGCATTGATGGGTCGGCAAGTAAAGCGTCATAGTTTTCTGACATGGTTGCAGTATCATAGGTAGGGTAGTTAGCTGACGTGATAACACCGCCGGTGTTAATATCAATTACAACTGCGGCACCTGCACGGGCTGTACCACCCTTACTTTGTAATTCTTTTACTGTTTTTGCTAATGCGTCCTGCACAGTGCGTTGCATTTTAGCATCAAGTGTAAGCATTACCGATTTTCCGGGAATAACGTTTTTAGTGATTTCTTTATCAACAATATTGCCCTTGTCATCAAGGTAATATGTGATTTCGCCGTCGGTTCCACGCAAATGTTCTTCGGCATAATATTCAATACCGCTTTTGCCAACCTTGTCATCAAAAGCGTATCCTCGTTCTTTGTAATTTTCGCCTTCTGCCCAGTCTTCCTCAAAAATCGGGCCAACGGTACCTATAAGATTTACAGCAAGCGAAGTATCCGGATAATATCTGAATGGAACAACCTCTACCGAAACACCGTCTAACATAAAGTTGGATTCTGATATTTTACGCATAAGCTCGGTAGGAATATCCTCGGCAAAGGTATAAGGATAAGAAATAGAGAAATCTTCTATTTCCATACTATAACGCACACCGGCAATCTTTCGTTGCTGGTCAAGTGTGTAGTTTTCCAGCTCGTAGCGTTCAATAAGTCGTGTAAGACAGTTCTCTGCAGTGGCATAATCTGCTAAATCTAATGTTTTGATTAGCTTTTCGGTGGACTCATCCGCCTTAAAACCGTATGGTGACTGATACTCAAGCGGTAGCTTGTCCTTATGCTCAACACCCTTTTCATCCAAAAGATTGGTCAAAACTAAGATTATATCATTGATGTTTTCTTTAACGTAGGCTTTGTTGAAAACAATATTGTATCCGTCACGGTTGGCGGCAATCTGTCTGCCGTAGCGGTCTAAAATCTCTCCTCGGGGTGCTTTAAGAACTGCCGTGCGTGAGGCAGTACTGCCCTTTGCGTTTGAAGAATATTTTGAAGAATTAATTATTTGTATTGAGTATATACGGGCAGAGTAAATAATCAACACAATAACTAGTATTATTGACAAAACGGTAAGTGTAGTCTGATGCTTTTTTGTAAACGGCATTTAAAGTCACCTCGCTTTTATGTTTTAATTATTTATAAAACTTTTTGTACAATGCCTTTTCAAGATAATAAAACGGTATGATAAATATAGCTGTGTATAAAACGGAAGGAAGTGCTGTTTGCAAAAGATAGGTCAGATTTTCTGCAAGCGAAGAGCTAAAAGCAAACCCAAATATCCATCGCAACAGATAATATAGGGTAGAACAAACAGCACAGAGTGCAATGGCAGAAAAAATATTATTATTAAACAAATACCTTACAACAAGTGCTATAGCAAGCCCCAAAAGCGGTAATAATATAGCGTTAAATCCGGGAAGAGTTGATGTGACAGTATCAACAAAAATGCCCAGTATTACGCCTGAAACTGCGGCAGTGAGTTCTGAACAAAACATACACAAAGCCACAAGCAAGGCAAGAAACAGCAATGGGCTTGCCTGAGCTATTTTAATGTTAAAAACACCATTATATTGGATGCACAACAAAAGAATAAAAATAAAGGTGTTTATAAGTCTTAATTTAAAAATACTTTTTTGGCTTTTCATAGGGCTAATTACCACCCTCAGCCTTTATTCCGCCCTGTCCTTCAAAATTGGTAATTATCATAACATTACGAATCTCATCAATTTCTGCAAAGGGTTTTATCTCGGCATAGATTGCATTGTTTTTTTCGTCAATACCAACATTGGATACGGTGCCTATGAGCAAGCCTTCAGGAAAAATTCCTTCACCCGAAGTGACCACATAGTCGCCTACGGCAACACCACAAGAGCGTGCCAAATTTGCAAACTGACAAAATCCGTTTTGCGCAAAAGAGAGAGAACCCGTTACAATTCCTGAATCCTTAGTTCTGTTGTCGAGTGCACCAAGTGTTATGTCGGGACTTAGTATGGTTGTTACCTTACAGGTGGTAAGACCTACTTCGGTTACATAGCCTACAACACCGGCACCGGTGATTACCGGATCATATTTTGCAATGCCTGATGCAGAGCCTCTGTTTATTGTAAAGCTTCCAAATGGATCGTCGGGGTCTCTTGAAATAACGGTTGCATCGGTAAAAACAAAGTCGGGATTAGTGTCTTTTATTCCAAGATATTCTTTATAAAATTCGTTTTGCTGTGAAACATCCTCATAATCAGCAATCTGCTCTCGCATTTTGTCTATCTCTGCCTTAAGTTCAGCGTTTTCAAGGCTGAGTCGACTTCCGCTTGAATAGTTGTTAACGATACCAATCACAGCGTTTGATACATCGGAAAATATTGTCTTAAAAGGTGCTATTATTGTGTTTGCAATATCGGTTTGTGGTGACATACGTTTAGCAAAAATACCGAATGATGCAGTTGCCACAACAATGACACAAACAATCGCAACAATTATTTTAAACTGTCTGCTGCGAAGAAAAAAACGCATTTTTATTTCTCCTTAAATTTATCTGAATCTCTTTCCTCTGCGGAAAACATAGTTTTGGAAACCTTTGTCGGCTTCAAGTCGTTTAGCGGCGCCTAAAACCACGCAATCAAGCGGGTTTGCCGCAATGCTTACAGGCATACCGGTTTCTTCGGCAATGAGCTCGGCAAGACCACGAAGCAACGCTGTGCCACCGGTGAGAGTTATTCCGCTATCTATAATATCTGCAGAAAGCTCAGGTGGAGTTTTTTCAAGTGTAGAGCGTATGGCATCTATAATTTGCATTATGGTATCTGTCATAGCATCACGTACTTCTTTAGATGTTATAGTAACATTTTTGGGTAAGCCGTCAACAACGTTTCTGCCTTTTATTTCAATGGAAGTTTCATCTTCATAGGGCTTTGCAGAGCCTATATCAATTTTTATTTGCTCGGCAGTGCGTTCACCTATAAGCAGATTATGCTTTTTACGCATATGGTTAATAATAGCTTCGTCAAGGTCGTCGCCTGCAATACGGAGAGATTGTGATGTAACAATATCGCCAAGTGAAATAAC
This sequence comes from Acutalibacteraceae bacterium, assembly GCA_045604205.1. Classification (GTDB taxonomy): domain Bacteria; phylum Bacillota; class Clostridia; order Oscillospirales; family Acutalibacteraceae; genus UBA737. Next base: position 99,501 of record JAZUNQ010000028.1, read on the forward strand.
AGCTATTTCGCTTGTACCACCACCAATGTCTACAATCATATTACCGGTTGCTTCTTCTACCGGAAGTCCGGCGCCAACCGCTGCAGCCATTGGTTCTTCGATAAGGTCAACATCGTAAGCGCCTGCCTGTTTTGCTGCATCGTAAACCGCACGGCTTTCAACCTCGGTTACACCGGTAGGTATACATATAACCATACGAACACGTGAAAAGAATGAACCTTTGAGCGCCTCACTTACAAAACGTTTAAGCATTGCCGCAGTTACATCAAAATCGGCAATAACGCCGTCTTTAAGTGGGCGAACCGCTACAATAGACCCCGGTGTTCTGCCAATCATTTCCTTAGCCTCTTGTCCTACGGCACGAACGGCATCGTTTCTTACATCGTATGCCACAACCGAAGGCTCACGCATTATTATTCCTTTACCTTTAACACAAACTAACGTATTGGCGGTGCCAAGGTCAACTCCTATATCTCTTGTAAACATACATAAACTCCTTAATTTTTATTTGATATCTTTTTCTTGTTACAGGGTACTACAAGATGTAGTGCAGAATGCATATTTTTAAGGGTAACAACTTCCTTGCCGGGTGAAAACTCGCCGTCAAGCGTCCAGGGAACATTTTCTCCGCCTATAACCTCAATCTTACTGGCTTGGAAAAATTCAATTCCGTTGCAATCCAATTCTTTGCTTAAAATTCCGTCAACAATCGATTGAAACTGAATTATTGAATTTGGATTTTTGATTAATAAAACTTCAAATTTTCCGTCATTTAAATTTACTATAGAATCTTTGAATTTAACTATTCCTCCAACCGACATAGAGTTTGATATTGCACCAAACAGAAAATCATCCTCTATTTCACGATCGTCACATATAAATTTTAGGTGAAGAGGTTTTATGTTGCTAAGGCTTTTAACTCCTTCAAAAAAGTAAGCAGCCTGACCTAACACGTTTTTTACCTCTTGCGGCGCCGAGTAAGAGGCTTCGGTAAATGCACCAAATGAGGCTGTATACGAAAAATATCTGTCATCGAACTTACCGATATCAAGGTCAAGCTCGCAACCTGACAGTATATCGTTTGACGCTTTTTTAGCATTGCGTGATATATTAAGGCTTGATGACCATTCGTTAAGCGTACCATACGGTATATATCCTAACGTGCATTTTAGTCCTTTTCGCATAATGCCTGTGATTACTTCGTTAAGGGTACCGTCACCGCCACAAACGACTATGCGGTCATAATCGTTTTGATCTAACGACTGCGCCTTTACAACGGCATCTCCCTGATGCTTGGTTGGATAAACGGTAACGTCATATCCTGCATCTGAAAATATCTGAACAATCGTAAGAAGATCGGTTTTTATTTTTCCTTTTCCCGAATAGGGATTAGTAATTATAAGTAGTTTTGGGTTTTGCATATAAAAATCTCCGGTTATCTGTAATTGATGGGCAAGGTTGCAATAGCGTTAAGTGATGCATCCGAGATATTGCCGTCAAGATATTCGTAATATCCTTGTACTCCAACCATAGCGGCATTGTCACCACAATATTTAAGAGGTGGATAATAAAGAGTAATACCTCGCTTGTTGCACTCTTGTTGCATGCGTGTGCGAAGCTCCGAATTAGCCGAAACACCGCCCGCCATAACAAGTGTTTTGTAACCCTTGCTTTCGGTTGCTGACAGTGTTTTAGCAATAAGTATGTCGCAAACCTTTTGTCTTATGGTAGCGGCAAGAACAGGAGTGTCAATATCTTCGCCCTTTTGGTTTTTGTTATGAACAAGATTTACTACTGCGGTCTTTAGTCCAGAAAAACTAAAATCATATTCGTTTTCAGTGTGTGGGGTGGGAAGAGGATATTTTTGTGTGTCGGAAACGGTTGCAATTTTATCAAGATTTACGCCACCCGGATACGAAAGACCGAGCGCACGTGCCGTTTTGTCAAAGCATTCGCCTGCGGCATCATCGGTGGTTCTGCCAACGGGGGTAAATTTGGTATAATCGGTAACCTCGGTAATAATGGTATTACCGCCCGATACCGTAAGACACATAAAAGGCGGTTTTAGTTCGGGCGCTTCTATATAGTTTGCTGCAATATGGGAACGCAGATGATGAACCGGAATAAGCGGTACCTGAAGCGCAAAACTCAAGCCCTTGGCAAAGTTAACGCCAACCAACAAAGCGCCAATAAGACCGGGAGCAAAGGTTACGGCAACGGCATCGATATCATTGTATGTAATGCCGGCTGTGTTTAATGCCTGATCACACACCTTAGAGATAGCTTCGGTATGTCTGCGTGATGCAATTTCGGGCACAACACCGCCGTAAATTTTATGCTCGGCTATTTGTGTAGATATTATATTTGAAAGTATTTTGCGTCCATCGGTTATTGCTACCGATGTTTCGTCGCAAGACGATTCAATTGCTAAAATTATCATTAAATCACCAAAATGTTAAATGAAATTTTTTGTCATAATTATGGCATCCTCTAAAGGATTGGTATAAAAACGTTTTCTAAGTCCCACTTTTTCAAAGCCAAAGCTTTTATATAGCGATATGGCGGGGGTGTTTGATTGACGTACTTCAAGCGAGATAAATTCAAGCTCTGATATTGAATTTTCTATTACATATTGGAGCAATAATTTTCCAAGACCTTGTTGTCGGTATTCGGGCAGTATAGCAATATTGGTAACATACCCTTCACCTGCAATTTTAGAAAGCCCCATATAACCTGCGACAGTATCGTTTTTACGGATTACGTAAAAGCAGGTTCCGGCAGACATTGATTCGCTTATTGCGTTTTCACTCCAAGGTGTTGAAAATGACAGCATTTCAATGTTTGCTATTTCTGCAATATCGTTTTTTGTGGCAATATCTATTCTAATTTCACTCATCAGTCTTTTGCCTCGAGCCAGTTTTTGCCGCTGTGGGCATCAACCTTAAGTTCTACTGCCAAATTTGCCGCAGATGACATCTCTTCTTCAAGAATTTTACAAACGGCAGTTTTATCTTTTTCTTCACACTCAACTATAAGTTCGTCGTGTACCTGCAAAATAAGTTTTGCAGTTGGGAGTTCTTTTGCCAGACGGTCGCTTACCTTTATCATAGCAATTTTAATAATATCGGCGGCTGTGCCCTGTATCGGGGCGTTGCGTGCTACACGTTCGCCAAAGGCACGAAGCATACCGTTAGATGCCGAAAGCTCGGGCAGATAACGTCTTCTGCCAAACAGGGTAGAGACATATCCGTCACGTTTTGCATCGGCAATTGTTTTATCCATATAGGTGGCAATTCCCTTATAGGTTTCAAGATAATTTTTGATATAGGTGTCGGCTTCTTTTCGGCTTACGCCAATGTCCTTTGCAAGTGAAAAGGCACCTATGCCGTAAACAATACCAAAGTTAACAGCCTTTGCACGACTACGCATTATGGGTAATACCATATCAATTGGGATATTAAAAACCTGAGAAGCCGTTACGGTGTGAATATCGGTATCGGTTTTAAAGGCATCTATCATAACGGGGTCCTGCGCCATACTTGCGAGCACACGCAATTCTATTTGTGAATAGTCGGCATCGCAAAGCACGTAGCCTTCACGTGCAATGAAGAATTTACGTAATATTCTACCTTCTTCGGTACGCACAGGAATATTTTGAAGATTGGGTTCAAGTGAACTGATTCGACCTGTACGTGCTTCGGTCTGGTTAAAGGTAGAGTGAATTCTTCCGTCAACACCACGGCAGGCAAGCAGACCGTCACAATAGGTAGATTTTAGTTTTGCGAGTTGTCTATATTGTAAAATAAGTTCAACTATCGGGAAATCATAACGCAGTTCTTCAAGCACTTCTGCATTTGTACTAAAACCGCTTTTGGTTTTCTTTTTTGCAGGAAGCCCTAACTTGACAAATAAAATTTGACCGAGTTGTTTGGGCGAATTTATATTAAATTCTTCACCTGCAAGGGAGTATATTTCGCCCGTTAGAGCATCAATTCTTTGTTGTAAAACTTTTGAATGTTCGGCAAGACCGTCAAAATCGGCAAGAAAACCAACACGCTCCATACTGCCAAGCACACGTGCAAGCGGCAGTTCAATACTTAAAAGAAGTTCGAGTTGACCGCTTTGTTCGAGTGCTTTGGTAAGCGAATTGCAGCACATAGTAAACTGTGCCGCAGAGATTAATACTTCATCATTGCAGTTTTCAATTTGTACTTCTGTGCCGTATTCGGCAATAAGACGTAAAACAGAATAATCGCTTGCTGACGGGTTACAAAGATATGCCGCAAGCATAGCATCAAAAGTAACTGATTTTATATTTGAATATTTTTTGAAAAGGTTCTTATAATCGTAAACTCGTTTGGTTATAAATTCGTTTTCTAAAACAGCCTGTAATTCTACCTCATTAAGTGAACAAACAGTATTACCGCTAACGGCGGCTAAGCCATTTTCGGCAATATAAATGTCGGCAGTTTCTTTTATATCGGCGGCAGAACCGATTTTGAAACAAGTATCGCAGACCTCTTTTGTGTCAGCGTTAGCGGCACTTGGGGTAATACCCATTTTGTCCATTAACTTAAAAAATTCAAGTCGGGTCATAAGAGTGGCAAGCGCCGATTTATCACCATCGGTGATTTTATAGCTTGAAATATCGGTATCAATGGGGGCATCGGTGCTTATGGTACCAAGAGTGCGGCTTAAAAATGCATTGTCTTTGCCGGAGGCAAGTTTTGTGCGCACGCCGTCTTTAATTTCAAGCTCGTCAAGATGCTCATAGATATAATCAATACTGTGATATTTTGTTATAAGGTCGGTCGCAGTTTTTTGACCAACGCCGGCAACACCGGGAATGTTATCCGACGAGTCACCCATAAGCGATTTAAGTTCTATCATTTCGTTTGGGGTAAGGCCGTAATCCTCAAACAACTTCTGTACGGTGTAGTCGGTAATTTCAGGGTGCCCCATTTTTGTAACGGTAAGCAGTACACGTGTATTGTCGGACACAAGCTGCAGTGAGTCACGGTCGCCTGTAGCAATAACACAACTGTTGCCGCTAACGTTAGCATTGTGCGCAAGGGTGCCTAAAATATCGTCGGCCTCAAAGCCTTCACATTCAATATAGCTGTATCCTGCAAGGGTAAGCCATTCTTTTAGGATAGGAAACTGACCTCGCAGTTCATCGGGCATTGCGTGACGACCCGCTTTATAGGCGTCATACATTTTGTGGCGAAAGGTGGGCGCTTTAAGGTCAAAGGCAACTGCTACGCAGTCGGGATTTTCTTTTTCAAGCAATCTATTGAGTATGTTTATAAAACCATAAACAGCATTAGTATACTGACCATCCTTTGTGGATAGCAACTTTATTCCGTAAAAGGCACGGTTTATTATACTGTTTCCGTCAATTGCAAGCAGTTTCAAAACGCCATTTCTCCTTCTAGCATATAAGTATATATATTATAACATCTAAGTATTAATTTGTCACCATAAATTTTAAAAAATTGACAGAATGTTCATTTTCTTGTATAATCGACCTTGTTATGAAGATAAAAGACGTTGAAATTAAAGGATTTGCTGCTCTCGCTCCTATGGCAGGTGTTGCCGACAGAGCAATGAGAGAAATATGTGCTAAGTACGGCGCAGGGTTTACGGTTGGCGAGCTTACAAGCGCCCGTGGCGTTATGCAAGGCGACAAAAAGTCAGCACGATTGCTTGAATGCTTTAAAAGCGATGCAATATGCGCTTCACAGCTTTTTGGACGTGACCCCGAAATAATGGCGCAAGCGGCACTTAGAGCAGAAACGTTAAACCCCGATTTTATAGATATAAATATGGGTTGTCCCGCACCAAAGGTTGCAGGTCACGGCGGCGGCAGTGCGCTTATGAAAGAACCGGAGCTTGCCACAAAAATTGTGCAAGAGGTTGTAAAGGTTTCCAACGTGCCCATTACCGTTAAAATGCGTGCAGGTTGGGATAACGATAATCTTAATGCAGTAGAGCTTGCCCGTATGTGTGAAGCGGCAGGGGCTGCGGCAATTACCGTTCACGGCAGAACCCGTAAGCAGATGTACGCTCCGCCCGTAAATTACGATATAATTCGTGACGTTAAAAAAGCAGTAAAAATCCCCGTTATAGCAAACGGTGACGTGTCTGACGCCAAAAGCGCAAAATTTATGTACGAATACACGGGTTGCGACTACGTAATGGTTGGCCGTGGCGCACAGGGAAATCCCTTTGTTTTTGAGGAAATAAACGCTTTTTTTGAAGGCAGAAATTACACTGCGCCAACACTTGAAGAACGTTTTAAAACTTGTTTTGAACAGATAAAGCTTATGCATAAATATAAAGAACCCCGTACCGCTATTTTAGAATCACGAAAGCATACTGCGTGGTATCTTACAGGGCTTAGAGGCTCGGCGGCGCTCAGGCGTATGTGCGGTGAAATATCGTCACTTAGCGATATTGAACTCATTTTTGAAAAAGCACTTGAACAGAACAAAGATTTGTGATAAAATATCAAAGTTAAAAATGAACTTTAAAGAAGGTAAAATTTATGTCAGGACATTCAAAATGGAACAATATTAAGCGCAAAAAAGAAAAAACCGATGCGGCAAAGGCAAAAATCTTTACCAAAATTGGTCGTGAAATTTCAGTAATAGTTAAGGCGGGTGGCCCTAACCCACAGGAAAACAGCAAGCTTAAGGATGCTATCGCAAAGGCAAAGGCAAACAACGTGCCAAACGATAATATTGAGCGTATTATTAAAAAGGCGGCAGGCGAAGCAGGCGGCAATGATTACGAAGATCTTATCTACGAGGGTTACGGCCCTTGCGGTGTAGCCGTTGTGGTAGAAACACTTACCGACAACCGTAACAGAACAGCGGGTGAAATGCGTCATTATTTTGATAAATGCGGCGGCAACTTGGGTCAAAGCGGTTCGGTAATGTTTATGTTTGAGCGTAAGGGTGTAATCGCAATCGAGGGTGAAGGCCTTGATGAAGACACCGTTATGGAGGCCGCTCTTGAAGCAGGTGCCGAAGACTTTAGCTTTGACGGTGACGTGTTCGAAATTACAACCGAGCCTAACGATTTGGGTGCCGTTCGTGATGCGTTAGAGGAACAGGGTTACAGTTTCCTTTCTGCCGAGGTTCAGTACATACCCGGCACAATGACTGCCATTGATGACCCCGATATGCAAACCAAAATGGAAAAGCTTATCGATATGCTTGAAGACAATGATGACGTTCAGGCAATATGGCACAACTGGGATATGCCTGACGACGAATAATTTTTTAAAAACTACAACCGTAAACTCTTTTTGGGAGTTTACGGTTGTTTTTTTGTTCTATTTTGGACTTGCCTTACATAGATTTAAATTAAAAGGCGGTAGTTAAAATGGAATTTGATGACGTGGTCTTGCAAATTGCGGAAAATTTAAAAAGAACACTTATATTTATACCCGATGAAATCAAGCAAAGGTGTGAAGAAATACGCCTGCGTGCAGGACTTCCGGTATGTCTTACCGTATCGGGCAAAACGGTTTTTGTATGCCATGACAGTACGGTTTGTAACACGCAAAAAAGTAACGTTTTAATTGCATCAAAAGACGACGTCACAAAAACTTTGTCGTTGCTTTGCAAACATTCAATTTATCTTTACGAAAATGAAATAAAACAGGGCTTTATATCTCTGCAAAACGGCGGTAGAGCGGGGGTTTGCGGCGTTTTTAATGCCGAGGGAATGCTTGTGTCGGTGCAGTCAATAAATATAAGAATCGCCCGACAAATTTTTGATTGCGCAAGGCAATTATTGCCATACGCAAGGGGCGGTTTGCTTATAGCAGGACCGCCCGGTTGCGGAAAAACCACAATACTTCGTGACTTGGTTCGACTTCTGTCAAGTGGGGCAGACGGCAATTATTATCGTGTTGCGGTAATAGACAGTCGTGGTGAAATTTCGGGTGGAGGAGGACTCGATTTGGGTGTAAATACCGACGTTTTACGTACTGAAAGTAAATCTACAGGCACCGAGATTGCACTTCGCACAATGTTTCCGCAATTTATAGCTTTTGATGAAATCGGCACCACTGCCGAGCTTAAAAGTGTAAGCGGCTGTTTTAATGCGGGTGTAAGCATAATAACTACGGCACACGTTAGTGATAAACACGACCTTTTAAATAGAGAAATTATAAAAAAATTAATTGACTGCAATGTCGTTTTAAATATTGCGGTTTTATCTCAAAAAATAGGGGAAAGTATAGAAATTATACCCGTTAAGGAGTTAAAAAAGTGTGATTATGTTTAAACTTATGGGCATTGTCATGATTGTTTTTTCAAGCTCTATGATAGGCTTTTTTAAGAGCAAATCATTAGTGGCAAGGCACAAAAAATTACAACAGATATATGACGCTGTGTGTGTTCTGTATAACCATATAAACCAAGGCGATTACGAGCTTGAAAAAGCGCTTGAAAACTCCCTTGCAAAGTGTGGCTTTTTACACGTTAAAAATGGCGAATACATATGCGACGACAATGACCTGACCCAAGACGATAAGCTTATAATAAAATCATTTTTTAGTGAAATTGGCAGTTCGGTAAAAAGCGTGGAGTGTGAACGCATTAATGCTTTTAAATTAAAGATAAAATCACAGCTTGGTTTTGCACAAAGTGACTGCCACAATAAGTGCAAAATATATCAAACGCTGGGTGTGTGCGCCGGTCTTGTGATAGGTATTTTATTAATTTAAGATGAGGCAAGAAAAAATTTATTTTGTCAGGCGTGGTGTGTTCAACTCACCACGCATTAAGAGGTATAAAAATGGATGTTGATTTTATATTCAAGGTAGCAGCCATAGGCATTATTGTAACGGTGCTTCACCAACTGCTTGTGCGCTCGGGGCGAGAGGAACAGGCAATGCTTGTAACCCTTTCGGGCCTTGTGGTAGTACTGCTTATGGTTGTAAACTCAATCGCCGATTTGTTTGGCACGGTTAAGGGATTATTTGGCTTGTGAGTGGTGAAGTTATTAAATTTATTGCCGTAATAGTAGTGTCGGCTGTTTTTATAACCGCTTTGCGAACAAGACTTGCCGAGCAAGGCTTTTTACTTGCAGTTGTAGTTATTGTAATTGTTTTGTTAGCGGTAGTTGGCAGTCTTTCGGGTGCAGTTTTAAAATTTAAAGATTTGTTCGGTAAAGTTGAAAACGCAAACCTTTATTTTTTAACGGCACTTAAAGTATTGGGTATTTCTTATATAGTAACCTTTGCGGCTGACTTGTGCCGTGATTTTGGTATGAGTGCATTGGCGCAAACGGCAGAAATTACGGGAAAAATTGCAATCTTTGTTTTAAGCTTACCTCTTGTGACCGACGTGCTTGATACGGCACTTAAATTTGTAGGATTATGAAAAAGTTAATTGTTTTGTTTTTGCTTTTGTGGTTGTTTGCACTTCCTGTTAGTGCGGCAGAGGGCTATGCCGAGCAGTATGAAAATATAGGCGGAGATAAAATATCCGATAATATAGATGAGCAAACACAGGATTTTTTTACTCAAAGCGGAATAGATGCAAAAGATCCCAACTGGGTTAATAATCTGACAGGGGAAAATGTGTTTTTACACATATGGGGTATTTTAAAAAGCGGAGCCAAAGCGCCAATAAAATCGGGGGTTTTAATTGCATCTATCATATTTTTAACGGCGTCTATTACAGCCTTTGGTGTAAACACTCGTTTTGAAACGGCAATCTATGCCGCCGTTTTGTGTATAAGTGTTTTAATCGCAAACGAAGTCTTGCAATGTGTGTCGGCTGCGGTCGGCGTCATAAAAGGTTGCAGTGCGTTTATGCTTTCCTTTGTGCCGGTGTTTGCAACCGTCTTGGCGATTTCAGGCAAGACTGTAACCGCCGCTTCTATGAGCGCTTTACTGCTTGCCGTTACCGAGATAGTTTCGTCTGTGTCGTCATTTGCCGTGCTTCCGCTTATGGGCGGATATTTGGCGCTAAGCATTGCGTCGGGCGTGTCACCGCTTATTAACAGCTCCGGCATAGTAGAAAGCTTTAAAAAACTTTCTATGTGGATAATGTCGCTTTTGGGAAGCGTGTTTATAGGTGTTTTAGGCATACAAACTGCCGTTAATTCTGCGTCCGACAGCGTGACACTGCGCACAGCAAAATTTATTTTGGGCACCTGTGTTCCTGTTGCGGGCGGGGTGCTAAGTGAAGCGGTGTCAACCGTTTCGGCTTCGGTGGGACTGCTTCGTTCCTCGGTTGGCATTTACGGCGTGGTGGCACTTTTGTTTATGTTGCTTCCCATTGTGATAGAGCTTGTTTTGTGGCGGTGTGTGCTTATGTTGGATATTTCTTTAAGCGAGATGTTCTCCCTTGGTAAAATAAGCGGCATTTTGCGTGCGGTAGATTCTATGCTATCGGTACTGTTAGGCGTTGTTTTACTGGTGGGCGGAATGTTTATAATATCACTTTCTATTGTGGTTACGGCAGGTAAAACGTAATGCAGATTTTAAATTCTTTTATAACAGGCTTTTGCGTAAGCTGTGTTTTACTGGGCGTATTATATATGCTTTGCCCTTCGGGCAGTATGGCCAACAGTGTAAAATATGTGTTTTGTCTGTGCTTTGTGTGTTGCATTGTTACTGCCGTATCTCGTTTACCAAAGCCCGATTTTTCTATCTTTAAAAATTCACGGCAAGGTGAAATTGTATCACAACAAAATGCCGAGGTTTCGGCACGTGCGGTCTTTGCCGAGGCGTTAAGACAACAAAACATAAATTTTAAAAAAATTAACGTTTATACTAATAAACTCTCTGGCGGCAGCATAGTTATAAATAGGGTAGAGGTTTATTCAACCGAAGAAGCAGGAAAAATCACACAGGCTATAGATTCTGATTACTATGAGGTAGTTGTAATAAATGAATGAAAAAATTAAAAAGATAACACAAAATCCCAAATTGTTAATTGCTTTTGGTATAGGCGGTATATTGCTTATTTTTTTATCATCCTTTTTTGCGTCGGATAAAAGCGACGATACAAAACAGGTAACCGACGGCTCGGAATACACGGCAGAGCAGTATTGCAAGCTGCTTGAAAGTAACGTAAAAAGCATTGTCACCGGTATAACGGGTGACAAAAAATGCACGGTAGTAATAACACTTGAAAGCGGCGTGCGTTATGCCTATGCCAGTGCCGACGAAACCGATACATCAAGCGCTACGGGTAGCACGTCCGACCAAAGCAGCCAAAGCAAAAAGCAGTCTTACATAACGGTAAAAAACGCCGACGGCAGTGAACAGGCGCTAATTGTTACCGAAATTATGCCCGAAGTCAGAGGCGTTGCCATTATCTGCAACGGCGGCAACAACGAAATTATTGCCGAAAAAATAAAAAATGCCGTGACATCGGCTTTGAATATAACATCTAAACGAGTATATATTTCTGGAGGAAGAACACAATGAAAAAGGGTAAGGTTTTTGGTAAACATCACGTGGTTTTGGCGCTTATGCTATTGGCGCTTGGGGGTGCCGTATGGCTTAATATGAAATTTTCTTCAAACGAAAAGTATATGGGCGAAGCCACCTTTGTAAACGATAGCGAAGCATCCGGCGGAGAAGTGGTGCAAACCGCTGCTCCTGCCGAACAGGAAGACTATTTTGAAAAGGCAAAAAAAGACCGGCAAGACGCACTCACACAGGCACAGGAATTGGTTGAAGAAACCTTAAAATCGGCAACCGTAACCGACGCCGAGCGTGAACAGGCGCTTAAAAATATTAACAGTATTGCCCTGCGTATAGAAAAGGCAAATAATATTGAAACACTGCTTAAAGCAAAGGGCTTTGAAAAGGTGGTTGCAATACTTGGCGAAAACGACGTCAGTATAGTTGTAAAGTCAGAGGGTGCCACAACCCAACAAACCTTGCAGATACAGGATATTGTTACAGCGCAAACCGAAATCCCACTTTCAAACATAAAAATTGTTACTGTAAAATAAACTTGCAAAGTCGTATGAATTATGTTACAATGTGATTGTAATAATATTACAGTAGTGTAAATTTAGACTTTTTTATATACGGAGGATAAAGTTATGGATAAGAAAACACAGGTTTCTGTAAATACCGACGTGCTTGAAAAAGTGGCAGAGCTTGCCGCTTGTGAGGTAGAGGGCGTTAAGGGCATGGCTAAAAAGTCGGTTGACCTTAAAAGTGCTCTTAAAGCAAAAAATGTTGTTAAATCCGTAAAGGTAGAAAGCATTAACGGTGCGCTTGAGCTTAGCGTTTATATCACCGTTGATTCCAAGTTCAAGGTTCGTGACGTTGCCGAGGCTGTTCAGAAAAACGTTAAGGATAAAATCCAGACAATGACCAGCACCGCCGTAACTCGTGTTAACGTAAACGTTGAAGACATCGACTTTGAAGAAGCTGAATAATTAATGCATAATTCATAATGCGCAATGCACAATTAAAAAAACACAAGCACCTGCTAAAACAAATAGCAGGTGCTTCAGTTTTTTGTTATCCTAACAAGCCTTCCATAAGGTCGGTTTCTGAGAAATTGCCGTCAAATCTTATTGTTTTGATTTCGCACTTGCCAAAGCTTACGGTGGTTTCTTTGTCATAGAAGCAAAGCTTACAGGTCGTATCCTTTTCGGTCGGGTTAAACAGTCTTATAATATAACCCTCGCCAACGTCGGCTTTTTTGAATGCATTAACTGTTATGCAGTCGGTATCGGTAAGCTTAAGCGGTGAAGCAGGTAGCTTGCCAATGCCTGTTGGATAAAAGGAAAGTGCCATAGGCTTCATATTAAAGTGTTGAGCCTTTCTTGCAACGCTGGGCTTTAGTTCGGCTGTTTTGCCAACGCAGAACATAAAGCTAAAGTCACGCTCGCCCTGTTCGATATAAGGCATATAACGGTCTTGCGGCATAACAACACGGTCGTCAACAGGGTGTGCACAGTAAGAAGCCGAACGCAACAAGGTATATTTTAAATTACCGGTCTTGCTGTCAAAGCAAGAAGCATATATACCGTTGTTAATTGCGGCAAGAGTATTGCTGCTGTCGGACACGTAAATAAATTTTTGTGAAACGTTTTCTTCAAAATCGTCCTTAAGCTGTTCTTCGCCATAGGGCTGTTCGCCAACACAAACGCTGTCTTTTAACGTGGTTGGAATATTAAGACGTAGCATTCTTTGCTTTTCGCCCCAGTTTACACGCACGTCAATCTTGAGCTCGCCGTTTTCGCCAAGAATATATTTAACAACAGCAAAAGAATTTTTATAGCCAAATACCGCTTCTATAATTGTTTGAACGTCGCCGTCCTCAATAATGTGAACGGACGGAATCTCGTTATCAAGATACAAGAATTCTTTGGCTTTGTCGGGGGATAGAAGCTTAAATTCACCAAGCTTTTCTTTAAAGGCGGTTACGTTCATGCCCCACGGGTCAAAGTCGTCGTTAAACACTTCAAGACCGAAAGCGCCGTTTTCGACGTAGTTTTTGCCGTCTTTAATATACTCATCAACAAGACCGGTTGCGGTATTTACCTTTACGGTTGTGCCGCCACGGTTAAGAACAAAGTAACCGTTTTCCTCGGTTGCGTTAAGTGCAGGACGCTCGGGCAAAGTGTCAAACGCACAGTCAAAACGATTAAGTGTCATAGGAGCCAAGGTTGCTCTAAACACTATGCGCTTTCTCCAGTTGATAGGAATTGTGCTGTATTCTTTTTCACATTGTGATGGAATGATTTTTCCGTCTTTGTTGTAAACTACCGGTTTCATAAAGTAAAGGTTTCTGTCCTGATCCCAAAGATTAAATTCGCAAACGATATCTTCGGTAATTTCGTAAGGATACGGGTTGTAAACAAAAACGGGAATTTTATCACTATCGGCCTTTTTCTGACCCGACGCCAATGCAAAGAACGCCTTTGCTTTAAGTCGGGTAAGAATTTCTATGGCGTGATCCATCATACGAATACCCATCTCTTCGGCAGGCTGAATAGAAGAGCCCGGCAACACGTCGTGGAATTCTACCGTCATAATGTCATACATAGCGTCAGAGAGTTCTTTGAAAGGATATTCCATAAGACCTTCATTTGCCGCATGTGAACACATAATTTCGGTAAGGTAGTACATATTTTCAGCGGCTCTGTGTTTTTGCTTTACACGAATTTGTGAACTGTAGCAACCAACTGCCCAGCACCAAAGGCTATGATGCACTTCGGGTAATTCGTGGTATTTAACAGCCTCGGCAAGATAACCCTCGGGTGTGGTGTGAATCAACTCTACATCTTCTTTTTTGAGTTCTTCTTTAAGCACAACGAGGTCGTCAAGGTCTTTCTTAGAGGGACCACCACCGTGATTACCAATTCCCCAAAGACGCAAAATTATATCGTCATCAGGACATTTGTTGGTGGTGTTTCTTATGGCCAAGGCAGCTTGACCTTTTGGTGTGCTGTACCAACCGTCAGGACGCATACCAACAATTTTTGAGCCGTCATAACCCACCCAGGTATAATCGCTAGCGGGCATTGTTAAATGCTGTGGCTGAGGGCGCATATGTACATAGCCCTTATAGCCGCTTTTTGCCATAATTTGAACAAGACCACGGCTATGACCAAATGAGTCAAAGTTTATTGCAACGTGTGGCACCTTGCCAAATTTTTCTAAGAAATATTTTCTGCCCGAAAGCATCTGGCGAACAAAGCTTTCACCCGATGGCATATTACAGTCGGGTTGCACGTGCCAACCACCCATAATGTGCCACTTGCCACGTGCTACAAGGTCTTGTATACGGGCAAAAAGCTCGGGGTCAAATTGCTCTATCCAATCGTAGAGCAATACCTCGTTATGACAAAAGATATAATCTTCGTACTGCTCGCAGAAATCTGCGGCGATACGGAAGGTTGAAAGCGCTTCTGCGGCGCCTTCCTCCCATTCCCATTGCCAGATGGGGTCGATGTGAGCGTTACAGATTATGTAGGTTTTTTTGGACATATTAAAAACTCCTTTCGGGTGATTATTCAAGTGTGTATTCAAATGTTAATTTGTCTATGTTGGGTACACCTTTTATCATAATGGGGTAGGTGTCTTGCGGTTTGTCGCAAAGATGGGATAATTTTTTAAAATCATCGTCTACTTCGATTACTGCATTACAAAGGGTTCTTGTGCCAACAATTTGTTTAAAACCTGCCTGATTATAAAAGGCGATAACACCCTCGCTTGACGGTTTTAAAAAATAAAGAACATCGGATTCTTCTTGTGTTTCGGTAAAAAGTTTACTCATAATACCTTGATGACGATAATCGCTATGTGTGGTTACGGCATAAATATAGTACGCTTTGTGCTTTTTGCCATCTACATTTAAAACACAGGGAATTTTAAAATACATTGCCGCTATAATACCGTCTTTTTCAAAAACTTCTACATTTTTAAAAAACAGGTCAAACAACATACTATCAAACTCGCCGCTGTCACCAAAAGCATCTTTATAAAGTTTTTCACATTGCTTGCGTATTGTCATATGTTTTCCTTTTTTGTGCAGATGTATTTAGGTAGTATAATTTGCGGCTTATAGGATAATTTTGATTTTCTAAGCCCCTCGATACCCAAATCATCTTCACGGTTAATATATTTGTAATTATCAAGATTTCTTGCGGCAAATTCACGGTTTATGACGGTGTATGCCGCACCAAAACCTTCAAGTGCTTTTTCTATATGGATATTGTAAATGTTTTGGTTTATGGGTGAACCAAGCGTAAAGGCAACAACCTTTTTATCTATTATAATGGCGCCACCCTTTATGTCAAGGCGTTTCATATTATCAAGCATAAGCGAAACGCCGTGCATTTCGTTTTTAAGCTCTTCATCCATACGGTCGGCACTTTGGTTGTACCAAATTTCAGCACATTTTTTTACAAGGCTTAAGTTGCTGTCGTTTATATCTTCATAGCGCCAATCAAACTGTTTTGAAAAGGACGAGATATGATTGCGCTTTGAATGGTATTTTTTACCCGACAGGGTTATTAAATCCTGTGAATTATAGATGTAATCAAACTCGTTACGGCTTTCGTAAATATCATAGTACTTGCCGTAAAGATGTTTGAATTCGTCAAATCTTTTGCCTGCTTGTGCCCAAATATCGGGGTAGGGGTTGCCGGTATGCGCAACTATTTTTTCAAATCCCGTTTTCATATTGCCAAACGGCAGGCTATAGGTTACAATGTTGTCGTCGTACGACTTTAGGTAAAGAATACCGTCCTCTATACAGTAGCAGTTGTTGTAAAGCGGTTGCCACAAAAGCAAATTTACAAAGCTTAGTTCACAGGTAAGCTCGTCTGCTTGTGTTAAAAACGGTTTTAATATATCAATATCATCAATTTCTATTTTTTTAAAATTCATATTTTTCAAGACCTTGATAAAACATATACATTTACTAAATAATACCACAAATTTGCTTTAATATTCAACAAAAAAATAACATATCTTAATAATATGGCGATTTATTGAAGTTGAAAATATGCAAAATTATGTGAATTGTGCATAAAATAATTCTTTTAAAACTCAATTTTAAAAAACTTTTTGTGCAATACATACAAAAAATGATACAAATATTGTTTTTCATACCACTTGAAAAAGCAAAAAGAATATTGTATTATAGTGTAGTAAATAATAAAAATAAAAACTATATCTTTAATTTTGGGGATGACGTTAATGACAAAATATACTATTACACAGCTAAAAGAAATGTTGGAAAAGAAGCTGTCACACAATTTCGGCGTAACACCCGATCAGGCATCTGACGACATTTTTTATAAAGCAACTGTTCTTGTGCTTCTTGATATTATGAGCGAAAGAAAGACACAGTTTAGAAAGGCTGTAGATGAGCAAGAGAGCAAGACCATATATTATCTTAGTATGGAATTTTTAATGGGTCGCTCACTTAAAAACAATCTTTATAACCTTGACCTTACCGAAACCATGCGCAAGGTGCTTAAAAGTTACAAGGTAAACCTTGACAATTTGTTTGAGCTTGAACCCGATGCAGGTCTTGGTAACGGTGGCTTGGGCAGACTTGCGGCCTGCTTCCTTGACGGACTTTCAAGCAGCAGTTATTCGGCAATGGGTTACTGCATTAAATATGAACTCGGTATCTTCCGTCAGAAACTGGTTGACGGTTGGCAGACCGAAATGCCTGACTTTTGGCTTCCGGGCGGCGAGGTTTGGCTTGAACCACGTCCGTCTTCTGCGGTAGACGTGCATTTTGACGGTTATGTAGATGACTGGTGGGATAACAATTACCACCACGTAGAGCACAAAGATTATCTTAATGTTCGTGCAATGCCTTATGATCTTAAATGTGCGGGTAAAGATGGCAAGACGGTAAACGTATTACGCCTTTGGAGTGCAGAGTGTCAGGACTTTGATATGTCGGCATTTAGCCAGGGTGACTATGTTCGTGCTATCGAGCAGCGTGCATCGGCTGAAGCAATTTCAAAAATACTTTATCCTGAGGATAAACACCCCGAGGGCAAATCGCTTCGCCTTCGCCAACAGTATTTCTTGGTATCTGCTTCGGTGCAGGATATTCTTAACCGACATATGCGCAAATACAACACACTTGAAAATCTACCCGATAAGGTTGCAATTCATATAAACGATACACATCCTACCCTTGCAATCCCTGAGCTTATGCGCTTGCTTCTTGACGAATGCGGCTACTCTTGGGAAAAGGCTTGGGATTTGGTGACACGTACTGTGGCTTATACCAACCACACCATTATGGCAGAAGCGCTTGAGTGTTGGCAGGTTGGTCTTTTTAAAGAAAGAATGCCACGTATTTATCAGATTGTGCAGGAAATTGATCGTAGATATCGTGAAGAGGTTATTGCAAAAACAGGTGACTTTGCTCTTGCAGAACGCACAGCCATTATCTCGGGTGGCGTAGTTCGTATGGCAAACCTTTGTGTTGCGGCTTCACACACAGTAAACGGTGTGTCAAAGCTTCACAGTGATATTATTAAGGATCAGCTGTTTAACGACTATTACAAAATGACTCCCGACAAGTTTACCAATGTTACAAACGGTATTGCTCACCGCAGATGGCTGTGTCAGGCAAATCCTGAGCTTACCGCATTTTTAACAGAGCTTATTGGTGACGGATTTATAAAAGATGCATCACAACTTGAAAAGCTTATGGCTTTTGCCGATGACAAGGCAGTACTTGACCGTTTGGCGCAAATAAAACACGGAAATAAGATTCGTCTTGCAAATTATGTAAAGCATAATATGGGTGTAGATATTGACCCTGATTCCGTTGTTGATATGCAGGTTAAGCGACTTCACGAATATAAGCGTCAGCATATGAATGCGCTTCATATAATTACCGATTATCTCTATCTTAAAAATAATCCAAATGCACCCTTTACACCAAAGACCTATATCTTTGGTGCAAAAGCGGCACCCGGTTATCTGTTCGCTAAAGAGATAATTCAGATGATTTATAAGCTTTCTGTAATCATTAATAACGACCGTGCAGTAAATGATAAACTTAAGGTATTGTTCCTTGAAGATTATCGTGTAACGCTGGCCGAGCTTATGATTCCTGCGGCTGAAATCAGCGAGCAAATTTCGCTTGCCTCTACCGAGGCTTCTGGCACCGGTAATATGAAGTTTATGATGAACGGTGCTATTACTTTGGGTACCGAAGACGGCGCCAACGTTGAAATTCATTCCGCTGTGGGTGACGACAACATCATTATTTTTGGTATGCATACGCCCGAGGTTTTAAAAATCCAGAAAAACGGATATAATCCAATGCAGTACTATAACAATAATGCCGATTTACGCAATTCGCTTGATTTTATCGGCCGTGGTATTGACGGCAAGCAGTTTGACAATATTTATAACACTCTTAAAAACGTTGATACCTATATGGCGCTTGCCGATTATGCCGACTATTGTGAAGCGCACAAAAAGGCGATGGAACTTTATAACAAGCCTGAAATTTGGGATAAAATGTCACTTACCAATATTGCTAAATCGGGTATTTTTGCAGCCGACCGTTCAATAAACGATTATGCAAAGAATATCTGGGGACTTGACAAGGTAAAATAAATTTTAAGGATAAGTAATATGAATTATTACCCCTTTGACTCACGAAACAATTTATATCGTTCACATCTTGGAGCCGTACCCGCAGACGAATGTTTGCGGCTACGGCTACTGTTGCATAAGGATGCGCAAGTGTACGATGCCTTTTTGCGTGTGGTAAACGACAGTGATAACAGCCTTTGTGAAATAAAAATGTCTCCTGCCGAGTGGCAGGGTGACTATCAATTTTATGACTGTGAAATTACCACGTGCGAGGGGCTTTATTGGTATGATTTTCGCTATACAAGTGCTCACGGAGAGTTTTTTGTAGTAAAAAGTGAAAAAGGACTTGGCATTGTTTCGCAAATACCCGCCGAGCGTTTTCAGCTTACGGTATACAGCAGGGATTTTACCACTCCCGATTGGCTAAAAGGCGGTATAATTTATCAGATTTTCCCCGATAGATTTTATAATTCGGGCAAAGCAAAACAGGGTGTACCCGATGACCGATTTATATGTAACGACTGGGGCAAACAACCTGAACACCGCCAAAACAACGGCCCTTGCTCACTTGGCAACGATTACTATGGTGGCGACCTTGAAGGTATTATACAAAAACTGCCATATCTTAAAGATTTGGGAGTTACTTGTGTATATTTAAATCCAATTTTTGAGGCACATTCAAACCATCGTTATAACACGGCAAACTACGAAAAGATAGATATGCTTTTAGGTGATGAGCAAGACCTTGTAAATCTTTGCAAAAAGGCTCAAAAGTTTGGCATAAAAATTATACTTGACGGTGTTTTTTCGCACACAGGTGACGACAGTATCTATTTTAACCGTACGGGACGTTATGGTACCGGTGGTGCCTACCGTGATTACGGTTCACCATATCATCAGTGGTTTAAATTCTATAATTACCCCGATGGCTACGACGCTTGGTGGGGTGTTAAAACTTTGCCTGAAACTAATGAGGATAACGATAGTTTTACAGACTATATCACAGGCGAAAACGGTATTTTAAAAAAATACTTAAGGCTGGGTATCGGCGGTTGGCGGCTTGACGTTGCCGACGAGCTACCCGACAAGTTTTTAGACAGACTAAGAACGGCAGTAAAGACCGAAAACCCCGATGCCTATATTTTGGGCGAAGTATGGGAGGATGCAAGCAACAAGATAAGCTATGGCGCACGCCGTAAGTTTTTGCGTGGCAGTCAGCTTGACAGCGTAATGAACTATCCGTTTGCCAATGCAATACTTAATTTTGTAAAGAACGGTGGGGGAGAAGCGCTTTCCGAAACAGTACATTCTGTGCTTGAAAATTATCCCAAATGCTCGGTAGATACGCTTATGAATCACCTTGGCACTCACGATACCGCACGAGTGCTTACAAGCTTAGGCAAGAGCGATAGTTTTATTGGTGACCGTGCGTGGCAATCAGCACAGCGTTTGTCTGACTACGAATATAACGAGGGTATAAAACGTCTTAAAGCAGCGGCAGTAATACAATATACATTACCGGGTGTTCCGTCTCTTTTCTATGGCGACGAAGCAGGGGTAGAAGGCTATGGCGACCCATTCTGCCGTGCAACATATCCGTGGGGACGTGAAAACCAAGAGCTTTTAGAATTTTATAAAAATTTAGGCAAGGTACGAAAAGACTGCAAAGCCTTTGTTGACGGAAATTTCTACACAATTTATGCCAATCGTGATGCAATTGCTTATACCCGCTCAAATGATGAGTCGCAGGTGTTTGTAGCTGTAAACCGAGGAAAAGATAACATTTGTATTAATATTCCTAAAGAATTTGAAAATTTAAAATCATTTGGAAAAGCGCAACAAGATAACAAGGTTGTACTTTCGGAATACGAATATTGCATTATATATAAATAGAAGCATCACATTTGTGACGCTTCTATTTTTTGTTTATATGTTATATACTCAAAATTACTGTTTTTTGCCCTTGTTTGCATTGCTTGATAGATTTTAAGATGCAAATTTTCTGTCTTTTCTTTAATAGAGTCACCTTCGGGATAAAAGGGTCCGTCAATAAAAACTTCTGTAATCGGTCTTTTAAAAACCTTTGATTTGCGGTAGGTAACGGTCATGGCATATGACGCTTTATTAAGCTTTACAGCATATCTTAAAGAAGTAGCAGGAAAGGGTCGAATACCGGTGTAATATTCCCACACGTGCGCTTCGGGATATATTACAACAGGATGATTTTGGTTTAATCTGTGTTCAATAGCACGGTTTAATTCCTTTATACCTTTTACGGTATCTACCACAGGTAACGCACCCAAATATTGCAGTATTTTGCCAATCACAGGTATGCCATAGTTAGCGGTGCTTACCACGGTATAAATTCTTTTAGGCAGTACGCAAAGAGCAGGAATAAATACGTCGCCAATAGGTTGGGTATGGTTCCCGTAGATGAAAAAATCTCCTTTGGTTCCCTTGAGATTTTCTTTGCCACGTATTTTCATATGCAAAACTAATTTGCAATATATAGTACCAAAAATGACCGCAAGGGCATAAATGATTTTTGAATAAAATTTTGATAAAAAATCTTGTCTCACCAATTGGTAATCATCGGGTAATATGTATTCCTGATTAGCGCTTTGCTCAAAATCGTCGGTATAACTGCTATAATATCTTATCTCCTTCATAGGCTGCCTTTCCAACCGGCAATATCGGTGTTTTCAAACTCGTAGGTTAGTTTTTTACCATAAACTGTCTCATAACACTGCTTTTTAAGGCTGTAGTCAAGTTCTGATAAATATTCGGTGTTTTCCTTTGTGCTTTTTTTCGAATCGGGGTATATAACGTCCAATACGTGAAGAACATATTGCACCTTTTTGAATTCATCGGTATCGTCCTTGTCTTTGTCAACAATTTCTACAAAGCAAGAAATTATTGGCACATTAAGCTTTGCCGCATAAAAATATGCTCCGTTTTTTGGTGGGCGGGGTTTACGGTAGTTAAACCACATTTCTTGCTCGGGATACAAAAGAACGGCGTCTTTTTTGTTTACCAATCTTTCTTTAAGCACCGACAAAAAATCACGTGCCAAATAACGTGGCTCTGTCGAGATGGGAATGGTGTCGGCATAGTTCATTATATAGCCTAATATACCTTTCATAGCAAAGTTTGAAGTCTGACTTATAATTCCTAACTTTTTTCGTCCAAGTGCATTGGTAAGGTGACGAATAACAGTATTTTCAAGCGGACCAAAATGATTGCTTGTAATAAGCACGCCTTCTAAATCCTTTGGTATTTTGTCAAGACCTATAATTTTTGTGTCTTTGTTTATTATTCGAGTGGCTGTTTTTGCAATTAAAACGCCAAAGGCGGTCTTGATTTTAAAAGTTATGTGTTGGCGACTTTCGATATAATTGTCGGTTATTTGCTTGCTTTGTTCTGCCGTTAGCACAGGGTCGCCCGGTTCCACCTTGTTGTGAAACTGACCGCTTTCGGCAAATGATTTTATGTTTTCTATAACAGCCTTTCGGTTTTTTCCAATAATCATAGTCTGATTTTTACCCCGTTTTCAAACATTTTTTTAAATGTAATTTCGTTTTGTGGAATTTCAAGCCCTCTGTTTACAAGTAGTTCAAGGCATTCTGTGTCGGCTTTTTTCTTTTCGTCGGAGTATGCCTCTTTATACGCCTTTATTTCATTTATATATCCGCTATCGGCAGCATACTGCCAGAAGATATCACCATATTGTACACCGTCATAGCACCAAGGCTTAGAAAAAAGATTATAGTGAATAATATTTGTCTTGTTTAGCATTGGCTTAGCATCATTTGGCATAGCATCCCAAGAAGTATCAAGATAATATATCTTACCGTTGCATATTGCGTTAAGATAATCCTGATCGGGTGCAACGCTGTCAAAATGATATGTGTTTAAAAGATTTAAAAAATGCTGTTCAAAATTATTGTCACGCATTTTTTTAAGATTCATAAGCAGAACACCGGAATTAATATATTCATTAGCCTTTACGCCAACTGCGTTTTCGGTGTATGCAACAAGCGGAGGAATATCGGCAATTGAAAGGTCGTTACAAGCACCGATATAATTATCACCGATATCTGTATCAAAAAGCTGTGCGATATCACTTGTTACAACAACGTCACTGTCTATGTAAATGCCTTTGTCATACTGCGGAAACATTGCAGGAATAAAAAGTCTGAAATAAATTGTTAGTGTAAAATAATCACAACGCAGGCGATTGCTCATTCTATCGTCAAGCGCTTCAAAATTTGCCTTCATTTCCATAAGGTCAATTTTAAAATTATCACTTTCAAGTGATTTTAATTTAGATATGTTTTCTTCTGTAAGTCCTTCATAAAGCACAATAGCACGATAACGTCTTGCTTTGCTTGAATTTTTAACAGCCGAATTAAGTGCTACCGCTAAAAACGGCGCATATGAATTATCAATGGTAAAAAATATAGGAATTTCTCTGTTCATTTGTTTATACTCCTTTGGTATTGCTTTAAAATATCGTCAAACTCAAAAATTTTAAGTTTGTTATGTAACAAATCCTCCTGCCAAGGCTTTATCGTGACGGGTTTAAAATAGGGAAAGAATTCAAAATACGTAGTAAAATGTTTAAATACTGTGTTTGGTTTTATTTTACCTTGCTCGTTATATTTATTTGGCAACTTGCATTTTATTGCCAGTTTATTCAGCGCTGATTGATCGGGCATAAACATTTTTTTGTTGCGGCACATATCACGGCATTTTTGAAATAAACCGTTTTGCCGTATGCGTTTCATATTAAGCAGTAATACGCCCGAATTAAGATAGTTATGTTTTAAAATATTGCCAAAAAACCATTTGCCGTATCGGTCGGGAACACCGCAAATATCGTATGAATTTATATCCGTATCATAAAGTTGCTTAATTTCTGCACGGCATAGTACGTCGGTATCAAGATATAAAATCTTATCGGGGATTTCGGGTATAAGGTCGGCAAAAAGCCGTAGCATACAAAACGGGGTAAATCGTGTTTGCATATTTGCAGTAGGCAAATATGAACTAAAAACCTTGCTCGCATCAATAAGATGTACGTTATGTGCTTTGCCTTTTGAGTTTATTTCTTTTTTAAGAAGATTGCAAAAATCCTGTGTTATCTTGCTGTGAACCTCGGCGCTTGCTGTAAGTATAAAAAAATTAACATTATCGCAACAGTTGTTGCAAATAGAAACTGCAGATAAAAAGATTCCTTTTTGTACGTTGCAGTCACCACAAAACATTATGTTCAAGTGTTAATCACCTCACAAAAAGCAGTATATTTATATACTTAAAGAAAGTAAACCTAACCTTTATAGAATTAGTTCTACTAATAAAAAATCGGGCGTAGAATTTCTCTACACCCGACTCTCTGATTAGTAGAATACACAAAAAATGCCCTGATTATAAGCAAATCAGGGCATTGTAAATTAAATAATTATTTTTTTGGCTTTTTTATAAACGACCAAAGTATAATGGTAATCTGTCCGGCTATGCCTAACAGATATATCAGCGCAACGTTTATTCCAAAATAGAAAAATGTAATATGTACTGCGGCAAGTATTGACCACATAAGTGCCGATATAATAAGGTAGTTATATCTTGGATTAAACCAAATTGTATTAAAAATCAATCTGATAATCAGCACTATTGGAAAAGCATATACTAAATACAACCACTGAAAAGAGGTGTGTCCCATTATAAGTGTTGTAATAATAAAGGCAAAGATTGCAACTATCCATACAACACTTTCGGAAATATATGTAATGGCTCGGCGATTGTACTTGGTTTGATTTTTATGGTTTTCTATAACTGCCGGTTCAATATTTTCCGATTTAACCAGATAATCAAGCGATACGCCAAATATTTCAGACATTTCAACAAGCACAGCTATATCGGGGGTAGATTCACCACGTTCCCACTTTGATATTGTTTTGTCCGAGTAGTTAAGCCTTTCGGCAAGCTCTAACTGGGTCATATTATTAAGCAAACGCAACTCGGTTATGTTTTTTGCTACTATGCTTTTTACGTCTTCCACACAATCGCCTCCTTTATAGCATTTTTTAACATTATATACTTTTTTGACTAATTTTGCAAGTATTTGCTATTTTTAAAAAAGTGTTGTCTTATTTAAAAATTAATGATATAATACTTTCCAGTAAATTATTTTTGGAGGATAATTATGGCTAAAATTATTATTTCTAGTGATAGTACTTGTGATTTAAGTCCCGAACTTATAGAAAAATATAACGTAAGTATTATACCTTTGGGTATTACATTGGGTGATAAGGTTTATCGTGACGGTGTTGATATTACACCTGACGACGTATATGCCCATCACGACAAAACAGGTGAGTTGCCAAAAACAACCGCCGCTAACGTGGGCGAATTTATCGACTATTTTACCGAGCTTACAAAAGACGGCGATGCAGTAATCCACTTTACTATCAGCTCTTCAATGTCTTCTACATACAGCAATGCTTGTCTCGCAGCAGATGATTTTGACAACGTTTATGTTGTGGACAGCCTAAATCTTTCTACAGGTGGCGGTCTTCAGGTTTTGGCGGCAGCCGAAATGGCACAAAACGGTATGGAGCCTGCCGATATAGTAGCCGAGCTTGAAAAAATTACACCTTGTGTAGATGCATCCTTTGTTATTGACAGTCTTGAATATCTGCACAAAGGCGGCAGATGCTCGGCAGTTGCAATGCTTGGCGCAAACCTTCTTAAGCTTAAGCCTTGTATCGAGGTTAAAGGCGGCGCAATGGGCGTTGGTAAGAAATACCGTGGTGCTTACGGTCGTGTTCTTTCAGAGTATGTTGATGAGCGTTTGCAAGACGTTGACAGCCTTGTTACCAAACGTGTGTTTGTAACACATGCAGGCTGTGACCCTGAGGTTGTTGATGCCGTTGTGGAACAGGTTAAATCTAAAGGCATATTTGAAGAGGTGCTTGTAACCCGTGCCGGTTGTACCATTTCTTCACATTGCGGCGCAAATACTTTGGGCGTATTGTTTATTCGCAAATCACCAATTGTGTAATTTTGCATACAATAAAGCAGGGGCAAATTAAGGATATCCTGTTTTATTGGCGGTAGACGTATGGCTATCTATAAAATTACCAATTATGGCCCCTTTTATATATAAAACTCCCCGACAACAGTCGGGGAGTTTATTGCAAATTTTTACGATTTTATTTTTTTTAGTGCGTATTTTTCAAGGCGTGATACCTGTGCTTGTGATATGCCGATTTCCTCGGACACCTCCATTTGTGTTTTGCCCTGCATAAAGCGTAGGCTTAAAATGGTTTTTTCACGGTCGCTAAGGTCTTTTATCGCCTCTTTTATACATATTTCATCAAGCCAGTTTTTATCATCATTTTTATCACCGACCTGGTCAAGAACGTATATGGTATCGCCGCCGTCGGAAAACACCGGCTCATAAAGCGATACGGGGTCCACAATGCTTTCAAGCGCTATTACAACATCTTCTCGTGGTATACCAAGCTCTTTGGCAATTTCACTTACAGTCGGTTCTTTTTGATTTTTGTTTATAAGCTGTTCTTTTACCTGCATTGCACGGTAGGCGGTATCTTTTATAGAACGGCTCACCCTGATTGAGTTGTTGTCACGCAGATAACGTCGTATTTCACCAATAATCATTGGCACCGCATAGGTAGAAAACCTTACGTTTTGCGTTATGTCAAAATTGTCGATAGATTTTATAAGACCTATGCACCCAACCTGAAATAAATCGTCGGGATTTTCGCCTCGGTTACCGAATCGTTGTACCACGCTTAGCACCAAACGCAAATTGCCGTTTATAAGCTCGTCACGTGCAGTTTTGCTTCCTGACTTGACCTCACGAAGCAAACGTTCCTTTTCTTTTTCCTTCATTACGGGAAGTTTTGATGTATCAACACCACAGATTACAACCTTATTACCATACAAAATATCAACGCCCCTTTGTGTTTTTTTACAACAACAGTATTGCCTGTAAACGAGGGTAAAAAACCAAAAATATTTTTTTCTTTTCGACAAAAAAGGCTTGTATTTTTGCATTTGTTAATATTTGAAAAAAATGCTTGATTTTTTGAAACAGTTGTGATAATATAGTGTGTACTGTGAGAAAATATGAGGAGGTGTCACGATGCCAAATATTAAATCTGCTAAAAAGCGTGTTCTCGTAAGCGCTGCTAACGCTGAAAGAAATAAGGCTACACGTTCTGCACTCAGAACTTCTATTAAAAAGGCTAACGCTGCTATTGATGCAAACGCTCCTGAAGCTGCAGAAGCTGTAAAGGTTGCTGTTTCTAAAATTGATCAGGCTGCTGGTAAGGGTATTATTCACAAGAACAATGCCGCAAGAAAGAAATCAGCTCTTGTTTCAAAACTTAACGCTAATGCGTAATTAAAATTATATTATTTTTTGCAAAGAATAATATTGCGCCGATAGTTATTGCTATCGGCGCAGTTTTTTTGTATAATATAGCTGTAAGGGCAGGTGAAAAGTATGAACGACAATCCAAAACTTGCAGAGCTTAAGCAAAAGGCAAACAAATTGCCGCTTGCTCCGGGTGTATATATAATGAAGGATAAAAACGACACCATTATATATATTGGCAAGGCAAAATCGCTAAAAAATCGTGTAACACAGTATTTTGGCGCAGGCAATGGTCATAGTGAAAAGGTTCGCCAAATGGTAAGCCACGTAAAAGATTTTGAATACGTGCTTTGTGACAGCGAGTTTGAAGCGCTCATACTTGAAAACTCACTTATAAAGCAAAATCAACCTAAGTATAATATCTTGCTAAAGGATGATAAGGGCTACCACTATATAAAAATAACAAGCGACAAATGGCGCAAGCTTACTACAAGCATGCAAACCGATGACAACAAAGCCGAGTATATAGGGCCTTACTATTCATCGGCTGTGGTAAAGGATACCGTAGCAGAGGTGCGAAAAATATTTAAACTGCCCGACTGCAACCGCAGTTTTGACAAATACTCAAAACCCTGCCTTAACTTCCACATAGGTCTTTGTGATGCGCCCTGTCGTGCAAACATAAGCGTTGCTCAGTACAACGAAACGGTTGACTCGGCTATTGCTTTTATAAAAAACAGCGGTGACGATATTGTTAAAATGCTTCAAAGTAATATGGAGGCGGCCGCCGAAAAACTTGATTTTGAATATGCCGCCAAGCTTCGTGACCGTATAAATGCAATAAAAAAGCTTGAAGAAAAACAAAAGGTTGTAATGTGCACCTATAAAAATCAGGACGTGTTTGCTTCGGCTGTTATTAACGGCGTTGCCTGCATTGCCGTACTCGTTTTCAGAAACAGCAAGCTTAGTGATAAAAAGCATTTTATAATTGATGCTTTCACCGATAAAAACGATTTATACAGTCAGTTTATTTCTCAGTATTATAGTGATACTAACAATATCCCACCACGCATACTGCTTGATTATGATTTTGATTCACGTACAATTATCGAGCAGTGGCTTTGCGAAAAAGCGGGTAAAAGGGTAGAAATACTTTTACCTCAACGTGGTGAACAAAAAAATCTTGTTAATATGTGCCGCAACAATGCTGCCGATAATCTGGCGCAAAAAACCGAACTTCAGGGGCACGAAATGACAGCTCTTAACGAGCTTGCCCGACTTTTAGGGTTACCTTCAGCCCCACGTGTTATAGAGTCATATGATATTTCTAACACCGCAGGTGACGAAAACGTAGCCGGTATGGTAGTTTTCCGTGACGGCAAACCGTATAAACCGCATTACCGAATGTTTAAAATAAAAGGCTTTGTCGGTCAGGATGATTATCGCTCTATGGCAGAGGTGCTTGACCGCAGATTTACCGAATACCAAAAGGGTGAAAACGAAGGCTTTGCTACACTGCCCGACCTTATTCTGCTTGACGGCGGCAGGGGACAGATTTCGGCGGTGGAGCCAATACTTAAAAAGCACAATATAAGCATTCCGCTTTTTGGTATGGTAAAGGATTCAAAGCATCGCACACGTGCTATAGCGTGGGGTGGCGGAGATATATCTATAAAAGCCAACGAATCGGCATATAGACTTGTAACCGCCATACAAGACGAGGTTCACCGTTTTGCGATTGGCTATCACAAAAAACGTCGAAGCAAAAAAATGCTCAGCTCGGAGCTTACTTCAATCGATGGCATAGGTCAGGCAAAAGCCGCCGCACTGCTTAAACGTTTTAAGACTATGAAGGCTATAAAAGCCGCAAGTATAGAAGAACTTTGTGCAGTTAGTGGCATAAATGAGGCTTTGGCGGAAAAAATATACAATGAATTTAACTCTTAAAATTCCTCCACCGACATTGTCGGTCCCTCTACCTTCAGGCAAGGGAGGCTGTTTGATAAAGGCTGAGGGGATATTGCAATACATTTAGTAGGAGAATAATATGAAAATAGCATTTTTTGATACGAAACCTTACGATAAACAGTCGTTTGAAAAGTATGCAAGCGATGATGTGAAATTTAAGTTTTTTGAAACAAAGCTTAATATTGATACGGCTGAGCTTGCACGTGGCTGTGACGTGGTGTGCATATTTGTAAATGACACAGCCGATGCCGCAGTACTTGACAAGCTTTACGAATTGGGTGTCAAGATTTTGGCGCTTCGTTGTGCAGGCTATAACAACGTTGATGTAAAACACGCTTACGGTAAAATTCACGTAGTACACGTGCCGGCTTACTCGCCATATGCCGTAGCCGAGCATACCATGGCTATGTTGCTTACCTCTATTCGACGTATTCATAAAGCGTATATCCGTACAAAAGACTTTAATTTCAGTCTTTCGGGGCTGACAGGCTTTGACCTTTACGGTAAAACAGTCGGTGTTATAGGTACGGGTAAAATAGGTCGTGTTTTTATTGATATATGCCGTGGCTTTGGTATGAATGTATTAGCGTATGATAAGTTTCCCGCCTCGGATGCGCCGTGTGAATACGTAGAGCTTGACCGCCTTTTTGCTGAGAGCGATATAATATCTATGCACTGTCCGCTTACAGCCGAAACATATCATATTATAGATAAAGACTCTATTAATAAAATGAAAAAAGGCGTTGTAATTTTAAACACCTCTCGTGGTGCTCTTATTGATGCCGACGCTTTGCTTGAGGGTATAAAATCACGTCACGTGGGTGCCGCTTGCCTTGACGTATACGAGGAAGAGTCCGACATTTTCTTTGAGGATTTTTCAGGTCATATTGTAGATGATGATACCTTGGCACGACTTATTTCAATGCCTAACGTTATCGTAACCTCACATCAGGCATTTTTAACCGAGGAAGCGCTTGGCAATATAGCCGAAACCACCATTGATAATGTTAAAGAGATATTATCAAGCGGTGGCAGTCAAAATGAACTTTGTTACCATTGCGGAAAGGCAGAAAACTGCCGTGCGCAAAGGCTTAAAAAATGCTTTTAAAGGAAAAGTAATATAAAAATCCGTGCATATTATGCACGGATTTTTGCATATTTATTCAAAATGCTTGACAACGGTTAGTTTGTTATATATAATATGAAAATACTTAAAACAAAAGAGGTATTTTATTAATGGCAAAAATGTGGACAGGCGTTACCGACGGTGTTACCGACAGTATAGCCGATGATTTTAATTCTTCTATACATTTTGACTCAAGGATGTATGCACACGATATAAAAGGCAGTATGGCTCACGCAATGATGCTTTCGCTTTGCGGCATCATTGCCGAAGAAGAGGCTAACACAATCGTTGCCGGTCTTGAGGGCATACTTGCCGACCTCGAAAGCGGTAAATTACAATTTGATATGAGTGCAGAAGACATACATATGTTTGTAGAGCAAGAGCTTACTGCTCGTATAGGTGACGTGGGCAAAAAATTGCACACAGCCAGAAGCCGTAACGACCAGGTTGCGCTTGATATAAGAATGTATCTGCGTGATGAAATAGATGAGATAACCGTCCTTTTAAAATCGCTTGTAGAGGTTCTTTGTGAAAAGGCAGATGAGCACAAGGCAAGCATTATGTCAGGCTATACCCATCTGCAACGTGCTCAACCCATAACATTTGGTCATCATTTAATGGCTTATGCTATGATGCTTCTTCGTGATATAGACCGACTAAAAGACTGCAAAAAGCGTATGAATATGTCACCTATAGGTTGTTGCGCTTTAGCGGGTACCACCTATAACACAGACCGTCGTTTTGAGGCCGAAAAGCTCGGGTTTGACGGCATTTGTATGAACTCATTAGACGGTGTATCCGACCGCGATTTTTGCGTAGAGCTTATGTCGGCAATATCACTTATTATGGTGCATTTATCACGTTTTTCTGAAGAAATTATTCTTTGGTCAAGCTGGGAATTTAAGTTTATTGAGCTTTCAAGCAGTTATACCACAGGCTCATCAATTATGCCACAAAAACGCAATCCCGATATGGCAGAATTGGTGCGTGGTAAAACGGGTAGAGTATACGGCGATTTACTGGGACTTCTTACCACGCTTAAAGGTTTACCTCTTGCTTATAACAAGGATATGCAAGAGGACAAAGAGGGTGTGTTTGACGCCTGTGATACCGTAAAAATGTGCCTTAAGGTATTTACACCTATGATTGCTACAATGACCGTACTTACCGACAATATGAAAAAGGCGGCAGGAGAGGGCTTTATTAACGCTACCGACCTTGCTGATTACCTTGTTAAAAAAGGTATGCCTTTTAGAACGGCATATAAAATTTCGGGACAATTGGTAGCCCTTTGTATGAGCAAAAAGACTGTGCTTGAAGATTTACCGCTTGATGAATATAAGCAGTTTAGCGAACTTTTTGATGAGGAGCTTTACGATGCGGTTAACCTTGAAAATTGTGTAAAACGTCGTATTTCCGAAGGCGGAACATCAATTGAGTCGGTAGAAAAACAGATAGAATTTGTAAAAGAACAGCTTAAGTAATATAAAAAAGCCACTGTGGCGGCACCCTCCGAAAGGAAGGTGCCGCAGTTATATTCGCCTAAAGGCGAGTGATATTGCTTCGCAGTGATATACGGTTATGCCGTGTGATATTCGGCTTCGCCGAGTTGTGGAGCGAATATAATATCACAAAAGCCGCAGGCTTTTATATCACTTTGCCGCAAGGCAAAATATCACTGCAAACGGTAGTTTGCAATATCACTTAAACCTGCCGAAAAATAAATTTCTTGTTTTCGGCAAGTAACTTTTATATATGCTTTAAAATACGTAACCCACTATGACGCTTTCGCTTTTGCGTAAAGTGTCATTTTTATATAAAAACAGAGAGACGACTTCTTTACGAAGTGTCTCTCTGTACAGTGGCTTTTTATTATAGTTTACCAAGCATATCTTCGATTGATTGGTCGTTATTAAATTCTACATCGCAAGGCTTTTTGTGTAGTGACCAATGCTCTGTAAGTGATACTGTCTCATTTGTTTGTACAGATTTAAGCGGACTTAAAGATTCAATCTCTATAAATCCTGCGTTGGTATATGTTTCAAAACTGCAATCGTTATCGGGGTAAACCTCGGTTTTGTGGTTGGTTTCATACGATTTGCGGAATATTTCATTACCCAAGCAGTAGTATGCTTCGGCATGGTTAAGACCAAAACCTAATTTAAATGACTGCTCAATGTTTATATCCTGACGGAGTGTAACGTATTTTTTACCAAAATGCAGACGGCTATCGGCAAGATTTGTGTAAGGCCAAACCGAAATATTGCGATTATGTAACAAACCGGTATCGTTGGTATTCATTGGAACAATAAGTGTTCCGTGGCATGCCGATACGGTAAGTCCCCATATAGAAAACTTTTGTGCTGTGGGGGCAATGTTTGTAACACGCATGGTAACAAACATATTGGTGTCATCAGGATCCATTTTTATTTCCAACTGCTTTTGCATACCGTTTTCCACTTCAGCATTTGGGGTAAAAATTGCACCCTGATTAGTTATTTCATATTTCACGGCATCCATATCAGGATAATAACTATGTGGATAGCTTTCGGGCGAAGTCCATATACGGTGACCGCCTAAAATTTCCCATTTTTTGCCTTCACCAAAAAACTCCTGAAACTCTTTGTCATCCTTTGGCGCCATAACGCTGCGGTTATCACACATAAAGTTTTGACCGCCTACGTAACCAAAGCGAATTATACGAGGTCCCACGTCAACCGTGACATACGCTTCAATTACACCGTTTGTGATAACAAGCACGTTACCGTAGTTTAAATAGTTTTTAATTTCAGTTTTTATCATAATAATTCCTCCGTTTTTAGAAGTTTCATTTTTTGTTCGGTTCCACATTCAAGAGGCTTTGCTAAAGCAAGGTTATATATATCGGTGGCTCGGCACTCAGCCTCAAAAATCTTTTTGGCGTGGTCGTCTAATTCTTTTATTTGTGCAGCACGTGTTATTACAGGGATTATACCCTGTGGCGATTTTAAATGTGATAACCCTTGCTTGCTAAAGCCCAACACACGCACATAGGGCGGGGTAGTCATAAAAAATTGATTGTCAAATTCCAAAAAAGCCGAAAGCACCAAACGCCTTATACGAGCCAGGGTATAACGTTTGGTTTTTATCATATTGTAAAGTTCGTCAAGGCTTGTTGCGACACGTACCGAAAAATAAATTTTGTTCTCGAGCCCTTCGCTTATGTCGGGAATATTTTTAAAATCGTCAGCAGTCTTTGTTCGCAGACTGCACAAAATTGCATTTTCAAGGCGGGATATGTTGGCAATATGTTCAGGTCTTATAATACCTCTTATTTCACGTGGCATAAAGCGCTCGGTGTAACCTATATTACCTTTGTAAAGCTCTTCTCTTATAAAAGACGACGATACAAATCCGTCAGCTACGTCACCGCTGTCGTGCATAGCACCCAAGCGTTTTATACAGTGAAATTCTATTGGTAAATTAAGTTTTTTAGCGGCCAATATATATTCAATTCCAAGATTGTCGTTGGGATTGCGAAGCAGTTTAAAATCAACGCCCATTTCCTGTGCGGCCTGCTCACGTGCTACCGCAAATGTAACACCCGATTTTGCCTTATCTGTTACTTTATTAAAAAAACCGTCGCTATAAAGCACGTCGGCGGCGTGAATAAGTGCATTAATATCGCCACATTCACTGCCAAATAATATTTTATCACAACCAATATTATAAAGCTGCCACACACCACAGAGGGCAAAGTTTTGTGCGGTAGACATACTCCACAGTACAGGCATTTCAGCTACAATATCGGCACCACAAAGCAGGGCGAATTTTGCACGTTGTTGTTTTGATATAATAGCAACATCACCACGTTGTACAAAGCTGCCGCTTATAACACAGGCAACGGTATCGCCCAGTGTATGTGCATGGTCAATTATACGTTTGTGACCGGTGTGCAGGGGGTTAAATTCTGCAATAATACCGACAACCGACAAAAAATCACCTCTTTTTGTAAAAACACTCTTGAAAAAATCGAGCCAATAAAGTAAAATAACAATATATGTTTTATGGTAATATCTTATCATAAAGAAAAAAATGTTTCAATACGAAATTTTAAAGGAGTAGTTAAAATGAAAGTATTTGTAGTTAATGCAGGTAGCTCATCACTTAAATATCAGCTTATTGATATGGATAATGAGCAGGTTTTGGCCAAGGGCCTTTGTGAGCGTATTGGCGTTACAGGCGCTATTACACACAAGGCGGCTGACGGCAGAGTATATAAGGCAGAAACCGATATGCCAACACATAGCGAAGCATTTGAAGCAGTAGTTTACGCTATGACAAAATCAGAAGCAAAGGTTATCGATTCTCTTGATGAGGTTACCGCCATCGGTCACCGTGTTGTTCACGGCGCAGAAGAATTTAACAAATCAGCTCTTATTACTGACGAGATGATTGCAAAGGTTCGTGAGTGCAGTGTAATGGCACCACTTCACAACCCTGCAAACATTTTGGGCATTGAAGCTTGTACCAAAACCTTTGGTGACAAGATTCCTCAGGTTGGTGTATTTGATACATCCTTCCATCAGACAATGCCGGCAACATCTTACATATATGCTTTGCCATATGAGTATTATGAAAAATACCGTGTTCGTAAGTACGGCTTCCACGGTACATCACACAGCTTTGTAAGTGACCGTGCGGCAGACCTTGAAGGTAAAGATAAAAAAGACCTCAAGATTATTACCTGCCACCTTGGTAACGGTTGCTCAATCAGCGCTATCAAAGACGGTGTTTGTATTGACACATCAATGGGCTTTACTCCACTTGATGGCTTTATGATGGGTACACGCTGCGGTACACTTGATCCTTCAACCCTTACATACATTGCAGATAAAGAGGGCCTTACCTTTGCTGATATCGATTCCATCTGCAACAAAAAATCAGGTGTGCTTGGTGTATCAGGCGTATCTAACGACAACCGTGACGTAGCAGCTGCTGCAGCAGAGGGTAACGAGCGTGCACAGCTTGCAATTGATATGCAGCGTTATCAGATACTTAAGTTCGTTGGCTCTTACATTGCCGCTATGAATGGTGTTGACACTATTGTATTTACCGGCGGTATCGGTGAAAACGACGAAGAGCTTCGTGAATATATCTGCGAAAACCTTGCGTATCTTGGTGTTAAGCTTGATCAGCAAGCAAACAAGGTTCACGGCGAAGAAATCAAGATTTCTACCGATGACAGTAAGGTTAACGTTTATATTATACCCACTAACGAGGAACTTAAGATTGCCCGTGATACAAAGGCAATTGTAGAGGCACTTTAATTTAACGAAAGGAAGAGCGAAAGACAGCGTTGGTTATGATGTTGTTTTTCGCTTTCTCTAATATTATGAATACTACACAATTAAAACAAAGTATATTAGACGGAAAGTTTGACAAAGAATTTATAATGCTTTATGGCGAGACTCAGACCGCACGTACCCGTTATTGCGAGGCTGTTGATGAGTTTGTAAATCTTTATGGCCAGCGTGATAATGTTCGCCTTTTTTCAGCGCCCGGTCGTACCGAGATAGGCGGTAACCATACCGACCATCAACACGGTCTTGTTCTTGCAGGCAGTGTTAATCTTGATGTTATTGCAGTCGTGTCAGCAAACAACAATGGTATTATCCGCATTAAATCAAAAGGTTATCAGATGGACGAGATTAATACCGATAATCTTGCAAAGGTAGAGTCAGAAACAGGTCGTTCCCGTTCGCTTGTACGTGGTGTGCTTGCGGCGTTTAAAAATGGCGGCTACAACGTAGGCGGCTTTGATGCGTATACTACTTCAAACGTGCTTAAGGGTTCGGGTCTTTCGTCATCTGCGGCATATGAAGTGCTTATATCAAATATTATCAACGGATTATTTAACGGTGCAGCGGTTGATGCTGTAAGCATTGCAAAATATTCGCAGTTTGCCGAGCGTGAATATTTTGGCAAACCATGTGGTCTGCTTGACCAGATGGCATCAAGTGTGGGTGGCTTTACCTATGCCGATTTTAATGACCCACAAAACCCCGTAGTTGAGAAAATCAGTCTTGATTTAAATAAATCAGGCCATACACTTTGTGTAATAGACACAGGTGGAAACCACGCCAATCTTACCCAAGACTATGCCGAT
Organism: Acutalibacteraceae bacterium; assembly: GCA_045604205.1. GTDB lineage: Bacteria > Bacillota > Clostridia > Oscillospirales > Acutalibacteraceae > UBA737. The sequence continues at coordinate 136,234 of JAZUNQ010000028.1, forward strand.
ATTACCCTTGAATGTAAGGCTGTAAGCGAGTGCCTTGGGGTACAGTTTTTGCGTGACGCAAATGAGGATGAGTTTTACCAAAACATTGCCGATATCCGCTCAAAATGCGGAGACAGGGCAGTGCTTAGAGCAATGCATATATTTAATGAAAACCGTCGTGTGCTTACACAAAAATCAGCGCTTCGCCGAGGAGACTTCAACACATTTTTTGTTTGTGTAAAACGCTCGGGTGAGTCATCCTACGATTTACTTCAAAACGTTTATTCACCTTCAAATCCAAAAGAGCAGGCAATATCTTTGGCATTGGCTCTTACAAAACAGTTCCTTAACGGTCGTGGTGCATATCGTGTTCACGGCGGTGGCTTTGCAGGCACCATTCAATGTTATATTCCAAACGGTATGTTTGATGCTTACAAGCAAATGATTGAAGCAGTGTTTGGTGAAAACAGCTGTGTAAAATTGTTTGTAAGACCGGTAGGCGGCTATGAGTTAAAAGGTGAATAGTATGCATATTGTTACAAGCGAGTGGAACGGATTTAAACGTCTTGATTTTAAATACAAAGACAGGGACTGCATTCTTATATGTCCTGATAATCCTACCAAAGATAAAAAATGGCTTTATAAAACCGAGTATTTTGATGCCTTTCCTTCAACCGAGATCGAAATGCTAAAAAAAGGTTATTATTTGGCGCATATGAAAAACACTACTCGTATGTGTCCCGAGTCGGACACCGATATGCGCCCCGGTTTTTGTGAGTTCTTAACAAAAGAATTCGGGCTAAATACCAAATGCGCCTTGGTTGGTATGAGCTGCGGCGGTATGCAGGCGGTGTATTTTTCGGCTAAATACCCTCAGTATGTGGCGGCAATTTATCTTGATGCGCCTGTTATGAACTATCTTAGTTGGCCGTTTGCACTGGGTATAGGGCAGGATGATTCATCTAAAGAGTTTATTGACAATATGGGACTTACGCTTGCCGATGTGCTTAATTTCAGAAATCATCCTATCGATAATAAGGAAAGATTACTAAAAGCTAATATTCCGGTACTGCTTGTAAGCGGTGACAGCGATACCGTTGTTCCGTTTTGTGAAAACGGACAACTGCTTTATGATTATTTTAAAGCAAACGACGGCAATATAGAGTTAATATTAAAACCGGGCGGTGATCATCATCCGCACGGCTTACCCGACAACACACCGATTGTTGATTTTATACAAAAGTATTATTAAAAAAATAAATCCGCCTTTGGCGGAATAAATCACACATTGTGTGATGAAATAGCATTCGCAATGAAATCTTGAGCTTTGCCCAAGGTTAATGAGTGCCGTTGGCACAAATATATATCAGTTTCGCATTGCGAAACACATTAACCCATCGCAAGATGGATTTCATCAAAACGACAGTTTTGATTTCATCTGAACAACAGTTCAGATTTATTCCGCCAAGGGCGGATTTAATTCAAAAATCCTCGTTAAGAGGATTTTTTATTTGCAAGTAATTACTACAGTTTAATTGCTATATTGCACAAAAAGTGAGTTTTATTTTTGGAAAAATTAGCAAAGATAAGGTGTTGAAAAAATTTTTTAAAAGGTGTATAATTTATCTGTATAATTATATTTAAAGGAAAGGTGATTTTTAATGAGAAAAATTACTAACAAAGCAGTTAGTGTTATTCTTGTTATGGCTTTGTGCGTTAGCACACTTTGGGGTGCTTTAATCCCTGCAAGTGCGGCTACTGCAGGCACCTATAACATCGTTGGTGAAGATATAGCTGCCGGCACAAAGGTAATTATTATGGAAGTAACACTAACCGATCCTACAGGTATGACAAACGGTAAGTTTGACCTTATGCTTGGTAAGGATGTTATTGACGATGCCAACTTTGGCACAAAGGTAAACGATGAGGGAGAAACTGTCCCCGACTATGACAATTACCTATCAAGTGCCAATAGCTTTACGCTTGAAGACCTTGTGGGTACAAAGACTGAGACACGAGTAGAAACCACAAAGGTAACCAATGACTTTGAGTGGCATAAGGATACTGCTACAGCAACCCAGTGGGCAACAAGTGACCCCGATGGTGCTGAATCTGGCTGGCAGTCAACCGGAAATACCCAAACAAATGATAATTGGGTAAAGGTTGATGGCTCTACCCAGTATGCAACAAGCGACCCAGACGGTTCTGCATTGGCTTGGCAGTCAACTGGAAACACCAAAACACAGGATAATTGGACAGAATCTACTGTTGACCTTAGATTAAGTGCTGTACCTGCGAACACTGCTACTGTCACATACGAACAAGTTAAATGGGTTAAGGATAACTGGGATACTAAGATAGGAACCGTGAACTTTAAGTATGGAGAGAGACCCGATACTTCAACAGGAGAATGGGTTTATACAGGAAACACGATACAAGGTGAGGCAACGGGTACTGTGAAGTCAACGAGCACCTTGGCTAGCGCAGATATCGAGGATACCGATTACTATATGTATGTGAGAGTGCCTTATAAGTTTGGCGACACAAAGAAGTATTTTACGGAATATCATAAGTTGTATGTGTACGACCACTATTCCAACGACCCAACATACACATATACTAAAAGAGTGAATACTCCGGTTACGACTTATGAATATCAACAGTACCAAAATAAACCTGTAACTGAAACAGAGTATCAAAAGTATAATAAGGTATATTTTGAAACTTTAGTTTCTTACGGTGCATCTAAGCTTGATACCGACGGTAACAATATGATTGCCAACATCAACACCTACGAGTTAAGAGATGTTGAAGTTCCTGTATATGATGCCGAGGGCAATCAGATCGGTACCACCATCGAGAAACAAAAGGTTCTTATAGATTCTCACGTTGAGTCTATCGGCAACAAGGGTACCTTTTTGCCAAATGCTTATGACAGTAAATCGGGACTTTGGAATACAAAGATCGAAATTACAGGCGGTACTCGTCTTGATGGCACAGCATTTAATTTGAACGACTTTGTAAACGACAGTTACAGCAGTCTTGCAGGCACTACCACCCACGCAATAGCAGGTGAAGAGACTGACGGTAGAAAATACGTTTATAATATGACTGATGATTACTATGAGTCTGTAACCGGTAAACCTCTTACAACAACAAAAGTAACGGTTGTTGATGGTGAAACCACCACTACAACAAATAAATATGTAAACGATATTAATTTGCTTCATAGCTATTACCGTGAATATACAACTGTTGACGTTGCAACCGCTAACCTTGGTTATAAAATTTCAACCGTTAGCGAAGACAGTATAGGCTCGATGCCTTCATATAGCCAATATGCACAGGGCTTTAAGGACATTACCTTTAATACAGCAAGCGCATATACCTCTATTACGTTTACAGTAACACTTGACTTTACCGGTATTTGTGACCGTGTAAGTGCAAACCAGGCTGTCGAAAAGGGCAACGAAATAGGTACTGCTGATGACGGTGTTACAACCTACAGAAATTCTGACGGTCATTTTGCCAGCGAAAGCTACGTAGGTTATGGTAAAAAGTATGAGCTTAACCTTATAAATGCAACGGGTGACGTAGCAGACCTTGCTGCTACTATAGATAATGAAGCAACCAGCTTTTCACACGTTCACGATGGTCATATTGATGAAAAAGTAGGTAAGGCAGATCCTTACAATCTTGATGCAATTAAAGCTGCAGGTCTTGAAAATGCCGATAACGAAACATACTTTAATCTTTTTGAAGCAAGATGCAGTGTTTGCGGCAGAGTAACACCAATGCTTGCTGCTACTAATCTTCCTTACAGAGAGTATGTTCGTGATGAGGACGGTAACGTAACCGGAACTCAAAGGGTTAAAACCGGTATGCACAGCTTTAACAACTACCGTAATCTTTCGGGTGTAAACCTTACTTATCAAGAAGACGGTACCGTTTCGCTTAATATTCACTTTCCAAATGCTCTTGAGGGTGAAAAGTTTATTATAACCGACCAAAACGGTAAGGTATTAAAGTATAGTGATACCGTACCTGCAAGCGAGTCAAAATATACCGAAATTAAAGATGCTGACGAAAAAGACATAGGCAACAAAAAAGCGTCATTTTTTGCTGCCACAAGAAAAGATGACGGTACAGGCGGATACGACGGCGTTCTTATGAGCTCGTCAGGAATGATTACGATTGATAATCTTTCTGCAAAAGATGCTGATACCACACTTTACATTGCAAGATATACTCCAAAAAGTTCAACCGAAACCGAGCTTATGGGTATTACCCACGCAATATCACTTGCAGAATATTGCAACACGGTAATAAATGGAGATGACGTTTATTACTTTGATTCAGGTGATACTTACACCGAAAGTGAAAAAGAAGCCGACAAATTGGTTGCCGCAGCATTTATGAATTATGCTAATGCATCAAAAATCGCTCTTGGTACACAGGCACCCAAAGAGGATGAGGTTGTTACTATTCCAACCGAGATTGATTTGCTTGAGTTTGGCGATTATCTTAAAGAAATGGGCAGTTCAAGTCAGTGGTATGACACCAACGTTGCCGACAACGGCGAAACAGGTGCTGACTGGGCTAACGCTATTATAATTGATAGTGCCGAAGAGCTTGTATACCTTTGTAAGGGATCAGGCAACGAAACTGATGGCAAATACTACAAGGTAGCAGATAATATTGCAGGCTTTAACCTTGCAAACAGTAATCTTGACATTGATGGCACTTTGGCTGACAACATTGACATAATCAAGGGCTGCGGCAAAAACCACGCAGGTGGCACACCCGGTTTCCAGGGTCACTTTGACGGTAACGGCGCTACGGTTTACGGTGCTTGGACCAACCATAACGAAGGTTCAATTCCCAGCTACGCAGGTCTTTTCACCTGCACACAGGGCGACGTAACCATTAAAAACATTAACGTTAACAAGGCTTGCTTTACTGCTACAACTGCAGCCGGTGGTATTGTTGGTTACTATAAAGGTGAGGGCAAACACACTGATAACACAACCCTTACCATCGAAAACTGCTCTGTAACCGATTCTTATCTTGAAGTTACAAAAACAGGTTACGGTATGGGCGTAGGTGCTATTGTTGGTAGAGTTGATTGCCCATCAAGCTACAAGGACACAAACGATGAAGACAATGACGGTAACACAACCGAAACACTTTACGTAAACAACAAGGTAATAGTTAAAAACTGCTATGTAAATCTTGATGAAGATAACTTTGTTTCACTAAACGAGGGCAGCAGCGTGGCAGGCCAACAGGTTTGCCACGGCGGTGTAGCAGGCCACGTGGGTTCAAACGCACTTGACGTAAATAACTGTATTGTTATTGGTATTAAGCCTTATGCAACAAGCATAAGCACCGACAACAACGCTGTTCAGCACTCAGGTCTTGAAAGCCACTTCAGCAACGTTTACACAACAAGTGATGTTCCCGTTACAGGTGTTTACCTTGGTGGCACATTAACTAACCGCAACTTTACAGGCAAAGTAATACCACTTACCGATTCACAGCTTAAGGGACTTAATGTTGCCGACAATATGCCAAATCTTAACTGGGATACTGTTTGGTGTGCAACCGAAAGCTACCCAACACTTTATGCTCCTTATAACGTTCCGGAACTTAAAGATAAAACAATTTACTGGGATGGCAGTAACACAAAGACTGCTCCGACAGAGGGCAGCGGCACCAAAGATGATCCTTATATTATAAGAACTGTAGCCGAGCTTGCTTACATCTTTGGTCAAGGCCCCAATAACTATGCAATTACCGATGGTAAGTATTACAAAATTGCTGACGGCATAAAGAACATTGTAATGCAACCCGAGACTTATGCTGCCAATATTATGGCGCTTGATAGCGCTGCGGACACAAAGGCTTACTTTGAGGCAAATGCTGCGAATATGAAACAGTGGCTTTACTATGGTTGGGAAGGCTCGACCTTCTGCGGCAATATTGATTTCGGCGGTGCTACAGTTTACGGCATATATCAAGTAGCGACTTCTAACGCAGGCTTCATTTCTAACGCTGATGCGGGCGCAGTTGTAAGCAACCTTTCAATTAAAAACTCTTATATGGTAAGTCAATCTCCAAACGCTGACTACCAGTGCGGTGCTATTGTTGCTGTTACCAACGGTTCCGGCTATGGTAAAAAGACAACAGGATTTGTTTGGTTTAATGGCTGTACAGTTGCGAACAACTATATGTATAACAACTCTGCTTCACATGACCGTAGCGGCGTAATTATAGGTGCGTCAGGCGACATGGTTTATATTGATAACTGTTTGGTTTACGGCAATGATGCTACCTATGGCGACGGTGTAAAAATGAGCATTTGGAGTAATGCTAACAACAATACCCTTGTTTCATCAGCTCCTGCAATTCCTGATGGACTTACCGTTGTTGACGACGGTGATAAAACCAATCCACGTTACTACAATATGGTTCGTAACAGTATAATCCTTGGTGCGTTACCGTACGATCCTGCACAACAAGCAGGCGCACGTTTTAATGATCCTCGTTGCTTTAAAGATGTTTATACCGATGTAGAAGTTACTAACGTTGTATGCGCCAGCAACACGACATTTACGGCAAGCCTTTCACAATTGGCTAAGATTGACGTAAATGAAATTAACGGTTTGTCGGCAAAAACTAGTATGCCAAACCTTGACTGGTACGACATTATGACCAATCCTAACGGCACATGGCACTATAGTTATTTTGGCAGCATGCCTTCACTAGAAGCGTATGGCAACAGCATAGTTGATGAGCTCGCTGATGAATACCCTGAGTACGTGGCAGCGTATAACAATATACAATTTACACCTGACACCTTGGGTGAAGGTACCGAGTACCACGAAAACGGCACTATGAGCTTTGGTGTATATAAGACAGCACTTAGTCTAAAGGCTAACCCATATATGTCATTTGCATTTGCTTTCCACGGTGATTATAAAACTAATCGTGATAAGATTAAGGTAAGATTTACCTATACACAAGATGGCGCAACCAAGACAACCGAACCTATTTCACCACCTGCGTACGACGGTTCTGATATCAAGAACGTAAACGGTTGGACCAACGGTGCAAAGAATGGTAGATACCACACCTACAAGGCTGACCAGATTCCTGTAGAAGCAATGGCTGACGGCATTAAGGTTGAGGCTAGCTACAATGGTGGCGAGTGGAAAGATCTTGGTACATTTAGTGTAGCAGGAATTGGTAATCAGTTTGAAACTGCATATAGCGAGACACCATGCGAATACTATGCAACTCGCGTAGAAGCTGCAAAGGCATTCTTGTTCTACGTTCAGCAAATTAAGGCTCGTTACTACAACGCGTAATGATAATAGTAAAGGAGAAATTTAGATTATGTTTAAAAAAGCAGAAATAGAAATCTACGATTTAAAACTTAATGATATTATCGTTACAAGCGAACCATGGTGGGACGACGATGATATTTATGAAGAAGAATAAGTAAAAAACGAACGGCTGATTTGAGAAATCAAATCAGCCGTGTTTTTTATGTTTATTTAGTTGTAAAAATTAAAGTCCTGTTGCTTTAAGATAATCGGCATATGCCTTTTCCCAAAGCTCGTTTTCGCTTGGTGTATAGGTCTTAATTTCGGTTGAGTCGGAAACAACCTTACGCAGCTCTGCAAAGTCTTTTATTTCACCAAGGGCATTCATTGCAACACCAATGTTACCCATAACAGTAGCTTCGGTAGGCCCTGCAAGAACGGGAACGTTGCAAGCATCACTTGTCATCTGGCAAAGAAGTCGGTCTTTAATACCGCCGCCTAAAATGTTGATGCTGTGGTATTTCTTTTCACCCATATTGTTAAGGGCGTTAAAGGTGTATTTGTATTTCATTGCAAGACTCTGGTAGATACAACGCATAACCTCACCACGTGTCTGTGGTACGTACTGACCTGTTCTTTCGCAGTATTCCTTTACTCTACGTGGCAAATTGCCTGCGGGCTCAAATGCGGGGTCATCTACGTTAATAAAGCACTTAAATGGTTCAGAGGCGAGCGCCTCTTTTTCAAGCACGTCAAAGCCTACCTCTTCGCCTTCACGACGGAACTGACGGCGTGATTCCTGAATAAGCCACAAGCCCATAATGTTTTTAAGGAAACGGGTTGTGTCTTCAAAACCGCCCTCGTTAGTAAAGTCTGCCTTTGCCGCCTCGGCGGTAAGAATTGGTGTTTTGCTTTCAATACCAAAAAGACTCCATGTGCCGCAAGAAATATAAACAAAGTCGTCACGCTCGCTAGGTGTAGCCGCTACTGCTGATGCTGTGTCGTGAGATGCAACTGCTATAACAGGCACCTTATCGCAACCAAGCTCTTCGCAAATTTCATCCGAAAGATAACCGTAAACACTACCGGGCTTGGTAATAGGAGCAAAGATTGACTTAGGAAGTCCTAACTGCTCAATAAGTTCAAAATCCCAGTCCTTTGTGTATGGGTTAAGCAAATTAGAGGTAGAAGCAATTGTTGCCTCCTCTTTCATTTCGCCTGTAAGCATATAGCCAAAAAGGTCGGGCATCATAAGCATTTTGTCAGCACGCTCAAGCACTTCGGGTTCATTAAACTTGAAGTACATAAGCTGATAAATGGTATTAAAATGTATAAACTGCAAACCTGCTTTGCTATAAAGCTCATCTTTTGAAATGATTTCAAAAACCTTTTCAGGAATCGAATGTGTACGGCTGTCACGATAGTGATATGGGTTTGCAAGTAATCTGCCGTTTTTATCTAACAGACCAAAGTCAACACCCCAGGTGTCAATGCTGATAGCGTCAAAACCGCCTTCGTTTACAGCCTTGGTAATGCCTGTCTTAATTTCAAAGAAAAGACGAAGCACATCCCAATACATACTGCCACGAACAACGACAGGGTCGTTAGCAAAGCGGTGAATTTCTTTCATATCGATTTTGCCATCATTTAATGTGGCAATCATGGCACGTCCGCTTGAAGCGCCAAAGTCAAAAGCGAGAACCTTTTTCATTAAAGAACCCTCCAAATTTTATTACCTATTAAATATATCAAATATTTTTAGTTTTGTCTACAACTTACTTGTAAAAATTTGTATTTAAATATATAATATTGGTATGAAAGATTTATGGACTTATCTAAAACAAACACAAAAACCCATAGTGCTTTACGGTATGGGCAACGGCGCCGACAAGATTATATCGGTGCTAAACAGGTATGATATAAAGGTATCGGGTGTTTTTGCATCCGACGGTTTTGTGCGCCAAAAGGTGTTCCACGGCTTTAAGGTAACCGATTATAAAACGGCAAGAGAAACCTTTGGCGATATGATTGTGCTTTTGTGCTTTGGCTCGGCATTGCCTGACGTTATTGCAAATGTAAAGCGTATTGCAGGCGAACAAGAGCTATATGCGCCCGATGTTCCGGTTTTTGGCAATACGTTATTTAATATGGAATACGCTATCGCTAATAAAAATCGACTTCAAAACATTTATAACCGCCTTGCAGACGAGCAGTCAAAGCTTGTTTTTAAAAACGCTGTTATGTATAAGCTTACCGGTAAAATAGAATATCTTTTTGACTGCGAGACACAGCCAAGTGAAATATATGAAAAAATATTAAAGTTTACCGACAGCGAGACTTATTTTGATTTGGGTGCGTATCGAGGGGATACTGTAGAAGAATTTATTTCAAAGGTTAAGGACTATAACAAAATAGTCGCTGTAGAGCCTGATTTAAAAACCTATAATAAATTGTGCACCGCTACACAAAGTGTTAAAAATATTACCAATATAAATGCTTGTGTAAGTGACATTGACGGCGAGACCAAATTTGATATGCAACACTCTCGTGGGTCAAGTATAGGGCAGGGAAGCGGTATTATTAACTCGGTAACGGTTGATTTTCTTGCAAAGGATTTTGCTCCCACATATATAAAAATGGATATCGAGGGTGCCGAGAGTGCCGCAATAAAGGGGGGCGCACACACAATAGCAGAGTTAAAACCAAAAATGCAGATTGCCACCTACCACCGTAGCGAAGACCTATTTACCGTGCCCGAAAGCGTTATGGCTTTGCGTGCGGATTATAAAATTTATCTGCGTCATTTTCCGTCACTTCCCTGTTGGGATATGTCATATTACTTTATATAGTGTAAAAAAATGCCGTTTTTGGTGGTTTAAATACCATATAAACGGCATTTTTTCTTGACAGAGCATAAATATAGTGGTAAAATTATGTAGATAAGTTTAGTTTGTATTGGTGGAAGTTTTGGCGAAATTCACTAATACCCTAATATTTATTGAACGGGGTTTTAAACAGCGGTCCCCGACAGAATTTTGTTTTTTAATCTGTAAAACTGCTTTATTATATAAAGGAGGGAAAATAATGCCCTACATTATTGGAAGCGCAGTTGCAATAGTGCTTGGCGTGGTTGGCTTTTTTGTTGGTTCGGCTGTTCGTAAGCATTCTGCCGAAAAGACAATTGGCTCGGCCGAGACCGAGGCTAAACGCATACTTAACGATGCAATGAAAACTGCCGAAACCCGAAAAAAAGAAACCTTGCTTGAAGCAAAGGAAGAAATTCATCAGCTCCGTCAGGATACCGAAAAGGACCTTCGTGAAAGAAGAGCCGAGGTTCAAAGACAGGAACACAGACTTCAGCAAAAAGAAGAAACACTTGACCGCAAGATAGACAATCTTGAAGCCAAGGAAGAAAAACTAGCCGAAAAGGCAAAACAGATTGACGAAAAAATTGAAGAGTGTGAACAACTCAAACGTAGCCAGCTCGAAATGCTTGAAAAAATTTCAGGTCTTTCAAAAGAGCAGGCAAAGGCCGACCTTTTACAAATGCTTGAGGGTGAGCTTTCTCACGAAAAGGCTGTAAAGATTATGGAATACGAGCAGCAGACCCGTGACGAGTCAGACAAACTTGCTCGTGAGGTTATTGCCCACGCAATTCAGCGCTGTGCCGCTGACCATTCATCTGAAATCACCATTTCGGTAGTACCGCTACCAAACGATGAAATGAAGGGTCGTATAATCGGTCGTGAGGGTAGAAATATCCGTGCTATCGAAAACGCAACAGGCGTTGACCTTATTATTGATGACACACCCGAGGCTATTACAGTATCAAGCTTTGAACCAATCCGTCGTGAGATTGCACGTGTAACACTTGAAAAGCTTATTGTTGACGGTCGTATTCATCCTGCAAGAATTGAGGAAACCGTTGCCAAGGCTACTGCCGAGGTTGAGGCTATAATCAAACAGCAGGGCGAACGTGCAATGGTAGACAGCGGTGTTCATAATTTGCACCCCGAGCTTATTAAGCTTTTAGGTCGTTTGCATTTCCGTACAAGCTACGGTCAAAACGTGCTTAACCACTCACTTGAGGTTTGTTACCTTTCAGGTCTTATCGCTGCCGAGCTTGGCGCCGACGTAACTCTTGCAAAGAGGGCCGGTTTGCTACATGATATTGGTAAGTCAATCGACCACGAGCAGGAAGGCTCACATATTCAGCTTGGTGTTGAGGCCGCTAAAAAGTACCGTGAAAACGAGGCTGTTATTCACGCAATTCACGCCCACCACGGTGACGTAGAGGCCAAGACCGTTATTGCTTGCATTGTTCAGGCGGCTGACGCTATCAGCGCCGCTCGTCCGGGTGCAAGACGTGAAAACATTGAAAGCTACATTAAGCGTCTTGAAAAGTTAGAGGAAATCGCCAAATCCTTTAACGGTGTTGAAGATTCTTATGCTATTCAGGCAGGTCGTGAAATACGTATTATTGTTAAGCCTGAAGTTGTAGATGACGACAAGATGGTTATTATGGCTCGTGATATCGCACAAAAGATTGAAAACGAGCTTGAATATCCGGGTCAGGTTAAGGTTAACATCATACGTGAAAACCGTGCTGTTGACTATGCGAAATAAATGCACAATGCATAATTCATAATGCACAATTAATTAAAATTAAAGCACCTACTATAGTGATATAGTGGGTGCTTTGATTATATTGATTTAACAAAAGTTAAACACAATATTTTTCCGTTTTCAATTTACTTATTTCTTATATAATGAAAAATATACTGCTGTACAATACCGCCGTACTGTTTTGCGCAGTCGGGGATATTGCCGTCAAACATCTGTGTGAGTGCTCGGTTTATCCACACGTCACGAGGGAAAGCGTTTTTGTGACCAAGGCCGTAAAGCAGTACGCAATCGGCAACCTTGGGGCCGACACCTTTAATTGTCATAAGCTTTTGCCTTGCGGTGTCGTAATCTGCAGTCTTTAACGCTTCAAGGTCTATTTCGCCCGACATAACCTTATTGGCGGCATCAAGAATATACTTTGCACGAAAACCCGAACGAATGACCGACAAATCTTCTACGGTAAGCTTTGCAACAACCTCGGCAGAGGGGAATGTGTAGCCGCCCGGTATTTTCTCACCAAAGCTTTGGCAAAGGCGGTCTATTATGCCCTTAATTCGTGGTATATTGTTATTTTGGGAGATAATAAAGGAGATTAGCGCCTCCCAAGGTTGTTGGTTAATCAGGCGAATTCCGCTGCTGTAATCGGCGGCCTTTTTAATTGTGGGGTTACTGCTTACTTCTTTAATTATTTTGGCATAATCACACTCAAGGTCAAAATAGCTTTGCCATATATTATTAAAATCTTGTTCATCGCTACCATCTATTATAATATTGTCGCCGTCCTGCCAAAGCTTAATATATCTGCCAAAAGCAATACCGCTCCACATACTGCTGTCATCCTTTGACCAACGAAATGCCTGACCGCAGTCAAGTGTTTGCTCAAGGTCAAAATTCTGTGCATTTTTTATGTAAATTTTATCATCAATAAATTCAATATTCATATTACACCTCGTATTTACAATTATATATATTTTGTGGTATAATGTCTATAATAAATTTAAAACAAAAGGAAGGGATTATATGCGTGACGATATTTGCACCATACCGGTGTCCGAGGTTTTTGAGGAAAGCGACGGTTGTCCGCTTTGCCGTATGAAGCACACGGTAGAAGAGCATCTTGTAACCTATATTTTGGGTGACGCTATGATGGAGCCCGATGTGAGAATAGAGACCAATAAAGTGGGTTTTTGCCCCGAACATTTTGACCAGATGATGGCACACAGAGGCAGGCTGCAATTAGCGCTTATGCTTGAAACACACGTAAAAGAGATAAGTAGTCAGATTTTTGAAAAAAAGATGTTTAACAGCGCCGATAAAAAGGCATCAAACGCAAAGCGGATTATTGATAGCTGTTTTATATGCGAAAAGGTAAACTGGGGTATGGAAAGAATGATAGAAACCATTTACCGTTGCTATGAAAAAGAAAGCGATTTTAGAAAACTTTTTAACAACCAACCACAGTTTTGTTTGCACCATTTTGAAATGCTGGCATCGGGTGCAGATAAAAAGAAAATGCCAAAGTATTCATCAGAGTTTAAGGAAAACCTTACACGCATTACTGCCGATTATGTAAAAAGCTTAGGTGAAGATTTAACCAAATACTGCTCTATGTACGACTACCGTAACAAAGGTAATGATGACTGGGGCAATTCAGCCGACTCGGTTGAGCGTGCGGTATCATATCTTACAGGCAAAATTTGATTTACATAATGTGACAAAATAATTTCATTTTGCAACCCTTGTGGATAGTAAAAAGTGCGATTTAAAGGGTGTTTTCCAACTTATCCACCAAGTTTTCCACAAAGTTATGTTAACTTGAATATAATAACTTTTAACCGTCAAAAATATATTTGAAATTAAAAATCAGGAGAATTTTTATGGTTAAAGGTGTTAATAAAACGGTAATTGAGGTTAACAATACAGGCAGTAAGGTTTTTGACAGGGTGGTTTTTTACGTAAGTCCTTCCTGTAGTAATATAAGCGCAAAACATTTGCGACGGGCAATGCAAAACTTTAGCTTTCAGTTTGATGAAAAAAACTCAAGGCCCTATAAATCCCTACGGCAAAGGATGATATTGCGCAGACGAATAGTTATAGGTGCTGTCATATTGTCGGTTGCATTGATAGTGGCTACATTAGTAATTATTTTGTGAATATATTGTAAAAAAAGCAGGATGCTGACAATAGCATCTTGCTTTTTTTGTGCGTTTGGGGTAAAATGCTATTTGTAGTATTATGTAAAAATGGTGATGATAATTTAATGGATACATTTAAACGAGGACTAAAACTTTGTGTCAATATGATAATTGCCGCAATAATCAGTTTTTTCTTGTGTTTTTCTATGCTTAATATTTTTCAGGCTCTGTTTACGGTAGAAACAGGCTACACAGCCTACGTTTATGAAACGGCGTCTTCAACCGAGCCATGTGACACGTATAATTACCAATATGTTGACAATGACGGTGACGGAAAATATGACGGTATAGACGAAAAAGAAATTGAGTACCGTGAAAAAGGCTTTATTGTAGAAAAAATAAAACAACGCACCCACCTTACCGGACTTGGAAAGGTCATATTTATGATATCTACTCAGATTTTAAGTTTTATAATGGTTATATCTTTTGCGGCCAGCGATACTTATAAACAGGGCTTAAAAGAAAGCAACCTTATAAGACTAGGTAAGAAAAAATACGACGTTACCAAAGGCTTTAAAATAGGTCTTATAGGAAACGTACCGTTCTTTTTAATTTTTATTGTGGCAATAGTTATGGCATTAGGCATAGCGCCAAAGGTTACAACCTTGCTTTATGCTACCGTTAATTCACATTATTATTCAACAATTTTGTGGATAACAGGCAGCAAGGCGCTTTTAAGTGAGGTAAGTATTTGGCAATGGATTTTGTTGCTATTGCTACAGTTTATAGCACCTGTTATTTCGGGCATTGCTTATATTTTAGGCGTAAAAGAGATAAATCTTATGGATAAGATTATGTATAAAAAAGAGGTTAAATAAAAAATGGCGGGTTTGTTTGGTTTTTTAGATTTTACAAAAGAGGGTCCCGGTATCAAAAAAGACGGACCTAAGAAAAAGGCATTGTTTGTCTTTTTTGAAACTTTTTTCCGTAATTTTTGGCGCTTTATACTTATAAACGTGGTTTACGTTTGCCTTTCTTTACCGCTTGTTACAAGCGGTATGGCTGCGGCAGGTCTTACCAATATTACAAGAAATATTGCACGAGACAAACATTCTTTTGGTATAAGTGATTTTTTTGATACCATACGTAAAAACTGGAAACAGTCGTTATTAGTTGGCGTTATCAATACATTGCTAAGCGGTATAATAGGATTTGCAATTTATATTTATGCAAATTCATATCTGCACCCAGAAACAAAGGGTATATTTAGTCTGGTAGGTTTTGCGGTAAGCGTTGCAGTGGCAGCAGTCTTTATGATGATGCAGTTTTATATGTACACATTGATGATAACCTTTAGCTTTAGCACAAAAACGCTTTACGTAAATAGCTTTAAGTTTGTTTTTATAACGCTTTGGCGCAACCTGTTATGCGGTATTTTATTGCTTGCCACATACGGCGTATATGTTGGAGTATTTGTAATAAGCATTTACACAATACCTCAGCACAGCTTTGCAGTTTTATTAATAGAACTGATTATAGCGGCACTAACGCTTCCGGCATTCCAGTACTTAATGATTCAATTCTTTGTGTTTGACGTTATAAAGAAACACATTATTGACCCATATTATGCCGAGCATCCCGATGACGATATAGAAAAGCGTCGTGATTTGGGACTTGAAGTGCCCGAAGAAGATGATGAGTATGACGATATGTCGTGGGAATAAAAAAATTACCGAACTAAACCCATAAGGTTTAATTCGGTAACTGGTGCGGGTGACAGGACTTGAACCTGCACATCGGTGACACTAGCTCCTAAGGCTAGCGCGTCTGCCAATTCCGCCACACCCGCAAATTTACTTTTGCTATTTTACCCCAACAAGTAAAAAAAGTCAAGCAAAATAATTAAAATTAGAGGAATAACATTATGGCTATTGTAAATTTTATTAAACTTGATAAAGATGCTGTCGTGCCCACATACGGTACTCCTTTTGCGGCAGGTGCTGATTTATATGCACTACCGGGTGAGGCTATAAGTATAAATCCGGGCGAGACCGTGCTTGTTCACACAGGTATTGCTATGCAGATACCCGACGGTAACGCAGGCTTTATTTTTGCACGTAGCGGTATTGCTACAAAACGTGGACTTGCCCCCGCTAACAAGGTTGGTGTAATCGACAGCGACTACCGTGGCGAAATTATGGTAGCGCTTTATAATCACTCTGACAGCGTTCAACAAATTGCAGGCGGCGAGCGTGTGGCTCAAATGGTAATAATGCCATACGTTAAGGCTGACTTTACCGAATGTGAAACACTTGACGAAACCGACCGTGCCGCAGGCGGCTTTGGCTCTACGGGAACAAAATAAATTTACAATGCATAATTCACAATGCACAATTATTTTAAAACATAAGCATCTGCAAAAGTAAAATAGCAGGTGCTTATTTTATTATATTTATTGAAAAAGGTTGTAATTTGTGGTATAATTTAAAAAGATCTTTTCGAAAGGCAATATTATTTATGAAACGAACAAAAATTAGTGACAGACCGCTTCCCGATTATACAAAAGGTGAAGAAGTTTTTAATATGGTGACCCACATCGTTGGTGGTGGGTTTGGCGTTGTTTATCTTGTACTTTGTGTTGTTTTTTCGGCAATTAAAGGCAACGTGTGGGGCGTTGTATCGTCGGCAATTTACGGTTCGTCGGCAATAGCGCTTTTTTCAATGTCAAGTATTTATCACGGTGTAAAGCACCCTATAGCAAAAAAAGTGCTACAGGTACTCGATCATTGCACCATTTATTTTTTAATAGCCGGAACATATACACCGATTATGTTAGCATCATCAGTAAGGGTAAGAAATCCCATAGTATCTTGGGGTATTTTTGGATTTGTATGGGGTATGGCGGTGATTGCCATTACGCTTACGGCAATCGATCTTAAAAAGTATAACGCTTTTTCCATGATTTGCTATATTGGTATGGGTTGGTGTGCTTTGGCTACCATTGTACCAATCTATAAGGCACTTACCTTCTGGGGATTTATGTGGCTTTTGGGCGGTGGAATAATGTACACCATAGGCGCAGGCTTTTTTGCAATTGGCTCAAGAATAAGATACACACATTCAATATTCCACATATTTGTAGTGCTTGCCAGTGTAATGCACTTTATTTGTATATTCTTTTATGTAATATAATTTTCACTAATACCTTCGCTTTGCGTAAAATAAAGTGGGGGTGTAAAAATGCTTGTTTCAAGAAAAAATCGGCGTTTTTCGGTGATGATTCGCTGGTTTATTGCCTTTTTGTGCTTTATTTTGATTTTAGCAGTATGCTTTATAAGTGTAAAGCCGTTTGTTTTTACATATGCTAAAAGTGAGGCCGAAACAATAATTTTAAATGCGGCAAATCAGGCAGTACTTAACGTGCTCGAAAAAAATAATATTTCATATGCAACCTTATCCAACGTATCACGTATGAGTGACGGCACAATAACAGGAATAGAAATTGATATAGAAAAGGTAAATACGCTTAAAAGTCAAATTTCCGGCGAGTTGTCACGTATTGTATCACAAAACAACAAATATGAGCTTAATATACCAATAGGCACACTTTTTGGCAATGAATATACCACAGGCTACGGGCCAAAAATTAAATTTAAAATGCAGCTTACCGAAACGGCGATACTCGATTTTGAAAGCCGCTTTGAATCGGCAGGCATAAACAATGTACTGCATCAAATAATTATAAAAATTGACGTAAAGGCAAGCGTACTGATGATGGGTTGTACCGATGGCTTTAGCGTATCAACTACCGCTTTGGCGGCGCAGACCGTAATTGCAGGCACGGTGCCCGATTCGTTTACAAACGTTATAGAATACCCTGAAAACGACCTTGCTGACGAGGTTTTTAACTTTGGAGATTTACAATAAGCAGGAGGATAACAATGGACTTTAAGGAAGCAAAAAAGAGAGCCGCACAGCTTACAAAGGAAATAAGGCACCATAACGAGCTTTATTACAATCAGGATGCGCCCGAAATTTCTGACTTTGAGTATGATGCGCTGACTCGTGAGCTTAAAGCAATAGAAAAAGAATATCCCGAGCTTATAACACCCGATTCACCTACGCAAAAGGTGGGCGGAGTGGCACTGAAGCTTTTTTCTCCTGTGGTTCACGCTGTAAAGATGGAAAGCTTGCAGGATGTTTTTAGCGTGGAAGAACTACGTGAGTTTGGTGAAAAAATAGATACAACACGTACTGTGTTTTCGGTAGAACCTAAAATCGACGGTCTTTCGGTATCGCTTGAATATTCGGGTGGACGCTTTGTACGTGGCTCTACAAGAGGTGACGGTAACACGGGTGAAGACGTAACCGCCAATCTTTTACAGATAGAGTCAATTCCGCATACAATTGATTTTGACGGTGAATTAGAAGTTAGAGGCGAGGTTTATATGCCTAAAAAGTCCTTTTTAAAACTTGTAGAACGCCAAGAACTTTTAGGAGAGCAACCCGCTAAAAACCCTAGGAACGCGGCGGCAGGTTCACTCAGACAAAAAAATAGTGCTGTAACCGCAAGCCGAGGACTTGACATATTTTTATTTAATATTCAAAGTATCGAGGGCAAGAAATTCAGTTCGCATATAGACAGTCTTGATTTTCTAAAGGACTTGGGCTTTAGTGTGCTGCCGTTTTATACTAAGTGTAACACAATTGAGCAAGCTATCCAAGAAATAAATAAAATTGGCGAAAATCGTGGCAGTTATGAATTTGATATTGATGGCGCTGTAATCAAAGCGGATAATTTAAGTTACCGTGACGAGCTTGGCAGTACGGCAAAATATCCACGTTGGGCCGTGGCATTTAAATATCCGCCCGAAGAAAAAGAAACCGTGCTAAAAAGTATTGAAATAAACGTAGGCCGTACAGGTGCCTTAACGCCTACTGCCGAATTTGAACCAATTCAGCTTGCAGGTACTACAGTCAGCCGTGCGGTGCTTCATAACGAGGATTTTATAAACGAAAAGCAGATAGGTATTGGTGACACCATTATAGTTCGTAAGGCAGGGGAGATAATTCCCGAGGTTTTGGCGGTAAGTCGTCACTGCGAAAATTCACAGGTTTTTAAAATGCCGACACACTGTCCGTCTTGTGGTGCGCCCGTATTTCGTGCCGAGGGCGAGGCGGTAATTCGTTGCACAAACTCTGACTGCCCTGCACAACTGCTTCGTAACCTTATTCATTTTACCTCACGTGACGCCATGGATATTGAGGGATTGGGACCTGCTGTGCTTGAGCAACTGGTGGATGCAGGCTTTGTGCATAATATAGTTGACCTTTATACACTGGATTTTGACAGAGTAAAATCTCTTGACCGTATAGGTGAAAAATCAACCGAAAACTTGTTTGCGGCAATAGAAAAATCCAAGGACAATGACCTTGCAAAGCTTATCACCGCTTTGGGAATAAGACATATTGGTACTAAAGCGGCAAAACTGCTTTCCGAAACATTTTGCGATATAGATGTTATTATGAAAGCAACCCGTGAACAAATGCTTGCCATTGAAGGCTTTGGCGAAATTTTGGCAAACTCTGCGGTAGAATATTTTGCTGTAGAGGAAAACCGTAATATGATTTACCGTCTTAAAGAACTTGGTGTAAACACAGTTTCCACCAAAACTGTAGCAGGTGACCGCTTTGTAGGTATGACCTTTGTGCTTACCGGTACACTACCTACCTATACACGTTCTGCCGCCGCAGAAATAATAGAATCATTTGGCGGTAAGGTGTCAGGCTCGGTATCCAAAAAGACGACATACGTACTTGCCGGGGAAGAGGCCGGCAGCAAACTTGATAAGGCAAATGCATTAGGTGTTGCGGTAATTGACGAAGCACAATTTAAGGAAATGATATCTTAAAAAATATTTAAAAAATATACTCTTGACATTACCTGTACTCTTGTAGTATAATGGCTTTTGTAAGTTTATACCCCTGCACTATTGCGGAGGGAGGGAATGTTAATGAGTCAGGTAAAAGTAAAAGAAAATGAATCACTCGATAACGCGCTTCGTCGCTTTAAGCGTCAGACCGCTAAGGACGGCGTTATTCAGGAGGTTCGTAAGAGAGAGCACTATGAGAAGCCCTCTGTAAAGCGTAAGAAGAAGTCGGAAGCTGCTCGCAAGAGAAAGTTCCGCTAATTTACGGCACTTAAAAGGCGATTAGGGGAACACCCTTGTCGCCTTTTTAATTTTTTATTCAAATGAATATCCCACCACCGCTGATGCGGTCCCCTCCCTTTATGGCAAGGGAGGCATAATAGGAGATAATTATATGATATTTAAACCATATATCAAGCTTCACGGTATAACCGATATTACTGTAGAACTTTTACATAAATATAATATTAATGCGCTTCTTTTAGATGTGGATAATACTATGTCTACTCATCACGGCACAGTTTTGACCGACGGGCTGCTTGAGTGGATTGACTTAATGCAACAAAACGGAATTAAGCTTATTGTGCTTTCAAATTCAAAGAAAAAGCGAATAGCGCCGTTTGCCGCACGTATAGGTCTTCCGTTTATAAGTCTTGGTTGTAAGCCGCTACCTACAGGCTATTTACGTGGTGTTAAGGCACTTGGCGAAAAGCGAAAAAACGTAGCCATAGTAGGTGACCAGATATTTACCGATACATGGGGTGGCAATTTTGTGGGTGTAAAAACTATTTTGCTTACTCCCATAAAACCTGAAGACGGTTGGAGTTTTAAAGTTCGCAGAAACTTAGAAAAGAAACTATATAAAAAATACGGTTTTGAAGAATAAGAGGTAAAATTATGTCAGCAAAATTTGGACCGGCAGGTAATTCTGATAGCTTTTTTAAGATGGGATATAAAGGTAGCCTTCATATACCCGAATATGTAGAACGCATGGGACTTGACGCATTTGAGTATCAGTGTGGCAGAGGTGTTAATATTGGCGAAGATAAGGCTAGGGAACTTGGTGCTTTAGCAGCCCAAAAGGGTATAACACTCTCACTTCACGCACCTTATTATATATCGATGTCGTCGGTTGAGGAAGAAAAGCGACTTAACTCTATAAATTATATTATGGCTTCTGCTCGTGCAGTTGACTTTATGGGCGGAAACCGCATTGTGGTGCACACAGGTTCGTGCAGTAAAATAAGCCGAGAGACAGCACTTGACCTTGCTGTTGACACTATGAAAAAGGCTATAACAGCACTTGATGAGGCAGGACTCGGTCATATTCACATTTGTCCCGAGACCATGGGCAAGGTAAACCAACTTGGCACTTTAGATGAGGTTTTAGCGCTTTGTAAATTAGATGAGCGCCTTATTCCTTGCATAGATTTTGGTCATCTTAACGCTCGTGAAATGGGATATTTTAAATCAAAAGAAGATTACAAGGCAGTTTTTGATAAAATAGAAAATGCACTGGGCTATGACCGTCTTTGCAGTTTTCATTCGCATTTTTCTAAAATTGAGTACACTACAGGCGGCGAGAAAAAGCATCTTACATTTGAAGATACAGTATACGGCCCCGATTTTGAGCCGGTGCTTGATTTGGTTGTACAAAGAAATTGTAGTCCTACCTTTATTTGTGAATCAGACGGTACACAAGCAGAAGATGTAAGGCAAATGAAAGATTATTACTACTCAATAAAATAAAACAAAAGCCTTCGGTTTTACCGAAGGCTTTTTATATTTATGATACAACATTTTTAGGATTTCCATTTAAAAATGATTTTACGTTATCTACAACTATACTGAGCAGTCTCTGTCTTGTTGCAAGTGGCGCCCAGGCAGTATGCGGTGTGATGATAAGATTTGGGGCACTTAACAGACAACAGTCTTTTGACATTGGTTCCTCGTTTAACACGTCGATTGCCGCACCCGACAGTTTGCCCGATTTTAATGCATTAGTAAGGTCTTGTTCATTTACAATACCACCACGGGCTGTGTTAATAAAAAATGCACCATCCTTCATTTTGCCGAAGGTTTCTTTATTAAACATTTCACGACTCTGCTCATTTAATGGGCAATGTGGGGTTACAATGTCACTTGACTTTAGCAATTCGTCAAGAGATACAAATCTAACACGACTATCATCTTTTGGTGTTCGGGTATAAACCAAAACGTTCATTTCAAAAGCAAGCGCTATTTCGGCAACCCTTTTTCCTATACTTCCATAACCGATAATGCCAATAGTTTTATTCTTTAACTCATCGGTAGGAAAGCATAATACTGCAAAGGTGGATGAATTTTGCCATCCGCCATTCTGAACGTAATCGTTATAACGGTTTATCGCATTATAGTGCTCCAAAATATAAGCAAAGGTTTGTTGCGCTACGGCACTTGTAGAATAACTGCCTGCATTGCAAACGGTAATGCCACGCTCACGTGCGGCAACAACGTCAATATTGTTATAACCTGTAGCCAGCAAACCTATAAATTTAAGTTTTTTACCCTTTTCGATAACGGGTTTGTCAATAATTGTTTTATTGCATAAAATTATATCATATTGGTGCACGGTGTTAATTAACTCGTCACGAGATATGTTGGGGTTATAAACAACATCACCGTACTCTTGGAATACGGTGATATCAAGGTCATTATTTTGTGTCAGGGTAGAGCAATCTGCAATTAAAATTTTCATTGCTTTGGTGTCACTTTCTTTTTAGTGCCGTCAGGCTCAACAATATACATATTGTCAAGCTGTGACATAAGGCTACGCTTGTAACCCTCGATATACTCACGACGAAGGGAAGCCTGCTCTGCCTTTTCTTCTTCGGTTAGACCTTCGGCCTTCTGCTTGCGAGCAAGCTCGTTTATTCTGTCAATTTTACTTTGTTCCATAGTTAAATCTCATTTCTACCCTCAAGCGCACGAGCAAGGGTGTATTCATCGGCATATTCAAGGTCGCCGCCTACCGGTATACCGTAAGCCAAGCGTGTTACCTTTATGCCCATTGGCTTTACAAGGCGTGATATATAGCTTGCAGTAGCCTCGCCCTCAACCGTGGGGTTGGTTGCCATTATAATCTCTTTTACCGTGCCGTCGCTAAGTCGTGCCATAAGCTCTTTTATACGAAGCTTGTCGGGGCCGATATTATCGAGTGGAGAAATAACACCGTGAAGCACGTGATACACACCGCTGTATTCACGGGTGCGTTCAAATGCCATAACGTCACGAGGGTCTTCTACCACGCAGATAATACTTTTGTCACGGCGCTCGTCAGAGCAAATCTGACAAACGTCCAAATCGGTAAGCGATTGACAAACGGCACAAAAATGTATCTTTTCACGTGCATTAACAAGTGCCTCGGCAAAAGCCTTTGCACGTTCGGGTGGTTGCTCTAAAATGCTGTAAGCCAAACGTTGAGCGGTCTTTTTACCAATGCCGGGCAAACGTGAAAACTGATTTATAAGTTCGGTAAGCGGAACTATATTATAATTCATAATTAAAACATACCGGGAAGATTAAGTCCGCCTGTTATGGCTCCCATTTCTTCCTCTGCGGTTTTTATAGCGTTGTTTATTGCTTCGTTTACAGCAACTGTTACAAGGTCTTCAATCATTTCGGCATCATCGGGATCAATGATATCGGGATCAATCTTAATTGATTTGATAAGATGCTTACCATCAACCGTAGCAGTTACAGCACCGCCGCCCGAAGTTGCGGTATATTCACGCTGCTCAAGATCTGATTGCAGTGTTGCCATATCTTCCTGCATTTTTTGTGCTTGTTTAAGCATTTGGTTCATATTACCGGGACCACCGGAGTTTGGAATACGTACTTTCATATATGTTTCTCCTAAAAATTAATTGTTTTCAAGACTTTTAAGACGAGCGGCAAAATCTTGTAAAGGATCATTGGTTTTTTCCTCGGTAGATTTTGCGTGATAGGGTCCAAGTTTATAAACACGACCCAGTACAGCTTCGGCCGCCTTACGTATAGAATCACGATATACCGAATTGTTACCGTTTACAAGAGTTTTAAACTGTGAATTGTTGGTGTCAATAAGTAATCGGTCACCTTCGATATATGCTTTTGAATCACCAAGAACACCGGCGATTATAGGACAGGTTTTGCGCAGCACACCAATTATTTCACTCCACTGTGTAACGGGGGTAATGCCGTTATCTGATACCACGGGTGCTTCATCGTGGGGAGAGGGAATATCCTCGGGAACATTTTCGGTATACTGCTCTTCATATTCGGGAAGCGGAATTTCTTCTTCCACATCTAAAGCGGGTTTTTCATCCTTTTTTACGGTTTCGCTTTTAGTAACCACTACGGTAGGATTGCTTTCAAGTCTGGCAATACGCTGTTCAAGCGAACTAAGATCCTGACGAATTTCGGGATTGCAAAGCCGAATTATTGCCATTTCCATTTCACAACGGCGGTTGCCGTTTTGCATAGCCGTAGCCGAGGACTGTAGCACACTTAAAATTGACATAATTTCTTTAATGTCAAAGTTTTGTGCCTGAAGCTCTAATGCCTTCATTTTACTGCTTGAGCAAACAATGGGTTTTTGATTGCCCTTTACAACCTTAACAATCATAAGGTCACGAAAATGTCCCGTAAGCTCTGAAAGCAGGCGCAACATATCTACCGACGAATTGTGAAGCTCGTCAATTAGCATTAAGGCTTGCTCGGTAGAATGTGATTTAATAAGGTCGGCTAATTTTATAAGATAATCGTTACCTGCCATAGAGCAAACATTGGCAACGGTGTCTTCGGTAATGTCGGAACCGGTTGAAGCGCAAAGGTCAAGTATTGAAAGCGCATCACGCATACCGCCGTCTGCAGCCGAGGCAATAAGTGTTGCCGCATCATCGGTAAGATTTAAACCTTCATTTTTTGCAACATACTTTAATCGGCTTACAATTTCAGCACTGTCTATTCGTCGAAAATCAAAGCGCTGACAGCGTGAAAGAATAGTAGCGGGAAGCTTGTGAACCTCGGTAGTGGCAAGAATAAATACAACGTGCTCGGGGGGTTCTTCAAGCGTTTTAAGCAGTGCGTTAAATGCGGCACCCGAAAGCATATGAACCTCGTCTATAATGTATACTCGGTATTTGCAGGTAGCAGGGGTAAAGTTAACCTGTTCACGAAGCTCACGTATGTCATCAACACCGTTGTTTGAAGCGGCATCCATTTCAACAATATCGGAAATTTCGTCAAGCGCAACGCTACGGCAGATTTCACACTCGCCGCAGGGGTCACCGTTTACGGGGGACAGGCAGTTTACAGCCTTGGCAAGAATTTTTGCACAGGTGGTTTTACCTGTACCACGGGTACCTGTAAATAGATATGCGTGAACAACCTTACCACAGTCAAGTTCGTTTTTTAACGTTTTTGTAATGTGGTCCTGACCCACAACGTCGCTAAAAGTGGCAGGACGATATTTGCGGTATAGTGCCTGATAAGCCATAAATTCACCCCAAAATAAAAATTTTACCTGTATGCTTGGTCGTACGAATGAACCGATTTACTATTCGCACGGAAAATACTGCTTAATGCTGCTCGGTTCCCCGCCTGACATGGTTCACAGCCCTCCGCCGTATAGGACCCGCCCATTCGCACGACCAAATATACAGGCTACATAAGATTATACCCTAATTTTTTAATATTTGCAACTATAAAATTATATAATTTAAAAATAATATATAATATAAAGCACTTCTTGACTATGGTTGCAATTGCAGTAATACTATAAACATATAAAAAATACATCATAAATTGTTGAAAAATTTTTATATAAGTGTTATAATGATTCCAATTATCCGTATTATACTATATAATATATAACTTTATATCAGTATGAGAGGATAGATTTGTTGTGAACAGACTTGAAATTGGCAATTTGCTTGACACACAGTACACCATTGCAAGTGATATTTTTGAGGGTAAAAAATACGCACACGAGGTACTGCCCGAAATCAAAGAGTTTATAGTTTCGTTAAGCCTTACGCTTGACACAGAAAAATTTTATGATGTGGGCGGCGGTGTATTTATTGCCAAAAGTGCAAAGGTGGCAGGCAGCGCCAGCATTACAGGGCCCTGCATTATTGACGAGGGCGCCGAAATACGTCACTGCGCCTTTATACGTGGTAGCGTTATTGTAGGCAAGGGTGCCGTGGTGGGCAACTCTACCGAAGTTAAAAATGCAATTTTGTTTGACAAGGTTCAAATACCGCACTACAACTACGTGGGTGATAGCGTGCTTGGTTATAAATCACATATGGGTGCAGGTGCTATAACATCAAACGTAAAGTCTGACAAAACAAATGTATCTATCACGCTTGATAAAGAAAAGTATAATACAAATCTAAAAAAATTTGGTGCGATTTTGGGCGACTGTGTAGAAATTGGTTGCGGTACTGTGTTAAATCCCGGTACGGTAGTGGGTAAAAATTCAAATGTTTATCCGTTGTCAATGGTAAGGGGATATATTGATGAAAACTGTATCTATAAAAATCGTGGCAATGTTGTGAGGAAAAATTAACGAAATGGAAAAGTGGGACATTTTAAATTCTGACGGTACCCCCACAGGCAGAACAACGTTACGAGGAAGTTGTAATCTTAAACCGGGAGAATATCATCTTGTGGTGCATATTTGGGTAGTATCGTCAAAAGGAGAATTTTTAATTCAGCGCAGATCTGATAACAAAAAGCTTATGCCGGGCGAGTGGGCTGCAACAGGCGGTGCTGCCGTTTCGGGCGAAGACTCATACACGGCGGCAAACCGTGAATTGTATGAGGAGCTTGGTATTCCGTCTAATAAACAAACACTTAAAAAACTTGCAAGAATTAAACGCAGAAATTCACTGCTTGATATTTGGTTTATTAATACCGATGTTGCAAGCAACAGACTTCGTCTTCAAAAAGACGAGGTGGCAGAGGCCTGTTGGATAAGCCGTGACGGATTTAAAAATATGATAAAAAACGGTATTTTTCATAATTACGGTAAAGAATATTTTGACACCGTATTTCAAAAAATTGACGAACAGTTAGGGGTGATGGTGTGAGCCTTAATAAAGCAAATGAAAAATGTGTTGTTTGTAAAGCATATTTGTTTGAAGATGACGATGTAGTATATTGTCCCGAGTGCGGTGCTCCACATCACCGTGAATGTTATAACTCTATAGGTCATTGTGGGCTTGAAGAGTTTCATGGCACTGATAATCAGTATAAGAAGGAAAAAATTGAGGATGAAAAGCCCCAACAGGAAACCGTTGAGGATAACTATATAACCTGTGGTATGTGTGGAGCAAAATATGACAGGCAGGAAAACACCTGTCCTGAGTGTGATGCTCCGAATGTAACAAAATTTGGTGGAAGGTTTGTCACCTTTGATTTTTTGGGCGGCGTACCCGCCGATACCGATCTTGGCAAGGGAGTAACTGCCGACGAAGCTAAAAAATTTGTTGTTAACAATACACACCGCTATATACCAAAGTTTTTAAACTTTAGCAAGGGTAAAAAGCTTTCGTGGAATTGGCTTGCATTTATTACACCGTGCGGTTGGTTTTTGTCACGAAAAATGTACGCCATAGGCGCATTTATTGCGGCGCTGGAAATAGCGTTTAAAATCATAATGCTTCCGATAGCAAACAGTATATATGAGTATTTACCAATGCTTGAAAATTACGGTGCTGCAAGTATTACCCCCGATTTAGCAGTAGAAATATTTTCAAAAATAGGAATATTGCCAATACTGATAGTGTGGGGAATTGCTTTAATTAATCTTATCATAATGCTTGTTTCGGCAATGTTTGGTGATTATATTTACAGAAATCATACAATATCTACCATTGCTAAAATAAAGGCCGAAAGCGAAGATGTAGAAGAAGATTTAAGAAAAAAAGGTGGAGTAAATCTTTTTTTGGGAATAATAGGCTTTTATTTATTTACTCCGTTTTTCTTATAGGAATTACTAAAAATGAAAAAATATACAACGCTTTATTTTGATTTAGATAATACAATATTAGATTTTACTGCGACCGAATATAACGCAATTAAACAACTACTTGTTATGCACAATCTTCCTGTAAGTGATGAAATAATTTCTAAATACTCTGCCATAAATCAAATATGGTGGGAACGCTTTGAAAAAGGTGAAATAAAAAAGGAAGAAATTTTTGCAGGTCGCTTTAGAACCTTTATTGAGTATTATGGTTTTACTGCAGACCCCGAAAAGATGGCAACCGATTATTTTGGTTTGCTGGCGGCAGGTCACGATGTTATTAAAGGCGCCGAAGAGGTGCTAAGCTACGTAAAGAGCAAGGGATATACCGTGTGCATTACCACAAACGGTGTATCACGCACTCAGTACCGACGAATTGATGAATGCGGACTCAAACAATATTTTGATTATGTATTTGTATCCGAGGATGCAGGACATCAAAAGCCTGAGATAGAATATTTTGAATATGCTATGGCTGGTAGCCCCGAAAAAGACAAGTCAAAAATATTGGTGATTGGCGATTCACAGTCATCCGATATTTTGGGCGGCATAAACTTTGGTGTGGATACCTGTTGGTTTAATCCAAAAGGCAAGTCGGGTACGCACAAAGCTACATACGAAATCGCCGATATTTTGCATATTAAGACCATTTTATAGCAAATATGCATTAAAATATGCATAAAAATAAAAAATATGAATATTTATTCAAAAAATGCTTGACAAACCGCCATTATAGGCATATAATGTCTGCATATTAAATGAATAACATCCAAAAAGGAGACAAAAACAATGGATAAAAAAGATATTAAAAAGGTAGTGCTTGCCTACTCAGGCGGTCTTGATACATCAATTATCATTCCCTGGCTTAAAGAGAATTACAACAATTGTGAAGTTATTGCAGTATCGGGCAACGTAGGACAGGCAGACGAACTTGAAGGTCTTGAAGAAAAGGCTATCAAAACAGGTGCATCAAAGCTTTATGTTCTTGACCTTACCGAAGAGTACGTTGACGATTACATCATTCCTTGCGTAAAAGCAGGCGCAATTTACGAAGATTATCTTTTGGGTACCAGTCACGCTCGTCCTTGCATTGCAAAGGGTCTTGTTGACATAGCTTTTAAAGAAGGCGCAGACGCTATCTGCCACGGTTGTACAGGTAAGGGTAACGATCAGGTTCGTTTTGAACTTACAATAAAGCACTTTGCACCCAATATGCCAATTATTGCTCCTTGGAGAGAATGGGATATTAAATCTCGTGAAGAAGAAATTGAATATGCCGAGGCGCACAACATTCCTCTAAAGATAAACCGTGAAACCAACTACTCAAAGGATAAAAACCTTTGGCACCTTTCACACGAAGGTATGGATCTTGAAGATACAGGTAATGAGCCTATGTATGACAAGCCGGGCTTTTTGGAAATGGGCGTTAGTCCCGCAATGGCACCGGACGAGCCTACATACGTAACACTCGACTTTGAGCAGGGTGTGCCTGTGGCTATTGACGGCGAAAAAATGAGCGCTAAGAACATCATCTTAAAGCTTAACGAGCTTGGCGGTAAAAACGGTATCGGTATTATCGACATCGTAGAAAATCGTCTTGTTGGTATGAAATGCCGTGGCGTTTATGAGACTCCCGGCGGTACAATTCTTTACCGTGCTCACGAAGCGCTTGAGAGTATCTGCCTTGACAAGATGACTCTTCACGAAAAACAAAGACTTGCTATTACCTATGCAGAGCTTGTTTACAACGGTCAGTGGTTTACGCCACTTCGTGAGGCTTTGGCTGCTTTTGTTGACAAGACTCAGGAAAAGGTTACAGGTACTGTTAAACTTAAACTCTACAAGGGTAACATTATTAAAGCAGGTATCTGGAGCGACTATTCACTTTACAGCGAAGAAATTGCAACCTTTGGTGAAAGTGATTACGACCAGAAGGATAGCGCAGGATTTATCAACCTTTACGGTCTACCTATTAAGGTTCAGGCTATGGTTGACGGCAAGAAATAATAAAAAGGATAATTCTGCCCGACTTTACGGTCGGGCAGTTAAGTGTATTATAGAATAGTATGATAAACATATTTATTGACGGAAGCGCAGGTACTACCGGCCTTCGTATTTATGACAGACTAAGTGTAAGAGACGATATTTCTCTTATAAAATTACCTGAAAATTTAAGAAAAGATGACAAGGCACGAGCCGATGCGATAAACTCTGCTGACATAGTTTTTTTGTGTTTGCCTGATGATGCGGCAAGGGCGGCAGTAAGTTTTGTAAAAAATGATAAAACCGCCATTATTGATACCTCTACCGCACATCGCACAAATGATGATTGGGTTTATGGTTTTGCCGAGCTTACCGGTAAGCGTGAAGAAATAATTAATTCAAAACGTATTGCAAACCCAGGTTGTCACGCAAGCGGATTTATAGCACTTGTAAAACCGCTTATTGAATCAGGTGTTTTAGCCTGTGATACAGCTCTTAGCTGTTTTTCACTTACAGGCTATTCGGGCGGCGGCAAAAAGATGATTGCCGATTACGAGGACCCCAATAAATCGGCCTTGCTTAAAGCACCCCGTCAGTATGGACTCGGTCAACAACACAAGCATTTAAAAGAAATGCAGATTATATCGGGTATTGATACTGCTCCTGCGTTTTGCCCAATAGTTGCTGACTTTTACAGCGGTATGGAAGTAACCGTAACGCTCTTTAAAAAGGATGTTAAGGCAAATATTGATGATATAAAAGCAATATACAAAAACTACTACACAGGCAAGCTTGTTCACTTTAATGATACTGCCGACGAGTCGGGATTTTTATCAGCGGCGGCACTGTCCGGTAAAGATGATATGCAAATAAGTGTTTTTGGCAATGAAGACAGAATTATTCTTACAGCACGATACGACAACCTTGGCAAAGGCGCATCGGGTGCGGCTATTCAGAATATGAACATACTTATGGGCGTGGATGAAACCACAGGTCTTGTTTACTAACGGAGGAACAATGGATATTAAGTTAATAAACGGCGGTGTTTGTGCGGCACAGGGTTTTCGTGCTGCGGGTGTGCACTGCGGAATAAGAAAAAATAAAACAAAAAAAGATCTTGCTATGATTTGCAGTGATGTTATGGCTAATGCGGCGGCGGTTTATACTACCAATCTTGTAAAGGGTGCTCCACTTACCGTAACCAAAAATCATATTGCAAACGGCAAGGCACAGGCGGTTATTTGCAACAGCGGTAATGCAAACACCTGTAATGCAAACGGCATAGAAATTGCCGAGCAGATGAGCCATCTTGTAGCAAAAGAACTTAATATAAATGCAAATGACGTTGTCGTTGCATCTACAGGCGTTATCGGTCAACCGCTTGATATTACACCAATTGCCAAGGGCATTCCCGTTTTGGTAAAAACCTTAAGCATAAACGGCAGTCAGGATGCGGCAGAGGCCATTATGACAACCGACACCATTGATAAACAGATTGCTGTTGAATTTACCATAGGCGGCAAGGTGTGTAAAATGGGCGGTATTGCCAAGGGTAGCGGTATGATTCATCCAAATATGGCTACAATGCTTGTGTTTATTACTACCGATGCGGCAATTTCTTCGAATATGTTGCAAAAAGCGTTGTCAGGCGATATTGCAAACACCTTTAATATGTTAAGTATAGACGGCGATACCTCTACTAACGATATGGTAACCGTACTTGCAAACGGTATGGCAGGTAACGCTGAAATTACTGCTGATGGCGAAGATTTTAATACCTTTATGAAGGCGCTTAATACAGTAACGGTTAATCTTTGCCGAGTTATCGCAGGTGACGGTGAGGGCGCTACAAAATTGCTTGAATGTAAGGTTAGCGGCGGTAAAACTCTTGAAACGGCTAAAACTGTTGCAAAAAGTGTTATTTGCTCAAGTTTGCTTAAAGCGGCTATGTTTGGTGCCGATGCTAACTGGGGTCGTGTGCTTTGTGCAATAGGTTATAGCGGTGCCAATGTTGACGTTACAAAAATCGATGTTTCGTTTATTTCAAACAAGGGTGAAATTCTTGTGTGTCAAAATGGCGCAGGCGTTGATTTTAGCGAAGAAAAGGCAAAGGAAATTTTGTTAGAAAAGGAAATTGTTATTAATATAAAATTAAATGATGGTGAATTTTCGTCAACTGCGTGGGGTTGCGACCTTACCTATGACTATGTTAAGATAAACGGCGATTATAGAACATAAGGAGAAAACAATGGATAATCATTTTTCAAATGCCGAGCGTGCCGAGGTTTTAACCCAAGCGCTTCCTTATATCAAAAAGCATACAGGCAAAATTGTTGTTATAAAATATGGCGGCAATGCTATGATAAACGAACAACTCAAACAGCAGGTTATGGAAGATATTGTTCTTTTATGGCTTATTGGTGTTAAGGTTGTTCTCGTTCATGGCGGTGGTCCCGAAATTAACGAGCTTATGAATAAACTTGGCAAAAAGGCCGAGTTTGTTGACGGTCTTCGTGTTACCGATAAGGAAACGGTTGACATTGTTCAAATGGTGCTTGCAGGCAAGGTTAATAAAACACTTGTAAACCTTCTCGAAATGAAG
>JAZUNQ010000029.1:0-29271 GCA_045604205.1 Acutalibacteraceae bacterium
AAGGGGAATGATTTTGTAAAGCAAAATCACCTTTGTTTACCCTAAGGGCAAATTTTGAGTTATAACTAATCCACCCCTTCGCATTATTTTGCGAAGGTGTTTTTCTTTTTTTAAAAATTATATAGATTTAATTGGAAATAAATGTTATAATGCTATAAAAATTGAAAATATTAGATTTTGTAAGGTGGTAAGTGTTGTGAGTTATGAATTGTTTCAACAAGGGCCAGAGGTATATATTCCTGTCATATTGCTTTCATTGATTATTACTGTTTTTTCATATGGTGTCTTTCCACTTGTTTTTGCCATGACAAGAAAAACTACAATAACTGAGAAAAAATATAAAAGACTTTGTTATGGAATTAATGTGCCAGTAATGTTTGTTTTTCTTTTGTTAAACGGTGGTGTTTCAAGTGGTGCACCATACCTGTTGTGGACTTGGATATTTTCAAAGTGCGGCATAAAAATATTGATTGCAAGAGGCATAATACTAGATGGTGACTATCTTCCCGATGATCAAAACAGAATTATCGAATGCAAAATATGTGGTCAAGAACTTACAGATAACAGTAAATTTTGTCGCAAATGTGGTGCTGAAATCGGTAAAGAACCTGCCGTAATCATTTCCGAACCGGACAATTATGAGTTTTGTAAAAAATGCGGTGCTGATATTACTAACGATATTGATGTATGTCATGTTTGTGGCGAACATAAGGGAAATGAACAATAAATCACAAACAAAAGGGATTTAGAAGCAATAACGCTCTGTACTGACCTTAAAAAGACGGGTTGAGGAAAAAGAACATGGGAAATCATCAACCTTATAACTAAACCACCCCTTCGCATTAATTTGCGAAGGGGCTTTTTATTTATAAAATATTTATATTTTATTGATATTTTATTGTTTCTATGATAATATATATGTAAGATGGCATATAATGTTTATTATATTTAACTGTATAAAGTAAAAGGTGTATTTATTATGAAAATTGTAGTATTGGCAGGCGGACTCAGCACCGAGCGTGACGTTTCACTTGCATCGGGTGCCGGAATCTGCAAAACTTTAAGAGAACGAGGTTACGATGCATTCCTTTTGGACGTATATCTTGGTTTCCCTTATGACCACGACAAATTAGAAGAGGTTTTTACACTTCCTAACGCAGGACTCCAAATAGCTGAGGGGATAAAGACTACCGAGCCTGACCTTGAGGCCATTAAGGCTTTTCGACAGGATCAGTCGGACTGTTTTGTAGGGCCCAACGTTATAGATATTTGCCGTCTTGCCGATATAGTTTTCATGGGGCTTCACGGTGACGTGGGTGAAAACGGTAAATTGCAGGCAACCTTTGATATTTTGGGTATTCGTTACACAGGGCCAAACTATCTTGGAAGCGCACTTGCAATGGATAAGGGAATTGCAAAAAAGATTTTTAAAATGTCGGGTGTTCCCACTCCGCTTGGAACGTCACTTAAAAAGAGTATGAAGGATACACCGCTTAGCGAGCTTGGACTTTCACTTCCTGTTGTGTTAAAGCCCTGTGCAGGCGGTTCAAGCATTGGAGTTTTTATTGCCCATACCGAAAATGAGTATGCCGAAGCGATAGAAAAATCCTTTTGCTACGAAGATGAAATTGTTATTGAGCCATACATAAAGGGTCGTGAATTTGCGGTTGGCATTATCGACGGTAAGGCGCTTCCTGTTATAGAAATTATTCCAAAAACAGGTTTCTTTGATTACGCAAACAAATACCAAAGCGGCGCCACACAAGAGATTTGTCCGGCCCCCATTGACGACGAAATTGCAAACAGAATGCAACGTGCCACAGAGCTTGCTTTTAAAGCATTAAAGTTAGATGTTTATTCACGTGCTGATTTCTTGCTTGATGAAAAGGGCGAAATTTTCTGCCTTGAAGTGAACACACTCCCCGGTATGACCGCTACAAGTCTTTTGCCCCAAGAGGCAAAGGCCGCAGGCATAGAGTACGGTGAGCTTTGCGAATTAATTATTAAAAAATCATTGGAGCGTTACGACGCTTAAACTTAGGAGACAATATATGAAAAATATGTCTTTAAAAGAGATTGCCAAGGCGGTTGGCGGTCGGTATTATGGTGACGAGCTGTTGTTAGCACAATGTGTTACAGGCGTTACAATCGATAGCCGTAAGGTTGAAACGGGATGCCTTTTTGTTCCAATAAAAGGCGCACGTGTTGACGGACATGATTTTATTCCATCTGTTATGGATAAGGGTGCGCTTTGTACCCTTAGCGAGCAACCGCTTCCAAATGCTACACACCCTTATATTTTGGTATCGTCTTGTAAACAGGCGCTAAAAGACCTTGCCGAGCACTACCGCAAATCGCTTGATATTAAAGTGGTAGGTATCACAGGCAGTGTTGGCAAAACAAGCACTAAAGAAATGATTGCCAGTGTGCTTTCACAAAAATATAACGTGCTTAAAACGGCCGGTAATTTTAATAACGAAATCGGTTTGCCGCTTACAATTTTTAATATTCGTGACGAGCACGAGGTTGCCGTTTTGGAAATGGGTATCAGCGATTTTGGCGAGATGCATTGTCTTACAAAAATGGCACAACCCGACGTGTGTGTTATTACAAATATCGGTCTTTGCCATCTTGAAAACCTTGGAAGCAGGGATGGCATTTTAAAAGCCAAAACCGAAATGTTTGACTATATGCAACCTGATGCAAAAATTATACTTAACGGTGACGACGATAAACTTATCACCGTAAAAGAGGTAAAGGGTGTTACGCCAAAATTCTTTGGTCTGTCATCAGAGTGCGGTGCCTTTGCCGACGATGTGCGTAGCTTGTCGCTTAAAGGAAGTTCTTGTAATATTCATTTAGGCAATGATTGTTTTAATACCATAATTCCAATTCCCGGACATCATATGGTTTATAACGCATTGGCAGGCGCACTTGTCGGACAAGAGTTGGGATTAACGCTTGATGAAATCAAGTCAGGTATAGAGGCACTGGTTCCTGTTTCGGGACGTAATAATTTGCTTGAAACCGACTCACTTATGATTATTGACGACTGTTATAATGCAAATCCTGTCTCGACAAAAGCTTCGCTTGATGTTCTAAGTCTGGCCGATGGCCGCAAGGTTGCAATACTTGGCGATATGTTTGAGCTTGGAGAAAACGAAAAGCAGCTTCACTTTGAGGTTGGAGCGCATGCCGCAAAAAATAATATTGACCTTGTTATCTGTGTTGGTGAACTTTCTGCCAATACGGCACAAGGGGCTGAGAAACAGGGCGCTAAGGTGTTGCATTTTAAAACAAAGGCAGACTTTCTTTCACAGGCGCAAAACCTGTTGAGCAAGCAAGACACCGTTTTGGTAAAGGCTTCTAACGGAATGAAATTTGCAGAGATAGTTGAAAAATTGCAACAAATTAAATTATAGTTGATTAAGCCTGTTTTATGTTGAAAAATTATTTAATTTAAAATGGTTGACAAATGTTGATTATAACAAATCACCCGCATATTGATATCACAATATGCGCGCGTTTTTTTATTTTAAATTTTTATTATTTTTAACAGTACCTGTTTCTTGAAATTCTATTATCAGGTCGTTTACGGCTTCGTATTGATCAATACTGCAAATATGACCAGCGTTTTTAACTATGGCCAAATTTTTCACACGTTTCATATCAGACTTTAACATTGTAAGGAAAAAATGATCAAGCTCACCGACAATATACAAACCGTTTGGTTCTTCTTTCATTGTTTCGACGTAATCTTTTTGTATTTTGGGGAAAGAAAGTAAAACCTTGCACCAGGCTACAAATTCTTTTGGGGCAACTCGTCTTGCCGAATTTAAGAACAGGTTTCTGCCATAGGCTAAGCTCTTGTATGGCATAACTACCAGGCATACCAATGTCAGCACCAGTTTTAACGGTAGTATCGGTAACAGAAGCATAGTTAAACGAATTGCTGTTTTAAGCAACAATGTAAACTTTCCAACAGGTCCGACCAATATGTATTTATCTACTCTTTCAGGATAGGTAAAAGCAATATGCTTTACAATTAATGTTCCTACAGATATACCCGCAAATGTTGCTTTATCTATTCCTAAATGGTCTACCACTTCCATAATTTTTTTGGAAACGGTATCAAAGTTAAGCTCTAATTCCGACATATTGAATTTTTTTCTTCCGTGAGAGGGAAGTTCTATTAAAAGAAGATCATATTTCTTTTTTAAATAACGAACCTGATATACCCAATTAGAATATCCGCCACCTAAGCCGTGCAAAAAAACTATTACAGGTTTTTGCGCCGAAATGGTCCCGTCTTCGGAATAAATTTTATAGTTTAACAGTTCCACAAAATACCCCTTTATTTTATATAATGTATCATGATTCATTATATCATTTGACATAAAAAAGTCAACAAGCAATATATTCTTGTTGTTTCGACAATAAAAAGTTTTATATTTCGACAAAATGGGAAAGACTTGACTGCAAGGGCATTGTGCTTTTGTGATTTTAAAAAGTTTTATGGATATAGAGTTTTTTGTTGCCAAGCACACCATTTTATGATATATTATGAGTAAGAATATATCATTTTGGATGCTTGAAAAAAGGAGACGCTTAATGAAAACACTAAAATTTAAAAGCCTAATCAGTTTGGCGTTAGCAATAGTAATGATTGCCGGTACATTTTCGGGTGTAAATACCGTTACCGATATCGATGCTTCTGCCGCAAATATGGTAGATAGCATTTCGTATTGGAGTGGTAATGCAGCAAGTGATTTTGCGAGCGGTACGGGTACACAGCAAGACCCCTACATAATCGAAACTGCCGATCAGCTTTATCTTGCGCTTACTAAGGTTACCGATACTACCAATGATGTAGCAGGCGGTAAGCAGACAAGTCAGATTTTAAAGCAAGGCTCAACTACCGAATACGTTCCGGTTTATACACCAAACTACTACAGGGTGGCTGATGGTGTACAGGCTTT
Organism: Acutalibacteraceae bacterium; assembly: GCA_045604205.1. Classification (GTDB taxonomy): domain Bacteria; phylum Bacillota; class Clostridia; order Oscillospirales; family Acutalibacteraceae; genus UBA737. Next base: position 4,980 of record JAZUNQ010000029.1, read on the forward strand.
TTATCTTAACGATATTCACGGCAAAGAAACACTTGAAGGTATTAAAAATTTTGTTGGAAATTCCAGCAAAAAAGATTGGAAGCCCGGTAAAAGCTTTGTTGGTAATCTTGACGGTAACGGCGTCACCATTTACGGTATGTACTGCTCAACAGGTCAAGGATTAATTTACAAGCTAGATGGCTCTGCGACCATTAAAAATATCAACTTTAATAGTTGTTATACAAAAGGCTCAGGTAACGTTGCCTTGCTTACCACAATGCTTGGTGCTTATACAAACGATTCAACAATCCATACCGTAGCGAATATTTCGGTGCGCAATTCATATATGCATACCACACGCAACATAACGTTAAGCAAGAGAAGTGACAATGGTTATTATAATCATTCACCGGGTGCGGCGGGTATTGTTTCTACCACCAACACTGCTGAGGATTTTATTATTATCAACTGCCTTTATGACGGCTATTCATGCGAAAGAGTTATTGGCTCCGGTTCTGAAGCTACTATTGATATGATAGGTTCTATCATAAGTGGCGGTAACACTATGAACAACGTTACCATTAACGGTTGTGTATCATTGGCCGCTCCCGCAGTGGATGAGGTTTTAGTTCCCGGAAAAGAAGTGTATTATAGCCGTTATGATAAAAATGTAGGCTTTCAGGTGTTTTTTTATGACAGTTATACCGATTATGTACCGCTTTTGACCGAGATATACCCCAACAAGTATGACAAACTAAATGACATTGTATGTGTTGAGACAAAAAGCAATTATGATATGTTTGATATGCCTGAACTTGATTGGAAATCAAACTGGCAGCTTGTTACGGTAGATGACCAACCTGACCGTTTTTCCGGTTCGGATTTTCGAAAGATACCGATGCCCAAGGTTAATACTAATGTCAGCACTCAAACATCCTCATATTCTGTAATGATATCCAAACAAAATAACGGTGGCGGTGCTTATAACGTATATGGTGGCGCTTATCCTCGTGGTACCTATGGTATGCTTCATCAGCTTGTTGGCTCGGGTACCGAGGATGACCCATATCTTATATATAATGCGTTCCAGCTTGCCCGTGCAATTGCCTCGGGTGGTGTAAATGTTTATAACAGAGTATACTATAAACTTGCATGTGATATTGACGCATCTGAAGCAAATTGGATTACACAGGATTCAATATTGGCTTCTAACACCACACCTTTATATCAATACGTTCCGTTTAATGGTGTTTTAGATGGCGACGGATATGCCGTTACAGGAATTTTTGCAGGAGACGATGAATCCGTTGGTCTTGTGCCGGTTCTTGGAGGTAACGGTGTTGTTAAGAATCTGCATATTAGAGACAGCTATTTCTTGTCAGGTTCGGAATATGCAGGCGCCATAGCCGGTGAGATTAAAAAAGGTGCGGTTGTTACTTCCTGTTCGGCAGAGGATTGCGTGGTAGCAAGTGATAACTCTGATTCGCACATTATAGGCGGCGGACTTGGAAAGGTCGTAAACAGCTACTATGTTGCAAAAGAAGAATCTTCCGTTAAACAAAAGATAGCGCATTATAATGCCGAGGGCAAAAAAGCCGACATTGACGTATCACAAAATAGCGATATTTGGTACGTAGGCGGTAAGGACGACAGCACACCAAGACTTAAAAACTATGCTGTAAAAAGATCTTTTGCCGATATTAACGGTGATGGTATTGGCGATGCATACGGCGCTTCCGACCTTGTAGCAATCAGACGTAGTCTGCTTTTGGTATCGGGTTACGAAAATGCTTATTGTGACGTAAACCGTGACGGCAACGTAAATATTTCTGACCTTGCAGTGCTTAACCGCAGTATTGTTGGTGATTACAACAAACTATACGACGGCTTCTGGCGCAATTTAGAGATTGGTAAAATAAGCATTTACTATGGTGAAAACGACAACTACGATGCCGCACGCCGACTTGAAATTTATCTTGAGTCTAAGTTTAGCGGTGTAGATATCAAAAAAGTAGTTAGCGCAGACAAAACTGTTTCAGGCACAAAAAGTGATGCAAATGCAGTTTACGTTCACGCAAACGACAGCACAGGCACTCCGAAAGGAACACTTGAAATTATAGTTGGTAACATAGCAAACTATAATACTTATAATGATAACACCATAGCTACAAACGATTACACTATACGCTTTGATGAGGCTAAATGTGTGTTGTGGCTTAACGGTGGCAGCTTTACCGGTGTGGAACAGGCAGTGCTTGACTTTATTGCTAATTCCGATGAAAAAACAAGCACCGTATACACGGTTGACAAGGCAACATTAGCTCCTGAAAAATGGGCTAAAACCGTTAAAGTTGATACCAACTACGACGGTGTTGCCGATACCGAAAAGGTACTTTACTATGCGTGGGGAGACGAATTTGACGGCATTAAAGAAGTAGGCGAAGGTGAAAATGCTGAAATCTCGGTTGATACCTGGAATCATTCAAGAATGAGAACCGAAACCGAAGCAGGAAAATCCGGTAACTATAATAACGTTGAGTCTGTAAACGAGACAGAACTCAGTAATCTTTATTGGGTAGAGAACGGAAGACTTAAAATTACACGAGGCGTTAAATCAGAACACGCTACAACCGCAACCGATGATTTAGGTTACGTAAGACTTTATGACCAAGAGGGTACAACTGCTTTCGGCGATAGCATTGATGATGACGATGTAATTGCTAACCCCGGTCTTATAAAAACAAATCATTCTATGCTTTGGAAACAAGGCTATGCCGAAATGTACGGCGCTTTGCCGTCAGACGGTCACACCTTTGCATCTTGGTGGATGTTAGGACACGGTAGTTATAACAACGCTGCTATGGATGAAACACTTTTTGCAAAAGTTTATAAGCTTAACAATACCGGTGATTATGCTTATGATGGCGCAACCTCATGGCCTGTTTCTACCGACCCAAGAACCTTTAAATATCAGGTTCCTACCAATTATTTTGAAATAGATGTTTGGGAACTTATGCAAAATCCAAGTCTTACTCATAATAATTATAGAAAAACCAAAACTACCGGTACTTATGATTATCGCTTGTATCTTAACGTACACAAGTTTTATTCGGTTGGTGCAAACAAGGCAAGTGTTGTTAACGTAATCGATTGGGACAACCCCGGCACACCACGTGCAGTAATGCAAAAGAGCTGGTTTGGCACTCCTGCTGATGACTATTATTTCAGCACAAGTGCAAGGTATCTTGACTTTACCGATGGTACAAATACACGTTTAACAAAAGACTGGCTTGGTCGTGTTACGGGCAACTATGTTGAAGCGCTTCAAAAACAGCTTACAGCACCTCGTCGTTACGGTTTCTATTGGAGTACAAACGGTGTAGACAAGTTTAACTTTACACTTTACATCTATGATATCAACGGTGACGGTATTGAAGGTGATGATGCAATACTTGGCACCAGCGATATGACATATAATACACAGGATGGTATGAAACCAAGTAATTACGACTGTGTTCACGACGCCGAAGTAGCAAATCAGTATATGTATTTCCTTATTGACAATATACTTTACACATCTAACCCAAATCACAATAATTCTACTTCGACTGACGCTGTTATGCACACCGATATGCTTGTTAATAACGGTACTAATGCTTACCCTGATAAAATTGACCTTGAATACGATTATTTAAGAGTATATCAGTATGACGGCAGACGTGATATTATCACACGTGAAACCGAAGATTTTAACAACGGAAATCACTTTGGTTATTAAAATAAAAAACAGACCTTTGGAGCGTTCCGAAGGTCTATTTTTTGTTGCAAAAATTGTTTGGGTATGTTAATATGAAAGAAAATTTTAAAAGAGGGTTACATAGTGGAACAGTACGGATATTTTAAGGATAAAGCGTATATTGTTACCGACCGCAACACACCACGTCATTGGTATAATTATTTATATAATGATGAGTACGTTACATTTGTGTCACAGGTGGGCTTTGGTCAGGGTATAGCACAGGACGATATGGGTAGACGGCATAGTCCCGTTACCGATCGTAACATTTATATAACCGACGGTGAAAAATTTTGGCAGGCAACCGGTCTGCCCGTGTATGAGGCAGTCGACGAATATTGCTGTGAGCATAATATAGGCTATACCGATATAAACCTTACAAAAAACGGTATTAAATCGACCTGTCGTTTTTTTGTTGCAAATAGCGGTGCATATGAATTTTTGCGAGTAACTGTTACAAATGTTGGGCAACAGGAAAAAACACTTAAGGTTATTCCTTTTTCAGAGACAAACATCGACGGTGTATATACACCGCAGGGTTATAATACCAGCAGTGCAAAGTTTTATGACAAACAAAATGCAGTTGCAGGTGTGGGATATTCAGGCTTTGGCGGCAAAGGTTACCGCAAAATGTTTACATATCTTACTGCCGATAAAAAGGTGAGTAACTTTGACACACGTATGACTGCGTTTATAGGAACTTACGGCAACAAACAAATGCCAAAAGCACTTATCGAAAATTTAGGCTGTACAGGTAGTGAATGTATCGCAGAAAAAATTTGCTTTGCTGTTGAAAACACTGTAACGCTTGCGCCAAACGAAAGCGAAAGCTTTTATTATACCTTCGGTGTAACGGATAATATTGAAAATATTCCCAATTTCACTGCCGACCAGATAGAAACACAGTTTACCGAAATGGTAGAAAAATATAGCGAAATTTGTGAGGGTGTTCACATTAAAACACCCTGGGACAATCTCAACAACCTGTTTAATGATTGGCTTAAATACCAGACCAATATGGGTTCTCGCTGGGCACGTGTGCGCCATAACGGTATGCGTGACCTGACAAGCGACAGTGAGTGTTTGTCTTGCTTTGCGGCCGAGCTTGCCGCAGAGCGACTACAACGTGTTATGACCTATCAGTATTCTAACGGGTATTCACCACGCACGTTTTTGGACGGCTCTATTCAGGATAAAGGCTTTTCGGATAATATGGTGTGGATGGTCTTTGCTGCGCACGCTATTACTAAAGAACTTGGAGATACAAACTATCTTTTACGTGAAACAAAGTTTAATGACGATACATCTGCCACTGTTTATGAGCATACACGTCGGGCGGTAGAGTTTTTATGGCAATTTACGGGTCACCACGGTCTTGTTCGTATATGGCGAGGCGACTGGAATGACTGTATGGATATGGCGGGTAAGGAAGGCAAGGGTGTCAGCGTTTGGTTATCAATTGCCTTTGTGCGTGCCTCAAAAATGCTAAGCGAAATGGCAGAGTGGTTAGGATACACAGAAGATGCCGTTAAATACAAAGAATATGCCGACGTTATGCAAACAAGGGTAAATGCACACGGCTGGTATAATGACAGATATATCTATGCTATTTCCGATAACGGGCATTTGATTGGCGCACCAAGTTGTGAGGAAGGTTCGGTCTATGCGTTGCCGCAGCTTTGGAGTGTGCTGGCGGATTTTGAAACCGATAGGCAACATACAGCAATGAATACGCTTGAGCGTGAGCTTAATACCGATTTAGGTTTGCTTGTAAGCCATCCCGCATATAGTAAATATGTAGATTACATAGGCGCTATGACCACCAAACATCCCGGCGTTCATGAGCACGGTGGTCCGTATTTGCACGGTGCTGTTTGGAAATTGGCGGTCGACAGTATACTCGGTAAAAACGACAAGGTAGAAGAAGGACTTCGCAAAATTTTACCCGATGACCACACCTATTTTAAAACCTGTGGAGAACCGTATGTTATGTTTAATTCATACTTAGGCCTTGAAACAGGTTACCGTGCAGGCACACCGGGTCAAAGCTGGCGTACAGCGGCAGGGCAGTGGTTGCTGTATTCGCTTGTAAGATTTATTTATGGGCTAACACCTGAATTTGACGGGTTGTGTATAAAACCCTGTCTGCCGCCGTCGTGGAATGACTGTTTTATAAGTAAAAAATTCCGCAGTTGTATATATAATGTACATTTTAGCGGTAGCGGTAATGTAAAAAGCATAACCGTAAACGGTGAAAATCACGATATTCAAAAGGCAATAGCACCTGTTAAAAACGGACAACTTGATATAGAAGTTATACTCGGATAAATTAAAACGCTTACCGCATTAAAGCGGTAAGCGCTTTTTTTTATACTCAATTGGTGATACACCAACCTTACTTTTAAAGGTTTTGCATAGGTATGATGCCGAGCAAAAGCCAACCAAATCAGCAATTTCCTGGGTTGTTTTTTCGGGCGCATCAAGCAGTATTTCTTTTGCCATTTCTATCTTTTTGTTAAGTATATACTCCATAGGCGGTACACCAAAGTTTTTTACAAACAGGCGCCTAAGATGTGCGGGCGAATACCCTGATATTTCTGAAAGAAAGGCAGGGGTTATTTTTTTATAATAGTTTATGTTTATGTATTCAACCGTTGATAAAAGCTTGTGCGTGTCGGCATAATCCTTGCTTTTTTCTAACCTTTTTGAGCAAAGCAGATGCAAAAGTTTTAAAAACAATTCGGCAACCTTTATTTTAGAAAGATATGCACCCGAGCGGTGTGATTCACTTATGTCTTTAAAAAGTCGCAAAGCGTTTGAATCCTTGGTTACTGTGTTTATCTCAAAATCAAAATCACGATCGCAGTAAAAGGAAACAAAGTAATAGGAAAGATCTTCTTTTAAAACGTTTGTTAAGTTAACCTTTTCACAGCATCTTATAAAGACGGTGTCGCCTGCACTACAAACGCCATCATATTCTTTGGTACGCACCCGCATTTTACCCGATTCAACGTGAAAAAACACAGCGTGCTCGGTTTCTTGCACCCAATTCCAACCTGCACGGTGCTTATAATAACCTGCGTTTTTAAAGGCGGTTATGGGGTTTAAGGTAAAATTGTCAAAATCACTTATATTTTTCATAAATTGTTTTTCCTTTTAGAATATATACTTATTTTATTAAAATTGGTTTCGTTTGTCAACATAAATGAGCGAATTGTTATATAAATAGAGCGTGTATTATATTGAAAAATGTGCGATATGATTATATAATTACAATAAAATAATATATTTAGGAGTAGTTATGAAAGCATTAGTTGCAATAAATCAGGACAAAACGTTTGACACATTTTTTACAAAAAGCAATATTGAGTTTGCTAAGTCACTGGGTGAAATTGTTTGGCTTGACACAGCAAAGGAATCGATAGATGACCTTAAAGAAAAAATCAAGGACTGCGATACCTACATTACCTGTTGGGGTTCGCCGGCACTTACTCCCGACATACTTGAGTGCGCTCCAAAGCTTAAACTGCTTACCCATTTGGGCTCTACCGTAGCACCCGTTGTATGTGACGAGGTTTACGAGCGTGGTATTAAGGTTATAAGCGGCTTTGACTATTTTTCAAAATCAACAGCCGAGGGTGCGGTCGCATACATGCTTGCTGCAATGCGAAACATTCCATTTTATAATGACCGATTAAAAGAAAAAAGAATATGGCGTGAAATTGACGACTACACCGATAGCGTTATATATAAAAAGGTAGGTCTTGTCGGTTATGGCGGCGTTGGACGATATGTTGCAAAAATGCTTAGCACCTTTGACGTAGATATGAAGGTAAGTGCCCGACGTGAATTACCCGAAGAAGACAAAAAACTTTTTGGTTTTACACAATGCAGTATGGAAGAAATTTTTGAAAGTTGTGACATCATATCTATTCACTTAGCGTATAACAACAGCACACATCATATGATTGATGACAGATTGCTTTCAAAAATTAAACCCGGTGCATTATTGGTAAATACAGCACGTGGCGCAGTAATTGACGAAGAGGCTATGATAAAGCATCTCGAAAAGGGCGATTTTAATGCGGCGCTTGACGTTTATAGCCAAGAACCCATTAATATGGACAATCCTATGCTGTCGCTTCCCAACGTTTTAATGTTGCCACATCAGGCAGGTGTTACTGTAAATTTGCGTGCAGTGCTTACACACGACCTGCTTAAAGAAAGTGTAGATTTTATTGATAATGGCATACCTGTAAAAAATGAAATATTAGCATCAAAAGCAACAAGTATGTCCAAGTTTTAAGGAGATAAAATATGCTTAATTCACCTTATAAAAAACCATATATAACCCCACCGGACGAACACCCACGTGTAATGTTCAGGCAGTCTGATAAAGCAAGAATTGTAAACAATTTTTCTCACGCGGAAAACCGTCGTGCTTATGAACTTTGGCAACGTATTTGCAAAAAGGATTTTCACGAGTTTTATGACGATATTGCCGCAGGTCGCTACAACCTTATGGTCTGTTTTATGATAGAATCAAAGGCTTTTGAGGCTTGGGTAGAGGACGACGATAAAAAAGCACGTGATGTTATTGATAACACCAAAAAGATAGTAGAGCATTACAGCATTGACCGCAACGTAAATCTTATGCTTTGCCGTCATACAGGTCATATAGTTTTTGTGGTATCACTCGTTTATGACTGGCTTTATAAATACCTAACGCAAGAGGAAAAAACATTTTTTATTGATAAATGTGAATTGTTTTTAGAGGCTGCTATGGAGGTTGGTTATCCACCTGTAAAACAGCGTGATACCCACTCCCATTCGCACGAGGCACAGTATCTTCGTGATATGTTGGCATTTTCAATCGCAACGTATAATGAACGCCCCGATATATATGATTTTATTGTAGGCAGAATAATTGACGACTTGGTGCCCTTTTATAAATTCAGTTTTTCTTGCGGACTTCATAATCAGGGCCCTGCATACGGCAGTTATCGTCAGGTATCGGCGCTTTGGGCACAGCTACTGTTTTACCAGATGAGCGGACAAAAGATTTTTGATGAGTGCGTTGAAAACGCCGACGGATATCATTATTTAACCCGTGCCGACGGTGAAAGTCTGCGCATTGGTAACGACTGTAATGATGACAAGGGTGGCGGCCATGTAGTAAAGCATCCGTTCAGCATTGTCAATTTCTTTGCGGCGGCGGCATCGGGTAATGCAAACTACAAAAAAGATTACCTTCAAAACTATCGTGACGAGATTATAATGCCCACACACTATGGTATAGACCTTTATAAAGATACCACTTATGGCGAAGGTCTTTATTCACCTGTTGTGCATCTTGTATTTAATCTTATCACACCTGAATATACTCCTGTGCCTTATGAAAAGGCAAGATATTTCAAATATCCTGCAGGTACTACGATCTATAAAGATACAGAGAAAAACACCACGGTTTATATGAAAATTGGTGAGCTTTGGTGTGAAGGTCACGAGCATTATGATACGGGCGATTTTCAGATATATCATAACGGTATTCTTGCATCAAGCTCGGGTGCTTATTATTGGTACGGTTGTGAGCATTTTTACAACTATGATACCTGTACTTCGTCACATAACTGCCTTACCATTCGTGACCCCCAGGTTAAAACACTTGGCCATATAAATGAGTGGGGTAAGGATTTTGACCTTATAAACGACGGCGGTACACGTAGACCAAAACCTACCACCGACTATAACCTTGAGCCTGACCTTGCAGCAGCTTGGAAAAGGGATTGCCAAATGGCAAAGGTGCTCTCACATACCGAGAGTGACGACAAGGTTGAAATTGAGGGCGATTTAACCACAGCCTATGCCCATACCTGTGACAAGGTAATAAGAAAAATGACATTTTTGCCAAATGAGGGGCAAAACGGTATTTTTACCGTCGAGGATGAGGTAACGGCAAAATCGGAAGAGTTTATCAAATGCTTTCATCTGCATATGATGACCGAGCCGCAAATCGATGGTAACGTTATTACAATCACCCACAAGGGCGGCAAGCTTCGTTGCACCGTGCTTGAACCACAAAATGTGAATATTACGGCAATTGGTGGCGGTGACCAACGTTTCACAACGGTTGGCATTCCTGTTCCAAGCGATAAGACCGAAAACCGTGAGTGTGGTTGGGGCAAGGTTGTAATCTCACCAACCGACAAGGCAAAAACCCACAAATTCAAGGTAACAATGGAAATACTTGACAACGAAATATAAAAGGGGGAATCTTGATGGATATATCCCAGATTAAAGATAAAATATTATCTGCCGCACAAGAGGGTGACGGCTGGATAAAAAATATTGCGCACGGGGTTTACCAAAATCCCGAAACGGGCTTTTGCGAGGAAAAAAGCTCTGCGCTTGTACGAAAGGCTTTTGATGAGCTTGGCATAAACTACCAATATCCGCTTGCCCTTACTGGTGTTAAGGCAACGCTAAAGGGCAAAAACAGTAACTTTAACGTATGCATAATAGGTGAGCTTGATGCAATCGCATCGCCCGAACATCCCAATGCAAATGATAGCGGCGTTGTTCACGCCTGTGGTCATTCGGCACAGGCTGGCGCAATGCTGGGGGCGGCTTATGCTCTTAAAAAAAGCGGAGTTATGCAGTATCTTGACGGTGACGTAACCTTTATGGCGGTTCCTGCCGAAGAGTTTAACGAAATAGAGTACCGTGCCGAGCTTAAAAAACAGGGCAAAATAAAATATTTTAGCGGCAAGCAACAGCTTGTTTACGAGGGTGCCTTTGATGACGTGGATATGGCAATTATGCTTCACGCTATGGGTAATGAGCCAAATCCAAAACTGTACGTGCGTGGCAATAACTTAGGTTTTATTACAAAAAAATTAACCTTTGTCGGCAAAGCGGCGCACGCAACTGCGCCCGATCAGGCGGTTAATGCGCTTAATGCGGCGGCTCTTGCCATATTGGGTATACACTCTAACCGTGATACCTTCCGTGAAGACGAGCAAATCAGAATTCACCCCATTATTACCAAGGGCGGTGACGTTGTAAATACCGTTCCCGATAAGGTAGAAATGCAAATGCAGGTTCGTGGCGCAACACAACAGGCAATTGCAAAGGCAAATGACGTTGTGAACCGTGTAGCCGAGGGTGCTTGTCAAATGATAGGTGCAAGTCTTTTAACCGAGGACATTGTCGGATACTTACCGCTTGCAGAAAACGAACAAATAATATCTGTTATGCAAAACGTCGCAAAAGAACTTATCGGACAAGAAAATATAGTAAGTGGTTATACACTTGTGGGTTCTACCGATATGGGCGATATAAGCAGTATTATGCCTGCCGTTCAACCGTCAATTGGTGGTTTTACGGGCGGTCTTCACTCAAAGGATTTTGAAATCAAGGATGAGGATGCGGCAATAATGCTCCCTGCAAAGCTTATGGCTTTAACTGCGGCGCAACTGCTTTTTGATAATGCAAAGGGTGCTAAAGCGGTTAAAGAAAACTTTAAACCATATTTTACAAAACAACAGTATCTTAAATATTTAGAAGGAGAAATAAACTAATGTCACGTGAACTCTGGACAGAAGAAAAACTAAACAAACTTTTATCAACCCCAAGTGAAGCCTTGGTAGAGGATATTAAGAAAATAAAAGGCGATATTATGGTGCTTGGTGCAGGCGGCAAAATGGGTCCAAGCCTTTGTCTGCTTGCAAAAAGAGCAATTGACAAGGCAGGAATAAATAAAAAGGTTTATGCCGTATCCCGTGGTAGCGATAAAATTGCAACCGACCTTATGATAGAAAACGGTATCGAGGTAATTGCCTGCGATTTGCTTGACAAAGAAAAGCTTTACGCACTCCCCGAAGTCGAAAATGTTATCTATATGGCAGGCAGAAAGTTCGGTACCGACGGTAACGAATGGCAGACCTGGGCAATGAATTCTACCTTGCCTGCATTTGTTGCCGACAAGTTTAAAAAATCAAACATAGTTGTCTTTTCATCAGGCAATATCTACCCAATCGTACCTCTTTCTTCAGGCGGCTGTACCGAAGAGGACAAGGTAGGCCCCAACGGTGAATACGCTATGAGCTGTCTTGCAAGGGAACGTGCGTTTGAATATGCCGCTAATACATACGGCACAAAGATTTTTACCTACCGTCTTAATTTTGCGGTTGACCTTCGTTACGGCGTTATCTTTGACGTTGCAAACAAGATTTTAAAGGGCGAGCCAATTAGTCTTTCCACCCCTTGCTTTAACTTTATATGGCAGGGTAGTGCAAATGAATACGCTATAAGAGGCCTTTTACACGCCTCGTCCCCCGCAACCATTATGAACATAACAGGACCCGAGACTATATCCATTAAAAAAATGGCAATCAAGTTGGGTAAATATCTTGGCAAGGAGCCAATTTTTGAAAACGAGTGTGGTACCGATGCTTATCTTAACGACGCATCAAAGGCAATGGAAACCTTCGGTTATCCTGAAGTCAGTGCCGAAACACTTATACGTTGGCAGGCCGAATGGTTGCTTGACGGTGGCAGAACACTTGACAAACCCACTCACTTTGAGGAAAGAAAGGGCAGTTACTAATTATGGACAGACACGAAAAAGCACTTGAGATTTTAAAAAGCGGTACCGTTATTCCGGCAACCCCATTAGCGCTGGATGAAAACCGAAACTTTGACGAGTATTCACAGCGACTGCTTATGAAATACTATTTAAACTGCGGTGTTGGCGGCATTGCAACGGCTGTGCACTCAACCCAGTTTGAAATCCGTGACCCCGAGGTCCAACTTTTTGAACCAATTTTAAAATTGGTATCGGATGAGATTGCCGATTTTGAAAATAAAACAGGCAAGGTAATCGTTAAGGTTGCAGGCGTTTGCGGTAAAACCGAACAGGCAGTAAGGGAAGCAGAGCTTGCCAAAAAATACGGTTACGATGCAGTGCTTCTTAGCCCGGGCGGACTTAACGATTTACCCGAAAATGAATTAATAGAACGCACAAAAGCGGTAGCGGCAGTAATGCCTGTTATTGGCTTTTATCTGCAAACTGCGGTAGGCGGCAGACGTTTTTCTTATAACTATTGGCAACAAATTTGTGAAATACCTAACGTTGTTGCAATTAAAGCGGCACCCTTTAACCGCTATATGTCGTTAGACGTTGCACGTGCCGCAGCGCTTTCAAGCCGAAGCGACGAAATCACCCTTTACACAGGTAATGATGACAACATAGTAATCGATTTGCTTACTACCTATAAATTTGACGTTGGCGGCAAGCATTATGAAAAAGGCTTTGAAGGGGGACTGTTGGGTCACTGGTCGGTATGGACAAAACGTGCCGTAGAGCTTTTTGAAAAATGCAAACAAGAAAAGGGAAAAGACAGCATTTCTGCCGAGATGTTATCGCTTGCAAATGCTGTTACCGATTCAAACGCCGTTCTTTTTGACGGGGCAAACGGTTTTGCAGGTTGCATACCCGGTCTTCATTACGTGCTTAAAAAACAAGGCCTTATGAAAAGCCTTAACTGCATAAATCCAAACGAAGTGCTCTCTTGCGGTCAGGCTGAAGAAATAGAGCGAATTTATGATATGTATCCTTCTTTGGTAGATGATGATTTTGTAAAAGAAAATATCGAAAGTTGGAAAGCATAGCTATAAAAAACTAACACCCCCAAAATTTTGGGGGTGTTTTTGTAGCCTTTAGGACAAAAAACGTCGCTTGACAAATAATACTGTGCGTAGTATAGTATTATACAAAGGGAGGTATCATATGGATATTCAACTTAAACGTGGACTTTTAGATATTTGTGTTCTCGCCGCCATAAAGGGCGAGGACTCTTACGGATATCAGATTATAAAGGATATGAAGCCTTACGTAGAAATTTCCGAGTCAACATTATATCCTATTTTACGCCGACTCCAAGCGGCAAAACTGCTTACTGTGCGAAATACTGAGTATAACGGACGGCTTAGAAAATATTATCATATAACCGAGCTTGGACTAAAACGTATAGAAGATTTTAAATGCGAGTGGCAAGAAATTATAAGCATTTATAACTTTGTAACAAGGGAGGAAGAAATGTGAATAAACAACAGTTTTTAAAAGAACTTAAAGAAAAGCTTCGTGGTTTGCCTGAACGTGAAATACGAGAGGCTTTGCAATTTTATAGCGAAATAATAGATGATCGCACAGAATACTGTCTTTCGGAAGAGATTGCAATACTCTCGGTAGGTAGTACAGATAAAATAGCAGACAAAATTTTAAGAGAAACACCAATGCCGGAGCTTATAAAAGAGGCGGCAAAACCCAACCGTGCACTCAGAGCTTGGGAAATAGTACTGCTTGTTCTCGGCTCACCAATATGGCTGTCATTGCTTATAGCGGCAGTAGCCGTAGTGCTTTCGGTTTACATTGTTTTATGGTCGGTAATAATCAGCCTTTATGCCGTTGCGTTTTCATTGGCGGCTTGCGGTGTTGCAGGGGTAGCAGTCTTCCCATTATTTGCATTTAAAGGCGACATGGTTCAGGGCGTGTTTTTACTGGGTTGCGGCCTTGTGTGTGCCGGACTTGCAATACTTATGTTTATGCTGTCAAAGTATGCTACAAAGGGAATCATATGGTTAAGCTGTAAGATATGGTTCCTTATTAAACGTTGCTTTGTAAGAAGGGGGAACAGTAATGAAAACATCTAAAAAAGTATGGATAATTATTGCCGTTTGCCTAATTGTTTTGGGTGGTATAACAGGCACCTTAGCATTAGCATCAGTTAATTTTGATTTTTTAAGCCTTTCAACAGAAAAAATTACAGAAAGCGAACAGTTAATAGATAAGGATTTTAGCAGTATTAAAATTGACGTACGCACTTCTGACGTAATATTTGTGCCATCGGAAGATGAAAAGTGCAGAGTGATTTGCATTGAAACCGAAAATGTTAAGCACACAGCAACCGTTAAAGATGATACGCTGTTAATTTCTGTTGAGGACGGGCGTAAGTGGTATGACCATATCGGTATTATTTTTGGTAATACGTCGGTTACTGTTGCTTTGCCAAAAGAAAGCTATGATTTGCTTAATATAACGGGTAACACAAGTGACATAACTATATCAAAAGATTTTATCTTTACAAATATTAAAATTACTACCGACACGGGCGACGTTTCACTATTGTCGTCAGCGAAAGAAACGCTTGATATATCAACCGATACAGGAGATATAGAAATAGGCAGTGTTCTTGATATTAAAAACATTAAGCGTATAGAGTGTAAAAATATAAAAATAGAAAGTGATACCGGTGAAATAGAGCTATGGCGAACAATGGCAAGCGACACCATCACTGTAAAAAACAACACGGGTGACGTATGGTTTTGTATTGTTGAGTCACCATACGTTAACGTGGTAACCGATACCGGTGATGTCGAGGGCGATTTATACTATGCTCCAACCTTTAAAACCGAAACCGATACCGGCACCGTAAAGGTTCCACCTGCAAAAAGTGAAGACCTTTTTGAAATCACTACCGATACGGGCGACATTTATTTTAAAGTGGTAAAATAGAGGTAGCTCATGAAAAAGAAAACAATTCCTTTAATATATAACCAACAGCACCGCCGAAAAATAGGGGATTTTTTGGTTTGCGAAAACGTGCTTAATCAAAATCATCCTTTGCATCAGCACGATTTTTACGAAATAGAATATATAACCGAGGGTAGCGGCACCCATCTTATAAATGACAAGGCATATCCCGTGCAAAAGGGGGATTTGTTGTTTATTACCCCTATGGATTTTCACGGCTTTGAAACCACCAATATAAAAACAATAACCGTTCATTTTTTTGCCAAGGATATGTCACCCGAGATTGCCCGGATGTTAACATATCTTAATGCCGATATCGTGCATGACGTAGGCGAAAAAACGGTAGGGGATTTAAAATATCTTGTAAGCGTTTTTAAATCAAACCGTGATTATGCCATTTTACAGCTAAAAAACGTAATAGAAATTATTATTTTAGACCTTTTTGGCACAAAGGCAATAAATTACGAAAAAAAGTATGCTTCTGACAGCATATCTCAGGCAATAGGTTTTATAAACATAAATTTTAGGCAAGAAATTACCCTTAACGTTATCAAGGAAAGGTTTAACATTTCACCCGCATACTTTAGCCGTGAATTTAAACGGCGAACGGGTATGCGCTTTAACGATTATCTTGCCGAAAAGCGTTTTGACTATGCTAAAAAACTGCTGCGCAACGGCAACCGTGTAATAGATGCCTGTCTTGAAAGCGGTTTTGGTACCGTGCGTAATTTTAGCCGCCGCTTTAAAGAAAAATACGGTATTACACCAAAAGAATATGCAAATGGTAAAAATAATTCCTAAATAAGTTTAAATAATTCTTGTTATTTTTTGCAATAAGTGCTATATTTACCTTGTAAAAAATAAAATAGGAGTTGATCTTATGGCAAAGGTACTTAACGGCACATCTATACCTAATATTCCTTGGGAAGACAGACCTACAAACTGCAAAGACGTTTGTTGGCGAAGCAGTCTTAACCCAATTCTCACACGTGACGATATCGAGGATGCAAACAGCCTTTTTAACAGTTCGGTTATAGCGTATAAGGGCGAATTCCGTGGTATTTTCCGTTGTGACAAGACCGATATGTTGCCTTTACTCCACAAGGGTAAGAGTAAAGACGGCATCAATTGGGATATTGATGACGAACCTCTCAAGTTTGAAAACGAAATTGAGGGTCAGAGATATGAATACGGTTACGACCCACGTATTTGCGAATTAGAAGGTAAGTATTATATCATCTGGTGCAGAAATGCAGGCAGCGGCAACTGGGACCCAACGTTAGGTATGGCCTGGACCGAGGATTTTGAAACAATTCATCTTATGGAAAATCCATTTTTGCCATACAACCGTAACGGTTCACTCTTTCCACGTAAGATAAACGGATACTACGTAATGCTTTCACGTCCAATGGCACCAAATCTACCAACGGTTGGCAGCATTCATGCGAGCAAGAGTAAGGACTTGGAATTTTGGGGACATCATCGTTTTGTTATGGGGCCAAAAGGTGGTTGGCAGTCTTGTAAAATAGGCTCGGGACCCACCCCTATTGAAACTGACGAGGGTTGGCTTCTTATCTATCACGGCGTAAAGAAAACCTGCAACGGTCTTTGCTATTATGCCGGTGCGGCTATTCTTGACCTTGAAGATCCAACAAAAGTTCTTTACCGATCAAAGAAATATATTTTAAGTCCTCGTGAAATTTATGAGCGTGTTGGTGACGTTGATAACGTTGTATTCCCGTGCGCCGCTCTCTGCGACAAGGACACAGGCAGAATTACAATTTACTACGGTGCGGCAGATACCGTTGTTGGTATGGCGCACACCACCGTTGACGAGCTTATTGAATTTGTTAAGAAAAATTCATTTTAAATAAAGAGCACTTGGCTTTAACATAGTCAAGTGTTTTTTATTGCATTTTTTAAGTATTTGGTGTATATTTAAGTTAACATATTATTAAGGAGTGTTAATTATGGCAAAGGTAATTAATGGTAAATCATTACCAAACATGCCCTGGCAGGACAGACCCGAGGGTTGTGACGAGGTAGTTTGGCGATATAGCGAAAACCCAATCCTTTCATATAAAGACATTAAAAAGGCAAATACATTGTTTAATAGCTCGGTTGTAGAATACAAGGGCGAATTCCGAGGAGTGTTTCGTTGTGATCGTACCGATATGTTGCCTAAACTTCACGTAGGCAAGAGCAAGGACGGTATCCATTGGGATATAAACGACCAACCTCTTGAGTTCGAAAACGAAATAGACGGTGTGCCTTACGTTTACGGCTATGATCCTCGAGTTTGTGAAATAGATGGCAGATACTACATAGTTTGGTGTACAGGTATGTCAAACTGGGACCCAACTATTGGTATGGCATATACCGATGATTTTGAAAAATTCTATCATATGGAAAATGCATTTTTGCCATATAACCGTAACGGTGTGCTCTTTCCACGTAAGATAAATGACAAATACGTTATGTTCTCTCGTCCTTCGGACCCGGGTCATGGAACCCCGGGTAACGGTAGCATTTACTACAGCGAGAGTCCCGATATGATATATTGGGGCAAGCACCGCTTGGTTATGAGCCCTGCGGGCGGCTGGCAAAGCTATAAGGTTGGTGGAGGTCCCACACCAATTGAGACTGATGAAGGATGGCTGCTGATTTATCACGGTGCAAAGGGTACCTGTAACGGCCTTCTCTACTATGCGGGTGCGGCATTGCTTGATATTGACAATCCGTCAAAGGTGCTTTATCGCACAAAAGATTATATTTTAAGTCCTCGAGAACTTTACGAACGTGTAGGTGACGTAGATAACGTTGTATTCCCCGTGTCTACTCTTTGCGACAAGGACACAGGCAGAATTGCAATTTATTATGGTGCGGCAGATACCGTAGTGGGTCTTGCATTTACCACAGTTGACGAGCTTATTAAATTTACAAAAGAGAATTCACTTTAAAAACAAAACCACTTGACCGAGTTTGGTCAAGTGGTTTTGTATATAATTAAAACCGTCTCTTTTAAGACGGCTTTTGGCGCACTTGAAGGAATTCGAATCCCCGACCACGTTTTAAAGAATAAATAAAAAAGAATAAAGAATAATGAATAATTAAAGCGGTGAAACCGCCCTGTTTTTATTTCTTATTTATTCTCTATTCTTTCTTCTTTTAGGCAAGATTCATCTTGCCGCTTTTGGCACCCCCTGCGCGAATCGAACGCACAACTGACCCTTAGGAGATACCGAAGGAAACAATAACGGCCTCCCTTATAATACCTAAAAATCCCCTGCTATCAGGGGATTTTTAAGGTTAATGTGTTATCTTGTGTTATGCTGTTACTGCTGATTTTATGCTGTTTTGCCTTGTTTGATTAGCAGGCAATTAGCAACGAGGATGAATTGAGGGTAGTGATAATATGAGTGTAATCTGTTACGGTGTTACCGCTAATACCTTATTGTAACTTCTCTGCTTTTTTTCAAGCTACCGATAGTTGTTCTAGCCATAGAAGGATAAAGAGAAATGAATACATTAGAATTTTAATTCTTTCTGTTTTAATATCTTTCTGTCTTTATAATCTCGCTCGTAAATATTGGTAAGTTCCTTAAAGTCAATTTTTCCAATAGGTGTTCTAGGGTATGTATCAATAATGATATAATCAACAGGAACAGAGTAATATGTGATATTATCTTCGCAACTTTTATGTAATTCCGCTATCAAATCTTGCTCATTAACTGAAACACCTTCTTCTGTTTTTACAAAAGCTACGGGCAACTGTCCTTGATTGTGATTTGGATCTTTAATGCCAACCACCACAACACTATTAACATTGACATTCTTTAATATTTCTCGTTCCGCTTCAAAAGGATTTGCCTTTAATCCTGAATACTGAATTATCATTCTTTTTAGGCGACCTTTAATGAAAATATTGCCGTCTTCATCAACATAGCCCAAATCACCTGTATGCAACCAAACTTTGCCGTCTTTATGTGTTTTTAGAACTTTTTCAGTTTCTTCGGGTTTGTTATAATATCCAAGCATATTATTGGGACTGCAAATGCAAATTTCGCCTTCTTCATTATACTTGCATTCGGTTTCTTCTTCTGAAAGACTAAATGCAGCAATAATATTCTTTGCCATTGGTATGCCAACAGAGCCCACTTTATTTACTGCTTTATTTACACAAACACAAACACCCGATGCCGTTTCGGTCAAGCCATAACCTTTGGTAATTTTATCCTTACAACCATTTTTAGCAAACAGTTCGTTAAGTTCTTCCTCTAATTTTGTATTGAGGGTATCACCGCCAACAATTGGTCTTATTAAAAATGACAAGTCAGCAGACTTCAGTTTTTGACTTTCTGCAATATGAACATAATGGGCAGGTGCACACGCAATTCGATTGGGTTTATACTTTAAGATTTGCTCAACAATCTTGTTTGGTTCATAGGTTGGAATCATTATAACCTTCATTCCACAACACAAATGTAAATGTAAACCATTGCATAAACCATAGGCAGCAAAAGGTGGCATAAGGTTCAGTGCGGTTTCGGTTTTATTCATTTCCAACGGAGAGTTTATAAACTGTGACGCAAGTGAATTGACGTTATCCACCGAAAGCAAAGCGCCTTTTGGAATACCTGTTGTACCACCTGTATGTAAAATCGCAAAAGGCATATTGGGTTCATAATTAACTTTTGACTTGTTAGAATCTTCACTTCTGTTTTTGAGAAAAGCATCCCACGAAATAACATTATTGTTTTTATATGTTTTTCGTGTTTCAGAATCTTTGAGCTTCAATAGTGTTTTTAGAAGTTTTATAGATTGCGCAGGAGAAACAAGAACAATCTTTTCGATGCTTGTATTTCGAGGTAATTTCTCAACATTTTTGTATGCAATATCCAAAGTAAAGATAATCTTGCTTTTTGTGTTATTACAGTAATGAGCCATGGTTTCATTTACTGTAAATGGGTCTATTAAATCTATAATTACCCCCAACTTATTTGCGGCATAAATCAAATAAGCAGATTCGGGCATATTTGCAAGACAAGATGTTATAACATCACCTTTCTTGACACCCATACTCAACAAGCAGCTTGCAACAATGTCAATGTTATCGAACAGTTCACGATATGTAATCTTTTTGCCTAAATATTCAAGAGCGCAAGCATCCAAATTAGATTGATTGCATTGATACATATACTGATATGTGGTGTTTTTAGGCAGAGCAAGGTTAATTTGTTCTTCCGTATAGTATTTTAACCAAGGTTTGTCTATTGACGGATAACCCGTCAGTTTCTTTTCTGTAGGCATAGTTATTGCTCCTTAAAATCCTTTATTTCTAATTTTATTCACTAAATCATCTGTAGTCGATTTGCATATTTCTAATTGTGATTCTAAACCACGTCCTAACTCACTTGAGGGGTTTTGCTCACTTCTGGCATATTCATTCCATATATCAACCAACTCAACCCACGAATGATAAAAACAATTATAATCCTTTTCGAATTTTTCCAAATCGCGTCTATTCGCTTGAAAAAAATGGAACGTAGGATTAATCAATTCAAAAAAGTTTTTAATTTCATCGTTCGAAACCGCTTCGCCTCTGTTGAAAATGTTTTCATATTCTAATCGTATATGCCTAATTTGCTCTAAAAAAGAATAAACCACATTATCTTTCAATCCCATTTTCTTTTCAAGCCGTGCTAATTTTCGATTGAAGTACGTTTGAAAAACAAAGAAAACCACGCACTCCAAAATAAGCGGAATAAGCATTACGATCCAATCTTTTGCCTCCATGATAGATAACTCCTCCATAAATAAAAAAGTGCGGCTACCGAAGTAGCCGCACAAAAAACGCAAACTCCGATAGTCGCCAAACTAATTATGCAAAACGGTATTAACCAGATCTGTCATAGTGGAATTTGCATTTTTATCAAATTCAAACAGACCTGAAAATGGCATAAAAAGGGTATAATACCCCTAAGGATAAAAATACCATTTTGCAATATATAATTAGTTTGGCATTATCTAGTTTACCACAATTTGCAATAGAATACAATAAATTTTGAGAAAAAGTCTATGGATGGAACATACGCCTGTGAAAATTAGCAAGATTTTGCTGAAAATCTAATTAGCAGGCGATTAGCAAAACGCCAATTTTCTGCTAATCGCAATTAGCAAGAAATAGTGCCTCCCTCTGACGAGGGAGGTGGATTTTGCGTAGCAAAAGACGGAGGGAGAGAAAAGTAAAAAAACAAAAATCTCTCCCTCAGTCAGCTTCGCTGACAGCTCCCTCGTCAGAGGGAACCGAGATAGCAAAAACCCTTTATTTATGCGGGTTTTAACAAAAAAACCGCCTCTCTTGAGACGGCTTTTGGCGCGCTTGAAGGAATTCGAATCCCCGACCTTCCGCTTAGGAGGCGGACGCTCTATCCTGCTGAGCTACAAGCGCATATATAATAGGCAAATTTTTAACTGCTTGTTAATTTTAGCCCAAATGCACAATAAAGTCAACATAATCTTGCTTTTTTGTTAAGTGTTTGTTATAATTATTATACCATTTAATCTTTATAAATGGGGTGGACGTTATGCGCAGTTTACTTTTAAAATTAAAAAGAACATTTATAAGTAAAAATTTTTTAGAATTTTGCGGTTTTGGAATTGTTAATACACTGACACACGGTATATTTTCAAAACTGTTCAGCCATTTTATGCAGGCTAATGCTGCATATGTTGTCGGCTTTTTTTGTTCAAATATTATTGCTTTCTTTTTAAACAGTTTTTTCACCTTTAAAAAGAGTCCAACGCTTAAAAGATATGCAAAATTTATATTGTCATATATACCTTGCTTAATTATAGGCTTTTTGGTTACCTTTATTACAATTAACACGCTAAAGCTACCACAGTTCTGGGGTACTATTATTGCCGCTATGGTGGGCGGACCGCTTACATATATTATAATGAAGGTATATACATTTGGTAGGAAATAATAATCTGTTATTCAGATTTTGTTTTATATTTTATTTTAAAGGAGTTGCAACACTATGAGCAAATCAAGATACGTAGGCGGCTACCCTGTAATTGGTATTCGTCCTGTCGTTGACGGTCGTCGTGGACCTATGCAGTTGCGTGAAAGCCTTGAAGCACAGGTTATGGCTATGGCTAACGCTGCAAAAAAACTTTTTGAAGAAAACCTTTTCTACTCTAACGGTGATCCTGTTAAGGTTGTTATGGCTGATACCAGTATCGGTCGTGTGCCTGAGGCTGCCGCTTGTGCAGAAAAGTTTAAAAAAGAAGGCGTAGATATTACCCTTTCTGTAACACCTTGCTGGTGCTACGGTTCAGAGACTATGGATATGGATCCAAACACTATTAAGGGTGTTTGGGGCTTTAATGGCACCGAGCGTCCCGGCGCTGTATACTTGGCAGCAGTTTTGGCAGGTCACGCTCAAAAGGGTCTTCCGGCATTTGGTATTTACGGTCACGAAGTACAGGACCGTGATCAGGTATCAGAAATTCCTGAGGACGTAAAAGAAAAACTTTTGCGCTTTGGTCGTGCCGCTGTAGCAGTTGCTACAATGCGTGGTAAGTCATATTTGCAAATTGGCTCACAGTGTATGGGTATTGCAGGTTCAATTATGGACCAGGATATGATGGAAGCATATTTTGGCATGCGTATTGAGTCGGTTGACGAGGTTGAAATCCTTCGCCGAATGGAAGAGGGCATTTACAACGAAGAAGAATACCAAAAAGCTCTTGCTTGGACCAAGGAACACTGCAAAGAGGGTAGAGACGACAACCCTGAGTCAGTTGAGTTCTTAGGCGAAGAGCGTCGCATTAAATTTACCCCTGAAGAAAAAGAAAAGCAGTGGGAATTCACCGTTAAAATGTACTGCATTATAAAAGACCTTATGGCAGGCAACCCAAATCTTCCCGATGCATTTGTTGAGGAAAGAGTTGGTCACAACGCTATCGCAGGCGGTTTCCAGGGTCAGCGTCAGTGGACTGACCATTGGCCAAACTGTGACTACCCCGAAGCACTTCTTTCATCTACCTTTGACTATGAGGGCGCACGTGAGCCGTTTACACTTGCTACCGAAAATGACATACTTAACGGTATGGGTATGCTTATGATGCGTTTGCTTACACACCGTGCACAGATTTTTGCCGATGTTCGTACATATTGGTCGGGCGAAGCTACCGAGAGAGTTACCGGCTACAAGCTTGAGGGTAAGGCTGCTGAATCTAACGGTATTATCCATCTTCTAAACTCTGGCGCTGCTTGTCTTGACGCTTGCGGCGAATGTACTGATGAAAACGGCAACGCCGTTATGAAAAAATGGTGGGAAGTTACCGACGAAGATATCAAGAAGATGACCGACGCTACCGTTTGGTGCGAAGCAGGCTTTGATAACTTCCGTGGCGGCGGTTTCTCGAGCCACTATACAACAAAGGCTGAAATGCCTTGCACAATGATACGTCTTAATCTCGTTAAAGGATTGGGTCCCGTGCTTCAGATTGCTGAAGGTTGGACAGTTAAACTTCCTGACGAAGTTTCTGACACACTTATGGAACGCACCAACCCAACATGGCCTTGCACATGGTTTGCTCCACGTTGCGATGGCAAAGAGGGCTCACCCTTTAAGACCGCTTATGAGGTTATGATGAACTGGGGTGCTAACCACGGTGCTATCAGCTATGGACACATTGGCGCCGACCTTATTACAATGTGCTCAATGCTCCGTATCCCTGTTTGTATGCACAACGTACCTGAGGATCAAATCTATCGTCCTGCTGCATGGAATGCATTCGGTATGGACAAAGAGGGTCAGGACTATCGTGCTTGTAAGGCTTACGGCC
This sequence comes from Acutalibacteraceae bacterium, assembly GCA_045604205.1. Classification (GTDB taxonomy): domain Bacteria; phylum Bacillota; class Clostridia; order Oscillospirales; family Acutalibacteraceae; genus UBA737. The sequence continues at coordinate 29,207 of JAZUNQ010000029.1, forward strand.
CACTTTATAAAAAATACTAATATTATGGTATAAAAATACCCCGATTGCCATAAGGCAATCGGGGT
>JAZUNQ010000030.1:0-4577 GCA_045604205.1 Acutalibacteraceae bacterium
TATTGCGTTTACATGTAGCTCACCTTTAACAAATATTATATACGATAGTTTTATTGAACCGTCGATTATTACCACGGTAGAAAAAACTATGGATAATGCTACAGATAAATCGTATGCAGCAGTTGATACCGTATGGAATAAAATGCCTGAATTTATAACACAAAACGACTTTTTTCCCATTTCAAAGGAAGAGGTTATTAATGAAATTGAATCAAAAACCGATGAAACAAACGAACAACTTGCTTATCAAATTTCAAACACACTTGTAAAACCACCAATTACAAAAATAATTTCTGTTTTAATATCAATAATAATTTTATCTTTACTTTCTGTTTTGGTTAAATTATTAGCAAGAAATATTAAGAAAATATATAAGGATACTGTTATTGGCGATGCTGACAGGCTGCTTGGTGGATTGTTAGGAATTTTAAAAGGCGTATTTTTTTCTTTGTGTTTTTGTTTAACAGTTAGTTTATTATTATCTTTTAACAAAGATGGATTTTTAATTTTTAGATATGATTTTATTAATTCCACATATATTTTTAAATATTTAATGGAATTATTACCAATATAAAAGGAGTATTACTTAAAATGAAATTATGTTCAAAATGTCAAAAAAGACCTGCAGTTGTTTTTATGTCTAATCCAATGAATCCCAATGCAGAACCCGAGGGATTATGTTTAATGTGCGCAAAAGAACTTGGCATAAAACCTGTTGACGATATGCTTAAAAGTATGAATATATCAGATGAAGATATCGAAATGATGAGCAATCAATTCTTAGAAGCCGTGTCTGACGGTGATATGTCTTTTGATGACGAGGCACTTAACGATGAAACATTTGATTTAGGTACTGCACCCGCAATTCCTTTTTTAAAAAATCTTTTTGGCGGAAATAAAGAAGAAAAAACCGAAACAGATAAAAAGGGTAATGCAAAAGATGAAAAATCTGCAAAAAAGAAAAAGCGTCGATTTGTTGATCAGTATTGCAATAATTTGACTCAGCGTGCAAAAGAGGGTAAGCTTGATACCATTATCGGTCGTGATCGTGAACTTGATCGTATGTTGCAAATTCTTTCTCGTCGCTCAAAGAACAATCCTTGTCTTATTGGCGAACCCGGTGTTGGTAAAACTGCAATTGTTGAAGGTTTGGCAATTAAAATTGTAAACGGTACTGCACCGGCACGATTGCTCGATAAAGAAATTCTTTTGCTTGACCTTACAAGCCTTGTTGCAGGCACACAGTTCCGTGGTCAGTTTGAAAGCAGAGTAAAGGGCCTTATTGAAGAAGTAAAAGATGCAGGCAATATCATTCTCTTTATTGATGAAATTCATAATCTTGTTGGTGCGGGTGATTCTGCTGAAGGTTCAATGAACGCAGCTAATATTTTAAAACCGGCTTTATCCCGTGGTGAAATTCAGGTTATTGGTGCTACCACTTTTAAAAAATATCGTAAATATATTGAAAAAAACGCCGCATTAGAGCGACGTTTTCAACCCATTACTGTTGAAGAACCTTCAATTGCCGAAGCAATAAACGTTATGCTTGGAATAAAGCCTTATTATGAAGGTTATCACACCGTAACAATACCCGACAACATTGTTGAAAAGGCTGTTTATCTTTCAGAACGATATGTCACCGATAGATTCTTGCCTGATAAGGCTATTGATTTGCTTGATGAAGCATGTGCTTGTGCAAGCCTTGCAAATAAAGCAATTGATGAGTTATACGTTGCAAATAAAAAGGTTGCCGAGCTTTCTAAACAATTAGATGAGCTTACCGCTGAGGTTGAAAATCCTGATTACGAAAAGCAAGCAATGGTAAAATCAAGTCTTGAAAAGTATAAAACACAGGCAGACAGTCTTTGTGAAGCCGCAGCAGATAATACAGTAACAGAGCGTCATCTTGCCACTGTTATTGAGATGTGGACAGGTATTCCGGCGTCTAAGATTGAGGAAAACGAACTTTCAAAACTTGCTCATTTAGAAGATACTTTAAATGAGCATATTATCGGTCAAACCGATGCTACACACTTGGTTGCAAACGCTGTTAAACGTTCTCGTGTTAAAACAAGTGCTTTACGCCGTCCTGCATCATTTATTTTTGTAGGACCTACAGGTGTCGGTAAAACCGAGCTTGTTAAGGTTCTTTCTGAACAGCTTTTTGATACACCTGAAACCTTAATAAGACTTGATATGTCCGAGTTTATGGAAAAGCATTCTGTATCACGTCTTATCGGTTCTCCTCCGGGATACGTTGGTTATGACGAGGCAGGTCAGCTTACCGAAAAGGTACGTCGCAAACCTTATTCTGTAATTTTGGTGGACGAAATTGAAAAAGCGCATCCCGACGTTCTTAACATTCTTTTACAGATTCTTGACGAGGGAAGAGTAACCGATGCACACGGTAGAAACGTTAATTTTGAAAACACAATTATTGTTATGACTTCTAATGCCGGCAGTGAAAAAAGTGAAAATCTAATGGGATTTGGTAAAACCGTTGGTGAGGCGTCAAAGGAGAGAGCGCTTAAAGCTTTGCGTGAATTTTTACGTCCTGAATTTATTGCCCGTGTTGATGAAATTGTTGTTTTTGCACCTCTTGACACAGTCTCGTTACAAAAAATTGCCGTAATTATGCTTAATGAACTTGCAGATTCATTAAAAGAACGTAACATTACATTTGCTTTTGATGATACTGTTACTAAGTATATTGCCGCACAATGTGAGGGTACAAAAACAGGTGCACGTGAACTACGTAACATTATACGTCGTGAAATTGAAACTCCTGTTGTGGATATGATTATTTCTAATGAAGCAATAACCGCATTAAATGCAACTGTTTGTGACGGTAAACTTTCACTTAAAATGATTTAGGAGTTTGTATGAATATATACAAGTATCAAATGCACACTCATACGTCGCCTTGCAGTCGTTGTGCACCCATGACACCGCAAGAACTTGTCAATGCTTTATATTATGGTGGCTATAGCGGTTGTGTAATTACTAATCACTTTTTTGGAGGCAATACCGGTATTGACCGAAATTTGCCTTGGAATGATTTTGTAGCACAATACGAAAAAGATTATATCGAAATTAAAAAAGCCGCTAAATGTAAAGATTTGGACATAATTTTTGGTATTGAAGAGTATTTGTTTGATGGGTTAGAAATTTTTTGCTATGGTATAACACCACAGTTTTTGTATGAGCATCCCAAACTTCGTGATGACCACTCAATAGAAACTTGTTCAAAAGCATTACACAAATACGGTGCGTTGTGTATTCAAGCACATCCATTCAGAGCAAGAGCATATATAAAAGAACCTAAAATTTTACCGACAGAGTTTATTGATGGCATAGAAGTATTTAACGCTTGTAATAAACCGGACGAAAACTTACAGGCACACAATGAAGCAATTATGCATCCTGAATGGATTTTAACTGCGGGCGGAGATTCTCACTTAGCCAAGTCAGCTTGCTGGTCAGGAATTACAACAAATACTCGTATAAATAACGAAAAAGAACTTGTAAAAGTTTTAAAATCAAAGGATTATGAACTAATAATATGAATTATTATAAATGGATTGATAAAAATACTCATTCCTTAAAGGGTAAAACTGTTGCAGTTTCGGGCGCTACGGGCGGTATTGGCATTTGGGTGTGTGATTATTTAGCATATCTTGGCGCAGATTTAATTTGTCTTGACCGTAATGCTGATAAATCTAACAAATTAATTGATAATTTAAAGCGAAAATATCCGAATTTAAACGCTAAACACATTACTGTAGACCTTGAAAATTTTGGTCAAGTTAAGATAGTTGCAGAGCAATTAAAAGTATTAGATATTGATTATCTAATACTTAATGCAGGCGCATATAAAATACCACGCCATAAATGCGATACAGGATATGATAACGTTTATCAAATTAATTTTGTATCACCTTATTACATAGCACGAGAGCTTGCGCCAATTATTAAAGAAAAAGGTGGTAGGGTAGTTGCAGTCAGCAGTATTGCGCATAACTATTCTAAAATTAACGTCAACGATATTGATTTCAGTAATGTTGGTGCTTCAAGCAAGGTTTATGGAAATGCAAAACGATTTTTAACCTTTGCACTTTTTGGACTTTTTGATAACGATAAATCGTTATCTGTTGTTCATCCGGGAATTACTTTTACAAACATTACAAATCATTACCCCAAATTCATTTTTATGCTTATTAAGCACCCAATGAAGATAATCTTTATGAAACCTAAAAAAGCCGCTTTAAACATAATTTACGGCATTTTTAACGGGTGTGAAAATAATATATGGATAGGACCACGATTTTTTAACGTTTGGGGACTGCCTAAAGTACAAAAATTACATACTTATGATAAACAAGAATCAATGCAAATATGTAAAATTACAAAAAATATTTTTTGTAATAAGGAGAAAAAATAATGAAAAAGACATTATCGATTATTATAACTGTTGCTATTATTTTTTGTATGATTCCATTTGGCACTTTTTCTTTTACTGCAAATGCCGAAGATGGTCTTACCGAGTATACCGAAGGGTATTATACATATACCGTAAC
>JAZUNQ010000031.1:0-79642 GCA_045604205.1 Acutalibacteraceae bacterium
ACCTTCCTTTACAGATACGCACAGGCAATTGGCGTTGACGTAACAGTAGATGACGGTGCGGCAGAAGCTCTTGCAGCTCAGTATGCAGACTTTGGCAAGGTATCATCATTCTCTAAGGAAGCAATCGTTTGGGCACTTGAAGCTGGCGTAATCAGCGGTAAGAACCCAACAACAATTGCTCCACAGGGTAGTGCACAGCGTTGCCAGGTAGCACAGATTATGTACAACATCTTCCTTAACGAAACATTCGTTGTAGGCTAATATATAATCTTTAAATAAAAAGTCAGGTTTCGGAGTGCTCTCATAGGGAGAAATTGGTTTTGAAATAAAAATTGCCCTATATCTTCACCTTAAACCTTGAAATACGCCAGTATATCTGCGGTTTTGCGGCTTCGATAATAGAACAATTTTTCAATTTACAAAACTGCACGCACTCGAAAAAGATGAATTTTTAGTGGGATAACAGACAAAAAGGCACGGTAATGCTGACGCATACCGTGTCTTTTTAACACATTAGACCGCAAAAATACGCTTTTTCGAGCAAATTATCCCTATGCGAGTGCTCCGTTCGGGGCCTGATTTTTTTGCGTTGTGAGATAATTTAGATTTTAAATGCTTGACAAAATAAGTTTTTTGGTGTATAACATTACTCGTAACGTTACAAAATAAAAATTTAACAAAACAGGGAGCTGAATGAAACTTCGGCTGAGAGGGGACCCGTGCTACGCACTATGGTTCCGACCTATAACCTGATCTGGATAATGCCAGCGTAGGTAGCATAAATCAAGTGTAATAAAACATCACTTACAAATGCCTTCGCCGGAGTTTTCCGGCGGAGGTAATTTTGTTTTTAGAGGTAATTATTATGAAAGCAAGTATTGCAATCCAAGTCCTTCCCGAAACTTCTAATGATGATGAACTCATTCGTATTGTTGATGAGGTTATTGCTTTTATTAAAAGCAGTGGATTACATTGTCATGTAGGACCGTTTGAAACCACCATCGAAGGCGACGATTATAATCAGTTGATGGACATTGTCAAAGAGTGTCAACATGTTGCTATTAGAGCCGGCGCAAAAAAAGTTTCAGCCTATGTCAAAGTGGTTTATAACCCAGAGGGTGAAGTATTGACCATTGACAAAAAAATTACAAAACATGCTGAAGCGTAATATACCGTCTATAACAGCAGTTGTCGGTTTTTTGATTTTATGGCAGTTGGTTTGCACGATTGGATTGATACCGTCATATATGCTACCGTCTCCCTTACAGGTGCTAAAGGCTTTTGTGAGCGAATGCCCTTTGCTATGGAAAAATGCTTTAATTACACTTCAAGAAGCCTTTATTGGTTTGTTGTTGGGTGTTAGCGTAGGTTTTTTTGCGGCTGTGTTAATGGATGCATCTAAAATATTATATAAAGCATTTTATCCGTTGCTCATAATTACACAAACAATTCCGTCCGTAGCCATTGCACCGTTATTGGTGTTGTGGTTTGGTTATGAAATGACACCAAAAATTGTTTTGATTGTAATTTCTACCTTCTTTCCTGTAGCGGTAGGACTGTTGGACGGTTTTCGTAGTGCAGACAAAGATGCGGTTGACTTATTGCGCTCTATGGGCGCAAGTCGTCTGCATATTTTCCGTTATATTAAATTTCCATCCGCCTTACCCCAACTGTTTTCCGGATTGAAAATTGCTGCGGCATACAGCGTAGTAGGAGCAGTTATCAGCGAATGGCTTGGAGGTTTTGGCGGATTGGGTGTTTATATGACACGTGTAAAAAAAGCCTTTGCTTTTGATAAAATGTTTGCTGTGATTTTTCTGATTTCCGCTATTTCACTCGCACTAATGGCTTTGGTGGGTTTTGTGGAGAAAAAATGTATGCCTTATCGTCATTTAGACAAAAAAGATAGGAGAAAATGTATGAAAAAATTTGTTGCTATATTTTTGTCATTTGTGCTTGCATTCGGTTTTGTCGGATGTGGAAGCGCTGCTGATAAAAACGAAAAAGAAACTATAACAATTGTTCTGGATTGGACACCGAATACAAACCATACGGGTATCTTTGTCGCCGAGGCAAAAGGATATTTTGAGGATGCAGGTATAGATGTAGAAGTGGTTCAGCCTCCGGAAGACGGCGCTGAAACATTGGTTGCATCCGGTAAAGCGCAGTTTGGAGTATCTTTCCAAGATTCTTTGGCTCCTGCATTTTCAGGAGATTCTCCGTTGCCGGTTACGGCAGTTGCCGCAGTAATTCAGCACAACACTTCTGGTATTATTTCGCGCGCCGGTGAAGGAATGGCTACACCTAAAGGTCTTGAGGGTAAAAAATATGCTACTTGGGATTTAGAGGTAGAGAAAGCGACCATTCGTGATGTAATGAGAGTCGATGGCGGTAATTTTGATTTGGTTGAACTTATTCCGTCTACCGTTACAGATGAAGTTTCTGCTTTGAAAAGCGGTTCAGTAGATGCCATTTGGATTTTTTATGGCTGGGCAGGCGTAGCATGTGAAGTTGCCGAACTTGAAACAGATTATTTTGAATTTGCTGATATAGACCCTGTGTTTGATTATTATACTCCGGTAATCATAGGCAACAACGCTTGGTTGGATGAAAATCCGGAAACGGCAAAGGCTTTTTTGGAGGCTCTTTCTAAAGGATATACATATGCAACTCAAAATCCCATGGAAGCTGCCGATATTTTGATGGAAGCAGCTCCCGAACTGAAAGCAAATAGCGAACTTGTATATGCAAGTCAGGAATATCTTGCGCAAGAATACATATGCGATGTAACTCGGTGGGGTGAATTTGATGCAGAACGATGGTCGGCTTTCTATAAGTGGCTAAATAAAAACAACCTGCTTGAAGATGAAATTGATCCTAATTACGGATTTACTAATGACTATCTTCCCAAGTGATATGAAAAAATTAGAAGTAAAAAACATAAGTAAAAGTTTTGACGGAAAACCTGTTTTGCAGGATATATCGATTGAACTCAACCAAGGAGAAATAGTATGTTTGTTGGGTGTTAGCGGCGGAGGTAAAACTACGCTGTTCAACGTGATTTCGGGACTATTACAACCGGATTGCGGCGAGGTTTTATTAAACGGCAAAGACATAACAAATCAGCCGGGACACGTAAGCTATATGTTGCAGAAAGATTTACTGTTGCCTTATCGGACTATAGAAGATAATGTGGCGCTACCGCTGTTGCTGAAAGGTGCGAAGAAAAAAGACGCGCGCTTACAAGTAAACCCAATGTTTGAAGAGTTTGGGTTGGATGGAACACAGAAAAAATATCCCGCCCAACTTTCAGGCGGTATGCGTCAACGCGTGGCATTTTTGAGAACTTATATGTTTTCTCAAGAAGTTGCTCTTTTGGATGAGCCTTTTTCTGCGTTGGATACGCTTACTAAAGGTTCTATGCACAGGTGGTACTTGAATGTTATGAATAAGATTCAACTGTCAACGTTGTTTATCACTCATGATATTGATGAAGCAATTCTTTTGTCAGATCGTATCTATTTGCTATCCGGCACACCGGGAAAAATCACGGAAGAAATCATCATTCAAGAACCCAAACCACGATGTGAAGATTTTAACCTAACCGCAGAGTTTTTGGAATACAAGCGTAAAATACTTTCTCTGCTTCAGTAATGGCGACAGGTAAAACCGATTAATTTTTACAAAAGAGTGTGAGATTATATGAATAAACAAGTTAAGAGTCGCTGTGTAATTGTGGGCGGCGCCGATATTAACAATTATGCGTTTATCAGAGAAAAGCTATGCGATGGCGACTATGTGATTTTCTGTGATAGCGGTTTGAAGCATTTAGAAAATTTGAACGCAAAACCAAGATTGATTGTTGGCGATTTTGATTCTCATGAAAATCCACACCTTGACACAGAAACCGTAATTCTCCCTTGCGAAAAGGATGATACCGATACCGTATATGCCGTCAAAGAAGCGATTAAAAGAGGGTTTGATGAATTTCTTTTAATTGGAGTTGTTGGCGCAAGACTTGATCATACTATTGGCAATGTGTCTATTCTGTTTTATCTTGATTCAATGGGAAAGAAAGGTTGTATCATAGACGATTATTCAGAAATGGAAATTGTTTCAAATGATTCGGTATACGTTAACGCTTCTTATGCCTTCTTTTCGTTGTTGAATATATCCGGAACAGCCAAAGGTCTAACTATTGAAAATGCAAAGTATCCGCTTGATGATGCGGAGATTACTTGTGAATATCAGTACGGGATAAGTAACGAGGTTGTTGGACAAAGAGCAAAAATAACACTAAAAGAAGGAACTTTGTTATTAATCAAAGTTTTATGAGCTTGAATGATTTATACTTAAAGTTTATGACCTCATACAAAAAGCCGGTATAGCAAAATGCTATACCGGCTTTTTTTGCATATTAATTTTTTTAATAATCCAAAAGTTCCAATTCATAATACGGATTTCTTGACCATAAAAATCTACCCTTTTCCTTGCGCTCGTCCTCGGTCATATTTTCGGCTCCCATAAAGGTATTGCCGCAATAAATGCGCTTGGGAGCAAAATTTATACCAACGCTCTTAAAGTAGGGACGCATTTTTTCTACTCTGGTCTCAAAATCTTCGTAATGCTTGTTTCTTACGTCGGTCCAACCAACCTCGCTTACTGCAAGCAGGCGAACAAATGTCTGAAAATCAAATTTTTTATCGTGCGGTATGTATTCGCACCATTGTGGCATTTCAACACCTAAAATATTTTCATCTTCAAAGCCTTCAAAATAGGGGCTGTAATTATAGGTTTTTGAAAGCGGAATAAGCGAAAATGCCATATCAGAATACATATAATTGTACTGTGTCAAAATAACCTTGCCCTTGTTTTGTGACCATTCTACTGCCTTTTCGGCACCACGTGTTGTCCAAACCTGTGGAATTGCAGTTTTGTCCATATTATCGCTGATTATTTCATTCCAACCGATAGTCCGACGACCCTTTGATTTTAGATGTTCTACAAGAATATTATTAAAATATCCGTGAAGATCTACGTGGTCTTTAAGACCTTCTTTTTTCATAAGCGCTTGACAGTTGGGGCAGTTATCCCACTGCTCTGATTCGACCTCGTCGCCGCCTATATGGAAATACGGTGCAGGGAAAATGTCACAAAGCTCGTCAATAACGGTCTTTATAAATTCATAGGACTCGGGTCTTGAACAACAAAGATTGTTTTTAAATATACCAAAATGTGGCTCAACATCAATTATTCTATTGTCACAGGAAATTTCGGGATAGCAAGCAATGGCAGCGGTTGCGTGACCGGGTACGTCAATTTCCGGTATTACCATAATGTTGCGCTCGGCGGCATAGCGTACTATTTCACGGGCATCGTCCTGACTGTAGAAAAGGCCTCTGCCGTATTCACCCTCGTTATAGGTTGATTCTTTGTCACGCATATGAGCAACCGAATATGGAGTGCCCTTTCTTATAGCGCCCTTTTGGGTTAAGAGGGGGTATTTTTTTATCTCTATTCTCCAACCCTGGTCATCAGCCAAATGCCAGTGAAAAACGTTCATTTTAATGCTTGCCATATAGTCGAGTATTTGTTTTAGTTTATCCATACTCCAGAAATGGCGGCTGCAGTCAAGCATAAAACCACGCCAAGCATATTTTGGAGCATCATCAACAATAACGGCATTAAAACTGTCGTTGCCAAGGCACAGCTGAATTATGGTCATAAATCCGTAAAGTGCGCCTGCTTTTGCAGAACAAAAAATGTTTATATTGCCGTTGTCGTAAAGGATTTTATAACCCTCTTCGGCAATGTCGTTATCAACAATAAAGGTAAGGCTGTTTTCAGCCGCCTCTTTTGCTTCGGGAATAAGGCTTTCAAAAAGCTCTGCTACCTCGCAAAACTCACCACTAATAACTGTTTTTTTAGAAAAAAAGATTTTTTCGCCGATTTCTTTTGAGTGCATGGGACGGGGAATAATATTTATCATAATTTGCCTCCTAAAAAGGATTTATTTATAGTTGTATAATATCATAATAAAAACGGCTTTTCAACAAAAAACAAAAATCTAATAACTTTTGACAAAAAATAAAAATAATTTTGAAAAAACGTTAAAAAATGTAAAAAAATCTATTGTTTTTCTTTGAATAATGTAATATAATAAGTACAATTGGGAGAGAATCGGATTTTCTCAATTTACAAAAGAAATTTATTGCATTTTCGGGAGGTGCAAAACAAGTGGAAACAATGAAAACATTGGCGTGGATTTTCACGCTACAGCCGGAAAAGGTTCCTAACTGGATGGTTGTTGTAATGGGCGTAGGCGTTGTTTTTGTGGGCCTTATTGCAATAATCGTACTTTGCAAAATTATGGGGCTTTTCTTTATTAAGACAGCAAAGAAGGAAGAAAACGTTGCTCCTGCAGCGGCACCGGCAACCACAAACACGGTAATTGAAAACCGACAAGAAATTATTGCAGCGGTAACTGCCGTTTGCGCAGAAGAAATGGGCAAGGATATATCTGCTCTTCGTGTAATTTCTTTTAAGAAACTTTAATTAAAATTTATAAAAAAGAGGTAAATAAAAATGAAAAGTTATAAAGTAACCGTAAACGGCACAGCATATGAAATCACTCTTGAAGCAATTGATGCAGCTGATGTTAAGGCAGCTCCTGCTCCTGCAGCGGCACCTGCACCTGCGGCAGCTCCCGCACCCGCAGCAGCTCCTGTAGCAGCACCTGCAGGCGGCGAAACCGTTAACGCACCAATGCCCGGTAATGTTCTTGATGTTAAGGTAGCAAACGGCGCAGCTGTTAAAAAAGGTGATGTTCTCATTATTCTTGAAGCAATGAAAATGGAAAACGAAATCGTTGCTCCTTGTGACGGTACAGTAAACGTTGTTGTTACAAAGGGTAGCGCAGTAGAAACAGGCGCAGTTCTTTGCACAATCGCATAAGAGCGTCCTTTAAGGAGTAATAAAAATGGTAGATTTTATAGACAGATTGCTTGTATTTTTACAAAGCACAGGCTTTTATAAAATGTTTGAAAACTTTTTGCACGACACAACTGTTGACAGTTATGTTGATGGCGTAACATACACCGTTGCTGCTGGTTGGAAAACATTGGCAATGATTGCTGTTGCTTGCTTTTTGCTTTGGCTTGCAATAAAGAAACAGTTTGAACCGCTATTGCTTATTGGTATCGCTTTTGGTATGTTGCTTACCAACCTTCCGGGTGCCGGTATGTATAATGGCGAACTCTGGCGTTTGTTTATGGCGCCCGAACAGATTGAAAACGCCGCAGGCGAGTTGGTTGCAAACCCATACAGTCACAACTACGCAATGATATTGGCAGAAGGCGGTTTGCTTGACATCCTTTATATCGGTGTTAAGACTTGTGTTTACCCATGCCTTATCTTTATAGGCATTGGCGCTATGACCGATTTTGGTCCGCTTATCTCTAACCCAAAGAGTCTTCTTTTGGGCGCTGCTGCACAGATTGGTATTTTTGCAACCTTTATTGGTTGTTTCTATCTTGGCTTCCCACAGGAAGCGGCTGCATCAATTGGTATTATCGGTGGTGCAGACGGTCCTACCGCAATTTATACTACATCAAAACTTTATCCCGATTTGTTAGGTCCTATTGCCGTTGCGGCATACTCATATATGGCTTTGGTTCCCGTAATTCAGCCACCTATTATGAAGTTGCTCACAACCAAAAAAGAGCGTCAGATAGTTATGAAACCGCTCCGTCAGGCAACCAAGACCGAAAAGATTTTGTTCCCAATCGTTGTTACAATCTTTGTAGCGCTTTTGGTTCCTTCGGCAACTCCACTTGTGGGCTGCTTAATGCTTGGTAACCTCTGGAAAGAATCAGGCGTTGCAGAACGTCTTTGCAAGACAGCTCAGAACGAGCTTATGAACATTGTTACAATATTCCTTGGTATTTCTGTTGGTGCAACCGCAACTGCGGCGGCATTCCTTAACGGACAAACACTTAAGATTTTGGCAATGGGTATTGTTGCATTTGGTATGGGTTCTGCTTGTGGCGTATTGCTTGCTAAGGTTATGAACCTTTTCACCAAGAACAAGATGAATCCGCTTATCGGTTCGGCTGGTGTTTCTGCAGTTCCTATGGCTGCTCGTGTATCACAAATGGTAGGTCAAAAGGCTAATCCTTCTAACTTCCTTCTTATGCACGCTATGGGACCAAACGTTGCAGGTGTTATTGGCTCTGCGATTGCGGCAGGTGTACTCATCTCTATTTTTGGTTAAGTTGATGTTTGAGTAAATTTGCTCATCCCTTGATTTTTGCAAGGGGCGGTATAGATAATACAGCACCCTTGCTTCAAATCGGCGGCATGAACAAATTTCCGTCAAACTATTTATAGATTGCTATTTATATGTTTTTAAAACATAGAAAGGACTAAAAACTATGGCTAAAAAACCATTATATATTACCGATACCATTTTGCGTGATGCTCATCAGTCACAGGCGGCTACCCGTATGCGTATTGAGGATATGATTCCCGCACTTGAGCGTCTTGACAAGGTTGGTTATTGGTCGGTAGAATGCTGGGGCGGCGCAACCTTTGACTCTTGTATGCGTTTTCTTAACGAAGACCCATGGGAAAGACTTCGCACCATAAAGCAGCATATGCCAAACACAAAGCTTCAGATGCTTTTCCGTGGCCAGAATATTCTTGGTTACAAGCACTATGCTGACGACGTTGTTGATATGTTTGTTAAAAAGTCAATTGAAAACGGTATTGACGTTATCCGTATTTTTGACGCTCTTAACGACCCACGTAACTTAGAACAGGCTATCAAGTCTTGTAAAGAATACGGCGGTATATGCGAGCCGGCTATCAGCTACACCATCAGCCCCGTTCATAACGAGGAATATTTTGTAAATCTTGCAAAAACACTCGAAAGTATGGGCGCAGACGTTATTTGTATTAAAGATATGGCAAACCTTCTTTTGCCGTTTGATGCATATTCACTTGTTAAAAAGCTTAAGGAAAACGTAAAGGTTCCGATTCACCTTCATACCCATAACACAACAGGTACAGGTGATATGACATATCTTATGGCCGCTCAGGCAGGCGTAGATATCGTTGACTGTGCGCTTTCTCCGTTTGGTAACGGTACTGCAAACCCTGCTACCGAAGCACTTGTTGCTACCTTACAGGGCACCGAGCGTGACACAGGTCTTGACCTTGAAAAGCTTTCTGACATTGCTACCCACTTCCGTGGTGTTGCCAATAAAATGAAGGCCGAAGGCACCCTTGACCCCAAGGTTCTTAACGTTGATGCTAAAACCCTTATTTATCAGGTTCCGGGCGGAATGCTTTCTAACACAATCTCCCAGCTTAAACAGGCAGGCAAAGAAGATAAGCTTTACGAGGTTCTTGCCGAAGTTCCGAGAGTTAAGGAAGACTTTGGTTACCCACCACTCGTAACACCTACCAGCCAGATTGTTGGTACACAGGCTGTTATGAACGTAATCTCAGGCGAGCGTTACAAGATGGTTCCAAAGGAATCAAAGGCATTGCTTCGTGGCGAATACGGTAAGCTTCCTGCTCCCGTTAACGAAGAGGTTCGCAAAAAGGCTATCGGCGACGACAAGGTTATTACCTGCCGTCCTGCAGATTTGCTTGAACCCGAGCTTGAAAAATATGCGGCCGAAATGAAGGAAAAGGGCATTGGCAAGTCTTATGAAGATGTGCTCAGCTATGCGCTCTTCCCACAGGTTGCAGAAAAGTTCTTTGCAGTACGTGACGCAGAACCCGTAGATGAAAATGCAGTTCGTGAACTTATTGTAGAAGACCTTTCAAACTAATGCATAATTCATAATGCACGATTAATTAAATCAAAAGCACTTGCTATATCTCTATAGCAAGTGCTTTTTTTATAATGATTATGCATTATGCATTGTGAATTGTGCATTATCTAAAGGGGTTTCCGTCTAAGTCGAGTATTGCGGTACGGTTTACGCTGTAGCAGAAATATTTTCCACTCTCTTCAAAAAATTTGTTTAAAAACAGTTCGGGATTAAGGTTTTCAACACTTCCTGCAGGCAGAGTGATTTTTAAAAGGGTGTTACCGTCTTTATCGGCAAGGTCAAAACATTTGATTTTATCGCCAACCTCTATTTCCTTTATGCCGCCTTTTTTGGTTTTCTTTAAAACCTTTATACTGTCACGGTTTAAAAATTCGTTTAAAGAATTTTTTATTTCTTCACCATCATCAAACAAAATATCAAAGCTTGCCGCTGCAACGTCGCCCGCTTTTTTTATGGGCTCCGCCACGTCGATAAATTCAATATAGGGTGGGCAAACGGCGTTTAGTTTTTCGGGCAATACGGATATGTCGTAATTATCGTCTAAAATACGAATGTCCAAAACGTCGTAATCGCTTTCAAAGCCTAAAGAGAGTGGCAACGCAAAGGTCATATAAAGATGTGGGTTAAATCCTTCGGTATACCAAACGGGAAGCTGTGCTCTGCGAATGGCACGTGCCATAAAGCGTGTCATATCCAGATGCGATATAAATCTCATTCGTCCGCCCTTTTTATAAAAAAGTCTAACGTTTTTCATAACAAACACCCTCCCCATAAGAATTTGCGCCACAACCTGCACACTTTTCACGGCAGTTTGGAGTTGTTGTCTCTGCATGAGCCGCCATATTTTCACGGATTAAGAATTCTTTTGTAACACGGTAATCAAGATGGTCCCAAGGGGTAATTTCATCAAATCTACGCAACCTATTAGCATAAAATTCAGGGTTTACACCACATTCATTAAAAGCCTCAAGCCATTTTTCAAGTTCAAAACACTCATCCCAACCGTCAAAACGACAGCCTTTTTTATATGCCGCTTCTATAACTGCGCCAAGTCGGCGATCACCACGTGCAAAGACACCCTCCAAAAAGCTTGTTTTGTTTTCGTGGTAATTAAAGGTGATTTTTTTGCTCTTTATATTATCCTTAAGAAGCATTTGTCTGCGCATCATTTCTTCACGGGTAATCTGCGGTTCAAACTGGAAGGGGGTGTGCGGCTTTGGAACGAAGTTTGCTACACTTATAGAAACGTTAACCGCCTTGCCCTTTGGCTTTTCGGGCAGAGAATAATAAAGGTCAACAATTTTTTGAGCTAAATTTGCAATGCCAATAATATCCTCGTCGGTTTCGGTAGGCAGACCCATCATAAAGTAAAGCTTAACAGCTGTGTATCCGCCACGAAATGCTGTAGCACAGGTGCCTAAAATATCTTCCTCGGTAACGTTTTTGTTTATAACGTCACGAAGACGTTGTGTTCCGGCTTCGGGCGCAAAGGTAAGACCGCTTTTCTTAAGGCGGTTAATTTTTTGCATTAATTCTTCAGAAAAATTATCTATGCGAAGAGACGGCAACGAAAGGCTGATTTTATCGCTTTCGGTCCAGCAAAGCATTTCGTCAAGCATTTCTTCAAGATGTGTATAGTCGCTTGTTGAAAGGCTTGAAAGTGACATCTCATCATAACCGGTATTTTTACAAAGCGCACGGGCCTGACGGTTTACGGTAGCGGCACTCTTTTCACGAACCGGTCGATAGATATAACCCGCCTGACAAAAACGGCACCCACGAATACAGCCTCTAAAAATCTCTTGCACGGCACGGTCGTGAACCGCCTCTACGTACGGTACGATAAAACGATCGGGATAAAATGTTTCATCAAGATTTTTTTCAATTCTTTTTTCAATTTTTTGAGGCGCATCATCTTTTGGGGTCACGGCGGCAATGGTACCGTCTGCATTGTATGAAAATTCATAAAGAGAAGGGACGTACACGCCGGGTATTTTTGCTGCGGCACGCAAAAAGTCTTGTTTTGTGCCCCCGTTTTTACGGTTTTCCTTGTAAAGGTCAATGACTTCAAGGTCAACCTTTTCGCCTTCGCCTAAAAAGAAAATATCAATAAAATCGGCAAGCGGTTCGGCATTGCAAGTGCAGGGACCGCCAGCAACAACTATAGGGTAGCTTTCGTCACGGTCACAGGCTTTAAGCGGAATGCCGCCAAGGTCTAACATAGTTAAAATATTTGTATATGAGAGCTCGTACTGAAGCGTAAAGCCGACAAAGTCAAAATCACGAATGCTGTCACGACTTTCAAGCGCATAAAGCGGGATGTTTTCATCTCGCATAACCTTTTCGAAATCTATCCAGGGTGCAAAAACACGCTCGCACCAGATATCGTCTCTTTCGTTAAAGAGGGAATAGAGAATTTTCATACCAAGATGGCTCATACCAATTTCGTATGTGTCAGGAAAACAGAAGGCAAAACGAACATCAATTTTTGATTTGTCTTTTACAACCTCGTTAACCTCGCCGCCGGTATAACGCCCCGGTTTTTGCACTGTAAGAAGCAGTTGTTCTAATCTTTTTTTATCCATAATTTCACCAAACCTTAGTGTGTTAAATAAATTTTACAATAAAACGCCTTTACTTGCAACGATTTTATTAATTTTTAGTAAAAATATCTTTATTTTTAACACGTCTTATGGTATAATGCATTATGTATAATTGTGTGTATTATGCAAATCTAAAAAAGGAGGCAATCGGCATGAAAATTAAAAAAGCGCTTGCTGTAATAATGGCTTTTTGTATGGCTGTTATTCTTTGCGGATGTGATCTTTTTGAAGACGCAAATGAATTGTTATCACCACCGGAATTAACCGGTGAAATGGCGCCGATTGCAAAAGCACTTGAAAAAAGTGCGGGCTCAGACTGTGACCTTAAATACCCTGCCGAAGGGGAACACAGGTCTGCAATCGTTTTAGAGGATATAAACGGCGATGCAATTTACGAAGCCTTTGCGTTTTACAGCACAAGCGATGACGAAATGACTAATATGCACATAAATGCAATTTGTCAGATAGATGGCAAATGGACCTCGGTTGCCGACCAGACAATAGTTGCAACCGGTGTCGAAAAGGTTGAGTTTTGTGATCTTGACGGCGACGACAACAAGGAGATTGTTGTCGGTTGGGACGTTAACGGCACAAGCGAAAAACAGCTTAGCTTGTTTACCTTTGAAAACAATATTCTTACACAGCAGCTTTTACAGTCATATACAGGATTTTTGTGTTGTGACCTTGACGAAAATCAAAAGAACGAGCTTTTTGTTCATCTGCTTAACACAAGTGAAAAAACCAACAAGGCAATGGTTTTCGGTTACAACAAAACCGATATTGAACAGACGGCCTATTGTGTTATGGACGCAAGTGTTAAAAGCGCATCAAAACCAATATTGGCAACGCTGTCTAACGGTCAAAAAGCGATTTATATTGATGAAATAAAGGGCGTAGGCTCGGTAACAGAGGTGTTGTATTTTTCTCAGGGCGAGCTGGTAAACCCATTACTTGATGATGAAAATTCTTTTGAAAACATTTCAACCGTTCGTGCGGCTTCGCTTGAAACGCAGGACATAAACGGTGACGGAACAATTGAAATTCCAATTGCTTCCGACTTGCCAAACGCTATAAGCGACGGCGAAAAGCTTTACTACACAAACTGGTGCTCATTTAATGGCGAGCTTTTGTCGGTAAAGCTTATAACAATAGTAAACACGGTTGACGGATATTATCTTACGGTACCGAGCACAATGGTTGGCTATGTTGCAGTACTTAAAGATACAGAAAACCACATACGAAAATTCTATCACTATGACCCTGAAAATTCTGCCTTGGGCAAAGAACTGTTTACAATAACGGCAATCAAGACATCAAAATGGGATAAAGAAGATTTTGACCGTGGCGATATGGTCGAGCTTGACCGCAGGGGCGGTATGGTGTTTGCTTTATCTCTTGGTGAGAGTGCACAGGCATTTGCAATAACAACCGATACGGTAAAAGATACGTTTTATTTGGTAGATTAACGGAGGTGCGGATTTGAAAAGAATACTTATAGTAGAAGACGAGGTTGCCATTCGTGAGTTTGAGGCAATTAATCTTAAGCGTGTTGGATACGAAACTGTCGAAGCCGGCAGCGGTGAAGAAGCGCTTGAAATATATGACAACGATCCCGAAGGATTTGATATAGCGTTGCTTGACGTAATGATGCCCGGTATGGACGGTTTTGCTCTTTGCAAAGAATTGCGCCAAAGAAGCGATACAATAGGCATTATTATGCTTACCGCAAAATCACAGGAAATGGATAAAATAAGCGGACTTATGATTGGCGCTGACGATTACGTTACAAAACCATTCAGTCCGACAGAGCTGTTGGCACGTGTTGATTCGCTTTATCGACGAGTAAGCAAGCCCACAGTTCAAAGTAAACCTTCAACCGAACTAAGTTCAGGTAGATTTGTTCTTGATTTGCGTAGTCGATCCTTGCTTAAAGACGGCAGAAATATTGAACTTACACAGGTAGAATTTCAAATTATGGAATATTTCTTTGCAAATCCCGACGAGCCAATAAGCAGAACATCTATACTGCATAAGGTTTGGGGCGACGAATATTACGGCGAAGAAAAAATAGTAGATGTTAACATCAGACGTCTTCGTATGAAGATAGAGGCCGATGCATCTGAGCCTAAATTCATTGTTACAGTTTGGGGCAGAGGTTATAAGTGGAGCACAACAGATAATTAACTAACAAACAAAAAACAAAAAGAAAGGTGGGGATTGTGCAATGAAAAAACCGTTTCATTTTAAAAGTATTGCGACACGCTGGCTTTTTAAAGTGTACCTTATTATCGCTCTTGCGGTAGTTACAATTTCGATAATACTTTCGGCAATTTTCATTAATCTTAATTATAACAGTGTTCAATCACAGGCAATCGACTATGCACAATCCTTTGACAGTCTTTCTTCTGCAAACAAAGAAAATTTTTACCGCCTTTCTGTAACACTTTCAGACGAATTTAAAGATAAAAATAAAATCGAGGTTCAGGTTATTGATGCCGGCGGCAGAATAATGGTGTCAACCACGGGTTTTCAACCGATTGATCTTGTTGACGCCGACTACAAACACGCACTTGCTTCTTCAAACGGTTTTTGGGTTTTCCGGGGAAAAAATTCCGGCGGAGAGCATATTATGGCAGGAACAAAAATTATCCGCAGTGCCGATGGCGAAATCCTTGGCGCTTATAGATGGGTGACATCGCTCAAGGCTACTAACAAGCGTAATAATCTGACCGTTGTTATGATTGTTTTGCTTACACTGCTTGTTTTGTTGCTGTGTGCCTTTTCAGGACTGTTTTTCTTAAAAGAAATGGTTGCAAAACTGCGTGATATGGGCAACACGACCCGAAAAATTGCAGGCGGAGATTTTAAGGCGAGAATCGACGTTGAAAGCAACGACGAAATCGGCGAGCTTTGTGAAACCATAAACTATATGGCGGGCGAGCTTCAAAATGCCGAAACTATGAAAAATGATTTTATTTCTTCGGTGTCACACGAGCTTCGCACGCCGCTTACCGCTATTCGTGGCTGGGGCGAGACGGCAAAAATGTCGATAGGAACCGACCAAGAACTTGTTGCACGAGGACTTGACGTTGTACTAAGCGAAGCCGACCGACTTTCCGGTCTGGTAGAAGACCTTCTTGATTTTTCACGTATGCAGTCGGGCAGAATGATGGTTAACAATGTTCAGCCGATAGACGTGTCTCATCTGCTTTGTATGGTTGCAGATATGTATACCGAGCTTGCCGTAAAACAGGGTATAGAACTTTCCTATACACCCCCCGTTCAAAGCTCTATTGTAATGGCAGACGGTGACCGATTAAAGCAGGTATTTATAAACGTTATTGATAACGCCGTAAAATATACCGAAAAAGGCGGACTTGTTCTTGTGGCGCAAACTCGTGAGGAAGAGGGTTGCGTAAGAATTGTGGTCAAAGATACCGGTGTGGGAATTCCTGCCGAGGACGTTGAGCACGTAAAAGAAAAGTTCTTTAAATCAAACAAAACCGTACGTGGCAGCGGCATAGGTCTTGCCGTTGCTGACGAAATTATAAAACAACACCAAGGACTATTGTTTATTGAATCTATTGAAGGTGTGGGTACTACGGTTACAATAGTACTTCCACTATATGAAGAGCCGGAAGAAACCCCACCGCCCGAAGAAATTGTTGAACCAATCCAAGACGAGCAACAAGCGCTTCAGGCAGAAGAGATAAATCAATCGCAGGAAACCGAACAACAAGGAGATATTTAGTTTGGCAAAGTACACAAGCATTGGCGGACAGGCACTTATAGAGGGAATTATGATGAAAAATCCCCAAAAAAAGACTGCTCTCGCTGTAAGAAAACCCGACAAAACAATTGATATAAGCTATATAAATCAAAAAAGCATTAAAGACAAAATTGCCATTTTTCGTCTTCCCGTATTACGAGGTGTGGTAACCTATATTGAAACTATGATTCAGGGCTATAGCGTTATGATGAAGTCGGCAGATATATCAGGATTTACCGAGCTTGAAGAAAGCAAGGAGCAATCTTCAAAAAAAGAGTCTGCCCTTAGCGGAATTATTACTGGATTAGCCAGCGTTTTAGGAATACTTTTGGCGGTAGGACTATTTTGGTTTTTACCAAACGGTATTGTTGACGGCATTACCTGGCTTGTAAGGCTAAAGGTAGAAAATTTTGAGTTTTCTTCATTGGCAACGGCCGCAATAACCCAAAGCATAAAAATTTGCATACTGGTTGCATATATGTTTGCAATATCTTTTATGAAGGATATTCGTCGTGTGTTTGCATATCACGGCGCCGAGCATAAAACTATTTTTTGCTACGAAGCAGGACTTCCGCTTACGGTTGAAAATGTAAAAAAGCAAAAGCGTTGTCACCCACGTTGCGGAACGTCGTTTCTCATTTTGATGATACTTATAAACGTTATAATTACTACCGCATTGTACATTGCTTTTCCTGCAATTAAGGAAAACGTGTTTACCCGCTTTGGCGCAGGACTTTTATTACTGCCGCTAATTTGTGGTGTTGGTTACGAGGTTTTAAAGCTTTGCGGCAGATATGACAACATTTTAACCCGTATAATATCCGCTCCGGGAATGTGGCTGCAACGAATTACCACAAAAGAACCCGACGACGATATGATAGAGGTTGCAATTGCGGCTCTTAAGGCTTGCGACGAAATAGAAGATAATGTTTTAGAGGAAGAATTACCCCAAGATGACAATATTTGAAGCATATAACGATTGTAAAAGACAACTTAGCGCCGCCGGTATAGAGGAATATGTTTTAGAATCAAAACAGATAATCAAACACGTAACCGGATATACAAATGCGCAAATCCTTACAAAATATACCCAACAGCTTACTGAATTTCAGCAAAACAACCTGACCGCAATAATAAAGCAAAGACTTATAAGGTATCCTTTGCAGTACATATTAGGTCGTTGGAGCTTTTTTTGCCGAGAGTATTTTGTGGGACCGGGCGTGTTAATACCACGCAGTGATACCGAAACCTTAATAGACGTTTGTCTTGAAAGCTTAAAGGATAAAGAAGCCCCCCGTGTGCTTGATTTGTGTGCAGGAACAGGCTGTATAGGGCTTACTATAAAGGGCGAGTGCCCCACGGCTGATGTAACACTTGTTGAAAAGTTTGAAGAAGCGCTCAGCTTTACAAACAAAAATGCCGAGCACAACAAGCTTGACGTAAACATAGTCAAGGGCGACGTGCTTAAAACCGAGGGTGCCAATGGCAAATATGACCTTATTGTAAGCAATCCGCCATACATCGACAAAAATGATATGCAATCTTTACAGCCCGAGGTAAAATTTGAACCTGCAACCGCACTTAGCGGCGGCGAAGACGGACTTGATTTTTACCGACACATTGCAAAGGAATATAAAGCCTATCTTAAAGACGGCGGTATCCTTGCTTTTGAAGTTGGATATAATCAAGCAACTGCTGTTTGCAAGATTATGGAGCAAAACGGTTTTAAAAATATTCAAACCCGCAAGGACTATTGCGACGTTGACAGAGTAGTTTTTGGGACAGTAAATTAAGTATAATATAACCAAATAAAACATTTGGAGGAAATAACAATGGCAAAGGAAAAACAAACCAAAACAGTTGGTACCGACAAGTCTGCCGAGGGCAGAGAAAAAGCATTGCAGACAGCAATGGCTCAAATAGAAAAGCAGTACGGCAAGGGCGCTGTTATGCTGCTTGGTGAAAACGCTGCAATGAATGTTGAACATATCAAAACAGGTTCAATGGCACTTGATATGGCGCTTGGTATAGGTGGTATTCCAAGAGGCAGAATTATAGAAATTTATGGCCCCGAGTCTTCGGGTAAAACAACACTTGCGCTTCACTGTGTAGCCGAAGCACAGAAGACAGGTGGCACAGCGGCTTTCATTGATGTTGAGCACGCACTTGACCCTGTATATGCATCGGCGCTTGGCGTAGACATCGACAGCCTTCTCGTTTCACAGCCCGACAGTGGTGAACAGGCGCTCGAAATAGCCGAAGCTCTTGTTCGTTCGGGCGCTATCGACATAATTGTTGTTGACTCGGTTGCGGCTCTTACAACACGTGCCGAAATTGAAGGTGAAATGGGTGATAACCACGTAGGTCAGCTTGCACGTCTTATGTCACAGGCAATGCGTAAGCTTACGGGTGCTCTTTCTAAATCAAATTGTAGCGCAATCTTTATTAACCAGTTGCGTGAAAAAATCGGTGTTATGTACGGCAACCCCGAAACCACAACAGGCGGTCGTGCACTTAAGTTTTATTCAAGCGTTCGTATCGACGTTCGTAAAATCGAGACCCTTAAAAACGGTAGTGAGATAATCGGTTCACGTACCAGAGCCAAGGTTGTTAAAAACAAGGTGGCTCCTCCGTTCCGTGAAGCAGAATTTGACGTTATTTACGGCAAGGGCATTTCAAAGGTTGGCGAGCTTGTTGATATGGGACTCGAGCTTGAGGTACTCAAGCGTTCGGGTGCATGGTTCTATTATGGCGAAACACGTATCGGTCAGGGCCGTGACAACGTAAAGGCACTTTTTGAAGACAATCCCGAATTTGCTGCCGAAATCGAAGAAAAGGTTCGTGCACGTTATGCCGAAATAATGGGTAACAAGGGCAAAAAGGAATTTGTGGAGGATGAGCCTGTTATAATGCCGGTTGAGGCTGAGGCAAAAACCGAAATCAAACACAAAAAGGTTAATATTGACATTGCGGTTGACGACTGATGAAAATTGTCGAAATAAAAAAAGATAAAAAGCATACCGTAAGGGTAAGCTTTGATAACAACAAAGTCTTTAACTTTGATATCGATTATTGGAACAGTATTTGTTTGCACCAAGAAGACACAATAACCGAGCAAGAGTTAAAGCAACATCTTGCCGAATCGGAATATATACGTGCCAAATCACGTGGAATGTGGTTTTTGGACCGAGCCGATTACAGCGAAAAAACACTTTATGAAAAAATTGTCGCAGGCGGTATATCTCATACCGCTGCGGCAAGGGCAGTAGCCCGAATTAAAGAGTTAGGTCTTATTGACGACCAAAGGCTTGCCACCCGATTGGCTTTGCAGTTAAGTGAGGCAAACGTTTCAAAGCGTGAGTCATACGCAAAGCTTTTAAATAAAGGCATACCAAAAGATATTATCAAATCGGTATTAGAGCAAACCGATTTTGATGAAATCACACAAATTAAAGCGGTAATAGATAAAAAATACCGCACAAAGATGGATACAAAAGAAAATATGCAAAAGGTATATGCAGCGCTTATCCGAAAGGGTTTTTCCTACTCAGCGGTAAGCGATGTAATAAAAAGATATACAAAAGAAATAGAATATAACGAGGAATACTAATGTATAAAATCAGCATGGTATCGCTTGGTTGCCCAAAAAATCAGGTCGATGCCGAAATGATGCTCTATTCATTAAAATCTGCAGGCTTTGAAATCGGTGTGCCCGAGGCAGAGGCCGACGCAATAATTATTAACACCTGCGGTTTTATTGAAGATGCAAAAAGCGAAGCAATAGAAAACATTATCGAGGCGGCACAGTACAAAAACGACGGCAAATGTAAAGCTGTTGTAGTTACTGGCTGCCTTGCTGAGCGTTATCGAGACGACGTTACAACCGAGATTCCCGAGGCCGATGTTTGTGTTGGAATTGGCTCTAACGGCAATATTGCCGAGATTGTAAAGGATGCAATTGAAGGCAAGGCAAAGAACAGTTACGGCAAAAAAGAAAGCCTTGATTTAAACGGAAAACGCATTTTAGGCGGATGGCCGTTTACCGCTTATCTTAAAATAGGTGACGGTTGTGACAACTGTTGTACCTACTGTGCAATACCGCAAATCCGTGGCAAAATGCGCAGTCGCACAATAGAGGACTGCGTAGCCGAGGCAAAGGAGTTGGCGGCAGGCGGCGTGCGTGAGCTTATTGTAGTAGCGCAGGACACAACTGCTTACGGCACAGATATTTACGGCGAAAGCAAGCTTTGCGAACTGTTAAGTAAGCTTTGTAAAATAGACGGTATTGAGTGGATTCGTACACTTTACACATACCCCGAGCGTATAACAGATGAGATCTTACAGCTTATTGCAAAAGAGGAAAAATTAGTAAAATATTTAGATATTCCAATTCAACACGCCTGTGGCGAAATACTTAAACGAATGAACCGCCGAGGCGATAAAGAGTCGCTTTTATCACTTGTAAAAAAGATAAGGGCAACCGTTCCCGATATTACACTTCGCACTACTCTTATAACAGGTTTTCCGGGGGAGAGCGAGGAGCATTACGAACAACTACATGAATTTGTGCGTGAAGCACAGTTTGACCGACTTGGTTGCTTTACCTACTCTGCAGAGGAGGGTACCATAGCAGCCGAAATGCCCGACCAAGTAGACGAGCAGGTAAAACAGGACCGTGCCGAACACATAATGGAAACACAGCTTGACATCGTCAGCGCTAAAAATGAAGCAAAAATCGGCACAATTCAAAAGGTGCTTATAGAGGGTTGGGACGATTACATCAAGTGTTATTACGGCAGAAGTCAGGCCGATGCCCCCGAAATTGACGGAAAAGTATTTTTTATGGCAAAAGAACAATTGCTTATCGGTGATTTTGCCGATGTTCAGATTAACGATATTCTGGAATACGACCTTTTAGGAGAACAAGTATGAATACACCAAACAAATTAACCCTTGCACGTATGATAGCAACGCCTATATTTATGGCTACTATGCTTATAGATTTTCCATATCATTATCTTGTTTCGCTTGTTATTTTTACCTTGGCGTCACTTACCGATATGCTTGACGGCAAAATGGCTCGAAAAAACAATCTTGTTACAGATTTCGGCAAATTTTTAGATCCCTTGGCTGACAAAATGCTTACAACGTCGGCGTATTTAGGCTTTATGTTTTTGTATTCGGCGCAACAAGGCGGAAAATACGGATGGCAACTTACAACAATTGTGTTTATAGTTTTATTCCGTGAGTTTATGGTATCTTCACTAAGACTTGTTACAGCAAACGCAGGACTTGTTGTAGCGGCAAACATATGGGGAAAACTAAAAACAGTATCTCAGATGTTGGGAATTGTAACAGCGCTCGGCATTTACACTTTAATTTCTGATTTTGGTTTAATACAGATACAGGGAATTTGCGATATAGTAATACTTGTGTTATTCTGGATTTCTGCAATACTTTGCGTAATTTCAGGTGTAATATACCTTAACGAATGCAAAAGTTATATAAACCCTTCAAAATAATCCACGGAGTTGGTATAGTTGTTTGAATTATTAAAAGAAGATATACAGGCAATAAAGGACCGAGACCCGGCAGCAAAATCCAGTTTAGAGATATTTTTGCTTTATCCCGGTCTTAAAGCGATAAGAATGCATCGCCGTGCGCACAAGCATTACCTAAAAGGTCATAGCTTCAGAGCAAGATACATTTCACAAAAAGCGGCACGAAAAACAGGCATAGAAATTCACCCCGGCGCTACAATTGGCAGACGTTTGGTTATTGACCACGGCACCGGTATAGTAATTGGTGAGACTACCGAAATCGGTGACGACGTGCTGATTTATCAGGGCGTTACACTTGGCGGTACGGGTAAAGACGTTGGAAAACGTCACCCAACTATTGGTAACCGTGTTATGATAAGTGCGGGCTCAAAGGTTTTGGGTCCTATCACCATTGGTGATGATTCTCGTGTTGCGGCAGGTGCAGTTGTGCTTAAAGACGTGCCACCCAACTCTACCGTTGTGGGCGTTCCGGCACACGTTGTTCGTCAAAACGGCAAAAAGGTTGACATTAAACCTCTTGATCAGATTCATATACCCGACCCGGTTCAGCTTGAGATTGATGCTTTAAACAAAAAACTTGCTGAACTTGAGGCAAAGATAAAGGAGTAACCCCATTATGAAAATATTTAACACACTAACAAGAAGCAAGGATGAGCTTGTCCCCATTACACCGGGCGAGGTAAAAATATATGCTTGCGGTCCTACCGTTTATAACTATATCCACATTGGAAACGCACGTCCGCTTTGCGTTTTTGATGTATTGCGCCGTTATCTTGAATGGCGTGGCTACAAGGTAAATTTTGTTCAAAACTTTACCGATATAGACGATAAGCTTATTAAAAAAGCCAATGAGGAGGGCATTACCGTGCCCGAGGTTGCCGAAAGATTTATCAAGGAATTTTGGGTAGATGCAAAGGGTCTTAACGTTCGTGAAGCAACCGTTCACCCAAGAGCAACCGAAAACATTGACGAAATTAAGAGAATTATTTCCGAGCTTGTAGAAAAAGGCTATGCCTATACTGCAGGCGGTGACGTATATTTCCGTTCCAAAAAATTCAACGAATACGGCAAGCTTTCACATCAGCCGCTCGAAGATCTTGAGGCAGGCGCACGTATTGCTACCGACGATATAAAGGAAGACCCAATGGACTTCTGCCTTTGGAAAGGTGCAAAACCGGGCGAACCATATTGGGAATCTCCGTGGGGCGATGGCAGACCGGGCTGGCATATTGAATGCTCGGCAATGGCAGAAAAATATCTTGGTAAAACTATCGATATTCACTGTGGCGGTCTTGACCTTATATTCCCACACCACGAAAACGAAATCGCACAAAGCGAGTGTGCAAACGGTTGCGATTTTGCGCATTATTGGATGCACAACGGCTTTATAAACGTTGATAACCATAAAATGTCAAAATCACTCGGCAACTTTTTTACCGTTCGTGACGTTGCTGAAAAATACGGTTACGAACCAATTCGTTATCTTATGATTTCGTCACAGTATCGTGGACCTATTAACTATTCTGTAGATATTATCGAGCAGGGCAAAAATGCGCTTGTGCGCCTTTATACCTGTCGTAATAACATAGATTTTGCGTTGCAGAATGCCGCTGACGGCGGAGATATTCCTGCGTTTATAGAAGAACGCAAGCAAGAGTTTATTACCGCTATGGATGACGACCTTAACACAGCCGATGCATTAGCGGCAGTATTCACCCTTGTACGTGATATAAATACTGCAATTGCAAACGGTGCCGGCAAAGATACACTTACTGCGTGTGCTGAAGCGTTTGACGAGCTCACCGGTGTGCTGGGCCTTGTTTATAACAGAAAGACCGAAACACTTGACAGTGAGATTGAAGAGCTTATTGCAAAGCGTACCGAAGCTCGCAAAGCACGTGATTTTAAAACCGCTGACGAAATCCGTGACAAGCTAAAAGAAATGGGTATCGTGCTTGAAGATACTCCTCAGGGTGTAAAATGGAGCAGAGTATAAAGCGTGAGCCGATAGGCGAGGGCAAATTTATCTTTGTGTCGCCACACCACACCTTTGGCACCGATGCTGTACTTCTTGCAAACTTTGCAAAACCCAAACAAAACGACAAGCTTGTTGATTTGGGGACCGGTTGCGGCATAATTGCATTTTTAATGCTGCGTGACAACAATCTTCAATCGGCATACGGTGTTGACATATCGGCCGAAGCCATAGACCTTGCAAAAAAAACAAAGGAAGAATATGGCTTTGACAGCTTTACCCCTGTGTTGTCCGATTTAAAGGATTTAAAGGGCAAAGTACCTTTTGGATGCCATACGCTTGTCAGTTGTAATCCGCCTTACAAGGCGCCCGATGCAGGAATAAAAAATCCCGACAGCGTAAAGAGCGTGGCACGGCATGAGGTTGAATGCACGCTTGAAGATATAATTGCCACAGGTGCAAAGCTTTTGCAAACGGGCGGAAGACTTTGTATGTGTCAACGTCCCGAGCGTCTTGCCGAAATGATGGACCTTATGCGAAAATACAAGGTTGAACCCAAGAGACTGCGCCTTGTATGTAAATGCGTGGGGCAATCTCCGTGGTTGGTGCTTTTAGAGGGCCGCCGTTGCGGAAAAACAGCACTTACAATAGAGCCAACACTCTACGTCGAGGACGGACAGGGTAATTTTTCTAAAGAAATGATAGACATTTACGGAAGTTATAAGGAAGCGTATTTATAATGGCTGGAAAACTTTATGTGGTAGGCACGCCAATAGGAAATTTAGAAGACTTTTCGCCACGAGGCAAAAGAATTTTAAGTGAAGTAGATTTTATTGCGGCAGAGGACACCCGTGTCACGGTAAAGCTGCTTAACCATCTTGAAATCTCAAAACCAATGGTTGCTTACTTTGAACATAACAAAAAAGAACGTGGAAACACCGTTATAGAAAAAATACTTGCGGGAGAAACCTGTGCAATAGTTACCGATGCAGGTATGCCGGCAATTTCTGACCCGGGCGAAGACTTAATTCGTGAATGTCACGAACAGGGCATTGCGGTTGAGTCGGTACCGGGACCTACAGCCTTTGCTACGGCATTGGCACTATCGGGGTGCCCAAGCGGCAGATTTTGTTTTGAGGGATTTTTGTCGGTTAACAAACCGTCAAGAAAAAAGCATCTCGAAGAAATAAAAAACGAAAAACGTACAATGATTTTTTACGAAGCTCCCCACAAGCTTAAAAAAACGCTTGACGATATGTACGAAGCGTTTGGCGATAGAGATATAGCAATTGTTCGTGAAATTACAAAAATTCACGAAACGGTAATGAGGACAAGCTTTAGCGAGGCAATTGAGTTTTACAAACAAAATGAGCCTCGAGGAGAATATGTTTTAATAATTGACGGAGCAAAGGAGCAAACCGCAAGCTACACTACACAAGATGCGGTTGACCTTGCAAAAAAACTTATGAACAGCGGTCTGTCGGCATCCTTGGCGGCAAAGGAAGCGGCGGCAACAACGGGAATTAAAAAAAGCGAAATATATAAGCTGATGCTTAATTAAATGGTGGTGCAGATATGAGTAGTGAAAAATATAATTTTGACGACAAATATGAAGATATTATCGCCGCAATGCAACAAAGGGAAGAAGACGAATACGAGGATATAGTATCCGATACAAAATTTATACCAATGGATGAATTTGTGGATATCAGTTCAAGTTCAAAGGGAAAGCACGGTAATAAAGCGGGCGGCTTCAAGGCTTGGTGGAAACAGCTTACAAGTGTAAAAAAAGGCTTGTTTACCAGTGCGGCATGCTTGATTTTGGCCGGAATAATCGGGCTGGGTTGGTTACTGTTTGACCCGTTTTACAACTACAATTCAATTACCGGCAGTCCTGAAAAGCTTGGATTTTCGGGCGTGAAGGATAAAAACGTTATAAACATAGCGCTGTTTGGTGTTGACTCTCGTGACGAGGACGTTTTCAGCGGCAACACCGACAGTATAATGATATTAAGCCTTAACACAAAAACCAAAAAGGTAAAGATTTTCTCGGTAATGCGAGACACCTTTGTTCCTATGGAATACAAGGGTGAAAAATATTTCGGAAAGATTAATTCAGCATATTCAAAAGGCCCTGAGCACGCTATAAAAACCTTAAATCAGGCATATGATTTAGATATATCGGAATATGCAACAGTAAACTTCTTTGGTATGGTGGATATAATCGATGCCGTTGGCGGTATCCCCGCAACCATCACAGAAGACGAGCTTGCCTGGAAGGGTCTTGATCGTCCGAATCTTAATAACTGTATGGATGAAATTTGTGCCGAGATGAAGCTTGACCCTAAAAAATATTATATTAAAGAAGCGGGCGAGCAGACACTTAACGGTGTTCAGGCGGTAGCATACGCACGTGTTCGTTATTGCGAAAGTGTATGGGGTACTACAAACGATTTTGGCAGAACAGACCGTCAACGCCACGTTATGCAGGGACTTTTTAACAAGGCGATAAATATGAAAAAGACTCAGTATATATCACTTGCAAAGGCACTTATTCCTTGTACCGAAACATCATTGTCATACGGTGATATAATGGGTCTTGCGACCAATATTTTGTTAAGCTCTCCAAGCTTTGAACAATTCAGATTACCCCCAACAGAATATCAATCAGACTTTTTAATGACCGCTCCAACAGGTTATGGTTCGGTAATATATTACGACCTTGACTATGCGGCAAAACTTGTAAATGCCGTAATATACGAAGATGCAACCTTTGAAAGTTATATTGCAGAAAATCCGGTTGAAAGAAATAACTGGTTTGCTCAAATGGGCGGCGTAAACAGAAAACCACAGACCACCACTCCTAATGATGACCCGTCAGACCCCTCTGACCCGTCCGACGTCTCGGACGTATCCGATTCGTCCGATGTATCCGATTCATCTGATGTGTCTGAACCAACGGAGTCATCCGAGCCGACGGGATCGTCTGACCCGACAGGATCATCCGACCCGACAGGATCATCCGAGCCGACAGGGTCATCCGAACCAACAGGATCATCCGAGCCGACAGGGTCATCCGACCCGACCGATCCACCATCACAGGTTCCGGACCCCGCAGAATAATTTAAAAGAGGTGTAATCGTGAAAAGAAAATCCACAAACTGTGAAAGCTGTGCAAATTATATATATGATGCAGAATATGATGAGTATTTTTGCGATTGCCGCCTTGACGAAGACGAAATGGCTAAATTTTTAACGTCACAAACCTTTAATTGTCCGTACTATGATTTTTATGATGAATATAAAATAGTACAAAAACAAAACTGAGAGGCAAAAATGATATATAAGATTTATCTGTTAATAGCGGCGGCGCTTACTTTGATTATTAGCATACCGTTCAATCTTTTCAGACAGCCGTTTTCCTGGTGGCTGATACCGGTTTTGCTTATTTGCTTATTTGTGTTGCTTATACTGTTGCATTTGGCAGTATTGGCAATAAGCATACAAACCGTCAATTTAAATAAACCGCCTCGTGACACCAATTTCTTTCGCAGTTTAGTAAACGGCTTTTTGCAAATGGCGCTTCCACTGCTTAGGGTAAAAGTGCATATAACAGGACAGGAAAAAATACCACAAGACGAGCCGTTTTTACTGGTAAGCAACCACATACACGAGCTTGACCCTGCGGTAATTTACTATGCTGTGCCCGATTCACGTATTGCGTTTGTTGCAAAAAAAGAGGTCAGGGAAATTTACCCTTTTATATATAAAGCGTTACATAAATTAAGCGGACTGCCAATTGACCGTGAAAACAATCGTGAAGCGGCAAAAACAATTATTAACGCCACTAAGCTTATAAAAGAAAAAACAAATTCGGTAGCAATTTTTCCTGAAGGATACGTAAGCCTTAGCGGAGAGGTGCTGCCGATACGAAACGGTGCGTTAAAAATAGCCACAAGATCACAGGCAAAAATTGTGGTTTGCACACTTTGGGGAACAAGAGAAATACCCAAAAATTTGCTAAAACGAAAGAGCGAAGTTTATTTTGACGTGTTAGACGTTATAGATACAACAGATAACGACCATACAGCTGATTTAGGTGAAAAAATACACACAATTATGGCAGAGTCAATAGAAAAATACAAATAAATAAACAATCACTAGTCATTTGACTAGTGATTGTTTTTTTATATCCAGAATTTATCGGTAGGTGCTTTAAGGTTTATAATTGGTAAAGATTCGTCGTCTTTAAGCATATCATAAATTTTCGTCGCAAAGTTTATATCGTGTATTGAAAGACCGATGTTATATGCCAAAATTCTCTCATCGTCGTTTTCACGACCCGGTGCATTACCGTTTACAACGTCACACACTTCGGCAAAGGATTTGAATTTATCAAAATTTTTAAAATGCTTAACGTGACCGTAATCATCGGCAAAAACTTTATCAAAAAACAAATCGCAGTTTGTAAAGCCAAGGGTGTGAACGGGAACTACCAATACGCCTTTTTCATATGCCTCATCTTCACACAAATCCTCCGGCATATAGGTTGCGGCAGAAACAATAACGTCCGAACCCCGTACAAGCTTTTCTGCGGTATCAACAATCGAAAAACTTAGATTGTCAAAAGCGGCAAAACGATTTATAAAATCTTCTGCCTGGTCTTTGTAACGCAGCAGTTTAATATTTAGCTTCTTCTCGCCAAGAACACTCGCAAGTATAAGTAAGGTAGAGCGTGCAGTGTTGCCAAGACCGACTATACCAATATTGCAAAAATTTGTCTTGGCTAAATGAATAATCGAGTGAGCCGCTACTGCACCTGTGCGCATAGCGGTTATCCAGTTTGCGTCCATAAGAGCGAGATTTTTACCCGTTTCGACATCAAACAACACCAAAAAACTGTCAAGACTTGGTATTCTGTCGGGATATCTTGTAACAATCTTAACCCCACCGCTTTTGTTCACAACCGACGGCATAACGTTACAAAACATGCCGTCAAGCGGTTTCATACTAATTTTGGGCGGTAACAGGGTATCGTTTTTGTGGGCAATCATCTGTTCTGTCCACCGATAACAATCTACAGGAGAAATGTTTGCGGATACGATAGCATCAAAATCAATGATTTTCATATAATAGCCCCTTAAATTTAATAAACCTCGGTTTTGAAAGCTTCTATTAAGCGATTGTTGTCCTCGGTATTGCGTATAGCAATACGAACATACTGCTTGCCAACCTTTGAGGAAAGGTCTTTAATAAGTATGTTGTGAATCAACAACATTTTTTTGGTTAGCTCTTCGGCAGTGATTTTGCCGGTGAGTTCAACCATAAAGTAATTTGCCTGTGTAGGAATAACACGAATGCCGTTAATGTTATTAAGCTCGTTTTCAAAACGCTTGCGCTCTGTACGGAATTTTTCAAGTGCTGCAGCATAATCTTTTTTATACTTTTCAGCTATCTGCATATAAAATTCGCCAAATGAGTTTATGTTCCAGATAGCGACATCACGTTTAATAAAGGAAATTGTGTCAACGTCACCGCTTGCAAGTATGCCAAGTCTTATTCCCGGTACACCGTAAGATTTTGAAATGCTTTTAACAACATACAAATGCTTGTTGGCGTCCAAAACATCCTGCAAGATTATTGTGCTGTCTTCGCAATCGGAAAAATCAACAAACGATTCATCAATAACAATTTTAATTCCTTTTTTAGCTGCCCAATCAACAAGTCGCAAAAGATCTGATTTTGGTATATAGTTGCCCGAAGGATTGTCGGGGTTAATTACAACCAACAGACCTATGTCTTTGTCATCAAAGAAATTCATAATATCGTCAGCAGTATAAGAGAAATCTTTATTTTGTGGAACAAAAATAACCGAATTTTCTTTATCGTAACGATTTGGATACTCTTCAAAAGTGGGACGCACAAAACCTATTTTTTCGTTCTGCTTTTCAATAAACGATTTAATAAGCTCTGCGGCACCGTTGCCTACAACAATGTTTTCTTGATGAACGTCAAAGTTTTTTGCCGCAAGCAAAGAGTTAACACCCATACCGCTTGGATACTGTGTGATAAGTGTTTCAAAGCTCGCTTTAATCTCGTCCATTAAACGCTGGGGTGGGAAATACGGATTTACAAGATAACAAAAATCCAAAAGTCTTGGATATCTCCAATATCCGCCAAAGCGACGTTGTAAAGCAGCAACCTTTTCGTTGTCGTCAGGATTGAACATAGAAGACGCAATATCAAGGTCTTGTATGTCGTCGGTTTCGTACCAAAGTTGTCCTGTAAGACGCTCGGCTTTAATTTCGGGGTTATCAAGCATAGTGATAACACGAAGCACCTGCTCATAGTATTCGTTTTCGCCGAGAGCTTTTATATATGCGTTAAGGAAGGGAACATAACTGTTTTTAGAAAAGTTTTTGCTAAACTTATAAATATTTACAGTCTTATAGTATTCGTCCTTTTCGCTATATTTAAAGTTTTTGCCCGGAATGAATGCAGTAATATTATCTTGCTCATCAAGCTTTACGCAGGTGCCGTCCATCCAGCTTTCATACTTGTCAACAAGCGCAAGAGATGGGCGTGGGTCATTAAGCAGCAAATCAATTATGCCGTCTTCAAATATAAGATCCGATTCAAAAAGCAAGGTGTCTTCTTCACACAAATAATCCTGTGCAAGAGAAAGAGAATATATATTATTGGTCTTGTTATAAATTGGGTTATCAACATAAACAATAGGGGTTTTTATGTTTTTAAGGGTCGATATATAATCAACCAATTTTTGACCTTCGTAACCTATAACAATAACGATTTTTGAAAGGTTGTGACGGTCTATTTGACGGAGCATTCTTTCGATTAAGGTTACTCCGTTTATTTTTACCATACACTTGGTGTTATCCTGTGTTAGTTCTTTAAGTCTTTTGCCCATACCGGCGGCAAGAATTACTGCTTGCATAATATAACTCCTTTATTTGTTTTCGTCCGGAAAAATCAAAATATCAGGACAATGATTTATTCGCTTTTCGGGTGGCGGGATTTGCATATAATCACCGTACAAAGCGGTGAGAGTTTCTTCTAAATTGTTTGGAAAATACATAACGGTATCTTCGAATTTTTCTTTTCTTAGTGGGTAGGTCTTATCTTTATAAAAAACGCTGCCGCCCAAAACCTGTCCACAACAATAGGCATAAACGCCGGTGTCGGTGTGGTTGTATTTGGTGCACTCTTTAAGGCATAGGTTATATAAAAATTTGTGAGAAATACAAAAAACATTTAAAAACAACCAGATTGCCGCAGTAACACAATGTGCGAGCTTTGCCTTAAAACCCTTGAATGGCAGATGAGGGAAGGGAATATGTTTCATTATAAGAATTTTGCTAAGAAACCACGCACGACGAAGATGTTTGCTGCGTTGTTTTTCGTCGGCAGGGGTATAATCTATAGGAAATATATCCAGGAAAATGCCCTTTGGATAGTTTCCACGTTTGTCTTCGGTAGTTACAAACGAAGAATCGTTGATTATTATATGCGTATTCATTACGGGGAAATCGTTATATTTTTCAGCACTTACGACGGTGTATTTATCGGCATAATCTCGTTCGAAAATTTCCATTGCCTTTTCATATTGATCACGTGGTATGGCAAGGTCAATATCATCATCCCAAGGGATAAATCCACCATGGCGCAAAGCCCCGATACCTGTACCGGAAAAGCCAAAATATGAAAGGTTGTTTTCTTCACAAACCTTTGTAAAATCATTTAAAATTTCAAGCTCGTAGCGTTGAAGTTTTTTTAAAATTTCGGGATTATACTGACCCGACATATAATCATCTCCAAACAAGATTGCATATATGTCTATTATACTTTGGACAATGGCTTTTGTCAACAAATACACGCACTATGATTATGTGTTGAAAAAGCGAGAAAAGTATGCTATAATAATCATAACTATGTAAACAATTAAGAGGTGCGTATGCAAAAATTTGTTTATAAATTGCCTCAAAAATCCGAAAAGAAAAATTTCATTTTTAATATGCTGGGCAGTCTTACAAATGCAGCGGTATCACTTGCGCTTATGGTTGTTGTAAGCCATATTTGCGGCGGAACGGTAGCGGGTGTTTTTTCACTTGCATACTCAACTGCGCAAATGATGTACACCATCTGCGTGTTTGAGATGCGTAACATTCAGGTTACCGACGCCAAACGAGAGTTTTCCTTTGGCGGAATTGCAATGTTCAGAATAATAACAACAGCAGCAATGTGGTTGTTTTTTATAGTCTTTACGGCGATAAAAGGTTTTGACAAAGAAACTGTAACTGTTATGTCTATTATTACCGTGTATATGGTGGCCGCTGCTTTTTCTGATCTTTTTCAGGGAAATTTGCACCGTAACGGCTATTTAAGTCTGGCGGGCAGATCTCTTGCGTGTCAGGTGGCATTAATGGCAATTGTGTTTACCATAACACTTGCTATAAGCCGAAAGCTTATTGTTGCGGTTATTACAATGCCGATTGTAATACTTGTATGGGTGCTTTTGCATGACCTTCCGCTTAATAACAATTTTAATGCGCTGAAACCTGAGTTTAAATTTAAAAGTCAGGCAAAAATGTTTTTGTGTGCGGCGCCGCTGTTTTTATCTTCCTTTATGCATCAATTCATCTTTAACTCGCCTAAGTATGCAATAGCTGAGGTGTTTAGCGGTCAAGAGGAACAGATGAAACTTTTACAAGCGCATTATGGATATCTTGTAATGCCGGTATTTGCAATAAATCTTTTAAGTATTTTTGTTTTCCGTCCACAGCTTATTACCCTTTCAAAAGATTGGGCAGAAAAGAAAATACCGGCTTTTGTTAAGACAATGATAAAACTGTATGTGTGGGTTATTATTGTTACGATAATGGCTCTGGTAGCAGGATATTTTCTTGGCATTCCCGTTTTGGAAACGCTTTACAAAGCAGAACTTTCCGACAAAAGAAACGTGTTTATGGTGCTGTTGCTTTCAGGCGGATTCAGTGCGGCAAGCACCTTGACGCTTACGTTGTTTACAACTATGCGAAAACAATATTTATGTCTGATTGCATATGCTATTACAATTTTGTTTTCATTCCTTGCGCCATCGGTTTTTGTTGCAAAGGGCGGACTAATGGGTGCGGCGCTTTCCTATCTTTGCGAAATGGTAATGCTTTTTGCGGTAATGGCTATAACGCTTGTTATCATAATGATTATCAGTGTTTTAAAAATGAAAAAAGGAGGGGAATCAACCAATGCTTGAAAAATTAAAGAATAAAAAATATCAGGTAATATTAACCGCAATTGCTTTTTTGGTGGCATTGTTGGTTTGCACCTCAATATTTTTGCCTAAAAACATAGGAAACATTTTAAGCGTTTCGGTTCCTCCTGTCGAAAAACTTACAATTTCACAAATAGAATCACAACGCTCCTGCACTTTGGAACGCTCGGGCAAACTTGTTATTAGCGGCGAAGACCCACAGATAATTTTTTCTTGCACAAAGCAACAAATAGAGGCTATTAAAATTAACATTGAAACTCAAATAGAGCAGAGTATTGACATAGAGGTGTTTACTGCATATTCTGACGGCGGTTTTTCTGCTGAAAGGCAGTATAACGTTACCGTCTTTAAGGGCGAAAACAGCGCCATTGTTGATTTGCCTGCGGGCGAATACAGCTTCATTAGAGTAGATATAGATACTGATGGAATCTATTTTAAAAATATAGAAGTCTTTGACAAACAGCCTGATGCAGTGCCCTTTGTGCCGGAAAGAAGCTTTGGCGATTATCTAAAGGCGTTTTTGATTCCAATTGCCATCGCTTGGATTGCGTGGACCGTAGAAACACGTACCAACGTGCTTGAAATGGCAATAAAAACTGTTAAAAAGAACAAATATAAAATTGCACAATTTGCCGTTTTCTCGGTTGTGGCTGTCCTTGCCGCAGTTATGATAGAAATGGTGTTAGGCCTTATACTGTCGGGAGCCGGCTTTAACAAATATAGATGTGTATTCATAGCAGGCATTGCTGAGCTTGTTTGTGTTTTTATATTCACAAGAAAAAATCTTGCCACAAAAATAGAAAACGTATTTTTGCCCGTAGCACTGGTGGTAGGACTTGTTATGCTTTTTGGTTCTCCTATAGTGCATTCATCGTGGGACCTTGATGCTCATCATCCACGTGCAGTAGGTATGTCTTACATAAACACAGTTTATGCAACCGGTGCCGAACAAGAGCTTGACGTAAACGGCGGAAGCGAGCTTATAAGGCTTGAAAAGGATGCTGCAGGGAAAATTGTCTGGAACAAGGAAGTCTACGAGGCAAGACTCGCAAGACTTGAAGAGCTTGACAACACTGTCGTTGGCGAACGAGATGCAATGTTTTCGATAGCGCATCTGCCTTCGGGAATTTTTATGGCGGTGGCACGAAGCTTTGATGCAGGTTTTGCAACAAGATATAACTTAGGTCGACTTGCAAATTTATTGGTGTATGTGTTTGTCTGCTATTTTGCAATAAAGAAAATAAAAAGCGGCAAAATGATACTTGTTACAATATCGCTTTTCCCAACCAATCTGTTTATGGCAACCAACTATGCATACGACCCGTGGGTAATCGCCTTTTCTATGTTGGGCATTGCGTACTACACAAGTATGCTACAGCAACCAAAGCGGATAATAAGAATGTGGGACATTATTATTATGACAGGCGCATTTGCTGTGGCTTCATTACCAAAGCTTGTTTACATTGTTCTTATGGCGATACCGCTGTTTATGATTAAAGAATGGAGCGGAAAACGAGAAAGAAGAGAGTATTATACCATTCTTACAATGGTATTTGCTGTGGTGTTTGCTTACTTCCTTATGGTTTCGTTTACCAAAATAGGCGGTACGGGCGATGTTCGTGGCGGAGACGTAAATCCCAAGGCACAGCTTGACTTTATACTTAAAAGTCCTATAGCGTACGCTAAGATTTTAGGCAAGTTTTTACTTGGCTATTTGTCTCCTTTAAAAATGAACGGATACATTTCCAGTTATGCATATTACGGTTGGGGAAAAATGACCTTTGTGTTTATGGCATTAATAGTTATCACTGCTTTAACCGATACCAACCCTGCCGTTAAGTTTAAAATACCGGTTATAATCAAAATTTGCTCGGTGGTTTTCTTTATAGGTATGTGTGCGCTTATAGCGACTGCATTGTATATAGATTATACGCCTTTGGGTAGCACAGGCATAGCCGGTTGTCAACCAAGATATATAACACCGCTTTTAGCGCCGTTGTTATTGCTGGTTACCGGTTCACGTTGGAATATAATCAAAAACAAGGCAAGATATAACGGCTTTGTTTTGTATGCGGCATCACTTGCAGTAATGATTGAGTTTTATTCAATGATTACAAAAACAATGATTTAGAGATGATAAAATGAAAAAATCTTTTTGCCTTTTTTGCGCAAACTATCTACCAAACATTGGTGGAGTTGAAAGATACGTTTACAATCTTGCAAAACAGTTGGTAAATCGTGGTCACGAGGTAACGGTTGTAACCTCAAACGTATTTGGACTACTGCCTCACGAGATTGACGAAAACGGAATAGAGATATTCAGAATGCCCTGTTATAATTTTATGAAGGGCAGATATCCTATTTTAAAGCGGGATTCGGATTTTGAAAAGCTTGATAAGTTGCTTTGTCAAAAACATTTTGATTTGGTTGTAATAAATGCAAGATTTTATATTCACAGTCTTTATGCGGCTTCTTTTGCTCAAAGAAACAATATAAGATGCATAACGGTTGAACACGGCTCTACACATCTTTCGGTAGATAATAAAATACTGGACTTTTTTGTAGCACACGTAGAACATTTTGTAACAATGTTGCTTAAAAAATGTTGCAACGAGTACTATGCCGTGTCGCAAGCCGCAGGCAAATGGTCGGAGCACTTTGGCATTAAATCAAGTGGTACGCTTTATAATGCAATTGATATAAACGCCGTCGAGGATGCCGCCGAAAAAGAGGTGCTTGATTACCGTAAAGAGTATGGAATAAGTTACACCGATACGGTTATTACCTTTACAGGAAGATTGCTCAAAATAAAGGGCGTTTACGAATTGCTCGATGCATTTAAAGCCTTAAATCGAGATGACGTATATTTGTTTTACGCAGGCGATGGGCCTGAAATGGAGCAGTTAAAGGCAAACGCAAACGACAAGGTTGTGTTTTTAGGGCAAATTGATTTTGACCACGTGGTTTCCTTGCTTAATGCATCTGATATATATTGTATGCCATCGGTTTCCGAAGGAATGTCAACCTCGGTTTTAGAGGCGATTGCAACCGAAACATTTGTTATAACAACCTATAACGGCGGTGCACGTGAACTTATAACCGACGACGAGTATGGAATCATAACCAAAGGAAACACTGTAGAGGAAACAAAACAGGCGCTTCAAAAAGCACTTGATAAAGATTACCGTGATATTGCTGTCAAAAAGGCATACGTTAAGCTGATTGACGGATTCACGTGGCAAAGAACTGCCGAAAAATTAGAAAGTTTGATTGATTAAAAGGGGATTAAAATGAAGGTTCTTCTTATTATTCCGGCTTATAATGAACAGGACAATATTGAAAGGGTTATTGCAACGCTTAAAAGAGATTGCCCACAGTATGATTATCTTATAATCAATGACGGTTCACAGGATGACACCGAAAGCATCTGCAGAAGAAAAGGCTATCACTTTGTAAGCCATCCCGTAAACTTGGGGCTTGCGGCGGCAATTCAGACCGGTATGCTTTACGCTTATGAAAAGGGCTATGATGCGGCAATTCAGTTTGACGGCGACGGCCAGCACGACCCTGATTATATAGATAATATGGCAGCCGAAATGGAAAAAGGCTATAACATAGTTATAGGTTCAAGGTTTATAAGTCAAAAGAAGCCGATATCTCTTAGAATGTTTGGCAGTAATCTTTTGCAGTTGGCAATTAAACTTACAACAGGCAAAACTTTAAAGGACCCAACCTCAGGAATGAGAATGTTTGATAAAAAAATGATTAAGAAGTTAGCCTTTGCCGCCGATTTAGGTCCCGAACCCGACACGGTTGCATTGCTTGTGCGTGGGGGCGCAACCTTTAGCGAGATACAGGTTGAAATGCACGAACGCATAGCAGGGGAGAGTTATCTTAATTTTTCAAATTCGGTAAACTATATGATAAGAATGTTTGTATCCATTCTTGTTTTGCAGTGGTTCAGAAAGGGGTAAAAGTATGAATCAAGGATTACTTATAGCAATGATAGCGGCTTGTATTGTAACTGTTGTTTTTGTTTTTGCAAAAATCAAAAAATCTCAGTTTAAAATTGGCGACACACTTTATTGGTTCCTCTTTTGCATATTCTTGCTCGCTATGGCAATATTCCCTCAGCCGCTTTTTTGGCTTTCAAACATTATTGGATTTGAATCACCGTCAAACTTTATTTTCGTAGTAGTTATATTTTTGTTGCTTATCAAAATATTTTTGCTCGATGCACGTGTTGCAAAGTTGGAAGAAAAAATCACCAAGGTTGCTCAAAAATATGCAATAGATAACGAAACACAAGAAATTGAATAAAAACACAAACAACCCCTCTTTCGAGGGGTTGTTTGTGTATGGGGATGAATATGGTGGGCGTCTTTGACAGCAGTGCAGGACTGTCAAAGAGCTTTTTAAAACCGCCAAGATGTCAAGGGGACAAAGACACCTATGGCGAATTTTAACAAATTTTAAGCTGAGTTTGTTCGGGTTGCGTTTTAAAAATACGCACCTTGTACTCAATGTATTTGTCGGTTTCGCTCTTTTTTGAATCGGCTGTAATTCCTGCGTTTTGCATGGTGCAAAGCAGTTGTGACAGGCTGTTAGAAAAAAGTTTTATGTTACCGATGGCGGATTTTCTTATTGGCTTTTGCACCGAGACATCGTGTTGTGAAAGGTCTTCTTTGGGGGTTGACGGATTTATGATATCCTCAACCAGTTTTTCGGTCTGCGAAAGGCTTAATTCGTCTGCAATAATTTTGTGCAAAGCGGTTTCACGCAACTCTATAGGCAGTCGCAAAAGTGCACGAGCGTGCCTTTCGGAAAGATTGGCGTTAACTATGCGTGACTGTATATCGGGGGAAAGTTTAAGTAATCGCAATTTGTTGCTGACGGTGGACGTTGCCATTCCAAGATGAATTGCTACTTCGGATTGGGTTAGTCTGTAATCGT
Source organism: Acutalibacteraceae bacterium (assembly GCA_045604205.1). Lineage (GTDB taxonomy): Bacteria > Bacillota > Clostridia > Oscillospirales > Acutalibacteraceae > UBA737. The sequence goes on from JAZUNQ010000031.1 coordinate 37,993, forward strand.
TGATAAGCGAAGCGATTGCCGAGGCCTCTTCAAAACAGTTAAGATCCCGCCTTTGAAGGTTTTCGGTAATAGCATAAAGCGATGCAGTAAGGTCGTTGGTGCGATGAAGCACACACGGTACACGGCGCAGCCCTGCCATTTTGGCGGCACGAAGTCGACGTTCGCCGGCAATAAGCAGATATTTTCCGTTGTCGCTCTTTCGTACGCTGAGCGGCTGTATAATTCCGTTTGCGGCAATACTGTCAGCAAGGGACTGCAATTCGTATGTATCAAAATGTTTTCGTGGCTGGTTAGCGCAGGGAATAATATCATCGGGTTTTAACATAAGTAGCCGCTTATCTGCAAATGTATGCAACGTTTTACACCTTCTTGTTTTTTGTTTACAAGTAAATGTTAACTTAAAATTTTTTGTTTGTAAAGCAAAAGCGGTCGTGCGAAAACGACACAAAAAATAAAAAAGTGCCTTTTTATAAGGCACTTTTTGCTATTTTACCACCCATTCGAGGATATTTTGGTGGAGTTTGCGATTTCTTTTTTGAAATTATAAAGGCTCGGGCCTCATTTTCTCGCAAATTTTCACATATAATTGTTGGTTTTTCACAACCGAGTATATTATAGGCGTTGGTTGCGGCGTTTAACTCCTCCTCGGCGGCAGAGCCCTTCATAGCTACAAACTGACCGCCAAGCTTTACAAAAGGAATACAGTATTCGCAAAGCACAGGCAGATTTGCAACGGCCCTTGCGCACGCAATATCATACTTTTCACGGTAAGCAGGATTTTTGCCGCCGTCTTCGGCACGCATATGAACGGTTTCGGCTTCCAACTTAAGTTCGTCAAGCACAGCGTTTAAAAATGTAAGACGCTTGTTAAGCCCGTCCATTAAGGTAAGCTCTATATCAGGGCGAGCAATTTTAAGCACCATTCCCGGAAAACCTGCCCCCGTGCCAACGTCAATAACCTTTGCGTTTTGTGGCACTTTGACGTTTTTAAAAAACAAAAGGCAATCAAGAAAATGCTTGTAAAGCACCTCTTCAGGTTGGGTAATGGCGGTAAGGTTCATCCTTTCGTTCCACTCTACGAGCAAATTGCCATAGGTGTCAAGCCGGTCGATTGCTGTCTTGTCAAGAGTTAAGCCAAACCCCTCACAAACAGGAACAATTTTTTCTATATTAAAATTAATCATAACAACCTCTATTTAGAAAGATATATAAGCAGTACCGATACGTCGGCAGGGCTAACACCCGATATGCGTGAAGCCTGACCTATGTTTTCGGGGCGGACTTTGGCAAGCTTTTCTGCGGCCTCAAGACGAAGCCCTTTGATTGACGTATAGTCAAAATCGGCAGGAATTAACTTGTTTTCAAGACGAAGCATTTCGTCTACCTGTGCTTGTTGACGGCTAATATAGCCTTCGTATTTTATTTCTACCTCTACCTTTTCACAAACGTCATCGGGAAGCGAGGGGCGATTACTGTCAAAGGGGGCAAGGCATTTGTAATCAAGCTGAGGACGTTTTATAAGGTCGGCAAGACGTGTGCCTGTAGTAAGAGGCGCTGTGCCACGGCTCTCGAGCAATTCGTTAAGCTCGGCCTTTGGCGCAAAGAAGGTGTTGTTTACACGTTCTATTTCCTGTTCTTTAAGTCGTCTGCGTTCTAAAAAGCGTTGGTATTCGTCCTCGCTTACAAGACCCAAGCTGTAACCTGTGGGCATAAGTCGTTCGTCGGCATTATCTTGTCTGAGCAGTAGTCGGTATTCGCTGCGTGAAGTCATCATTCGGTATGGGTCAGAGCAACCCTTTGTAACAAGGTCATCTATAAGGGTGCCAATGTACGAGGATGAACGTGACAACACAAGCGGCTTGCGTCCAAGTACTTTATGAGCGGCATTTACGCCTGCTACAAAGCCCTGTGCGGCGGCTTCTTCATAACCCGACGAGCCGTTAAACTGACCTGCGCCAAAAAGACCCTCGTGCTGCTTTATTTCAAGGGTAGCGTAAAGCGCTAATGGGTCAATGCAGTCGTACTCTATAGCGTATGCCGCACGCATAACCTTTACGTTTTCAAGACCGGGAATAGTTCGATAAAACTGCAGTTGTACCTCCTCGGGCAAAGAGGATGACATACCTTGCAGATACATCTCTTCGGTGTTTTCGCCGCAAGGCTCAACAAACATCTGGTGACGTTGCTTGTCGGCAAAACGCACAATTTTGTCCTCTATACTGGGGCAATAACGGGGTCCCACGCCCTCAATATCACCGGCATAAAGCGGGGAGCGGTGCAAATTTTCAAGAATAACCTTTTTGGTTTGGTCGTTGGTGTATCCTATATGACATACAACCTTGTTTTGCGGTGGTGTTGTTGTCGAAAAACTAAACGGCACAGTGTTGTCGTCGCCGTCTTGCACTTCAAGCTTAGAAAAATCTATGCTTGCACGGTCAACTCTGGCAGGGGTGCCTGTTTTAAAACGGCGAAGAGGAATATTTAATTTTTTAAGCGAAGCGGCAAGCTCGGTTGCGGGGAAGTTGCCGTCGGGGCCGCTTTCGTAATTTACCTCACCAATATAAATTCTGCCACCCAAAAAAGTACCGGTTGCAAGTATTACGCATTTGCAGGCATAGTCAGCGCCCAAGCGTGTGATGCAGTGCCAAAGGCCGTCGTCATGCTTTTCGATATGTATAATTTCTGCCTGTTTAACGTCAAGATTTTCCTGACGCTCTACGGCGTGCTTCATATACGTGCAATATTCACGGCGGTCAATCTGTGCACGAAGTGAATAAACCGCAGGACCTTTTCCTCGGTTTAGCATTCGGCTTTGTAAAGTGGTGGCATCAGCCGCTTTACCCATCTCGCCGCCCAAGGCATCAAGCTCACGCACAAGGTGACCCTTTGCCGTGCCACCGATAGAAGGGTTACAGGGCATATTGCCAACCCAATCAAGATTTATTGTAAACATAACCGTTTTACATCCAAGACGGGCAGGCGCCAAAGCGGCTTCTATACCTGCATGACCGCCACCGATTACGGCTATGTCGTATTGTTCTGCTTTATATTCTTTAATCATATATTTATTTCCTTTTCCCTGCAAGCCTCCCTTGCCTTAAAGGGAGGGGGACCGCATTAGCGGTGGAGGGATTTTTATTTTCCAACACAAAATCTTTTAAATATTTCGTCACAAACTTCGTTTGTAACACGTTTGCCCGTAAGCTCAAGCAAGGCGGCAATGGCATCATCTACACAAACGCCAACGGCATCGAGTGTCATTCCGCCAAGCAGAGCATCACGTGCGGCACAAACGGCATTTAGCGCTCTGCTTACGCAATCACGCTGACGCTCGTTTATAAGCACAGTATCATCGGGCGACAGCATTTCTATTTTGCATATACGATTAATCGCCGTGCAAAGCAAATCGTATCCGTCACCGGTTTTTGCCGATATTTCTATAATTTCAAAGCCACCAAGTTCACGCTTGTTCCACACGGGAGAAAGATCGGTTTTGTTAAGCACAATAATACATTTTTTATCTTTAATGCTGTCAAGCAAATGTCTGTCATCGCTGTCAAGCGGTATAGAGCAGTCAAAAACCGCAAGAAGCAGTTCGGCGTTTTCGATTTTTTTAAGAGCTTTGTCCACACCGAATTTTTCAACCGTGTCATCGGTGGTGTGAATACCTGCCGTATCGGCAAGGTTAAGTGTAATATCGCCGATTGTAACAACGTTTTCAACAATATCACGTGTGGTACCGGCAATATCGGTAACAATTGAGCGGTCAGAGCCGCACAGCATATTCATAAGGGTAGATTTTCCAACGTTTGGTTTGCCTACTATGGCACAATTTATACCTTCACGTATAATGCGTCCCATATCATAGGTAGAGATTAGCTTTTGACACTTTTCATAACATTCGTCTAAAAGACGGGAAAAGTTTTCCTCGTTAAGGTTTGGTATATCTTCATCAGGGTAGTCGGCAAATGCCGCAAGCGATGCCGCCGTTTCAAGCAGCTTATTTAAAATATCTTCGGTATCTCGGCTTATGCGGCCCTCACGTGCGCCACGTGAAATTTTTGCCGCCGCATCATTTCGGGCAGAAATAAGACCCATAACGCTTTCGGCTTTTGTAAGGTCGAGCTTGCCGTTTAAAAAGGCACGCTTGGTAAATTCGCCCCCCGAAGCCATAGCGGCACCACACTCAAGAACTCGTCGGAGCACCTGCTTTACTATAACGCTTCCGCCGTGGACCGAAATTTCAACCACGTCTTCGCCCGTATAGCTTCTTGGCGCTTTAAAGACAAGAGCAACCGCATCGTCAAGCGTGTTGCCGTCACAATCAAAAACCTTGCCGTAAGATGCCTGATAACCGCTAAGAGATGATAGCTTTTCGCCCGAAAAAGCGGCAAAGCACCTATCGGCTACGTTTATTGCATCACTGCCCGAAATTCGTATAACGCCTATTCCACCTTCGCCTAAAGGCGTGGCAATGGCCGCTATTGTACGTTCAGACACCTAAATCACCTACTTAAAAGTTCAATCATAATATTTTAACACATTATAAACGGTTTTTCAATATTCTTATTTTTTATTGACGAATAGAGAAATTTCTATTATAATAATATAGATTATAAAGCATTATATCACAGGAGGTTTTATATATGAGAAACGAACTTTTAAAACTACTTAGCACAAATGCACGCTATACTGTAGAGCAGTTAGCGGTTATGCTTGCCGCCACCCCAGAGGCTGTTGCGGCCGAAATTGATGCGTTGCAAAAAGAGGGAGTTATCTGCGGATATAAAACCGTTATAGACTGGGAAAAGGTAGATTCTACCAGTGTTTCTGCAATAATTGAACTAAACGTTGTACCTAAGGCAGACCTCGGTTTTGAAGAGGTTGCCGAAAAGGTTGCTTCATATTCACAGGTAGAGGCTGTATATCTTATGTCGGGCGGTTATGACCTTAACGTTGTTGTAAAGGGCAAAAATTTGCAGGAAGTATCACGTTTTGTAGCACGTGAGCTTGCAACAATTGATTCGGTTACATCAACCGCAACCCATTTTGTTATGCGACGCTATAAAGAAATGGACGTTAAGCTTATTGAAACCGAAAGGGACGACAGGGGGACATATTTGTTATGATAGACTATTCAAAAATACTGTCTCGTACCGTTCAAGACATTAAGCCGTCTGGTATAAGAAAGTTTTTTGATATAGCTGCAACAATGGATGATGTTATATCTTTAGGTGTGGGCGAGCCTGATTTTCAAACACCGTGGTCGGTAAGAAAAGCAGGTATAACCTCGCTTGAAAAAGGAAAAACTAAATATACCTCTAATTCGGGTCTTGAAGAATTAAGACAAGAAATTTCAAATTATATTGACCGCAAATGTGGTGTAAAATACAATCCGCTCAGCGAAATTTTAATTTCGGTAGGTGGCAGTGAGGCAATTGACGCCACACTTCGTGCAATTATAACACCGGGTGACGAGGTCATAATCCCTCAGCCTTCGTATGTGTGTTATGAGCCAATAACCGAGCTTTGCGGCGGTGTGCCCGTTATAATCGAAACCTTGGCAGAAAACGATTTTAAGGTCACACCCGAACAACTCAAAAATGCTATCAGCGATAAAACCAAAGCGCTTATACTGCCTTACCCCTGTAATCCTACAGGCGCTATTATGGAACGTGAGGATTTAGAAGCGTTGGCAGAGATTTTGCAGGACACTAATATTTTGGTAATTTCGGACGAGATTTATTCCGAGCTTACCTTTGGTGAAAAACCACACGTTTCAATCGCATCGATAGAAGGTATGCGAGAGCGCACAATTCTTATAAACGGCTTTTCAAAAACCTTTTCTATGACAGGTTGGAGACTTGGTTTTGCATGCGGACCAAAAGAAATTATTTCTCAGGTTACAAAAATTCACCAATTTGCTATAATGTGTGCGCCCACAACAGCCCAGTATGCTGCAATTGAAGCGTTAAGAGGTTGCGACGAGGCGGTTGCCGATATGAAGGCAGAATATAACCGTCGTCGCAGACTTATTGTAGACGGATTTAACAAAGCGGGGCTTACCTGTCGTGAGCCAAAGGGAGCGTTTTACGCATTTCCGTGCATCAAAAGCACCGGTCTTACCAGTGAGGAATTTTGCGAAAAATTGCTTGAAGCAAAACACGTAGCGGTGGTACCCGGCACAGCGTTTGGTAAGGGTGGCGAAGGCTTTGTTCGTGCATCATATTGTTACAGTACAGAGCATATCATCGAAGCGTTAAAACGTATAGATGAATTTGTAAAGGAGCTTTAATATGAAGAAGACAGGTATAATAATTATTTCAATTATTGCGGCAGTCGTAATATTACTTATCGGTTGCGGTCTGGCAGTAATTGGTTTTGGCAATTCATATCGTAGCGATTTTATTGAAAAAGAAGAAGCTGTAAAATCGGCCCAATCGGCTATTTCGGTTCAACTTCAGCGCAGAGCAGATTTAATACCCAACTTTGTAGAAACTGTAAAGGGCTATTCCGATTATGAGCAGTCAACCCTTACCGCAGTTATCGAGGCTCGCTCAAAGGTAGCGGCGGCAACAAATGCCGAAGAGCAAGCGGCAGCCAGCGCCGAGCTTGACAGTGCAATTGATATATGGGTAAATGCCGTAACCGAGGCGTATCCCGAGCTTAAGGCAGACGCTCAATATGTTGCTTTGCAGGATGAGCTTGCAGGAACTGAAAACCGTATTGCCGTAGCACGTAAGGATTACAACGATGCCGCAAGCGAATACAACAAATCAATCCGTAAGTTCCCCGGTAATATTATTGCAGGTATTTTTGGCTTTGAGCAAGTAGATTATTTTGAAGCTGACCAATCGGCAAATAATGTACCACAGGTGGATTTTGATTGATATGAAAAACAGAATTTTAAGGGTTGCGGCCGTTGCGACAATGCTTGTTATATTGGTAACAAGTCTTGCGGCTTGCGGAAAAGAAAAACAATATCCCGAACTTAAAGAAAAAACATTTGTCAACGACTTTGCCGGTGTTATAAGCGAAGCAGACAAACAGGAAATAACAAATAAGGCAATACAGCTTGAAGAAAAAACTACTGCTCAAGCGGTTGTTGTAACAATTGAAAGCCTTGACGGCGAGGCAATAGAAGACTATGCCTTAAATCTTGGCAGAAATTGGGGCGTTGGAGACGAGCAAAAAGATAACGGTATTATTATTTTGCTTTCAAAAAACGACCGTGAAATATATATTGCCGTAGGCACCGGACTTGAAGGCGCTTTGCCTGACAGTAAAACAGGAAGAATTATTGACTATTACGGCATGACCTATTTTGAAAGCGACGATTTTTCATCGGGAATTAAAAGCGTTTATTCTGCAATAGCGAATGAGATATATTTGGAATACGGCGAAACCCCTGATGAGAATTATACACCCGTAATGCAGTTGGCTATAAAAGATGACGATAGCGACATAGGTCAAATTATAATTTCGTGGATAGCGCTCATAATATTAATAGCGCTTTATATGTTGATCTTTGGTCGCAGAGGAGGACTCTTTATATTCGGTTCGCCAAGATTTTTCACAGGCGGATTTCACGGAGGCTTCCACGGCGGTTTTGGCGGCAGTTCCTTTGGTGGGGGCGGCTTTAAAAGCGGCGGCGGCTTCGGCGGTGGCTCCTTTAGCGGCGGCGGCGCAGGACGTAAATTCTAAATTATTAAGAGACTCCCTTTTTTAAGGGAGTCTTGATATCTAAAAAGAAAGGGTGGAAAAATATGTCTGAACAATTTAATAATAAAGACTATGGCGATTATTTTTCTGCTCTTGAAAAAAGTGTTGAAAGAAAATCTCAACCTGTAAAAAAAGAAATTGCACAAAATAGCGTAAAAAAGACACCGGTCAAAAAAAGAATAAGATTTCGTCCGTGGGTATATGTGGCGGTAGTTTGCCTTGCAACGACTATTATTATAACACCGGTTTTAGTAATCGGCATGATTGCAGGCGGCTTTAGAAATTCCGGCAACGACACCACACCCCCTATAACCGAGGGCACACAAAACACAGTAAGTGAAGTAAAAGACGAAAAGGTAAATTTGTTTGCCGCATTTAGCGAGGAAACAGCAGAAATTGAATCGGATATAGAAAGCGAAAGTATTATTGTTATAAATTGTGATACAAACAAGGTTGTTGCTTCACGCAATGCAACCGCAAGATGTTATCCTGCATCAACCACAAAAATAATGACAATATTAACGGCGGCTGATTATATAACCGATTATAACAAAACGTTTACTTTCAGTTATGAAATTACCGACCCGTTTTATGTTGAAAATGCAACCGTTGCAGGTTTTTCGGACGGGGAAGCCGTTAATATGACCGATATGTTATACGGCGCAATTCTTCCCTCGGGCGCCGATGCTACAACGGGTCTTGCAATATCTGTTGCAGGAAGCGAACAAGAATTTGTAAAGCTTATGAACAAAAAGGCGGACGAGTTAGGGCTTAAAGACACTCACTTTACAAACGCAAGCGGACTTTTTGACAAAAATCACTACACAACAGCCGAAGATATGGCAGTAATTATACGTGAAGCTATGAAAAATGATTTGTGCAAAAAGGTGCTTTCCACTTATCAATATACTACTGCAAAAACACCCCAACATCCCGACGGAATAGAACTTACAAGCACGCTTTTTAGTTATATGTACGGCACGGAGCCCGAAACAGCCAAGATAGCAGGCGGAAAAACAGGCTTTGTAAGTGAGTCAGGATATTGCATAGCAAGTTTTGGCAAGGGTAACAGCGGTGCAGAATACGTTTGCGTAACGCTAAAAGGCGTAAGCCTTTGGCCGACAGTTTATGACCAAATAGATTTATATTCAAGATATGCGAAATAACCACTTGAAAAAATAACATAATAATGTTATCATATAGTGTGTATGCAATTAAATTTTATTTTTATTTGAGAAGAGGAATAAAATGGAAGAGAAAACTATAAATATTATGGACCTTGTGATGCTTGCTCTTCGTCATATATGGGCAATCATTTTGGCGGCTGTAATTTTTGCAGGTGCAACATTTGGTTATTGTAAACTTTTTATTACACCAACCTACACTGCTAAGGCATCAATACTTGTTACAAACGGTGCTGTTACCACTTCTTATGAGGAAACCACCGACAAGGTATCAGGCAGTGATATTCAGGCATCACTTATTCTTGCTAACACTATTGTTGATATACTTCGTACCGATAATGTTTACAACAAGCTTGCAATGAATCTTGGTGAAGAATATAATTTCAGATCACTTAAAGGTCATACTTCGGTTGCAAGAAGAAATGAAGACACTTTGTTTATTGATATTACTTTTTCAAGCATAGACGGCAAAGAGGCTATGCGTGTTGTAAACAAGTTTGCCGAGGTTGCTTGTGAATACATACCTGAATATATACCTTCTGCACGTGCAAACGTTGCGTCAACTGCTACACAGGCAGGTCAAACATATCCAAGAACAGTTATGGCAACGGGTGTTGCCGGTGTAATTGGTGCGGTTGCGGCATATGTTGTAGTGTTTATAGTTGATTCACTTAACCGTTCAATTAAGGGTGAAGAAGATTTCACAAATAATTTTGATGTTCCTCTGTTAGGCTCGGTGCCCGATTTTGAAAACGCCGAGGCAGGCGGATATCGTAAATCTCGTGGCAAAGGAGGTTACAGCAATGGCTATTAAAAAGAAAAAGGCTCAAGATGCAAAAAACGCTGTTATTAATATAAATGAAACACGTCACGTACCTTTTGCTATTGTTGAGGCTTACAAAACCATTCGTACAAACCTTACTTACCTGTTAGCGTCAAGCGAAACAAAGGTTTTTGGTATAACCAGTCCGGAGGCCGGCGAGGGTAAATCAACCACATCCATAAATATGGCTATTGCATTTTCACAGCTTGGTGACAAGGTGTTGCTTATCGATGCCGATATGCGTAAAAGTTCGGTTCATAAAAAACTAAAGCTTGAAAACACCATCGGTCTTTCTAACATTTTGGCAGGCTTTAACAAGTATACCGAGGCAATAAATCATATAAGTGATACACTTGACGTTATTACAGGCGGTCAGGTGCCTCCCAATCCGTCAGAGCTTTTGGGTTCGGCACGCTTTAAAGAGTTGATTGATACCGTTGGCAAGGAATACAGCTATGTAATAATTGATACTCCACCTGTGGACGTTGTAACCGACGCTTTGGTTATTGCTCCTCAGACGGCAGGTCTTGTGTTGGTTGTAAAAGATCAGGTTACACCTACCGATTCAATCAGCCGTGCAATAGATGCTGCCAAGTTTGCAAACATTAATATACTTGGCGCCATTATGAATGCGGCTAATCCAAAATCGGGTGGCGGCTATCGCAAGTACGGATACCGTAAATATGCCTATTACCGTAAGTACGGTTACTCAAAATACGGTTACGGCTACGGCTACGGAAATAAACCCACTTTACAAAAGCCCGAAGAACAGCCCTCGGCACAACAGCAACCAAAACAATAAAATTTATAATCGGGAGAACCTTGGCGTTTTCCCGATTTTTTAAAAAGAAGGAAAGATTTTGAGTTATCTTGATATACACGCACATATATTGCCCGATGTAGACGACGGCGCAAAAGATATGGAAACGTCGCTTGCATTGCTGGAAATGCTAAAAGAGCAGGGTGTAACACACGTTATTGCAACCCCGCATTTTTACCCCGATACCGACAACGTAGAAGAGTTTGTTGATACGGTATCAAAGGCATATAGTGATTTAAAAAGAGAAATCGAATATAAAGATTTACCAACCGTTTATCTTGGTTGCGAGCTAAGATATTTTGTTGGTATGGGTAAAAGCCGTGCCATAAAGCAATTTGCTATTCAAAACACAAAATATTTGTTGTTAGAGCTTCCTTACGGTGCGCCCGTTACCAAAACCGTTATTAACGATATAGTTGATATAAAAGAGGTTTTGGGACTTACCCCAATACTTGCTCACGTTGAAAGATATAGCAAAGTACCCGGCTTTAAAAAGCTATTAAAGCTTGTGTCCGACGGCACAGCCCTTGCCCACATAAATGCAGGAGCTGTAATTTCTAAAGAAGATGCAAGGCTTTGTGAAAAACTAATAAAGGGCGGGTACGTATCCTTCCTTGCAAGTGATACTCACTCTGTGGTAAACCGTCCGCCGTATATAAAACAAGCACTTGATGTTATCTCAGCCAAGCTTGGACGTTCGGCGGCAACCCGACTTGTTATAAAGTCTAACAGACTTTCAGATGAAATTGAGGGTATCTATGAACAGTACTAATCTTATAATTAACCAAAAAGATGACCTGGTTTATATAACCTTTCCACGTCTTGCGGCGTGTGGAGCTGTGCGACACACCTTTTCAACCCGACTTGGCGGTGTAAGCGAAGGGCAGTATGCTTCTATGAACACCAGTTTTTCGGGCGGCGACGAATTTGACAGGGTTGAGGAAAATTATCGTCGTTTGTGTGGTGCTGTAGGAATTGATATAGCTAATCTTGTGTTAAGTCGCCAAACACATACCAACAATGTTCGTATTGTAACACGTGAAGACTGTGGTACAGGTTACACAAAGCCCAGCTTTTCCGACGTTGACGGACTTATTACAAACGAGCCGGGCGTTGCGCTTGTAACACAGTATGCCGATTGCACACCGCTTCTTTTTTGTGACCCTGTAAAACACGTCTGTGCTACAAGTCACGCAGGTTGGCGTGGCACAGTCAGTATGATAGGCAAGGTTACGGTGGAAAAAATGATAAACGAATTTGGCTGTGACCCGTCGGATATTATTGCCGCAATAGGACCGTGCATCTGCGAAAAATGTTACGAGGTTGACACCCCCGTGCTTGACGCATTTGCCGAAAGCGAAATGGATATTACAGGCGTTTTTCGTGAAGGCAGAGATGAAAACCATTTTATGCTGAATTTAGTGCAGGCAAATAAAAATATTTTACTTTCGGCAGGAATAAAAGAAGATAATATAGATATAAGCGATATTTGCACCTGCTGTAACGCAGACCAACTTCATTCGCATCGTGCTACAGGTGGTAAAAGAGGCAATCTTGCCGCAATAATAGAATTAATATAAAAACAAGGGGACAAACTTATGAAACTTAATTATAAGCGTACCATACTGATAGGTTTTGCTTTTATGGCAATTCTTGCGTTTTGGCAGTTTTATGATCAGGTAATACCGTATTTGCTTGAAGTAAAGTTCGGCCGAGACGTTTTAGAATCAAAAATCTTTATGGCAATGGACAACGTATTGGCGGTTTTTTTGTTGCCGTTGTTTGGCAAACTTTCGGATAAAACTCACTCAAAGCTTGGAAAACGCACACCATATATTCTTTACGGAACTATAGCCTCGGTAATTCTTTTGTGTGTGTTGTCTTACTTTGAGCGTGTAAGTAATTTCTGGGGCTTTATTATAGTGCTTATGTTGTTGCTTGTTGCAATGGCTACCTACCGCTCACCTGCGGTTGCCTATATGCCCGACGTTACCGAAAAACCGCTTCGTAGTAAAGGCAATGCAATTATTAACCTTGTAGGTTATATTGGCGGTATTTTTGCTACCGTTTTGATGATGTTTATGTTAAAGGGCGGCGAAAAGTTTGTAGAAAACGGTGAAATAAAAATCAAATACCCCGACACTCTATCTTTTACACCGGTATTTCTAATAATAGCGGCATTTATGCTGGTTGCAGTTCTTGTTATGGTTATTACTGTTAAAGAAAACAAGGTTTTGGCTGAAACAAATATTAAAGATGAGGAAGAAACCACCGATAGTGGCGAAAAGAAAAAGCTTTCTAAATCGGTTAAAGTAAGCCTTGTTTTAATACTTTTGTCTGTGCTTTTGTGGTACACAGCCTATAACGGTGTAACAACTTCATTTTCTATGTATTGCTTTAAAATATGGGGAATAGACCTTGGTGCATCTTCGATGTATTTAACCGTTGCAACCGTTGCGGCAATAGCGGCATTTGTTCCGCTGGGATTTTTATCAAGCAAAATCGGCCGAAAAAAAGCAGTTTTGTTTGGCATTGTATTAATGACCGTTTGCTATGCCACGGCAATTTTCATAAGTGCAGAGGTTGTAGCAAAGGCATCTTGGATAATGTACGTTTTATTTGGCATTATCGGTATTGGCTGGGCATCTATTAACGTAAACTCGTTCCCAATGGTTGTTGAAATGTGCACAGGCTCTGACGTTGGTAAATACACAGGCTATTATTATACCTTCTCTATGGCGGCGCAAATTGTAACACCCATACTTTCGGGCTGGCTTATTAAGGCTTTGCCACAATGGAACTACAAAATTTTGTTCCCCTATGCAGTGTTCTTCTCAGTAGCATCTTTTATTACAATGTGCTTTGTACGTCACGGAGATTCAAGGCCCGATGCAAAGTCTGCTATTGAAGAGCAATTTGCAGGCGATAATTAATTATACGAGGAAAATAAAAATGCAATTTAGTGGATTTCAAAAATTAACATTACTTGATTTTCCGGGCCACGTTGCTTGCACCCTGTTTACAGCAGGGTGCAATTTTCGCTGCCCATTTTGTCACAACGCAGCTTTGGTGACACATATAGATAACAGTCATTATTTTAGCGAAGAAGAAGTTTTAACCTATCTAAAAAAGCGAGCAGGTATAATGGACGGTGTTTGTATTACAGGCGGCGAACCGCTAATGCACAAAGACTTGTCCCAATTTATTGCCAAGGTTAAAGCGCTTGGTTATAAGGTTAAAATTGACACCAACGGCTCATATCCCGAGCGCCTTGCCGAGCTGATTGACAGCGGCAACATAGATTACGTTGCCATGGATATAAAAAATTCAAAAGAAAAATATTTTGAAACTGCCGTTTGCAGCGAGCAGGATTTTGACAACGTTTTAAAAAGCGTTGAGCTTTTAAAACAGGGAAAGGTTGATTTTGAATTTAGAACAACGGTGGTGCGTGAATATCATACGGTGGAGGATATTAAGCAAATATCCGAGTGGATTGCACCCGTAAATAAATATTTTTTACAAAACTTTACCGACTCGGGCGATTTAATAAAAAATAATTTATCTGCCCACTCCCGTGAAACCATAGAGTTTATGCGGTCTGCGGCTGAGGATACAATACCAAATGTAGAAATTAGAGGAATTTAACACAAGATATTGTGATTTTACTATTGACAAAACACAAAATACCCTATATAATGTATCTTGCTCAGCAATAAAAGAGAAAAGAAAATGAAAAGGGGAAACAGAATGTATAACGTAGTAAAACGTGACGGAAAACTTGTTAGTTTTGACATTCAAAAGATAAGCGACGCTATTAAACAGGCGTTTGAGGCTTGTCAAAAAGAATACAATCAGGACATTATCGACTTTTTAGCACTTAAGGTTACAGCAGACTTTACTTCAAAGATTGAAGACGGTAAAATCTCGGTTGAAAATATTCAGGACAGTGTAGAATCTGTTCTTATCAGAGCAGGTTATGACGATGTATCAAAGGCATACATTATCTATCGTCGTCAGCGTGAAAAGATTCGTAATCTTAACGCAACAATGGTTGACTATAAAGAAATTATAGACAACTATCTTAACATCAACGACTGGCGTGTTAAAGAAAATTCTACCGTTACATATTCTGTAGGCGGGCTTATTCTTTCTAACTCAGGCGCAGTTACTGCTAACTATTGGCTTTCTGAAATATATGATGATGAAATCGGCAACGCACACCGCAATGCAGATATTCACATCCACGACCTTTCTATGCTTACAGGCTACTGTGCAGGTTGGTCACTTAAGCAGCTCATTCAAGAAGGTCTTGGCGGCGTACCCGGCAAGATTACATCTTCTCCTGCAAGCCATCTTTCAACCCTTTGTAACCAGATGGTTAACTTCCTTGGCATTATGCAAAACGAATGGGCAGGCGCACAGGCGTTCTCATCATTTGATACCTACCTTGCTCCATTTGTAAAGGTTGACAACCTTACATACAAAGAGGTTAAGCAGTGCATCCAGAGCTTTATTTACGGTGTAAATACTCCTTCACGTTGGGGTACACAGTCACCATTTACAAACATCACACTTGACTGGACTGTTCCAAACGACCTTGCAGAGCTTAACTGTATTGTTGGCGGCAAGGAAATGGACTTTAAGTATAAAGATTGTAAAGCTGAAATGGATATGATAAACAAAGCGTTTATCGAAATCATGATAGAAGGCGACGCTAACGGCCGTGGCTTCCAGTATCCTATTCCAACCTATTCAATCACACGTGATTTTGACTGGTCAGAGACCGAAAACAACAAGCTTCTCTTTGAAATGACCGCAAAATACGGTACTCCTTACTTCTCTAACTATATCAACAGCGATATGGAACCCAGTGACGTTCGTTCAATGTGCTGCAGACTTCGTCTTGACCTTCGTGAGCTTCGTAAAAAGTCAGGCGGCTTCTTTGGTAGCGGTGAGTCAACCGGTTCTGTAGGTGTTGTTACCATCAATATGCCACGTATTGCTTATCTTGCAAAGGACGAGGCTGACTTCTATGCACGTCTTGACAGAATGATGGACATCTCTGCACGTTCACTTCACGTTAAGCGTACCGTTATTACAAAGCTTCTTGATTCAGGTCTTTATCCATACACCAAGAGATATCTTGGCACATTTAACAACCACTTCTCAACCATCGGTCTTGTTGGTATGAACGAGGTTGGTCTTAACGCTAAATGGTTGGTTGCTGACCTTACCCACGAAAAGACTCAAAAATTTACAAAAGATGTTCTTAACCATATGCGTGAGCGTCTTTCTGACTACCAGGAGCAGTACGGCGACCTCTATAACCTTGAGGCTACCCCTGCAGAGTCAACCGCTTTCCGTCTTGCTAAGCATGACCTTAAGCACTATCCAAACATTATTACTGCAGGCCGTGGCGAAGGCGAAACACCTTACTACACCAACTCTTCACATTTGCCTGTTGGTTATACCGAAGATATCTTCTCTGCACTTGACGTTCAGGATGAATTGCAGACACTTTATACCTCGGGTACTGTATTCCACGCATTCCTTGGTGAAAAGCTTCCCGATTGGAAGGCTGCTGCAAACCTTGTAAGAAAGATTGCAGAAAACTATCGTTTACCATATTACACAATGTCTCCAACATACTCTGTATGCCGTAACCACGGTTACATTGCAGGTGAAGAATACACCTGTCCTGACTGCGGTACCGCTACCGAGGTTTACAGCCGTATTACAGGCTACTACCGTCCTGTTCAGAACTGGAACGACGGTAAGAGTCAGGAATTTAAGGATCGTAAGGTTTACGATATTGAAAATTCTAAGCTTACACACGACGGCGTAAAAGAAGAGACCTGTGCTTGTGAAGCAGCAAACGATGCAGTAATGGCTGACGGTGTATATCTTTTCACAACAGCAACCTGCCCTAACTGCAAAATAGCAGTATCACTTCTTGATAAAGCAGGCGTTGTATTTAACAAGCTTCTTGCTAACGAAAACGTAGAAGCAGTAAACGCTTTGGGCATTAAGCAGGCTCCAACACTTGTTGTTGTAGAAAACGGCGAAGTGCAAAAATATGCAGGCGTTTCTGATATAAAGAAATACCTTAACGCATAATTAAAATTTAAAAGTGGCGGTATTAACCGCCACTTTGTTTTAGAGGAAGAAAAATTATGTATGATATTATAGTAATAGGCGGCGGCCCGGCAGGTCTTACTGCGGCAGTTTATGCCCGTCGTGCAAATAAAAGCGTCCTCGTTATAGAAAAGGGCTCTTTTGGCGGTCAGATTACCTTTTCGCCAAAGGTAGAAAACATTCCCGGTTTTAGTGAGGTTACAGGTAACGAGTTTGCCGAAAAGCTGGTTGAGCAAGCGCTGTCGCTTGAAGCAGAGGTTGAATGCGCCGAGGTTTTAGAAATAAAGCAGGGCGACGTAAAAACCGTTATTACCGACAGCGGCGAGTTTGAAGCACGCACCGTAATTATTGCAACGGGTGCAAAACACCGTATGCTTGGACTACCCCGTGAAGAAGAATTTGTTGGCGAGGGTATATCTTTTTGCGCAGTGTGTGACGGCGCTTTTTATGCAGGTCGTGACGTCGCCGTTATAGGCGGCGGGAACTCTGCTTTGCAAGAGGCAATTTTGCTTTCCGACCTTGCGAAGCGAGTATACGTTGTACAAAACCTTGATTTTCTTACAGGCGAACAAAAGCTACAAGAAAAGCTTGCCGCCAAAGAAAACGTAGAAATCATTTTGGGTCACACCGTAAAGGGCGTTTTGGGCGAGACCACACTTACAGGCATTACAATTGCCGATGCAAACCAAAACGTAAAAACACTTGATATAGACGGTATGTTTGTGGCAATCGGTCTTATTCCGCAAAACGAAGCGTTTGAGGGAATCATAAACCTTGATGAGAGAGGATACGTAAGCTCGGACGAAAACTGCCTTACTACTGCCGACGGTATTTTTGTTGCAGGCGACTGCCGCACCAAAAAAATACGTCAGGTAGCAACTGCGGCAGCCGACGGTGCCGTTGCCGCCCTTGCCGCTTGCGATTATTTGGACAAATAAAAAAAACACGACTTAGGATATCCTAAGTCTTGTTTTTTTAATGCGCCGTAGGGCGCAATTCATGAACAGAGTTCAATTCATGGCGTAAGCTAATTTATGCCCCATGGGCAATTCATTTTACCTTTTCGGATACGGCAAATCGGGAAGACCAAGTATATAATCTGCAGAAACGTTATAATAAACGCTTAATTGTTTTACAATGTGACAGGGTATTTCGGTTTCGCCACGTTCCCAACGCTGATAAGTAGTTGTATAAACATTTAAAAATTCTGCTATTTCTGCTTGTGTTTTATCACTGTCTTCTCTTAAATCTCTAACTCTTTGATAAATATATTCCATAAGAACACCTCAAGAACAAATATATCAAAGAACACAGATTTGTGTTGACAATAACACAAAGTTGTGTTATTGTAATATTGGTCGCCAAACCACTGCGACGTAACAATGGCATCTGTTGCGACACAGCGCCACACAAGAGAAACGACACTGCTAAACTTTAGCAGTGTCGTTTTTTTAATTACTAAGTTTATATGACAAGGTCATAAGGCTGTCGCCAAAGTGGATATTTTCTACATCAACATCCGGGTGGTCAAGCGCTATATCGTAATGGCTAAAATTTAAAAAGCCTTTTACACCAAGCTTAATTAACTGGTCGCAAATTTCCTTTGATGCCTCTTTTGGAATGCAAAGTATAGCGGCACGTGGCATATTTTCACGGCAAAATTCATCTAATGTAGATATGTGTCTTATCGGCACGTTACGTACCATTTGACCCACAAGTGATTCCTTTGTGTCAAACATACCAATAAGATGAAAACCCTTTGACTCAAAATTTATATAGTGTGCAATGGCTTTGCCAAGGTTACCCACACCAATAAGTATTGCGTTTTGCGGTTTGTCAAGACCAAGTATTCTGCCGATTTCGCTCTGCAATAATTCAATATTATAGCCATAGCCTTGCTGACCAAACTCACCAAAACAGTTAAGGTCCTGTCGTATTTGGCTTGCTGTCAGGTGCATACGCTCTGAAAGCTCTCGTGAAGATATGCGTGTCATACCCTCTTTTTTAAGTTCGCCCAAAAATCTGTAATAGCGGGGGAGACGGTTTATTACCGAATTTGAAATTCCTGTTGGATTCATCAATATTTTCCTTCTTGCTGTAAAAAGATTGTTAAAAACTTGAACAAGTCTATTTTAAAAAATTTTTTTAAAAAAGTCAAGAAAAAATACTTGACAAATAAAAAAATGTGTGTATAATTAAAAATGTAAAAAGTAGTAATGATTACTACTTTTGAGAAAGAGGTGAGTTATGGCAAACTATTCAAAACAACGAGAGGCAATATTAAACGAGCTCAAAAACCGTTGCGATCATCCAACCGCCGCTCAGGTTTATGAGGGTGTACGTCAGGTGATACCAAACATCAGTCTTGGTACAGTTTACCGTAACCTTGCAAGCCTTGTCGAAAGTGGCGAGATATTAAGCGTTACAGTAGGTGACGGCAAGGAACACTTTGACGGCGATAAATCGTTTCATCTGCATTTGCACTGTAAATGTTGCGGTGATATAATAGACACAAAGGTAGATGACAAAAAACTAAAAGGCATAGCAAACTTTGACGGTTTTATACCCGAAAACAGCGTATGCGTAGTTTATGGATTATGTAAAAATTGCAGTAAGCAATAAATTATAAATTTTGAATTATTTTGGAGGATTTTAAAATGAAAAAGTATGTATGTTTAATCTGTGGTTATGTTCACGAAGGCGACTCAGCACCCGATGCTTGCCCAATTTGTAAGGCTCCTGCTTCTAAGTTTGAGGAGCAGTCAGGCGAAAAGACTTGGGCTGCAGAGCACGTTGTAGGTATTGCACAGGGCGTTGACCAAAGAATTATTGACGGTCTCCGTGAAAACTTTAATGGCGAATGTAGTGAAGTTGGCATGTATCTTGCAATGTCACGTGTTGCACACCGTGAAGGCTATCCCGAAATTGGTCTTTACTGGGAAAAGGCAGCGCTTGAAGAAGCAGAGCACGCTGCAAAATTTGCAGAGCTTTTGGGCGAAGTTCTTACCGACTCTACCAAAAAGAATCTTGAGATGCGTGTAGATGCTGAAAACGGCGCAACCAAGGGCAAATTTGAACTTGCTAAGCTTGCAAAAGAATTAGGCCTTGATGCAATCCACGACACCGTTCACGAAATGGCTCGTGATGAGGCTCGTCACGGCAAGGCTTTTGAGGGACTCCTCGCTCGTTATTTTAAATAATTAAGATAATAAATGGGGGGTCGGCAACGGCTCCCCATATTTTAATAAAACCAAAAGAAAAGGTGATATTATGTTAGATAAAAAGGTTATAGAACTACTTAACGACCAAATAAATAAAGAATTTTACAGTGCATATCTTTATTTAGATATGGCAAATTATTATATCGATAACGACCTTGACGGTTTTGGCAACTGGTATACAATTCAGGCGCAAGAGGAACGTGACCACGCTCTGCTTTTCTTAAAATATTTGCAAAGCAACGGCGTAAAGGTAACACTTGGCGCAATCGATGCTCCCGACAAGGTGTTTGCAAGCCATATCGACCCGCTACTTGCAGGCGCCGAGCACGAACGCTATGTAACCGACCTTATTCATACAATCTATGATGCGGCATACAGCGTAAAAGATTTTCGCACAATGCAGTTCCTTGACTGGTTTGTAAAAGAACAGCTTGAAGAAGAGGAAAACGCCGATAAGCTTGTAAACAAGTATAAATTGTTTGGCGATGACCCAAAGAGCCTATATTTGCTTGACCAAGAGCTTGCAACACGTGTTTACACCGCACCAAGCCTGACACTGTAATTTTAAAAAGCGTTCCGCTGGAACGCTTTTATTTTTTGGTTACAAATTTGTTGTTTGACATATTTTTATATGATTGATACAATGTGCGTAAAGGGAGGGCGCCTTATGAAAAAATTAGTTTCAATATTTTTAACGTTAATAATGTGTCTTTCATTAACCGGCTGTGCAGAAATATATGACTTTCTTGGGATAAATCAGGTCAAAAATATTGCACTTTTTGGCGTTGATTCCAGAAACGAGCAAACCTTTACGGGGCACACCGACAGCATTATGATTTTAAGCATTAACAAAAAGACTAAAAAGATAAAGATTTTTTCGGTTATGCGTGACACCTTTGTTCCTATGGAATATGAGGGCGAGGATTATTACGGTAAAATAAACACCGCCTACGCAAAGGGACCCGAGCACGCAATGAACACCCTAAACCGTGTTTTTGATTTAGACATTACCGACTATGCAACGGTAAACTTTTACGGAATGGTAGAAATTGTTGATGCCGTGGGCGGAATAACTGCCACAATAACCGAGGACGAGCTTGCCTGGAAGGGTAATGACCGACCAAACCTTAATAACTGTATGGACGAAATATGCCTTGAAAAAGGTCTTGACCCAAAAGACTATTATATTCATACACCGGGCGAGCAAACCCTTAACGGTGTTCAGGCGGTGGCCTATGCTCGTGTTCGCCACTGCACAAGCACTTGGGGCACACGTGACGACTACGGCAGAACCGACCGTCAGCGCCACGTTATGCAAGAGCTTTTTAACAAAGCGACTACAATGAAAAAAACAAAATACGCAAAGCTTATAAAAGCGCTTTTGCCTTATACTGAAACGTCACTTTCTTCGACCGATATACTTAACCTTGCTACCGAGGTTTTGCTTAATTCCCCAACCTTTGAGCAGTACCGTTTGCCACCTTCGGAATACCAGAGAGAAATGCTAATGCCGTCTCCTTCGGGCTACGGTTCGGTAATTTATTATGATATCGACTATATGGCAAAGCTTGTAAATGCCGTTATATACGAAGATATGACCTTTAAAGAATATATAGAAAACAATCCAATCGAAACGAATGATTGGTACTCGGAAAAATAATATTTTTACAAAGGAGGAAAAAATGAAAAGGTTTATAGCAACTATATTATTATGCTGTTTTGCTCTTTCATTGTGTGGTTGCAGTGATTGGGGCACAACCGAAGAGTATCGTGATACAAAAGCGGTTTACAATGCTTTTGTTGACGGAAAGGAATACACAAAACAAACCTTAAATGAAGAGCTTGGTTTGCCACAGCATCCGAAGCTTGATTATTACTCTGAAACAATGGGACTTGATCAAGAGACTATGCTCTTTAGCCCAACAACAACCGAATGGGTATATTTTGTTTATCAATTGTCCGACCCTGCAAATCCATATAACCTTGTTATAAATTTTGATAACGATGGAAATGCTACCAATATGGCGTTTAAAGAAGTGCCCGGCGGCTAAAAAATTTTAAAAAATTTATGTATTTTTATAATTCCTCCTGTAAATAATATTACGGGAGGAATTAATTATGAAAAAAATAATTGCTTTAACTTTTGTTTTTGCTTTGGTAATGTCACTTACCGCTTGTGGCGGTATGATGGGAGACGTAACCAGCGACGTCGAGTCTATGGGTGATTCTATCATAAGCGGCACACAAAGCACGGTTGACAAAGCAACCGAGGGTGTAGAGTCTATGATAGGCGGAGAAGAAAAGTCGATGGACCTTATGGCAGGAATTACTGCAAAACACGCAAAGGAAACCGCTCTTCGCCACGCAGGACTCGACGAATCGCAGGTAAGCGATGTTGACGTTGACCTTGACCGTGAAAACGGCAAGCTTATTTACGAGGTTGATTTTATCTCGGGCAACACAGAATATGATTATGATATTAACGCCGAAACAGGCGAGGTAATATCTGCCGACAAAAGCAAAGACTAACAAAAAGCACGAAACAAAACTGTTTCGTGCTTTTTTGTTATGACTGTATTTTTTTAAAGGAGTAAAATTCACCCTTTTTAGCAATTAGTTCATCATAGTTGCCGTATTCTACACATTTGCCGTCTTTGATAACTGCAATTTTATCGGCGTTTTTAATGGTTGACAGTCTGTGCGCTACAATAAACGTGGTGCGGTCACGGGTAAGATTGTCAATCGCCGCCTGAATTTTACGCTCGGTTACGCTGTCAAGTGCCGCTGGTTGCTTCATCAAAAATTATAACACGAGGATTTCTTATAATAGCTCTTGCAATGGCAATACGCTGTCGCTGACCACCCGAAAGCTTAGCGCCGTGCTCACCAACACTTGTTTCGAGCCCGTGGGGTAGTTTGGCGATAACGTCATCAAGCTGAGCCGCACTTATGGCGTGGGACAACTCCTCTTGCGTATAACTATCACTGCCGTAGGTTATGTTTTCACGCACGGTGCCTGAAAACAAAATAGAATTTTGCGGTACAACCGAAATAAACCGACGGTAAGAACGGAGGTCAAAATCTTTGATATTTTCTCCGTCCACAAGAAGATCGCCATCTTCGGGAAGGTTAAAACCGGTCACAAGATTAATTATAGTGCTTTTTCCGCTTCCCGACTCTCCTACAAGAGCAATTGTTTCACCTGCGTTTACCGTAAGGTCAAGTCCGTTTAATACGTGGGTTTCAAGGTCGTAATTAAAACTAACGTTTTTAAATTCGTATTTGCCTACCAAATTTTCAAGTAGAGGTTTGTTAACGTTCCTTTCAACGTCGTTTGATGCTAAAATTTCACCTATTGAGCGAATGGAATCGGCACCACGGGTTATAGACGGTAATAAGTATATAATGCTCATAACGCCTGCTGAAAGGGTGGTAAAATATGTTTGATAAAGCGCTATTTCGCCGATAGAAATATATTTTTTATAAGCTAAAAATGCAGTTATAAAAAGACAGGCAATTTGAAAAAAGTTTACAAGCGCCCAACTAAGCGCACCAAAAAAGCTGTATGTAGAGTCGGTTCTAAAGCCACGGTCGGCAATTCGTGTTATAAAACCCGTAAGCTTTTTTACCTCGGTGTTTTCAAGCGAATGTGCTCTTGTTACGGGAATTAACTCCTCCATATCGTAAACTGCGGCAGAGGTGTTTTCAAGCTGTTCACGAAAGGCTTTGGTTTGTCGGTGCATTGTTTTATGAAAACTTTTTTGTAATACAACCGCCGCAGGAACAAGCAGCAAAAACATAAAGAAAACAAAAACGTTGTTTGTAATTACCACCGCCAAGGTGATGCACATATTTATAAGCGTTCCCCAGATGGTATTCATAATGTGGTGAGCAAGGTCGGTTATAACCTCTACGTCACGCATAACCTTTGATTGTATTTTACCGGACTGTGTATCCTTGTGAAAGGATATAGAAAGTTGTTGCAACTTTCGTACCATAGCGCCTCTGAGTCCGGCTTCAACATTGCGGTTTGCCTTTGAAACAATTTTTATATAAAGCGTATGAAAAGGAATGTTCAAAACAAGTAGCAAAACAGCAATTAAAGCGTCAAGCGTAATTCTCCATAAAAAGTTATGAGGCGGATTTGTAACAAGATTTATTATATCGGCAGTAATAAGGGGTAAAATCCAGGTAGGTGAGTCCTTGATAATATAAACCAACGCCGCCAAAAAAAGCCTTCCGTAATGGCCTTTATAAAGTTTAAAAAGCAATCGCAATGCACGAATTTTTTGCGGATCTTCTGCCATATAGGCTTCAATAAATCTATCTTCGGACTTTATTATATAATCTTGTGAAAAGTGTTCCCGTTTACCGAATTTTCTAAACACCAACAAACCCCCTTACCGCTTGGTAATTCATTGCATTTAAATTACCACAGTAAAAGGGGTTTTGTCAATATTAATACCTTATTTTACGCTGTTTTTTCAACTATTGCCGCCATAACCGTAATATCGTCGGTGCGTGTGTTTGCATAGCGCCGTCTTGCACAGTCGCAGATGTGTTCGGCAAGGTCCTGTGCACCGCCGTCGCCCCAAAGCTCTAATTCCTTGCGTAGCCATTCGGTTCCGTCAAAGGTAGCACCGTCTGAAACAAGCAGTAATATATCGCCCGATTTAAGTCGTATACCGGCTCTGTCAAACGAAACGTCCTTTAAAATTCCTATTGGCAGACTGTGGCTTTCGGCTCGACCGGAATGTCCGTTTCGTCGCACAATGGTAGGTGCGGCGCCCGATTTGTAAAGCTCGGTAGCTCCTGTAAAAAGGTCAATGCTTGCTATATCCATAGTGGCAAGCGATTCATCGCTTGATTTAAAAAGCATAGAAGAATTAAGAATTTTAAGCGAACAGTCAAAACCAAAGCCTGCTTTAAGAAGTCGGGTCATAAGCCCCGATGCCATTGCGCTGTCAACGGCGGCACGCCCGCCTGTACCCATACCGTCGCTTAGCACCATTATAAAATGCCCCTTGCCGTCGTTAAAATATTTGCACGAGTCCCCACAAACTGCTCCCGGTGTGGCGCAGTGCTGTTCTACACCTATATCGATACGCAACTTTGCGTGCTCGTTAACGGTAACAAGCGCATATTCGCCCGACTTTGTTATATTTGGTATGTCAAAATCACGTTCGCAGGCAAGCGATAAAATTTTCATTATCTGCAGTCGGTTTAAAACGGTATCGTCGCACAAATTTATTTTCATTTCAAGCGACATACGACCAAACCTGTCAATTTTTGCTACGCATTCGGTAGCATAAATACCGATGTTTTTTAGCGCCGACACGGCTGATTCGGCGGCAATCAGGTCAAATTGTTGCTCTTTTGAAAAAGAAGTGGACAACTCCTCTAACATTACCGAAATACCTTCAAACTGTTCTGATACAACCTGTCTGACCTCGTCAATTCGGTTTTCGGCCGCAATGTGCGAGGCATATTCAAAGTAGCGTGTTTTTACAGCATCCTCCATTCGCTTTACTCTAAGGCATCTGCCCCTAAATTCGTTTAAAGCGGCATCGTTTTGTGTGTTTGGGTCACCCTTTGTAATGTTTATTAATTTTAAAACGGCATCCATTGTTTGTGCATTTTTGTTTTCCCAACAATGAAGACGCAGTTTACAGCCTGTGCAAGCATCCTGTTCTATGTAAGCGAGTACCGTTTTAAAATCAGGAGCATTTATTTTGCCAAGCTCCTGCGACACCTGTGACACCGTATCGGACACGTCAAGCAATGCTTCGGAAGCAAGTCCCAGCTTAAGCCCTAAAGCAAGATTTGCAGACTCTTGAGTGTGAAATTGCGGCTGTCGGTAAAAAAGTTTGCCAAGGCTCACACCGGTAGAGCGTGGAATTAAAAGAAAGGCTGTAGAAGCTATTATTATCTCGGTTAAAAAGGCGGCTGAGCCGTCTTTAAACTGCACAAACGACAATCCAATTATTCCGCTTGCTATAACCGAAAGGCTTTGCGCATATTTTCCAAGGCTTAAAAAAATTCCTGCGGCAAGGCCTGCAAAAGCATATACACCAAAGCCTGCTTCAAAAGACCTCGTAATAGCAGAGGCAAAGGACAGCGCTATACCACAAGCACTGCTTGCAGTAACACCACCATATTTTGCCGATACAAGAATTAAAAAGACACCAACTATATTGCCTATTGACAGACCAAACAACAAAAAGTCGGATATGCCTATTATTAAAATTGTAGCGCTTGCCAAAAGGCACACAAGACTGTCTACTGTAAAACCGCTTTGCTCCTGAGCTATGCAGTAAAAGCTTCGGCTAACAATAAAGACTCCGCCAAAGGTAAGTATACATTCGGCAACAAGCTTTACGGCATCAAGCGGCACACCGCTATAGCTTACAATACCGGTAACGGCGTTTGCAAGGGTGGATATAGTTCCTAAAAAGATAAAGCTCTCACAAATTTTATTATAGTTTGAAAGTATAAGTCTTATTGCCACCACACCAAGAAGTGCGGCAATGTACCTAAAGCCGCCGCTTCCGATTGCCGGAATAAAATATCCCACAAATGCGCCCAGCGCAACGCTGGGCAAAAAGGTGGTGCTGCAACCGCCTACAAACACAAGGCCAAAGGGCATAAGTGAATCTAAAATCACACCACGTGATGCTATAAAACCTAAAATTGCCGTTAATATATGTATGGCAACCGCTTGCGCTAAATCCTTTTTTGTCGGCAACAATCCTTCCTGTGCTCGTTTTACCAAATCCTTCATTTTAGCCACTCCTTAATAACTCACCACAAAAAATTGTTTTGGGGGATAAATTCTCGATTATATTGTAGCTATAAAATGGCAAGCATTTTGTCAAAGCAAAGCGGCACAAAATATATCTTTTTGTCTTTAAAATAAAAAAATACAAAATAATATTAATATCTCGTTTGTTTTTAGCAAGGTTTTTTTAAAAAATGGGAAAACTATGCTCAGAGGTGTTTTAAATGAACAAAAAAGCAATTAAAGTTTTGTGTGTGGCAATGGCCTTTATGTGTGTAATAACATTTACGGTAAATTCGCTTTCAAAAATTGGCTCCACCGGAAGTGAGGTGCGTCAGATTCAAACCCGACTTAAAGCGTGGGGGTACTATAACGGTGCAGTAGACGGTATATTTGGTACGGCTACTAAAAATGCCGTAATAAAATTTCAAAAAGCAAACGGGCTTAAAGCCGACGGAATAGTGGGCAGTAAAACCCTTGCCGCAATAGGAATAAGCGGTGGCTCGTCCAATAACTCTGCCGACTTTGAACTGCTTGCTCGCATAATATCTGCCGAAGCCAGAGGTGAAACATATTTGGGTCAGGTGGCGGTAGGGGCGGTTGTGCTAAACCGAATGGAGCACCCCTCTTTTCCCGATACGCTTTCGGGTGTGGTGTATCAAAACGGGGCGTTTTCCTGTCTTTATGACGGTCAGTTTTACGAGCCCATAGCCGACAGCGCCTATTCTGCCGCAAGGGATGCCATTAACGGACTTGACCCCACAGGCGGTGCAATATATTACTACAACCCAAAAACCGCCACAAACAAATGGATAACCTCACGCCCTGTTATTACCACCATAGGACGTCACGTGTTTTGCAGTTAAGAAAATTTAAAAACCACGAGTTTAACTCGTGGTTTTTTCTATGCGTTAAACAAAATAAATCCGATTGTGTTTGTGGCAAAGTTAGAGAACATATGTATAAGCCAGGATAAATAAATGTTGTTATATTTTTCGTTAAAAAAGTTAAATATTATTCCGCCTGCAAAAAGACCAAGTAGGGATAGCAGTATAACGGGTAGTCCGAACCAGCCAATCATCATAGCAATATGATAAGCGGCAAACAAAGCGGCACTGACAATATAAGCAACTGTTCTGTTTGAATAGTCTTTAAGCGTTAAAAAGGCAAATCCACGGAAGAAAAATTCTTCAAGTAAAGAGTTTGCAAAGGAAATATAAAGCGCCACAAAGATAAAATTGGTTTTGTTAACGCCTGTACTTTCGGTAAGACTGCTTGTAAGGGACGAAAAATCGAAAACGTCTTTAAAAAGTAAAAATGCACCTAAAACCACGGCATATACTGCGCCGCCCAAACCAAGCGCTAACAAAAAACCTTTTTTGTTGGGTTTAAAAAGCCTTTTTAAATCGCAGTTTTTATAAATTAAGGAATAGATTATTGGCAACAGTAAAAACAAAACGATTTTTATTGCCGATTTAATTAAATACCCCGGTTGAATTACCGCATCGACCAAACCCATACAAAGACAGGCAAAAGCGGTTATTGCAATAATAATATATTTTTGCGATTTCATCTTGTCACCACCTACAGATTATTTTAACACACAAAACACAAAAGAGCAAGAACACAACTTTTTGTCGGTTTTTGAAATGTTTTGTCGAATTACTTGACGATAATTTTTATTTATGATATTATAATAACGTAGCCACACAAGTTTAATATTGTCTTGTCCGCATGGGGAGTGTTTTTACTTTGGTAAAAACGCTACTCCTTATTTGACTTCTCGTGCGGAGGACAAACTTGTGTGGCGCAAGCGGAGTTATGCGTTTTTCGGTGCGTGACTTCGGTTGCGCACTTTTTTATTTTTACAATGGCCGTTGTAACAAATATTATTTTGTTAAAAAAGGAGGGTAAATCTATGCCTGACTATAGGCTGTTGTATTTAACATTGCTTGACGGTGTCGAAAAAGCGATAGAAAACCTAAAAAATGTCGAAATTGCTTGTGAAGAAATTTACATTGATACCGATGAAACACAAGAGTAAAAGATAATCAAATGATGCTTTACAACTGATGTTGACAATGTTTTAAAATTGTATTATGATGAATCTACATAGATTTAATATTGAAGGAGACGAAAAAATGAAAAGAGTAGTTGTGTTTATATTGACAATTATTATGGCGTTCTCATTGACTGCCTGTTGTGCATTTATTAAACCAGAAAAAACAACAGAAACAATTAAGCCGGCGCACACTAACTCTTATGCCCAAAAAGTATGTTCCGGGTGTGACGAAGAGGACAGTACTCACGCTTACGAGTATTTAGTCATGTGGTTGAAAGAAAATGGAACACAAACCGGTGGCGAATTTGCTTGTTCTTTGGCAACAACAGAAGATTCGCTTGATAACTTAGCCATTGTATATGATATAAGTAAAGATTATGTTTATATTTGTAGTCTTGCTAAAATTAACGAATCAACCCACAGTCTTCTAATTTCACTAGAAAATTATTCCTTTATGTTTTCTGTAGACGAGGATTCGATAGTTGGAATTGTAGCCGCTAGCAAATACACAAAATATGAAGGTGAATTGCATGTGCTCCAATCCGAGTGTGTCAATTTACAATCTGATGAATGTATTGCTTTAGCAAAAATAGAAACATCTATACTTTTAGATGGCTTAAGCGAGTTTTTGGAACATAAAAACTTGGGAATCACATTAGCTGATTTGGGATTTGACTCATACGAAAGCGAAAACACCTATCCTTAACGGATAGGTGTTTTTTATATTAGCATATTAAGTTTTGTTATTGTTTCAGTACTTGGTTCGGGCAGATGCCCAAAACGAAAATCTATTCCCATAGTATCGTATTTTGTCTGACAAATTTTTCTAAAGGGCAAAAGCTCTATTTTGTCAACCATGGCATGCGAGTCGGCAAGAGATTTTAGCCACCTAACGTTATCTTGCTTGTCGGTAAGGGTAGGTACTATTACCTGTCGCAGAGTAACGGGAATTTTTTGCTCGTTTAAATACGTAAGAAACTCAAGCGGTTTTCTAATACTGCAGCCTGCATACTCAAGATATTGTTGGTCGTCAGTAAACTTTACGTCCAACAGCACCCTGTCGGTAACGGTCAACAGTTTTTTAACGCTATCGTTCATTATACTGCCCGAGGTGTCAAGACAGGTGTTAATGCCCTCTTTGTGACAAATGCAAAAAAGCTCATACACAAAGTCGGCTTGTAACAGCGGCTCGCCGCCCGAAACGGTAATACCGCCATTTGCACCAAAGTATTCCTTGCAGCGCAACACCCTTTGCAGTATCTGTTCGGGGGTGTACTCGTCTCCGCCGTCAAGCTCCCAGGTATCAGGGTTGTGGCAAAAGCCGCAACGCAGATTGCACCCTTGCATAAACACCACAAAACGAACACCCGGACCATCTACCGTGCCAAGACTTTGTAAAGAATGAATTTTTCCTGTTATCATAATACTGTGTGGAAGGTACGGCTTATAACCTCACGCTGATGCCCACGAGAAAGCTTGTTAAAGTTTACCGCATAGCCCGATACACGAATTGTAAGGTTGGGGTATTTTTCGGGATTTTCGTAAGCGTCAAGCAAGGTCTCACGGTTAAGCACGTTAACGTTTATATGATGTGCCTTTTTAGCAAAATAGCCGTCAAGAATGGTGACGAGATTGTCAATACGCTCGTCATCGGTTTTGCCAAGAGCCTCAGGGGTGATAGAGAAGGTGTTTGACACACCGTCACGACAGTCGTCATAATTAATTTTTGCAACCGAGTT
Organism: Acutalibacteraceae bacterium; assembly: GCA_045604205.1. GTDB lineage: Bacteria > Bacillota > Clostridia > Oscillospirales > Acutalibacteraceae > UBA737. The sequence goes on from JAZUNQ010000031.1 coordinate 68,477, forward strand.
AAGAGAAGCAAGTGCGCCGTTTTCTTCACGGTTGTGCATTGGGTTAGCACCCGGTGCAAACGGCTCGCCCGATTTTCTGCCGTCGGGGGTAGAGCCTGTATTTTTACCGTACATAACGTTTGAAGTAATTGTAAGAACCGAAAGGGTATGTTTAGCGCCACGGTAGGTTTCGGTCTTGCGAAGCTCGGTAATAAACTTGTGTGTCATTTCCTGAGCCAAGCTATCAACACGGTCGTCGTCATTACCAAACTTGGGGAAATCTCCGGTGGTTTCGTAATCTACGATATAGCCCTCGTCGTTTCTGATTGGCTTAACGCATCCATATTTAATTGCGCTAAGTGAGTCGGCTACAACCGAAAGGCCTGCAATACCAAACGCCATAAGACGTTCAACCTCGGTATCGTGAAGTGCCATCTGTACCTTTTCGTAGCAGTATTCGTCGTGCATATAGTGGATAACGTTCATGGTTTTTACATACAACTGTGAAAGCCATTTAATGTAAATGTCATAACGCTCCATAACCGAGTCATAGTCAAGCTTGTCGCCCGAAATTGGTTCCATCTGTGGACCGATGTGGATGTTGCTCATAGCATCGTAACCGCCGTTAAGCGCAATGTTTAACAGCTTTGCAAGATTGCAACGTGCGCCAAAGAACTGCATCTGTTTGCCAAGCTTCATAGCCGATACGCAACAAGCGATTGCATAGTCGTCACCGTAAATGGGGCGCATAATATCGTCGTTTTCGTACTGGATAGAGTCGGTATCTTTAGAAACCTTGGCACAGAATTTTTTAAATCCGTCAGGTAACTGCTTTGACCACAAAACAGTAAGGTTTGGTTCGGGGGAAGAACCAAGTGTATAAAGTGTGTTAAGAATACGGAAGCTGCTTTTTGATACAAGTGTTCTGCCGTCTTCACCCATACCGCCGACTGCTTCGGTAATCCACATTGGGTCGCCGCCAAAAAGCTCGTTGTATTCGGGGGTGCGAAGGTGACGTGCAATACGTAGCTTGATAACAAAATCATCAAACAATTCCTGTGCGCCCTCTTCGGTAAGGGTGCCGTTTTTAATATCACGTTCTATATAAATATCAAAGAAGGTAGCCACACGGCCAAGTGACATTGCCGCACCGTTTTGCTCTTTGATAGCGGCAAGATATGCAAAGTATGTCCACTGTATTGACTCACGTGTATCACGTGCAGGACCGCTTATATCAAAGCCGTACATAGCCGCCATATCTTTAAGCTTGCCAAGGAAGTTGATCTGTTTAAACAGTTCACTGCTAAGCTTTATATTTTCGGTGTTGAAGGGTTTGTCGCTCATAGCAAGCTTGTCTTTTTGCTTTTCTTCTATAAGCTTGTCAACGCCATAAAGCGCTACACGGCGGTAGTCGCCAATAATACGGCCACGACCGTAAGCATCGGGCAGACCTGTGATTACGTGACAACGACGTGCAAGTCGCATTTCGTCGGTATAAGCACGGAACACGCCTTCATTGTGTGTGGTACGGAATTTGAATTCGTCCTCTATTGTTTCGGAAAGCTTGTAGCCGTATGCTTCGCAGGCCTGACGTGCCATACGAATACCGCCAAATGGGCTGACGCCACGCTTTAGAGGGCGGTTGGTTTGCATACCAACAATAATTTCGTTTTCTTTATCTATATAACCGGGCGAAAAGGTTGTAAGTGAAGATACGGTTGCGGTATCAATATCAAGCACACCGCCAAACTGACGCTCAAGTGCAAAAAGTGCCTGAACCTTTTTCATAAGAGCATTAGTTCGCTCGGTAGCGCCCGACAAAAAGCTATCGTCACCGGTATATTCGGAATAGTTAGTCTGAATAAAGTCACGTACGTTAATTTCATCTTGCCATACGCCGCTTTTAAATCCGTTCCAATTTTCGTGTGTCATATGTTATTCCTCCAGTACTTGTTGTTTCGCAAAAAAAGAGCAAATCAGTGCTTTAACTGACTTGCCCAGACGGTCGGCACAAAAACTTTTACATTCCCCTTGCGTAGACCCGCAAAAACCCGTCAGTTATGTAAAAGATTTATAATACCTGTTTATTATAATATATTATACTTTAATTTGTCAATGCAAATCGGTTAAATATTTGGTGTTTTTTAATCTATTATTTTGCCATCGGTAGAGATTGTAACCACACGCCAGGGTATAAATTTACCGCTTTGCTGTAGTGCACGTTTTACTGCGTTTTCTATTCCGCCGCAACAGGGCACCTCCATACGTGCTATGGTAACGCTCTTTATATCGTTGTTCGAAATAATTTCGGTCAGTTTTTCGGCGTAGTCACCCTCGTCAAGCTTTGGACAACCAATAAGGGTAATATGATTCCGTATAAACTCGTTGTGGAAATTGCCGTAGGCAAACGCTGTGCAATCGGCGGCAATAAGAAGTCTTGCTGTGTCAAAATATGGTGCGTTTGTAGGCACAAGTTTTATCTGGCAAGGCCATTGTGATAATTGGCTTTCGGCGCCTGTGTTTGTTATAGCGGGCGCCGACTTATGTTTTATGGATTTAGACTGTGTGCCGGGGCATCCGCAAGGAAGTTTTTGCATTTTTGCTTTTCTTACAGCCTCTTCATTATAAGCGGGAGCTTCACGTTTTTCAAAAGATATGGCATCGGTAGGGCAGGCGGGCAGACAATCGCCAAGGCCGTCACAGTAATCCTCACGGGTAAGGCGTGCTTTGCCGTTTATCATTTCAATTGCACCTTCGTGGCAGGCCGCCGCACAAGCGCCACAACCGTTGCATTTATCCTCATCTATTTTAATGATTTTTCTAATCATATTTTCACTCCCTACTTGATTTTGTAAATTTATTATATTATAATAAATAAAACAAATCGGTTGTTTTTACAACAAAAGAGGTTTTTATGAATAAATATATATCAATTCTAAGGAAAACACAGCTTTTTAAGAGCGTGGGCGAAAACGAGATAGAGTCTATGCTGTCGTGCCTTGACGCAAAACTTAAAAGTTATAAAAAAGGGGAATATGTTGTTCGTCAGGGCGAGCGGATGAATGAGCTTGCCGTTTTGGTAGAGGGAAAGCTTCATATACAAAATGACGATTTTTGGGGTAATCGCAGTATTTTGGGCGACATTGCACCGGGTGAAATGTTTGGCGAGATTTATATTGCGCCGCAAAGCGATACCCTTATTAACGATGTTGTAGCACAAGAAAACAGCGCAGTAATATTTTTTAACGTTACCTGTATGGTTACAACCTGCTCCAATGCCTGTCGTTTTCATACAGCGGTGGCACAAAACCTGCTTTTTGCCATGTCTGAAAAAAACAGAAAATTGGTTCAAAAGCTTTCACATATGCATAAGCGCACCACACGTGAAAAGCTAATGTCATATCTCTCGTCCGAGGCTAACCGTCAGGGCAGCAATTACTTTGATATCCCATTTAACCGCCAACAGCTTGCCGACTTTTTATCGGTGGACCGAAGCGCCATGTCTAACGAGCTTTGCAAATTGCGTGATGAGGGACTGATAGAGTTTAATAAAAGCCATTTTAAGCTGCTGTAACTTTTAACTTTATAATCTTGACATTTAATTTGTGTTTGGGTATAATTACTCTTGCAAATTAAGTATGCACCTGTGGCGGAACTGGCAGACGCGCTAGATTCAGGTTCTAGTCGGGATTCCTCGGTGCAGGTTCGATTCCTGTCAGGTGCACCAAAAAAGCACTAACCGTTTTGGTTAGTGCTTTTTGTTTTATAATAGCTCTTTATATTTATCACCAAACAACTGCTCGGCGAACCAAACCTTTTTTACAGTAAAGGTTTTGCCGCTTAGGTATTGCAAAATTCCGCCGTCTGTGGTAAAATCAAATGTCAATTTATATGAGTATAGCGCTTGCTTATCAAAGCCCATTTTTTTGTCGTTTTGTAGCTTGCCGTATTTTCCGTCACCTAAAAGCGGATGACCAATAGATGCCATATGCGCACGAATCTGATGTGTGCGACCAGTAATCAGTTCGACCTCGATAAGCGAAAGACCGTCTTTTGTGGCAAGGGTGTTATAACGAGTTTTTATGGTAAGGTTGCTGTCGGTTTTTTTACCGCTTAAATAAACCTTGTTTTTATCTTGGTTCTTTTCAAGGAACCCCTCAAGCGTTTTGGACTTTTGCTTGGGTGTGCCGTGAATAACCGCCAAGTAGCGTTTGTCAATTTCACGGTCCTTTATCTTATCGCAAAGAATACGAAGCGCCTCGGCATTTTTGGCGGCGATAACTATACCGCCTGTGTTGCGGTCGATTCGGTTGGCAAGAGCCGGCTTAAAACTGTTTTCTTGTGTAGGGTCATATTCACCCTTATCATACAAATAGTGCTGAATTCTGCCGATTAGGGTATCACGGTATTCGTTTTTATCGGGGTGAACAATAAGTCCCTGTTCTTTGTCGGCAAGAAGTATGTTTTCATCCTCGTAAACAATATTAAGGCGTGCAGGCGAGCTTAAAAAGTCGTATTTTGGTGCGACAGAAACAAAAAACTCATCGTTTATGTATGCATCAACCACGTCACCACATTCAAGTCGGGTAGAAATCTCACCACGCTTGCCGTTTATTTTAATGCGTTTGGTGCGTATGTATTTGTACATAAGTCCTTGCGGCAGGGTGGGGCAAACCTTGGTTATGAACTTATCAAGACGCTGATTTGCATCGTTTTTGGTAATTGTAAAGCTTTTCATAAAACAATCCTTATATAAAAAATTAAGAAAGGGGCAGGCAAATGGATAAAAATTTACACGAAGGTCACCGTGAGCGTGCAAGACAGGAATTTTTGCAACACGGCTTTGACCGAAACACTCCGCCCCACAAAATACTTGAACTATTGCTTTTTTACTGCGTTGGTCGTGTTGACACCAACCCCATAGCCCACGAGCTTATTGCAAAATACGGCTCGGTTGCAGGTGTGCTTGACGCCCCTGTAGAAGAGCTTGCCGCATTTAAAGGATTAAACGAGCGAAGCGCCGTACTGCTAAAGCTTATTATGCCTATAGCCCAAAGGTACATATACGACAAGCAAGAGCAAAAACCAACCTTTTGCAGTCTTGAGGGCATTGGCAAATATATTCTTGCTAACTTTTTGGGCCAAACACGTGAAAAGGTGGGTGTTATGTGCCTTGATACAAAGGGCGCACTTTTAAGCTTTGAGTTTTTGGGCGAGGGCGATATCGCATCGGTTGGTCTTTCGCAACGTGCCCTTGCAAAAGAGGCGCTTAAAACAAACGCTACTGCTGTGGTGCTTTGTCACAATCATCCAAACGGAATAGCCGTGCCAAGCGACAGCGATATATCTTTGACCGAACAGTCGGCAAAGACGTTATCTAACATAGGGGTACAGCTTATAGACCACATAATTGTAGCCGATACCGATTTTGTTTCTATGGCGCAAAGCGAACAATATGGCTATATCTTTGTACCTTCCTAATTATACTATTATAAAAAAATATTGTCAATCAATTAAAGGTCAGGAAAAATATGAGCAACTTTAAAATTTTTGAAAAGGGAATAAAAAACGGACTACCGATATTTTTGGGTTATTTAGCCGTGTCGTTTGCTTTTGGTATTGAGGCACGAAGGTTGGGTATAACATCCGTTCAGGCGGTGCTTATATCTGCTACCAATCTTACTTCAGCCGGACAGGCGGCCGGTATAGAAACAATAGCCTCACAGGCAGGTTATATAACCATGGCACTTACGCAACTTATAATTAATTTGCGGTACTGTCTTATGTCGTCGTCGCTGTCTCAACGTTTTGACACAAAAATGAAACCGATTCACCGATATCTGATAGCATTTGGTGTAACCGATGAAATTTTTGGTGTGTCAAGTGCGTATGAGAAAGAAAATATACCTCCTGCGTATTGTTACGGTCTTATAGCGGCAGCGTGGCCGGGTTGGGTGCTGGGTACCGCACTTGGTTGCCTTTCGGGAGATATATTGCCTGAAAACGTGCTTAGTGCTTTGGGTGTTGCACTTTACGGCATGTTTATTGCAATTATCATACCGCCAACAAAGAAAAACAAGGCATTGCTTGGCATAGTTATAATATCTATGCTGCTTAGCCTTGTGTTTACTGTAACCCCTGTGCTTAATACCATATCATCAGGCTTTAGAGTAATAATTCTTACCGTTGTTATCGCCAGCGTAGCGGCATACTTCTTTCCTGTAAAGGAGGACGTGCACGATGAATAACATTTACCTTTATATGTTTATAATGGCGGCGGTGACCTATCTTATACGTATGTTGCCGCTTGCGCTTATAAAGAAAAAGATAACAAACAAGTTTTTTAAATCTTTTCTTTATTACGTGCCGTTTGTAACGCTTGCGGTTATGACCTTTCCCGCAATACTTAGCGCTACCGACAGCGTGTGGTCGGCGGCAGCGGCATTTGTTGTAGCAATGATTGTTGCCTATGCCGGAGGCGGACTACCTCTTGTAGCAACCATTGCCTGTGCTGTAGTGTTTATAGTAGAACTTTTTATTTAATGAAAAAAGCACCGAGTTTATCGGTGCTTTTAAATTATAAATTCGATTTAATCTTTTCTATCATTTCGGCGTATTGTTCGTCGGTAAGGTAGGTTTTGTTTGGGTTCATCTGGAAAACGCCGCCCCATTCGTCGCCGCCGTTATATTTTGGTACTATGTGCATATGCAAATGACAGCCTGTGTCTCCGTATGCGCCGTAGTTTACTTTATCGGGGTTAAAGGCTTTGTGCACTGCGTTTGCCGCACGGCATACATCTGCCATAAATGCGTTTCTTTCTTCCTCACTAATATTTACGATTTCGCTTACGTGGTCTTTGTATGCCACGATAACACGACCGGGCTTTGACTGTTCTTTAAAAAGAATAAGCTGGCTTACCGACAAGTCACAGATAAAAATACCAAACTTGTCAAGCAGTTCGCCGCCCATACAATATGCGCAATTTTGGTCTTTCATATATAATACCTCCAAATAGTTTTTACATAGATATATTATCACAAAAAAAGAAAAGGTTCAACAATTAAGTTGAACCTTACTTTTTTAAGTACATCAAGACTAATTAGCCTTCAACGATAGCCTCTACGGGGCAACCTGCTGCGCAAGCACCACAATCCATGCATGCATCTGCATCGATTTCATATTTGCCGTCGCCTTCAGCAATAGCGTCTACAGGACAACCGCCTGCGCAAGCGCCACAGCTGATGCATTCATCAGTAATTTTGTAAGCCATTGGTTACACCTGCCTCCCAAAGTGGAATAAAAGTTAAAAAACTTGTTAAATGTATTGTAACAACATTCTACAAAAAATGCAAGGGGAAATTTATTCTTTGTTGTCATCTTGCTTTTTGGGCTTGTGACCGCCTAATATTTTTACATACTTGCGGTTGGTTTTATACGGAGCGCCCTCGCCTTCTTTTGGTTTTACCAAAAGATCGCCTGTTATAAAGTTTACGTCGGCAACAATGCCAACGCCCTGCTCGGTTTTTACGGTAGAGCCAACCGACGGAGTGATAGAATTAAGATATTCGTAAGACTCCTGCTCGTAGTTAAGGCAACACATAAGTCTGCCGCAGCTACCCGAAATTTTGGTTGGGTTAAGCGAAAGATTTTGTTCCTTTGCCATTTTTATAGAAACGGGCAAAAAGTCGTCAAGAAAACGCTTGCAACAATATTCCTGACCGCATATACCTACGCCGCCAAGCATTCTTGCCTCGTCACGAACACCGATTTGTCTTAGCTCGATACGGGAGTGAAAATGATTTGCAAGATCTTTTACAAGCTCACGGAAGTCAACTCTGCCGTCCGAGGTAAAGAAAAATGTAATTTTTCCACCGTCAAATGAATATTCAACTCGAACAAGCTTCATATCCAGCTTGTGTTGGGCAACCTTGGCTTCGCAAACCTTAAGGGCATCGGCCTCTTTTTTCTTGTTTTCGGCAAGGCGCTGAATATCCTTTTCATTGGCAACACGCAACGCTTTTTTAAGCGGGGGAACAACACGGTCGTCCTCTACCTCGTGATTGCCTTCGGCAACGGTGCCAAACGCGAGACCGTTTGCGGTTTCTACTATTACGTTATCACCTGATTTGTAATCTTTGCCGTCGGGAGAAAAGTAATAGTTTTTTCCGCTATCTTTAAATTTAACTGAAATAACCTTTGTCATAGTTTTGTTTTACCTCATTTATCTAAAAGACCTTTTGAACGGCTGACCGCCAGACTGATAAGCAACGGCATATTTATATTGGTAGCCAAAAGATCTAAATAATACTTTGTGTCATCAAAAAGTGCATCAAGCACTCTTGCGTGGGTGCAACCGCCCTTTAATCGTTTTGCGGTGCAAAGCGACAACGCTTTAAAAAACGCTTCGGCATCGGTGCGACTTTTTTCGAGCGGGGTAAGCAGTTTTAGCATTTCGTACTCACTGCCCGAAAGAAGCAGGTCAATAAATTGCTCTGCGGTTTGAACGTTTGTGTCGTCCTCGCTGTTTTCTGACAATGACAACAACACACAACGGGATATTATGGTGTCAAGCAACATTGTTTTTGAAGGAACAAGCAAAATAAAAACAACATTTTTTGGGGGTTCTTCAAGCACTTTAAGCAGGGCGTTTTGTGCCTGCTCGTTCATGCGGTTAGCGTCTTCTATTATAAACACACGGTGCGCACCCGAATGTGCTTTTACAAAAGCATCGGCACGAACGTCACGAATTTGGGCAACCGATAAAAACTTTTTACCGTCAAGCGCACTGACACGAGTAATGTCGGGGTGTGAGCCAACACTTGCCTGGTGGCAGTTTTTACAAATGCCGCAAGGGGAATTCTGACTGTCACAAACTGCGGCTTGTGCTATATAAAGCGCCAACTCAATGTTACAATCGTTAGCCTCGCCTTCAATCATTATGGCGTGAGGAATACGACTTGAAGTAATAAATCCTGAAACTAAAGAACTAACCTTGCTGTTTTGCTCCCAGGAACTCATAGCACAAAGCCAACCTTTTTCATTGCTTTAAAATATGTTTTGCGTGCAACACGCTCGGCCTTCATATCACCTTCACGGAAGATGCGCTCAAGCTCTGCTTTATCGGATATAAAGCGGTCGTATTCAGCCTTAATAGGAGCAAGCTCGTCTGCCACAGCCTCGCCAACAGCAAGCTTAAAGTCGCCATAGCCCTTACCTTCAAACTCTTTTTCTACTTCAGCTACGGTTTTGCCTGTAACACAGCTGTAAATGGTAATAAGGTTAGATATACCGGGTTGTGCTTCGCTCATACGAACACAGGCCTCGCTATCGGTTACGGCACGTTTGAATTTACGGATAATGGTGTCACGGTCGTCAAGTATTGCAACCCATGCGTTTGCGTTTTCGTCAGACTTGGACATCTTTTTGGCAGGATCCTGTAGTGACATAACACGTGCGCCCGCCTTTGGAATATATGGCTCGGGAATTTTAAACACGTCACCGTAAAGATTGTTAAAGCGTATTGCAATGTCACGTGCAATTTCAAGATGCTGTTTTTGGTCGGCGCCAACAGGTACAAAGTCGGGCTGATAAAGCAAAATATCTGCCGCCATAAGCACAGGGTATGAGAAAAGACCCACATTTACATTGTTGGCGTGTTTAGCCGATTTATCCTTAAACTGTGTCATACGAGACATTTCGCCAAACTGTGTGTTACAAGAAAGCAACCACGAAAGAGCAGTGTGCTCTGCCACATGTGACTGAATAAAGAGTGTGCTTTGCTGGGGGTCAAGGCCCAAGGCCAACATAATTGCATAGGTAGAATAAATCTGTGCACGAAGCTTTGCCGGCTCCTGTCGTACTGTAATAGCGTGCAGGTCGGCCACCGCATAGGTGCAATCAAATTCTTCTTGCATATTTTTCCAGTTTTTGAGCGCACCAAGATAGTTACCAAGGGTAAGCATACCGCTTGGCTGGATACAGCTTAAAACTTTTTTCTTTTCGTTTGTAATAATTTCTGCCATAGGTGAAACTTCTTTCTATGAATATAATTATAAATATATTAACATAAAACTTTAAAAAATACAACATATAAATATTTGGCGGCAAAAAATAAAAAATATTTTCTTGACAAAGCACGCTTGTTGTGTTAGAATAGTCGAGCCGCATATTGTGGGCTTTGTAAGTTGCGCCCGAAATTTTGGGTTGCACGCCTATCTTTAGCGAGACTGTAAAATATCAGGCAGGTGTAAAAAATGTACGCTATTATCGAAACAGGCGGTAAGCAGTATCGTGTAGAAAACGGTGACGTTATCTACGTTGAAAAGCTTGACGCAGAGGTTGACTCAGAAGTAACCTTCGACAAGGTCGTTGCTGTAAGCAACAGAACTTTAAAGGTTGGCAAGCCCTATGTTAAAGATGCTTTCGTAAAAGGCACTGTTCTTAAGAACGGTAAGGGCAAAAAGGTAACAGTATTTACCTACAAGCCTAAGAAGGGCAGCTCACGCAAGATGGGCCACAGACAGCCTTACACTAAAGTACAGATTACCGAAATCGGTTAATTTAGTATGACACGTGTAAAATTTCTGTCAAAAGACGAAAGCCTTTCGGGATTTGAAATTAAAGGTCACAGCTCACGTGATTGTGATGACTTTGAGGGCAAAATCGTATGCGCAGCGGTTTCAAGCGCAGCGTATATGGCGGCTAACACCATAATCGAGATAATTGGTGATGAGTGTGAGGCTGTGGTTGACGACGCTAAAATGTACGTCAATGTAAATAGCCCAAGCAAAGAAACAATTACCGTGCTTAGTGGTCTAAAACTTCATTTAACCGAGCTTTCAAAACAGTACAGCAAACGAATTAAAATCACTACGGAGGTGTAGATAATGTTAAAGTTAAACATTCAGTTGTTCGCTCATAAAAAAGGTATGGGTTCAACCAAGAACGGTCGTGACAGCGAGTCAAAACGTCTTGGTGTAAAACGTGCAGACGGTCAGTTCGTTCTTGCAGGTAACATACTCGTTCGCCAGAGAGGAACACACATCCACGCAGGCAACAATGTTGGCCGTGGCTCTGATGACACTTTATTCGCACTTATCGACGGTAAGGTTAAGTTTGAGCGCGTAGGCAGAGACCGTAAGCAGGTTAGCATCTACGCTGTGGAACAGTAATTATTTAAAATTTAA
>JAZUNQ010000032.1:0-3180 GCA_045604205.1 Acutalibacteraceae bacterium
CTCAATCTTTTATTTTAGGCACCGTCTTACTCTTTGGACTAATATTGTTGCATATAATCATTGAATTTGCCGTTTCAATAATAATAACCAAGACGGTTACAAAAATGAATATTAGTCTAAAAAACTATATGTATACCCATATTATGAAAAAAAGATTTGTAAATATATCTGAATACCATTCAGGCGATTTACTTAACCGCTTTTCATCCGATGTAGAGGTTGTTGTAAACGGCAGTATACAATTAATACCATCCATTATTTCAATGCTAACAAAAATTACTGCAGGTATAGTTGCTATTTGTATAGAAAACTATTATTTTGCATTTGCTGTATTAATAATCGGTTTTATTTTCCCACTTGTTGGCAGACTTTTAAGTCCACATTATAAAAAATTACATAAACAGGTGCAACAAACCGAGGGTAATACACGCTCCTTTTTGCAAGAATGTTTTGCAAATATTGTTGTTGTTAAAACCTTTGGTGGTGAAAAACAATTTTTGCTAAGGCTTAACGAACTACTAAATAATAACCGTAAGCTGCGTATTAAAAAAAGTATTTTTGCAGTAATTATATCATCAATGCTGTACCTGCTTTTTAGTTTTGGTTATTACGGTGTTTTAGTTTGGGGTGCGGCTCAAATTGCATTGGGTATTATAAGCTACGGTACACTTGTGTATTTTTTACAGCTTATTTCCGTATTGCGTGCACCGCTACAAAACATATCGGGCGTTATTCCAAAGTACTATTCTACACTTGCTTCTGCTGAAAGACTTATAGAACTTGAGAATTTGGAAAACGAACAACAATCAACTGAAAATAAAAATATTACATTTAATAAAATTGTTTTTGAAAATCTAACCTTTGCATACACAAATGAAATTGTTTTAAGGGATAATAATTTTGAAATTAATCAAGGCAGTATTACTGCTGTGACAGGACGTTCAGGAAGCGGTAAAAGCACATTATTCAAGTTATTACTCGGTCTATTCCCTGCTACTGCCGGAAAAATTACCTTTGATAACGGCACAGCAGTAGACGAAACGACAAGAAATATGTTTGCATACGTTCCTCAAGGTAATATGTTAATTTCTGGAACAATACGTGATAACATAACTCTTTGCGATAACTCAATAAACGATGATGATGTAATAAACGCTTCAAAAACTGCTGTAATATATGACTTTATTAACTCGTTACCGCAAGGATTTGATACCGTAATTTCCGAACGTGGACAAGGTCTTTCTGAAGGTCAGATACAAAGAATTGCAATTGCACGTGCTTTGCTTTTTGATGCACCTATAATTTTATTGGATGAAGCAACATCTGCACTTGATGAAGATACCGAAACACAGTTGCTTAAAAACATTAAATCGCTTACCGATAAAACTATTTTATTTATTACCCATCGCAACACTTCACTTAATGTATGTGACAAGGTTTTACATTTGTCAAACGGTACATTTAGCGAAAAATAAAATTAACACCGCAGATTTATCTGCGGTGTTTTTATATTCCTGTAAAATCAAACGATGGAATAAAATCTTTACTTGCACTGCTAAGTTCTTGAATATAGCATTTCTCAAAGCCCGAATTAACTATATAGTCAACAACTTTATCATATTCTCGCTTAGTAACCGTACGATTAATAGGTGACATATTTAAAGCATTGCCCATTGGTACGTACTGACTCATTAAACTAAAATATGCCTGTGGTAAATTATCTTTGACCCAATCAAAAATTTCTATTGCATCACGAGTTGCTTGCGGTAACAATAAATGTCTTACGATCAATCCCTTTTGCATTATACCGTCATTTATAACACATTCTCTTTGTTGTCTGTATGCTTCAAATAAAGCCGATTTGCAAACCTCAACATAATCATTAGCGCCCGAATACAATTGTGATTTATCCCGATTAATATATTTAAAATCCATAAGATAAATATCTATATATTGTTCAAGCTTTTTTAGTGTGTCAACACTTTCATACCCACTTGAATTATATACAATTGGTATATCAGGCCTATAAATATCAAGCGCTTCAATAATACAATCAACAAAATGGGTTGGTGTTACAAGATTAATATTGTGAGCACCTTGCTCCTCTAATCTTTTAAAGATGTCAGCAAGATTTTGAACAGATATAGCTTTACCTTTGTTTTTTGAGCTTATTTCGGCGTTTTGGCAAAAAACACAATGCAGTGAGCACCCACTAAAGAAAACCGTTCCTGAGCCGTTTTTGCCACTAATGCAGGGTTCTTCCCAAAGATGAAGTGCCGCACGTGCTATAACAGGCATGTTTGGCATATTGCAAACACCACCTATATTGCAGGCGGTATCACGAAAAGCGTTACACTGTCGTGGGCATAGGTTGCACAGCATCTTCACTACCCTCCACAGTTTTAACCTTTGGCTCTAAAACACGTCTTTTTACAATAAGATTATCATACGTCTTTTTATAACTAACTCTGCAAATATACTTTTTACCACAATCGCTACATACAAAATTTGCATTAAACCAGTTGTTGTGATGTCGCCATTTGGTAAGACGTTTCATCTTGCTTTCGCATTTTTCACAGTAAAATTCAAGCGTTTTCTTATCAACAAGTTCATCGTTAATTCTACTGATATAATACGGTTTAAAGTAAAGCTGACTATAAAACTCGGGATTAGAGGTATCTTTTATAAGGTTATCAAAGGCAGCTTCATTATAACGTTTTTTTAATAATGCCGCACAAAGTAAACTGTCATCCTTGGCGGTATGTAAATCATAACCTTCGGTAGTAATGCCTAAAAGCTCAGCCGCATTTGATAGCGAAATCTGCGATTTAATTTCGTGACCTAATAATCTAAGTTCACCCTGGATAAACTTTTGTAAATCAAGGTATTTATCCATTTTAAATTTTAAATTATTAAGTAGATATTTTTCGTTTTCGGCAATAGTATAAAGATCAGAATTACTCCAAGTAATTGTAACGGTATCTTCACCCAACCAATTATTATACTTGTTTACGGCATCACTTAAAGGTATGCCGTCAAGCATCATTTCTTTTGTAATTCCGGTAAGTTCTATAAAACGCCTTGAAACACGTTTAGATATATTTGACTTAACGGTAACATCAAAAATATCTACAATATTAAAGTTTTCATCCAATTTAACAGCGCCAATTTGTAATATTT
>JAZUNQ010000033.1:0-36368 GCA_045604205.1 Acutalibacteraceae bacterium
GGATGTTATTTAAAAGTCCCGAAGTTATTTTTTCATAACCCGGTGTGCTGTCTGATGTGTCTGCCTCTGTTGTCCAACCAACAAATATAGCAGTTGGGCTTGTCGGACACTGTGAATATGTAATGTCAGGCAAAGAGTCCCTATAGTCATACCATTCATTCCAAATTTCAGTGCCATCTAATTCGTTAAAAATCACATTTGCCTGAACGTCAGCAATGAACAAATCATTGTCTTTAATAACGGGTTTATCATCAATAGTACCTGTGATTGTTAACGTTGCATTCGCATTCTCTACGTTAAGATTTGTTATAATATGATTTTCATCCGCTGAAATCTTTGCCGTTTTTAAACTTTCTAAAACTTCATAGTTTGCAATAGATGTTTCATGAAAATCTGTATTATAATACCATGCATTTACTTTGTAACCCTTGTTTAGTTGCATTGCAATGCGAATGGTATCTTCCATCGTTGTAAAGCCTTGTGTTGCAGGGAAAAGAGGTCTTGTTGTAGAATTTGGTGCACCTATCAATTCTGTATAATCAATTTCCAATGTTCCTGCATTTGGAAAATCGAAGGTTGCAGCCATAGAGTTTCCATGAACGGGGATACCTTGATAATAGTCCATAACCCATTTATTAGTATGGTCATAAACTTCTGACTGAGCGCCGTAATCATAGTAGTTTTCTCTCTTAATCGTTCCAGAGAAATCATAATTACGTCCTTCCCAGAAAGACTGATTAACATATGTATCATTGTTCTTTGGTCCGTAATCTGAAGTGGCGGTATCATCGCCTAACACTTTCATCTCTACATCCGGATTCAATTCATATTTAAAATAACTGTTTGTAGTAGAACCGCCATCAAATTTTGCAACAAGTCCTGAAATATTTTTATTATTTTGAATAATCGGAATCACAAGTACTGCATTATATTGCTTTGATGTTCCTTCGCCTGCAAAATGGCATCTTTTTATTTCACATCTCGAGCCTCTGACTGCTGCTGCAATTCCGCCGATGTGACCGGAGTTGCCACCTCCAACTGAAACATAAGTTGCTGTATAAACATCCATATCAGCTGTTGAAAAAGAATCAATGCAAAAAGCACCGTTTTGCATTTCACCCACCAAACCGCCAGCATACGCCGTTATACCGCCTAATGCTCCTACAGCTACATCATAATGAATCTTGATTAAGCTTTCGCGTTGAACATCGATTGTTCCGTCAGCTTTTCTTGTAATACTGTCTTGAACGCGGCTGTATTCCAATACGCCTCCATCAAGATCACCGACAATTCCTCCCAAATACATACCTTTACCACTGATTGCTTCTACACCTGATGTGGTATTGGTTGACACGGTACAACCATTGGCTTCACAGTTGTAAATATAGCAGTGTTCGGCTTTGCCAACCAGCACACCGCCAGTAAGACCGCCGTCTGAGCCGAGTGTTAAAACAACATTGTAACAGTAAAGCGTTAAGGTGCTGTTTTGTACCGAGATATTATTAAACACAGTGTTTTGTGCAAGACCTGCAACAATTCCGCCACGATAGTCAGCGTCAATTACAGAATCCTTAATAATAAAATCGTGAATATTCGCACCTTTTGTAAAGGCGAACAATCCTGTATCCGCCTCACTTGATGCAGAAGAACCTGAAATATCATACCTTAAATTAGAAATAGTCTTGCCGTTTCCGTCAAATTCTCCCATAAACGGGCTTTCTTCTTTTATATTAAAGGTAAAAGTCGCTAATCCTAAACTTGCATAGGTTGTTTGCAATTTTGTATAATCTGCATCCGTAAGAGTGATATCGTTCATCAACCGAATAGTATCGCCTTCAAATGTTTTTGCGTGCGCCGATAGCGCGACTTGCTCCATCAAATCATCGGCATTATAGATTTCTATGATATTACCTTTTGCTAGCGTCTTAGGAATGGATATGGCAACGTTCAAAAGGAGAGATACTGCAATCACCAATGCAACCGCACGTAAACTAATTTTAAATTTGCAGTTCATCTAATTCCTCCTTACTATTCTGGCCACCCTACGACTTCTAGTATATTTGTTGTATCTTGATGTTCACTCTGTACACCTTGAACATAAAAGTTAATATCAAATGTGCTGCCGGGATATCTCGTTGTTATTTGATTAGCATCAAATACAAGTTCATCCAACAAGAGCTCCGACACTTCATCTGGTTCTAAAATATGTAAGTAATAGCACCAACCATCTTTATATATCCAATCTGCAGTATTTATCTCATATTCCGTAAATGTCTCTATATCAATCGGTTTCCCATGATGATCTATGCCTTCGAATTGAGGCTGTACACGTACATAAAGCGCATGTGAACCCGTGTTCTTTACACGAATAATACGACTTTGTACAGACTGTGTTGCAATATTTGTAGCTTCTTTCGAGTCAAACACTTCTTCTTGACCTTGTTCATTCAAAGTAGTTTGAATAATTTTCAAGTTAACTCCACCAAAATTGATATAATTTTCTGCTTTGGTTTCTTCTAAAAATGCAGCAAGGGTTCCAGGCAACCATAAAAGCATCACTAAAATAATCACGATTATTAATAAAAAAACATTTTTTCGTTTTAGTTGAATATGTTTTTTCTCCATTTTAAACCTCCTGCAAACCTTTTGATTATGATAAGAAAGCAACCATTACAAAATGGTCGTTTTCTTATCGCAACCAACTAATAGGGAATTGCATAGGGGGCCAATGCCCCCTATGCAATATTTATGTTTTAAGAAGATGACATTTGATTACATTGATTATTTATTGTATTCTGCAAGGGCTCCGGCTTCTGCATCTGCATACAAATCGGTAACTCCATCACCACTTGTTGATTGATGAATATAACAGAATACAACCATATCACCGGCTTCTATGGTGGTGGCATCTGTATCAACTGTTACAGCATCAAAAAGGGGCGCTGTTGTCCATGTAGAATCATTGTCTTTGCCTGCCAATGCAAGTGGAGCACCAGTAGCATCGCACCATACATAAAGCGCAGACTTACCATCGGCTGCTACGGTTCCGCTAACGGCTACCCAACCGCAGTTTGTTCCGTCGGGAGCATTTACGGTATATTCGAGCACTTTGGTTGCATCATTAGCCCATACAAAAACATAAGAATCTTCAGATTTAGGTCCAATACCTACAAAAGGATCTTTTTCAAAGGTTGCACCTGGAATCATTTTATGTTCTGCTGTGGGATCCCAACTTGGTTCGTAGAGATTGCCGTCCAACTGATCTGTACTATCTGTGTTGCCGGGATCTTCGGGGTCTATTGTTGGATCGTTTGGTTCATAAGGATTTGTAATATTACCTGCTGTAAATGTGTTTGTTACACTATCTGTGGCTGTCAACCACGCAATTGTTCCCATAATAGTTCCTACTGTTAATACTAAAGCTAAAAGAACTAAAAGAAGAGACTTTTTGCTTGTTTTCTTTTTATTCATTATGTATTCTCCTTATCGGTAAATTTCCCTTTACGGGATTTTTCTGATTGGGGTATCAAATCTACAATAATTGATATTGCAACAACGACAATAACTGTGAATATTAATATGTAACAGCCTGGCGCCGTTGTGCAAAACCGATTTACATTTCCTAATAATGGAATGCAAAGAATTGCTTTCCCTATTAGATAATTGTAATATACTGGTTCCGCATCGTGTAATATTTTGCCATCTTCATCAAAATTATTAATTCCTTGTGTGCGAAACAGTCGGTTTGTTGTATCTACCTCATACACTTGATGTGTTGCCACAATGTTAGTATCCTTTAAATAAAATGTGATAGCATCTCCTACCTTTATATCCGATGGGTTCACTTTCTCTACATAAACCAAACTGCCCACCGGAAATTCAGGCTCCATACTTCCACTTGTTACCACGTATGTTTTTATTCCAAACAAATGCGGAATATACATAATCGCAACAAAAAGAAGCGTTACTATCACACAAATACTAACAAAAAAATTCCATATTTTTTTAATAAATCCACCTCCTATTAACCATCATAAGAACATGTAAACTGCTCTCGATTTATAAAAAAATAAAAAATGCGGCTACCGAAGTAACCGCATAAAAAGCGCAAACTCCGATAGTCGCCAAACTAATTCAATATAACAAGAATTACTGCTGTATCCATATCGATGGAATTTGCATTTTTATCAAATTCACGAAATAGATACAACAATAGCACACCAAAAGAAAACATTACCGCCTTTAAAAATAATGCTTTATCGTTATATTCAATTAGTTTGGCATAAACATTTTACCATATTAATCCTTAAAAATCAATATTAAAAAAGAGCAGATTTCTCTGCTTCATAAAATATGTAGAAATTTAGTTGAAATTTGGTTTTTGTGCAAATAGGATTGGACAAAAACCAGCGAAAACCCTAGTGTTTATGCGGGTTTGGGGCGGTTTGCCCTATTATAACACGAGCCTCTATTCTTCTTACCTTTCCTCTTGCGGTGCCCAAAAGTTGTGGTCGGCTTGGAGCGCCTACAACTTTTGACCGCGGCGCCTCCTTACGCTCGCTTCATCTCACACTGTAAGCGCTCGCGACGTCACCTGTTGCTTTCATATATAAATCAATCTCCTTGTTTTAGTAATCGTGATGCCATTATTTGTAACTCGTGGAAATTTATGCATCTTTAATTTACTTTTTAATATCCCTGTGCTATAATGCTTTTGAGGTGATTACTTGAACATTTGGATTGTTTTAATAGTAACGTTTTTTGCCGGTATGGGTGCAGGCTTGGGAACGGGTTTTGCCGGTATGAGCGCCGCCGCTGTAATAAGCCCTATGCTTATTACATTTCTTGGAATAGAACCCTACACTGCCGTAGGCATTGCCCTTGCATCTGATGTGCTGGCAAGCGCAGTTTCTGCCTTTATTTATGGAAAAAATAAGAACTTAGATATAAAAAACGGTCTGCTTATGATGGCAATGGTTTTATTGTTTACCGTTGTCGGTAGTTTTGTTTCCAGTATTGTTTCGGCTCAGACTATGGGCGGTTTCAGCACGCTTATGACGTTGATATTGGGAATAAAGTTTATTATTAAACCTGTTATGACTACAAAGCAACAAATGGAATCGGTTAGCAAAAAGCGAAAAATTACAGGCTCTATCCTGTGCGGTATTTTTATTGGTTTTATTTGCGGCTTTGTGGGCGCAGGCGGCGGAATGATGATGCTGCTTATCCTTACATCTGTGTTGGGATACGAGCTAAAAACCGCAGTGGGTACCAGCGTATTTATTATGACCTTTACTGCGTTGACGGGTTCTGTTTCGCACTTTTCTTTTGGTGATTCACCAAACCTTATTGTTATGGCGCTGTGCATATTGTTTACTTTAATATGGGCTCGTGTGGCAGCAATATTTGCGAACAAAGCTAAGCCCGAAACGTTAAACAGAGTAGTCGGTGTGGTTTTGGTTGTATTAGGCATTGTGATATTAGGATTTGAATATCTGATAAAATAAAAAATAAAGAGGTAACGGAGCACTCACATAGGGATAATTTGCTCCGAAAGGGGCGTTGTTCTTAGCGAAAAATTTATGATTGTCCCCGTTTTTGTTAAGAACCAGCATCGCATTTGTATGTGCAAATGCGGTTAGGCGATAACCCAAACCCTCTAACAGCAGAAAAGAGCAGGAGTAAAAGGAAAAATCCTTCTATTCTTGCTCTTGTTTTTTCTCCTGTCGATATGTCAACTTCGTTGACTAGATATGCTTTCACCACGCTCCGGCTCGATATATTGTCGCTTTGCGGCAATTCGATATGAGATAAATCCCATCTCGTCCGAAGGACATATCGAGTGCATCAGCACATATGGAACGCCACAGGCATATATCGAAAATCCCGCAAGGGATTTATCTCGATGCGTGTTCTCCGTTAAGGATAACACGCTAAATCCACCTCTCTTTTTTATACGCCATATAGAATATGTAGATTACGGATATTGTTATCTGTAATGGTATTATTAAGTGCATAGGCGTGCTGTTCGAGCTCGCTGTTTTGCAAATTGGTTAAGCCCTGTGCACTAAGCTCTTTTGAAATATCAAGACAGATGCGCTCTATTATTTGGCTTTTTTGTTTAAACTCGTTGGGTGTATTGCCGCTTGAAATAAGATATTCCAAATCATCTGCTAAACTGCCTAAGACGGCAAGATTTTTTAGCCCACGAAAGCTCCATTTATAATAAGGCATATAGTTGCGATTTAGCAGATAAATACTATGCAAAGCACTTTGCGTAAATTCAAACACCGCCATTTGCGCCGCCGCCGTTTCACCTCTTGCTATGCAACGGTTATAGTTATACTGCCCTGCTTGCGCCATAACAAGCAGATGTCCTGCAAGCTTTTTACGGCGCACGTCCTCGGGCAAATAGCGCAGTCTTTCTCTTATAGCGGTAAAGCGCCCGTATGGGTCGGCAAAAACTTCGCCGTTTGTTGCCTCTAACAAGGCGTGCTCGGGCACGGCAAACCACTGATTTATAGAAAGCTTGCCGTCCGCAGTCCCTGTTTTTGACAAAAAGAATTCATCCATACGCATAACGCCGTGTCGGCTTCCACCAACGGGATTCAACGGGTTTTTTGCAAAACCCAAAAACTCCTTGGGCATTTTTGCATATGCACGCTCAAGCTCGAATTCGGTTTTGCGGTCTACAATATCCTCGGCTGGCAAAAATATGCAAAATGCGGGCTCAAAATCGTGGTCGTGCGAGGTGGTATCATCATAGCCGTAGCACTCAGAGCCGCTACCAACAAGTCCTATTGCAAGGTAGGGCAAAACGTGAGAAAACTGTGACTGCAACATCTGCTTACCATAGGCGTCATAATATTTTTTTGACAGTTCAAGTCCCTTCATATATCCTCCTGCAACGGTCTTTTAGTTGTAATGCGTAATCGGTATAGCCGTAATACCCAAAAACCGAAGCACACTTTTCGCAAACAAAGGCGTAATTACCGTCGGTTTGGTTTTGGCAGGTATCAAGCAAATTTTTTGCCGCATTTAGATTGTCTAATATAATGGTTTTGCCGCCGTCAAGACCGTATTCCGCCTCGGCCGCAGACGCTATGTTAAGATACGTTATTGCCTGTTCGGGTTCGGTGCTTGGTGACATACTTAATACAAACAATGCCTTTTGGTAAAGTTCTTTTGCCTCGTTAAAACGGCAAAGGTCAACAAGAGCTAACGCCATATTGTTGTAAAGCCCTGCAAGGCGAGTATCGTTAGACGCTAAATTTTGCTCGTATATTTTTTGTGCCTTTTCAAAAAGCGGAATGCCGTCTTGCGCCATACCAAAGGCTTTGTATACCGTAGCACTGTTAAGGTAGGTTGTGGCGGCGCCGATGTTATCGGCTATGCCCATTTTTTTAGTCTGCAAAAGTGCCTTTTGCGCAAAGGATAGCGCCTGTTCACCTTCGCCCAACTTGCGACAAATGCCCATCAGTTCATTTTGCATTAGCAAAATGCCGGCGTCATCACCCGTTTGCTCGGCCTCGGAAAGCCAATACTGCAATAGCCGCTTGCCCTCTTGGTAATCGTTAGCTTTAAGCAGTAGGTCAAGCTTGCTTAGTATACGCTCTCTTGGTATCATATGCGCCACCTCCTTTTTTATATTGTATACCAAATTTTTTGCATATACAAGTTTTATTTGACAACGTGTTATAAATTAAAAAGGCAGGGCAAAATTACCCTGCCTTTTTTACATTATAATGTTACATTGTACACATCATACAACGACATTTTGTTATCTTTTCCGTTGTCATACCATTCGATATTATCGCCGTTAATGTACAAATAGCTTGATTGGGTTGCTTCTATAAAACATATTTTTTGTTCTTCGGTACCGTCTGCTTTCATTTTGAAAATATCATAAATGCGTTTGTCTCCGGCTTCGGTAGCTTTAGCAAAATACACCCAACCGTCTTTTACATTTACACCGGAAAGTATGTTCTCTTTTTGGTAAAGTAATTTTGCATCCCAGTCATATGCATAAAGGGTAACTACTCCACCCGCAGCAAATGAAATTGTCGTTGAGATTAAAACTTCATCGGTAAATTCCCAGTTTCCCGGACCATTCTCGAACGTGGAAAGCTTGTTTTTATGGATATTGTATAAAAACGAGGATCTTTTTCCCGGTCCGGAAAAAGTGTAAAACAACCACGAGTCATCACGGTTTCCAACAATGGTCAAATCGTTTTCTTTTGGTGGATAATAGTCCACCTCATATTGAAGTGTTATTCTGGCAATGGTTTCTCTTGCACCTGTTTGGCTGTCTACCAAAGTAAGTCCTAAGTCGCCGTCTGTGGTTCCCGCAGAACGTTCCGGATAGGTGGTATCCCTAAAACAATACTCTGCACTACATTGACCGGGGTTTGCATCTGACACCAAGGTAACACGCACAAAATAATCGTCTATTGCTTTTTTTATTTTTTCCGATTCACCTAACGTATCAACGCAATCGTACAAAACCAATAGCGCCGCTTTTAATTTGCCTTCGTTAAGCAGTGCGTTGCTTTCGTTAATGTATTCTTCTACTTTGTTTGTATCATCAACTACTGACGCTATATCGCTTGTGTCTATCTGTGCACCGCAATTAGGGCAGTTGTTCCACCCTGATTTTATTTCCTCATCGCAGTCTTCACAACGCTTAACTTGACCTATTTTGATGCAACCCGCAAGACCCAACATAATAGTTACGCACAATAATACGCATAAAACTTTTTTCATAACTATCCCCTACTATATAACCTTAAATATGTTTATTTTAGCAAATAAAATAACTAATCTTTAGGAAAAGTGGTTTTAATTTTTAGTTCGCCTGTTTTATAAAACTCCAGAGTTTTTGTGTCTTTATAATAATCCACGCCGAAAATTTCATACTCTTTATTTGTTTTGATTGTTAACACTAGCATATTTTCGGTTTCGGTATATATTTCTACACCGTAAACCAAAATTCCCCTATCCTTAAAATACTCTGTCTTTAAAAATTCGCAAATTTGGTTTGCTAATTCTTGAGAATTTTGCGATTCAGAAACAACAGTAGATGATGTTATGCCGGGAGTTGTATTCGGCGGTGTACGATCATTAACAGACTGTTCCGGTTGTGACGGTATGTTTTCTTGCGAAGAAGATGATTCTGCAGATTGATCCGAATCGATTTTTTCAGCAGTAACTTGATATGATTTAGTGCCATATGGGCTTCCGCACCAGTTATATGTTATCGTGCATTCATTGTACACAAATACAAGCTCATATATTTTTCCGCTTTCGTTTTCGCCTACAAATTTAGGCTTGGGAAGTTTTACCGCATCGCCAACAGCATCCACTATTTCATCATAGGTAACGTTTGCGCATATTTTATCTGCCAACGGCTCTTCACTATCAGAAAGCACAGCAAAAACAATGTCATTTTTTGTTATTTCAGAACCTTTTATCTCAAAAGCAAAGACCAAATCCTTTTGTACATAACGAATTGCAGGAATGCCATAAAACACACTTTTTATATAATTTGTACCCAATTCGGCTTCAAGTTCGCTTAAAGTGCTACCTATGAAATCAATCATAGATTTTTTACTTTGAATTGGCCGTTCTTCGTCACTTGTCAGAACATTAGATTCTGAACAGGTCGAGCTAAAATCTAGTCCAATTTTTTTGCAACCGGTTAAACTAAATATTGCACAAACAATCAATGTTAAAGCTATTGCTTTTTTCATTTTTACATCCCCTTTTGTTCTTGTTAAACTTATAAAAGGTTTCGCAAATAATAACTACTGTATTATAGCCTCTATTTCTAAATGGTTCCAACCCATCATGGTGTAGTTGTCGTTAAGATATACAACCGTTCCGGTTGAGTCTAAAATGCAATCCTTAAGTGAAACACTGTTATCACCCATAGCATAACTGTAAGCATCAGAATAAGCTGTAGTATTTTGCACTTTAGTCCAAAGTTCTTCTTTGGTTAGCCCTAACGCCGTTACATATTCATCAAATGTTAATTCTTTATCCTGTTTTGAATCGTAATAAAAAGCTGTATAATTATTGTTGGCACCGCCTGCCTGTACGCCAAGCCAAGTCTCAATTACTATGCCTATTATTCCATTATAATTTTTGCTTTTGTACTTGCAGATAAATATATGTTGAGCCTCTTGGTTATTTAACAACTTTTCATAGTTTTCACCAAAAACATCATACATCTTTTTATTAAATGCTTTAGCGTTTTCGGTTTTGGATGTTATTTCAGGAATGATGATACTGTGCTGTTCGCTATTGCTATAGCCGGTTGCTGCCAATTCAGGAGTTACAACTATCTTTTTAGTATAGTTGACTGCATTCCTAACCGTAACTTCCTTTTCATTATTATCGGACTCTTCATTAATTTCTTGCTGACTGCTTGTATCAACATTAAACTTTCCGAACTCTATATTGCAGCCTGAAATTACGCACGATAACATCGAAATCAAGACGATAATTGATGTGATTTTAAGCAATTTTTTCATTTTTACCACCCTAATCTATCTTAATTTTTTGCAGTTTTGTGAACAAAGTCTGTCGGTGCAGTTGGCACATTTGAGCGCCTCGTTTGAATGCTCCCAAAAGCGTTCGGGATAAAGCATAATAGAAAGCTCCCACAAAAACAAAACTACCATTGCAACCAAAAACAAACTGATTGCATAAAATCCGCCCATAAAAATTATGGGGCTGAACATCATCATATGGTCCCAGTTAAAAATTCGACAGGTTGTGCAACAACGTGTTCGCAGTATAAGTCTGAACGGGCACCATATAAGTACACACACCAAATCAAACACATAAAACGCAACCGTAACCAAAAACAACATTTCTTTGTTAATTATTTTTGTAAAGTAACAAGTTGCGATGGCGCCTATTAAAAGAACCCATAACACAATAATTATGCCGGCTCTTGTTGCCATTGTATGTATGTATTTTTTTAGCGCTTCGGAATTAATTTTTTCCTTTATGGGTTTAAAGTGCTGACGGAATAGTTTTTGTGAGCCAAGCGGTATATGATTTTTTATAGGAATCAGCTGACACAACATATCCACCAGCCATATTCCCCAAAGGATATGAAAAGCTGAAAACTTTCTAAAAAAGTTCATACCGTCTAAAACGTCAAATTGCTCGGGAGCAACAAAATAAAGCACAACGCTTGCTATAAAAATTGCTATTCGCAAAACAAAGCGTATAATATAATTCTTTTTAAGCTTTGACATTGGCGGCTTGCCTTTTGGCGCCGCACACTCAATCTGTTGGGTTGTTTCGGTTTGCATTAAACACCTCTTAAATATAATAATTTTTATACAGTTACGGTTTCTTTTGCCTTTACCTTTGCTGTGTATGATGAAACGTTAAGAATTGTTTCACCGTCAATCTGAAGCGCAACAGGACGGTCAAACTCTACCGTTACCTCTTTGCCTGTAAATACTGCTACATTCTTTTTGCGATTTACGTGTTCGCCTTTAAAAAGGGTTGGGAAAATCATAAGTGTTCTTAATTTGCCTGTACCAAAGAACAACATTGTTGAAACCAAGCCCGAACCACGCTGTTGATTTGGCGTTGGCATCATACCGCCGCCGTAAAACTTGCCGTTCATTGTTGGGGCAAGCCACACCTTTTTATATGTATATTCTTTACCGTCAACAATTACCTTTGCATTTGTTGGTTTGTAGTGGAACAGCAACCCTTTGATAGCAATAGCGGTATAATTTACCTTTTTGCTGGGGATCTTTTTAAGCTCGTCCCCCACCTCACAACAATAACCGTCTATGCCGTAACCAACACCGTTAATAAAGCGATAGGTTTTGCCCTTTACTGTAACAACCGGTAAATCTTTTATATACTCGTTAATAGAAAAAGGCTTGCAGTTTTTCTCATAGCCAAGCTCGTGCGCAAAATCGTTGCCTGTTCCGTTAGGATAATACAGCACTTCGTTTTTTAGCTCTAAACCCTCTATATTATTTATAAAACAGTTGATAGTTCCGTCTCCGCCGGCAAGTATAATGCTGTCGTCACCATTAAGACTGTCTAAAAATGTTTTATAATCGGAAATAGTCTCAACATCTATAAGCTCAACAGCTTTTCCTGTTTCGTTTTCAAGCGTCTTTGCCTTTTCATAATCATCGACAGCACCTGCTTTTTTATTATAAAGCACATATATTGTTGACATTTTACATTCTCCTTTATTTTTCAGATAAATGTTTATAAAGTTTGTCTTTTACAAGTTCGCCTATATCATCTGTTTGAGCAGTCTTTACCCACTCGGCAGAAAGAACATCCAACACATCAACGTAAACATCGGTTTTGTGTAAAGGATAGTTTTTGCTGACCTTTTCGGTACCCGAAATTGCAACAATTACAATCGGGGCTTCTGCCCTTTGCGCTATTTTAAAAACACCGTTGTGAAACGGTAAAAGCCTGCACTCTTTGCTGCGGGTGCCCTCGGGATACACACCAACCGAAACCTCGCCCTTTTGCAAAAGCTTTGACGCTTTAATTATGGTCTTCATAGCGTTGCGTGGGTTTTCTCGGTCAATTGCCATAAAGCAACACTTTTGAACGTAACGGCCAAAAATGGGTATCTTGAAATTTGACGGCTTTGAAATAAAGGATAACTGCCAAGGTTTTAATACGTACCACGTTAGTATTGGGTCAAAGTTGGAACGGTGATTTCCTACAAAAAGAATTTTTTTAGTGCCCTTGGGAACTTTATCTACACCGCTTGCGTGAATTTTTATACGCATTACTTTTATAATGATAAAAGAAATCATATTAACCAATGCACGATAAAAAGAACTGTGGTTTTCGTATTCTTTGTTTGGGTTTACAACCAATCCGCAAACCGCCAAAAAAAGCAAAAACAAAACCAACAGTAAAACAAGCAGACAAATTAAATTTAAAATTATCATTTTAAACCGTCTTCTTTCTGTTAGTTAAAATTGGTAAATGCGATTGTCTTTTTAGAGTAAAACAATCACCCAATATACTACTATATTTTATTTTATTTTAAGAAATATGTCAAGTATTGTCGAAAAATATATAAATGACTGAAAATTATATATATTTACTTGCTAAGTCGTTTTAAGTGTTGTATAATAACCAGTAATCAAAATCTAATTTAAGAGGGTATTTTTATGAAAAAGACAGTAATTTCAGTTATGGGCAAAGACACCGTTGGCATTACTGCAAAGGTAAGTGCCGCTTGCGCTAAGTACAACGTTAACATCATTGATATTACACAGTCCGTTTTACAGGATATGTTTGTAATGGTAATGCTTACCGACATATCGGCTCTGGAGGGCAATTTCAAAGATTTTTCGGACAATATGGTATCTTTAGGCAAAGAAATAGGACTTGAAATTCACGTAATGCATGAAGATATTTTTAACTCTATGCACAGAATTTAAGGTGACGCACTATGATTAATCTTAATGATATTTTAGAAACCATAAATATGATAAGACAGGAAAATCTTGATATCCGTACCATTACAATGGGCATATCTTTGCTTGATTGTGCCGACAGCGATATCGATGTGTCCTGTCAAAAGGTTTATGACAAAATAGTACGATGTGCCGGTAATTTAGTTAAAACCGGCGAAGATATTGAGGCTGAATACGGTATCCCAATTATTAATAAACGCATTTCTGTAACACCTATTGCAATGCTTGTAGCCGTATCAGGCGGCGACCCTGTTAAATATGCTCATGCACTACAGCGTGCGGCAGACACCGTCGGCGTTAACTTTATCGGCGGATACTCAGCACTTGTTCAAAAAGGTTTTTCGGCAGGCGATGTTGAGCTTATAAAATCGATTCCCCGTGCACTTAGCGAAACCACGAATATATGCTCTTCGGTAAATGTTGGCTCTACCAAAGCAGGTATAAATATGGATGCCGTAAAGCTTATGGGCGAAATCGTAAGGACAAGCGCCGAACTTACTGCCGACCGTGATTGTATAGGTCCTGCAAAATTGGTTGTGTTCTGCAACGCTCCCGAAGATAACCCATTTATGGCAGGTGCATTTCACGGTGTGGGCGAGCCCGATTGTGTAATTCACGTTGGTGTTTCGGGTCCGGGCGTTGTTTGTGCCGCACTTAAAAAATGTGACGGTGACCTTGGCGCAGTAGCAGAAACCATTAAACGTACAGCATTTAAAATTACACGTGTGGGTCAGCTTGTAGGCAGTGAAGCCGCTCGCAGATTGGGCGTTCCCTTTGGTATTGTGGATCTTTCTCTTGCGCCGACACCTGCTGTTGGTGACTCGGTAGCAAGAATACTTGAAGAAATCGGTCTTGACGTTTGCGGCACCCACGGCACCACAGCCGCCCTTGCAATGCTTAACGACGCTGTTAAAAAAGGCGGCGTAATGGCTTGTAATTCGGTAGGTGGACTTTCGGGCGCATTTATACCCGTATCTGAAGATGAGGGTATGATTGCCGCAGCAAGAAGCGGTGACCTTAAAATAGAAAAGCTTGAAGCTATGACCGCCGTTTGCTCGGTTGGGCTTGATATGGTGGTAATCCCCGGTGATACACCAAGTGAAGTTATATCGGCAATTATTGCCGATGAGGCCGCAATTGGTATGGTAAACTCAAAAACTACCGCCGTGCGTGTAATCCCCGCCATTGGTAAGAAGGCAGGCGAAGAGCTAAACTTTGGCGGACTGCTGGGTGAAGGACCGATTATGGACTTAAACCTTTCTGCAAGCCCTAAAAAATTCATTGACCGTGGCGGTAAAATCCCCGCTCCTATGCAAAGCCTTAAAAACTAATGCCTAATTCATAATGCACAATGCACAATTATAAAAAAGCAAGACTCAAACGAGTCTTGCTTTTTATTTTATAATAGTTGTTGATTATTTATTGTAAGCTTAAACTGCAGTCCCAGTTTTTCGGCTGCCTTTCGGCAAAGGAGCATACGCTCCATAAATATTTCAAAATAGTCCATAACCGAGCCGTAGTTTGTATCAATGGTAAGTGATAACTCAATAAACTTTTTGTCCTCACTTATTTCAAGGTTTGCGCTTGTAACCGAATAGTTTACCCTGTCGTGAATGTCAAAGGTGGTCTCGTCATCGTTTCGCACACGGTTGCGACGAACGTCCGACTTGTCGGCCAAAATAAGCGCCGCCGCAAACTCGCTTACAGGCACGCCCGTGCCCTCGTCGTGATTGCCTATTGCCGTTACAATGTCGGCAATTTCTTCTGAATTAAAGCCCAGCTTATCCAAAATTCTAAATGCCATAACCGCACCGCTTTGACTGTGGTCTATTCGGTTTACAAGGTTGCCGATATCGTGCAGATAGCCTGCAATTTTTACAAGCTCTACCGTGCGTTCACTGTAGCCGAGGGTATCTAAAATATACCCTGCTTTTTCTGCAACAGCTGTAACGTGGGCAAAGCTATGCTCAGTAAAACCAAGCGATGCAAGTGATTCGTCGGCCGCCTTTATATAGTTGTGAATTGCCTTGTTTTTCTTTATTTCGTTATATGTCATATATTCTCCTTTTTAAAATTTAAACTTTTCTGCCAATCGTGGAAACAGCGGTACCGTTTCAAAAAATTTGTCATACAGCTTTGAACAAGCGCCAATTAAAACACCATTTACAAGCGTTATTATAACCGTACCCCATTTTATACCAACAAAGCCACGGAACAATACGAGTGTAAGTATTAGCGAAAGCATAAAGCAACACAGATCAAAAATACGTTTGCATTTGGTTTGGTCAAAGCCGTATTTTGCCACTATTCCCTTTACAAACAAATCACACACCTGTGGGTAGATATAGGTCTTAAAAAACAGCATAACCGTAAATGCCGTAAGCAGTTCGCCCACAACAAACATAACAATACGCACCCATAAATCCATGCTTCCGGGAGCAGTTACGTCGGGGTTAAGCACAGGAATTACAGCACGCCACATATCAAGTATTGTGCCATATATTACACAGGTTATAAATGATACAAAATAGGTAAATTTAAATTTTTTCATTGCAATACAAAACGCTATAAACAAAACACCCTGTATTATATAGTCCCACTGACCAAAGGTAAAAAATGTAAATTTTTGGCTTACTATGTAGGCAGGTGCCACAATCATAGAAACACCAAAATCAGCCGCCGCCATAATTGCCACAGCAAGAGTTAGTCCAAACTGCGCTATTATATACACAAGCTCGCTATATATCTTTATCTTCTTCAAAGCACTTACCCCAAAAATAAATAGTAGCGTGGTTTTCCACGCTACTATTTTACACACAATTGACAAATTTTTCAACTGTTATTGTTATCATTTATAATATCAAAAAATTTATCAAGTCCGCTACCGCCTGTTATATATGCCACATTTGAAAATCCGTCATAGTCACCTTCAAAAATATGATATGCGTACTCCCCTGTAAGAGGAATAATTAAATATGACGATTTTTCAGACACTATGTTTTTGCCGTAAAAGGTTATATTGCTACCGCCAAACCATAGTTTTATGTATGTATCATTTCCCCAAGCGGTTTCTAACGGTTGGTTTGAAACCGTTATTGTGGATGTGTTTTCTTTTTTATAAAACCACGATTCGATATGTTTGGCCATTTCACGATTTAATTTATATCCGCCGTAATCTTGCGATTCATAAATCAATCTTCCATTCTCGTAAAACTCTATATGATGCGGAGTGCTTACCGTACTGCGCCAACGTTTTTCTTCCTCGGTAAGAGGCGTAAATTGTATGCCGGTAAAAAATTGCTCAAGTCCACTTCCTGTGACTGCTAAAGGTCCTGTCCAATTATCAGGCGCATCTATTGAGTTGTTGAATATTAAATAATCGTTACTGCCTGTAATAGGTATAAAAAGCGTTCTTGCGTTTGGAGCAATAATACCACCATAGAATTTTATCTCACCGTCAAACTGTAGTTCAATTGCCATTTCATTTCGTCGATTATAATCTATAACGTCGGTTGTTGCTATCATACTTGCAACGCCATACGATTCCTCATATTTAAACCATCCCTCAATAAAGCGAGCGATTTTATGATTAAACTCTTTATCGGTCGATACCGACTGCATACCGTCCTTATAAAAGATAACAGATGTAGGCGCTATAACGGTGCTTTGCCAGTCCTGCGCTTTTTTATCAAGTGTTATGCCCTCAAAATATTTTTCAAGTCCACTTCCATTTAAGTTGTATGGGTTATTTTGATATTTGCCATAATTTCCAACAAACACATAATACTTATATTGGCCCGTTAGAGGTATAAGCAACTTGTTTGCAGGTTTTAAATTAAACGTGCCCAATAAATTTATCTCATGATCGGTATTGTAAAACGCAAGCTCGATTGCCTTTTGATTGCATTTAATATCGGTTATAAGATCATAATCAACGGTTATATTTGCAGTAGGTGGCGTTTCATAATCTTGAAACCACGACTCAATCTTAGCCGCAATTTCAAAATTTAATTGTGAATCGGTTGATGTGCCATATTTTCCGCCATTATAAAAATAAACGTACCCCGGCGTTTTAATAGTGCTTTTAAGTATTCTTGGCGATAATTGAGTATCGCCCGAATCTTCGCTCCCATATATAATATCATCTATAATCGACGTTGTAGCACTACTTCCGTTATTATCGGGCATTTTACGACAAGCGGTCATACAAATTAATAATATTAATATAAGCAGAAGCGCTGTAATTTTTTTCATAAATATACCCCCTTCACCTAATAAGTACTCTTTTAAGTGTCGGGGGTCACAAAATTTTGAATAATAATTTCTATAATTTATTTACTTTTCAATCGCAGGCGCAAATTGTACCTCATCAAAAAACTGCTCTAAATCTTTAACGCCGCAAATCGGTCCGCTCCATGAGTTTGGTGATGTTAAAGTGTTTGTCGGTAGACACCACCCGTGCTCCAAAAGCCATGTTCTTTGTTATACGTATTGTGACTGAGGCATAAAATATTTATCTATCATTATAGCCGCAATTATTGTTGATGCTGCTTCAAATAATAAAGACACGCCTAAGAAAACATTACCTACAATTGTCGCAATTGCGTAAAGAACCATGCATACACCAAAAACTATTAACCAGTTTTTTGCTGCATTTGGTTTTGAAAACTGCGCATCGCCGTCAAGCGCACATTTATATATGGATTTTGTAAAGCGATGTATTTTTTTAGTTGACAGATTATTTAAAACAAGCCATACAAAGCCTGAAAGTATCACCAATAAACCGAGTACTATTCCAAGTGCTCCTGTAAATTTTATTGACAGGTCAACAAAAATTTTATCTAATTCATCGGTTATCTGGCTTAACAAACCCGAAAGATTTGGCACAAACATAACAAGCGCCATACTTACTGAAACTATTGCCCCGCAAACCATAAGTATTATTGCCGCCACGTTGTTTATTGCATACTGGGCATAAACTATGCCGCTTACAGTTTTAAGGTTTTTAATATTGATAAGTCCCTTTTTGGTTTCGGCAAATATAATCCAGAAAAATATTGCAAGCAATATATGAATTACCGAAAATCCGCCGCCTATAATCGAAAGTCCGCAAGAAACTGTAAACAAAATGCACAGTACCAAAAACAAGGGGTTTTTTAACGCCGCTCTGAGTTTGTCAACCGACGGATTACCGTTTATATCAATAGACGGAATTTCCACAACGCTGACCTCTTGGTCAGGAATGATTTTACTGCACTCCGGACAAATTTCAAACGCACTTTCTTGTTCATATCCACATTTTTCACATTTCATAATTAGACCTCCTTTAGTTTTTATTAAAAATACTCTTTATACCACACCAGAAAGGTGTAAACCGTCCATATTTTACGGCTAAGGTCGGTTTTTCCTTGTTTGTGGATATCAAGCAATTTTACCAATTTTTTAGTATTAAAATACTTTTGAGCCACATCCCCGGTAAATTCGGCTTTGACCAGGTTATAGTATTCGTCTGCACGCAACCACTCACGAATTGGTACCGGAAAGCCTAATTTATCCTTTTGAGCAGTAACACGTGGCAGTGTTTTTTCTGCCGCACGGCGAAGCGCCACTTTGGTGGTAATGTTATTAACACG
Source organism: Acutalibacteraceae bacterium (assembly GCA_045604205.1). Taxonomy (GTDB): domain Bacteria; phylum Bacillota; class Clostridia; order Oscillospirales; family Acutalibacteraceae; genus UBA737. The sequence goes on from JAZUNQ010000033.1 coordinate 19,127, forward strand.
GCAATCAAGTGGCAAGGTAGCCGCCAAATCCATAACGTTTTTGTCAAGGAAGGGTACTCGTAGCTCAAGCGAATTTGCCATACTGGTCTTGTCGGCTTTAAGCAGTATATCGCCCATAAGCCACATATTTATATCAAGATACTGCATTTTTGTAACGTCGTCTTTATTTGCAACCTCATCGTAAAACTCATCGCACAAAATTTTGGGATTGGGTGCAGATTTTGCAACGTCACTCTTAAGCAGGGCATCTCTTTCTTTTTTTGAAAAAATATTAGCGTTTCCTATGTATTGTTCCTCTATTGTCTTGCCTCGTCGGATAAGATAATTTACACCGTGTACCTTGGGCAAATGCTCACACACCTTGGATACAAGACGCCTAAAAACAAATGGTAGTCTATCATAAACCGTAAGCGTAATGGGTTCTTGATATATTCGATATCCGCCAAATAGCTCATCGGCGCCCTCGCCCGACATTACAACCTTTACGTGCTCGGAAGCAAGCTGACTTACAAAATAAAGCGCTATTGCTGCAGGATCGGCAAGTGGCTCATCCATATGATACTGTATTTTTGGAAAGGTTCCCCAATATTCCTCGGGTGTAATTACCTTTGATATATTTTCTACACCTATTGTATCGGCAAACTGTTTAGCAAAGCCGATTTCGTTATATCGGTCGCCATCATCACTTTCAAAGCCTACCGTAAAGGTTTTATCCACGTTTGCGGCTTGGGCAATATAGCTTGAATCTATACCGCTTGATAAAAATGAGCCTACCTCTACGTCGGCAATTTTATGTGCCGATACCGATTCACGAATAACCTTGTCAATTTCGTCGGCATAAAAATCTACTACGCCGGGGTCGGTTTTAAATTCAGGTTTAAAATATCTTTTTTTAACAATTTCACCGTCTTTAAAGGTAAAACTATGGGCAGGCGGTAATTTGTAAACACCCTTAAAAAATGTTTCTTCACAAGGTGAATACTGAAAGGAAAGATAATGTGCCAACGTTTGTTCGTTTAGCTGTTTTTTAAATTCAGGATGATGCAAAAAAGCCTTTATTTCTGAGCCGAAAATAAAACTATTATCACCGATTGTGTAATAAAGCGGCTTTATACCAAACATATCACGTGCGCCAAAAATTGTGCCATCATTCTTATTGAATATAACAAAGGCAAACATACCCCTAAGATGATTTACAACCTCTTCGCCCCATTGCTCAAAGCCGTGAAGCAAAACCTCACTATCGGCTTGAGAACTAAATATATGTCCGTTTTCTATAAGTTCGTCCCTGAGCTGTTTGTAGTTATATATTTCTCCGTTAAACACAAGCACCAATGACTCGTCCTCGTTAAACATCGGCTGATTTCCGCCCTGAAGGTCTATGATGCTTAGTCGTCTAAAGCCAAGGGCAATATCCTTGTCAACATATAATCCCGCCGCATCGGGACCCCTGTGAACGATTGAATTCATCATTTGTTCCAATACAAGACCGTCGTCGGCGATATAGTTTGTAAAGCCTACAAATCCGCACATAAAACAATTATCCTTCTTTTAAAATTAATATACCGTACTTATTATACACTAAAAAATTCCATTTGTCTTTACTTTTTTTAAAACAAGTTGCAAAAGCACTCCGCAAAAAGCACCACAAACAGCGCCTAATAAAATAAGCAAGGGCAAAATCCTTACCACGCCGACACCAACAAAAAAACTTGCCGCCACACTTTGAAAGATATTGTGCACAACAGCTCCTGCAATACTTGTACCAATGGCGCTCACCGATTTAAAACGACTTAAAACGCTCGCCATAAGCAGCGATGCTATGCCGCCCGAAAGTGAAAACACAAAAGAAACGGGCGAACCAAAAAGCAACGCTGACAGGCATATACGCACAATGTTTACCGCCCATGCACCCTTTGTATCGCCTCTGTAAACAAGCATAAGCACAATTGCGTTTGAAAGCCCAATTTTTACTCCGGGTACTATTGCCGCAAGACTTATTGATAAAACGCCTTCAATATAGCCCACAATAAGACAAAGCGCAACAAGCAGTGAATAAAAGGTTATATGTTTTACGCTTATTCTATTGTTACTATTGTCTTGTTTGGCAAACATACAATACTTTCACCCTTTTTTGAAATTTTTCCGCTTTTTACACAGACTTGATTTTTGCAGTCGGCATCACCCATATAAACATATCCGTCTTTAATAACGATTGTGTTGCTATTGGTGGTTACGGTATGATTTATATATATGCTCTTATTGTATATAATTTCGTTATTCTGCTTTATAATCACACGGCTTCCCTGCTTTGAAAACGGTAGCCATAAAAGCAACGATAATGCAAACGCCGTTACCACCGAGGCAATTACAATTATATCCCCCTTTTTCAAAACAGTCACCACCTTTTATAAACTTATATATTTATTTTAACATATCTTTACAAAAAAGTGAAGAAGTTGTATAATAATCTTTATGAAAAAGATTATTTCTATTAACTTAAGCTTGGTCCTGTTAATGCTGTGCGGATGTGCACAACAGGAAAATAAAGACACTCGATTTTTACTTGACACCATAGTAACACTCACCGCCGCTTGCGACAGCGATACGCTTGACGGTGCTTTCGTGCTTTGCGAAGAATATGAGCGTCTACTTAGCCGCACAATAGAAACAAGTGATGTATATACACTTAATAACGCTTCAGGTTTTGTCGAGGTGGACGAACACACCAAAGCAATAATTGAAAAAGCGATATATTATGGGGATTTATCCGGCGGTAAATTTGATATAACAATTTACCCTGTAAGTTCGCTTTGGGATTTTAATAACGAGATTATTCCTACCCGTGATGAAATATCCGAAGCGCTTAAAAACATAGACTATCAGAGCATAGAAATAAATGAAAACAAAATCAATTTAAACGGCAAAAAAATAGACCTTGGCGGTATTGCCAAAGGCTATATTGCCGACAGATTACTTGAGTATTTTAAACAAAATAACGTATCAGAAGGAATTATAGATTTGGGTGGCAACATTGTTGTTTGGGGCGACAGGGATTACACTGTAGCAATAAAAAAGCCCTTTGAAAACTCCTCTGCTGCAACATTAAAGTTGCGCAACAAAACGGTTGTAACGTCAGGCACTTACGAACGCTTCGTTGAAAAGGACGGTAAATACTATCACCACATTATAGACCCTAAAACAGGCTACGGATGTGAAAGCAATATTTGCTCTGCAACCATAATTGCAGACTCATCTTTTGATGCCGATGCACTATCAACAATATGTATACTTTTGGGGCTTGAAAAAGCAAAAGAGCTTATTGAAAACACTCCCGATACTGAAGCCGTTTTTATAGATGTCGACGGTAATTTACATTATACATCAGGATTGTCCTATAACAATGATATAATCACACTCAAATAATACTTTATTTATTAACAAATTTATTATATAATATATATAATTATTTTATTAAGAGGTTAACTATGGGATTACTTACAGCCATTTTTGGTAATTACAGCGAAAAAGAAATTAAACGCATTCGTCCGATTATGAACAAGGTGCTTTCCTATGAAGAAGAGTATCGCACCCTTACCGACGAACAGTTGCGTGATAAAACCGACGAATTTAAAAACCGTATAGCAACGGGCGAAACACTTGACGACATTTTACCCGAAGCCTTTGCCGTTTGCCGTGAGGCAGGTGACCGTGTGCTTGGTATGCGCCACTTCCCTGTTCAGATTTTGGGCGGCATTATACTTCATCAGGGCCGTATCAGCGAAATGAAAACAGGTGAAGGTAAAACTCTTGTTGCAACACTTCCTGCTTACCTTAACGGTCTTACCGGTAAGGGTGTTCACATTGTAACGGTTAATGACTATCTTGCAAAGCGTGACTCCGAATGGATGGGTAAACTGTACCGTTTCTTAGGTTTGTCAGTCGGCCTTATCATTCACGGTATGGATAAGGACGAAAAACGTGCAGCATATGATGCAGATATTACCTACTGCACCAACAACGAGCTTGGGTTTGACTATCTGCGTGACAATATGGTTACCTATAAAGAACAAAAGGTTCAGCGTGAACACAACTTCGCCATTGTGGACGAGGTTGACTCTATACTTATAGACGAAGCACGTACCCCGCTTATAATTTCGGGGCAAGGCAGCAAATCTACCGACCTTTACACCCGTGCAAACGCTTTTGCCAAGGCGCTTAAATTGGTAAGGGTTAAGGAGATGGACGACAAGGCAAGCGACGAGGATGCCGCTTATAATGGCGACTACGTTGTAGACGAAAAGGCAAATACCGCTATCCTAACCCCCGAAGGTGTAAAAAAAGCGGAACAGTATTTCCAAATTGAAAATCTTAATGACAGCGAAAATATTGAGATTGCTCATCATATAAATCAGGCTATACGTGCCCACGGTATTATGAAGCGTGACGTTGATTACGTAGTAAAAGACGGCGAAGTTATAATTGTTGATGAGTTCACCGGTCGTCTTATGTACGGCAGACGTTATAACGAAGGCTTACATCAGGCAATTGAAGCAAAAGAAGGCGTTAAGGTAGAGCGTGAATCTAAAACACTTGCTACCATTACCTTCCAAAATTTCTTCCGTCTTTATAACAAACTTTCGGGTATGACGGGTACCGCCATGACCGAAGAAACCGAATTTCAGGAAATTTACCGTCTTGATGTTGTAGAAATTCCCACCAATAAGCCTATTGCACGTGTTGATGAAAACGACGTTGTATACAAGACCGAAAACGCTAAATTTAATGCAGTAATCGACCACATTGTTGCCTGTCACGAAAAAAATCAGCCTGTGCTTGTTGGTACCGTTACTATTGAAAAATCAGAGCTTTTGTCCTCTATGCTTAAAAGGCGTGGAATAAAACACAACGTTCTTAATGCTAAGCACCACGAAAAAGAGGCAGAAATCATTGCCCAGGCAGGTGTGCCGGGTGCCGTTACCATTGCCACAAATATGGCAGGTCGTGGTACCGATATTATGCTTGGCGGTAATGCCGAATATATGGCAAAGTCTGCCCTTCGTCACGATGGACTAAGTGAAGAAATGATTCTTGAAGCCACAGGTTTTGGTGAAACCGAAAATCCCGATATTATTGCGGCACGAGAAAAATACAAAGAATATTACAGTCAATACAAAGCAGAAATTGCTCCCCACGCTGATGCGGTAAGAGAAAGCGGCGGTCTTTGTATAATTGGTACCGAACGTCACGATTCCCGTCGAATAGACAATCAGCTACGTGGTCGTGCAGGTCGTCAGGGCGACCCCGGTAATACAAAGTTTTATATCTCGCTTGAAGATGACCTTATGCGTCTTTATGGCGGCGAACGTATTGCGGGTCTTATGAGCACAATGAACATAAGTGAAGACCAACCGCTCGAAAGCGGTATGCTTTCTAAAACCATTGAAAGCGCTCAAAAGCGTAAAGAGGGTATTAACTTTGCTTCCCGTAAGAGCGTGCTTGAATACGATGACGTTATGAACAAGCAACGTGAGCTTATCTACGACCAGAGAAACCGTGTGCTTAATGGTGAAAACATTAAGGATATGGTAATCAAAATGATTGATGATACCATTGACGTTTATGCACAAATTTATCTTACCCCCGACGATAACGACGGCTCTCGTGATATTAAGGGATTGCGTGAATATTTTGGCGGTTGGATAATTAACCCCGAAGATACACAGTTTACAACTGAAAAGTTAGAAGGTCTTGATACCGATGATGTTGCCGCACAGTTAAAGTCTGTTGCTCACAGCAAATATGACGAGCGTGAAGCAAATTTTGGAGAGGCTGTTATGCGTGAAATTGAACGTGTTGTATTACTGCGTTCAGTTGACACTAACTGGATGGATCATATTGATGCTATGGACCAGTTGCGACAGGGTATCGGCCTTCGTGGTTACGGACAACACAACCCTGTTGTTGAATACAGAAACGAAAGTTATGATATGTTCTCGGCAATGACTGCCGCTATACGTGAGCAGACTGCAAAGCTTGCCATGTCGGTACAGGTTCGTAAAAACGAAGAGGTCAAGCGTGAAAAGGTTGCCGAGGAGACAACCGGTAATGACAAGCCTCTTACCGTACGAGGAAAAGGCGTTGTCAGCAAAAATGCCCTTTGCCCTTGCGGCAGCGGTAAAAAATATAAACGTTGTTGCGGTAAGGACGAATAAGCTATGGACAACTTTAAAAAAGCGATTACGCTTTTCCTTACTTTTTTTAAAATTGGGGCGTTTACCTTTGGCGGCGGTTATGCCATGATACCGCTTATTCAACACGAGGTAACCGAAAAACACAAATGGATAACCGACGAGGATGTCCTTGACATCGTAGCAATTGCCGAATCCACACCGGGACCAATTGCGGTAAACTCTGCAACTTTTGTAGGTTACAGAGTTTGTGGCGTTTTAGGTTCAATTGCCGCAACGCTTGGTGTTGTGGTTCCATCGTTTTTAATAATGTTATGCGTTTTCTATGTTTTGGATAGATTTCAGGAACTTAAACCCGTACAATATGCATTTATGGGCATAAGGGCGTGTGTTTTGGCGTTGGTTATAAAGGCACTTATTTCTATGTACAAAAAGTGCGAAAAAACCTGGGTATCATATACTGTTATTGCATTTGCAGTTATAACCTCAGTAATAATAACAAAGTTTGTACCGATTAACACCTTTTATATCATTATAGCAGCTGCTGTATTTGGCCTTGTTACCTATTCTATTATTAGAAGGAGGGCAAAAAAATGATGGCTTTGCTTGATCTTTTATGGACCTTCTTTAAAATTGGTATGTTTACCTTTGGCGGCGGACTTGCAATGTTAAGACTTGCACAAGAGCAGGTAGTTGCAAAAGGTTGGTTAGAAGAAAATCAGATTATAAATTTTGTTGCTCTTAGCGAATCAACTCCCGGGCCCTTTGCAATAAACATGGCAACATATGTTGGTGCTGATGAGCAGGGATTTTGGGGCGCTGTATTTTCAACAATGGGTGTTGTTTTACCATCCTTTATTATTATCTTAATTGTAGCTCACTTTTATAAGCAATTTCAAAGCAGTCACATCGTAAAGGGTGTTATGACAGGACTTAAGCCTACTGCAATCGGCCTTATCGCTTCGGCAATAATTACTATGGCAATAACTGTATTTTTACCAAACGGTATGTCCCTTGCGATTTTTAAGTCTTATGAATTTTATATTTCCCTCGCAATTTTTGGTATAAGTTTATTTTTTGTGTTCTTTAAAAAAATAAAAATACCACCTGTGCTTATTATTTGTATTTCGGCAGTATTGGGAATTGCAGCCGGTTATATATTTGATGTTCCACTGACATAAAAATGCTCACTGTACTGAGTACAGTGAGCTTTAATTTTATACTAACACTATTAATATAGTTTCTATAAATTATTATAATTTTAAAGCACCTGCCAATTTGGTAGGTGCTTTACTTAATTAATTATGCTTTAACAACTTTGCGTACAAGAACTAATGCTGCACCCGCAATAAGTGAAACTGCTACAGCAATAGGAGCAAAGTTTTCGCCTGTTACAGGGCTTGTTGTGCTTGTGTCTGGATTTACCATATAGCCGTTGTTAGAACCTGAGTTAGGATTAACGTCGTTGCCGCCTTCCGGTAACTGCTTTGGAATTATCAAAGATGCATTTGTTACCTTGTTCTTACCCTGAGCATCGCTATAAAGTTCTTTACAAACTTCACACTTGTAATGAGCCTTTGTTCCTTCCATCTTATCGTCCGGAGCAACCTCATCTACCTTAACAATTGTATGTCCGGCCTTTTTGGATACCTCAAATGTTTTCCAGCCGCACTTTGTACACTTTTGCTCGGTCTTTTCATCTTCATAACAACTGCCGTGAATTACCTTACCGGTTGGTAAGAAAGTGTGATCCTCGCAAACATAACCACAGTCTACGCACTGAGCGTTTTCAAACTTGTGCTTTTCAACCTCGTCATCTGCCATTGCATTGTTTTTGGAGTTAATTCTACCGCCATCAATTTCGCAAATGAACCAGTGACCGTTTTCATCGTATAATACGATTACGCCATCTTCGTCTTCGTCTTTGATATGAGTACCAAGACCGGTTGAAAGGTCAGCAAGTGTTACTGCCTCTTTCATAGGAGCAAATTCATCCTCTGTTGCAAAAAGCTTATCACAAACTGTACAATGCCAATGCTCTTTATATCCATTTTCTGCACAATGACCGCCGTAAGCGGGAACATATTCAAGCTCGTGTCCTGGAACTTCACCTATATCAGTAACAATGTACCAATCGCAATAGTTACATCTTGTATAAATACCCGATGCTGTAACGCAATCGCCCGGATCGTAAGCTGCCGCTGTCTGACTACCGTGTGAACAGGTGTGACCGCAAACTGAACAAGCATAAACATCGGTGCCGTCACCCTTAACCTCAGTACCCTGAAGTACAAAGTTATGTTCTGCCACACCGCCGGGAGACTGGAGACCGCAATCTGCACATTCCCAAACGTGTGTTGTGTTTGTAACCACTTTGTTTATTGCGCCGTGGAATTCACGAAGCTCTGGACCGTCTTCGGTCATAAACCAAATGTTTTCCCAATCAAGCACTGAAGCTGCTGCCTGGAAATCAAAGCCTGTAGCAGTTACCTGCTTAACATTATTCTCAGCAAATTCAGCAGTGGAAGTTGAACTGCCCCAACCTGACGGATTGGTTACTGTTACTTTGCCAGCCGGTTGATCGGTTATAATATTTTCAAAGAAGGTTCTTACCGTGCTACCGGTTACAGGATCCTTAGCGTTCATAAAAACAAGATCATTATAATATTGCTTACGGAACGGGTCTGTGCCCAAAACGATAGAATTTGAGAACTTAGATTTAACGATGTTACCATTATTATCTTTTATACCGTTTCTATCGCCGGCAGCAACAACACCCATATTTTTTACCTGTTCGGTATTGAATGCATAGTTACCCTTTACAAGACAGTTAGTAAGCACCGACACATCGTTTGCACCACCGTCTACAAGAATACCCTGTTCATTAAAGTAGTTAATATTACCAACTGCTGTCATATAGCAATTAATAACAGCGATTTTATCATAGTAAATAATGCCGTTTACGTCAGCGCCATAGCCCTTACCATAAGATGCGCCTGTGATAGCGCCCAAACGACGTTTTGATTTAAAATATGAATTTTTAACAGCTATGTTTTTGCAGGTGTTTGCTACGATACCGGTACCATTTGAATAACCACCGTCATACTGTGGGAAAAGACCTACGTCATCCATACTAGCAGCCACACCGTCTGCATAAAGACCGTAAATTGTAGCACCGTTACCGTCAAAATTACCGTTAAAGCTCCTCCAATTAAACTGACTCTGCCAGTTCTTAACACCGGAAAGACCTGTTAAGTAATTCTTTACTGCTTCCGCATTGTCAAGGCCAAGAAGAGTGTCAAGATTTACAACACTTTGTGGCTGCAAAACAAAAATCCTAACGCTGTCATCAACCTTGTAATACTTACCGGTTGAAGTTGCCGGGGTCTGACCCAAACAACAGAGTGCCAACTGTTCAGCTGTTTTGATTATGTAAGGATTACCCTCACTACCGTCACCGCCGGCAAAGCTTGATGCCTTGGTGCCGTTCCAATATACGACCTTTGAAGTGTCGCACGCATCAGCAGTAATGTTGTTGATGCTGCCTGTAAACAAAGATACTGCAAGCACTGCAAATACAACAACAAGTGCAAATACCTGTTTACTGTTTTTAAATAATTTTGTCATTTAAAAACCATTCCTTTCCCTGTGGGGTACTCCCCTACTTTATTTGGTTGACGTGAGCCGGTTCCTAACAATAGAGACACCAACCCACAATTACATTATGTACACATACATTGTAATATAAAATACACAAAATTTCAATAGTTTTTTTCATAATTTTATGTTTTTTTGTTATAAATTCTTACAAAAATGCAAAAGGCACAATATAATGTGTTGTTTGTTTATAAACAACACTACCTATTCCTACCCTCTGCTACTATTTATCTGCAAAAAAGAAAACACCTTTCACATGAAAGGTGTTTTTACTTTTTTGCTTTAGTACCCACATCATCCCGAATTAGCAAGCGCAGAATGCGACGAGCTTTTCGGCTGGGTAGATAGTTAAGAACATTGCTATCGTTTTTACGAAAATGTGACTACTAAACTGCGAGAATTAGATTAACTCGATAATTGCCATTTCAGCAGCGTCGCCACGGCGTGGGCCTGTTTTTGTAATACGGCAGTAACCACCGTTTACATCTGCATACTTAGGAGCGATTTCGTTGTAAAGCTTTGCAACTACGTCTTCCTTAGTAATGAATGCCATTGCCTGACGTTTGCTATGAAGTGTATTTGTCTTAGCGAGTGTAATATACTTCTCTGCCATTGATCTAACCTCTTTAGCACGTGTAACGGTTGTTTCGATCTTTCCGTTTTCTAAAAGGAAAGTAACCATTGCACGAAGCATAGCGGTTCTGTGATCACTGGTTCTTCCAAGTTTACGAGTACCCGGCATTGATATTCACTCCTTTATTCGTCGTCTTTCTTAAGCGCAAAGCCGAACGAAGCCAATTTTGCAATTACTTCTTCCAAAGATTTGCGACCTAAGTTTCTGACCTTCATCATATCCATTTCTGACTTATTGATAAGGTCTTCAACAGTATTGATTTGTGCACGTTTAAGGCAGTTAAAGCTACGAACAGAAAGGTCGAGCTCATCAATTGTGAGGTCAAGAGCCTTTTCTTTAGCGTTGTCTTTTGCTTCTGCCATAATGCTCTGGGTTTCGCTTACGCCTTCAGCAAGGTTAAGGAATAACTCAAAATGTTCAATAAGGATTTTAGCAGACATAGATACTGCTTCGTCAGCCTTGATAGAACCGTCGGTCCAAACCTCAAGTGTAAGCTTGTTTTTGTCAACAACGTTACCAACACGGGTGTTGTCAACGTTAAAGTTTGCTTTCAAAACCGGAGTGTAGATAGAATCTATCGGAATAACACCGATTATATTCTGTGCCGGTTTATTCTGCTCTGCAGATACGTAGCCTCTGCCCTTATCTATGGTCATTTCCATATTGAGCTTTGCGCCCTCATCAAGAGTAGCGATATACATATCTGGGTTAAGAATTTCTACCTCAAAATCAGACTTGATTGCTTCAGCAGTAAGTACGCAAGGACCTTCTGCTTCAATGTAAATCTTTTTAGCAGAATCTGCGTGAAGTTTTGCGATAAGTCCTTTAAGATTAAGAACTATTTCGGTTACATCTTCTTTTACACCCGGAATGGTAGAAAATTCGTGAACAACACCATCTATTTTAACGTTAGTGATTGCTGCGCCCGGCAAAGTAGAAAGAAGAACTCTTCTAAGACTGTTGCCAAGTGTGATAGCATAACCACGTTCAAGCGGTTCCATAACGAATTTTCCGTATTTTCCGTCTGCTGAAAGTTCGAGAGTTTCAATTCTGGGCTTTTCAATCTCTATCATTTAAAAGCTCCGTTTCTCCGCATCGCAAAATTTAAAATTCAGTGTCCCGATGCGGTGGACAAAACATAAGACAATAATACTACTATTATCTTGAATAGAATTCGACGATAAGCTGTTCTTCAACAGGAGCTTCAATCTGCTCACGGTTTGGAAGAACAATAACTTTTGCTGTAAGCTTTTCACGATCAACGCTGATCCATTCCGGAACAGGACGTGCGCTATTAGCCTCTACAACAGCCTTGATTTTATCGCTTGCCTTAGCCTTTTCGCAGATAGCGATTTCGTCGCCTGCTTTAAGAAGGTATGAAGCGATATCAACACGCTTACCATTTACTTCAAAATGACCGTGGCCTACAAGCTGACGTGCTTCTGCTCTTGAAGAAGCAAAGCCTACTCTGTAAACTACGTTGTCAAGACGGCTTTCAAGAATTCTTAAAAGGTTATCACCGGTAACGCCGGGTTTTCTTTCAGCAACCTCAAAATAATGACGGAACTGACCTTCTTGAACACCATAAAAACGTCTTGCGGTCTGCTTAGCACGAAGCTGCAAACCATATTCGGATGACTTCTTTCTACCTTGTCCGTGCTGACCGGGAGCATAGCCACGGTTAGCGATAGAACATTTTTCAGAATAGCAGCGCTCACCCTTAAGGAACAATTTCTGTCCTTCACGGCGGCAAAGTCTGCAAACTGCACCGGTATATCTTGCCATCTGTTACACCTCCAAATTAGTCAGCAACAATTGTTGCTGTATGTGTTTATAATTATACGCGTCTTCTCTTGGGAGGACGGCAGCCGTTGTGTGGAATTGGGGTTACGTCTTTAATCATAGAAACCTCAAGACCTACTGACTGCAATGCGCGGATAGCAGCTTCACGACCAGCGCCAGGTCCTTTAACATAAACTTCAACAGTCTTAAGACCGTGTTCCATAGCAGCCTTTGCAGCCTTTTCAGCAGCGCTCTGTGCTGCGAAAGGTGTAGACTTCTTAGAACCACGGAAACCGAGTTCGCCGGCAGATGCCCATGAAAGAGCGTTGCCCTGTGTGTCGGTAATTGTAACTATTGTGTTGTTGAAGGTTGACTGGATATGGGCTGCACCACGTTCAATGTTTTTCTTTTCGCGACGACGACGTGTTGTCGCTCTTTTAGCAGTAGCCATTAAAGTTTACCTCCTACTTATTTCTTCTTGTTTGCTACGGTTCTCTTCGGACCCTTACGAGTACGAGCGTTAGTTTTTGAACGCTGACCTCTTACAGGTAAACCTTTGCGGTGACGAAGACCACGGTAGCTTCCAATTTCAATAAGTCTCTTAATATCCAATGCAACTGTACGACGACGGTCACCTTCTACCTGAAGGTTGTGGTCAATATACTCACGAAGCTTGGAAATATCTTCTTCTGTAAGATCCTTAACGCGTACATCAGGATTGATACCTGTGTCAGCAAGAATCTTTTTAGATGTTGTAAGACCAATACCATAAATATAAGTAAGTCCTATTTCAACTCGCTTATTATTAGGAAGGTCAACACCAGCAATACGTGCCATTTATCAAAGCACCTCCATATTTGTTGTTGCGATATCAGGGGTAATTAACCCTGACGCTGCTTGTGCTTGGGATTTTCACAGATAACCATGATTTTTCCCTTGCGCTTAATGATTTTGCATTTTTCGCAAATCTTTTTTACAGAAGGTCTGACTTTCATTTGGATTTTACCTCCTTAAAATTTAGGGGCATGATGTTTTTACATCACACTATTTTCTGTCTTATTTTGAACGCCAAGTTATGCGTCCTTTTGACAGGTCGTACGGGGACATTTCAACCGTTACCTTATCGCCGGGAAGAATACGTATAAAGTTCATACGAAGTTTTCCTGAGATGTGGGCAAGGATTTGATGTCCACCTTGAATTTCTACCTTGAACATTGCGTTAGGCATTGCTTCAACAACGGTGCCTTCAAGTTCAATCATATCTGATTTTGACATTACATTTCCTCCTCATAACCGCAATCTTTAAGTGCTTTGCGCAATGTGCGGTTGGTTTCAAGCTGATGTGCTTCAAGATGAAGTCTGGTAAGTTTCAGATGCTTCGGGTTTTTGCGTTTAGGGCGCTCAACCGGCCGCTCTTTTCCATCACACACTAACAGATAGTTTTCGGTCTCTTTAACTATTACCATAGCTTTGTCTTTATCTCTACCTGACTTTGATATTACTACCCTACCTACCATAATGCACCTCAAGGTTTTGTTAAAATTTGAGGACCATCTGGGGTAATTACTATAGTATGCTCAAAGTGGGCTGATAAAGAACCGTCTTTTGTAAGCACTGTCCAGCCGTCAGGCATAACCTTTACATCAAATCCACCCATATTAACCATAGGCTCTATTGCAAGGGTCATGCCAGGCATCAGACGAATTCCTCGTCCGTGAGTGCCAAAATTAGGTACTTCGGGGGCTTCGTGAAGCTGTGTTCCTATGCCGTGACCGACAAACTGACGCACTACCGAATAACCCCTTTTTTCGACATACTGCTGTACTGCAGCGCCTATATCACCCAATCTGCCGCCGGATACCGCCGCCGCTATGCCTTCGTAAAGACTTTCACGTGTAGTATCCATCAGCCGCTTTGCCTCTTCGGATATATCTCCGCAGGCAAAAGTGGCGGCATTATCGCCGTGATATCCCTCAAACTTGGCACCAAGGTCAATCGACACTATGTCGCCTGCCTTAATTACACGTTTTTTTGAGGGTATGCCGTGAATTACCTCGTTGTTGATTGATATACATGCGGTTGCAGGATAGCCGTTGTAGTTTTTAAAGTTAGGAACTGCGCCCTGACTTAAAATGTACTGCTCGGCTATTTTGTCAAGCTCGGCTGTTGTAACACCCGGCTCTACCGCACTGCCTGCTAATTTTAATGCTTCGGCCGATATTCTGCAAGCTTCTCGCATTACCTTAAGCTCACGGCCGGTTTTAAGGACTATCATAGCTTATATCTCCGATAAAGCAGCGAGCACCAACTTTGTGGTGTCCTCTACTTTGGGTTGACCCTGTACGGTAATCAACTTGCCCTGAGTGTCATAGTAACTTTTGAGCGGCTCGGTCTGTTTGTGATAGATATCAAGCCTATCAAGAACCGTATCGGGCTCGTCATCCTTACGAATAACAAGTGCACCGCCACAAGTGTCACACACGCCGTCTTTTGTCGGCTTTTTAAACTCGATATGGTAACTTGCACCACACTTTTCACAAACACGTCTGCCTGACATACGCTTTACTATTTCACGGTCACTAACCTCTATTGAGAGTGCCGCATCAATCTTAATGCCCATTTGGTCAAGCGCTTGTGCCTGTGGAATTGTGCGTGGGAAGCCGTCGAGTATAAAACCGTTCTGGCAATCGGCATCGGCTAAGCGTTCCTTGATGATGCCTATTACAACATCATCGGGAACTAACCTACCGCTGTCGATATAAGCTTTAGCCTTTAATCCCATCTCGGTACCGTTTTTTAGTGCAGCACGAATTATGTTGCCGGTAGAGATGGTAGGAATATTATATTTTTCAGAGATAATCTCTGCCTGGGTACCCTTTCCGGCACCCGGAGCACCTAAAAGAATGAGTTTCATTCTAATATCTCTCCTTAATCTAAGAATCCCTTATAATGACGCATCATCATTTGAGATTCAAGATTATTAACTGTGTCAAGTGCAACACCAACCATAATAAGTACAGAAGTACCACCAAGTGTAATGCCCTGCATATTGCCAACATTACCGATGATTATAGGAAGGATTGCGATTACGCTCAAGAAAAGCGCACCCATCAAGGTTATTCTTGACAAAATCTTTGAAATAAAATCAGATGTGGGTTTGCCGGGTCTGATACCGGGAACCGCACCGCCGTTTTTACGAAGATTGTTAGCCATTTCAACCGGATTAAACTGGATTGTTGCATAGAAGTAAGCAAATGCAATAATCATTACAAAGTAAATTATTGCATAGAAAACTCCCTGTGTGCTGAAAAGCATAAATGCATCTTTCCAGAATGGTAGGTTGAGATTTCCAAGTTTATCAACTGTTTGTGTATTTGTAAAGCTGAGAACCATTGTTGGCAACATCAAGATTGATGAAGCAAAGATTACAGGCATAACACCGGACATATTAACCTTGATCGGAATATGTGTGTTCTGTCCGCCGTACATCTTATTACCAACAACACGCTTTGCATACTGAACAGGAATACGACGTTCTGCATGTGTCATCCACACGATAAATGCAATTACCAAAAGGAATGCAATTACAATGCCGATTACTGCAAAATAACGCTTGTATTCGGTCCAGTAGGTCCATAATGCACCGAATGCCTGTGGACCACGTGACAAGATACCTGCAAAAAGCAGTACCGAAATACCGTTACCGATACCCTTAACGTCAATCTGCTCACCAAGCCACATTACAATTGCCGAGCCTGCAGCAAGTGTTAATACAATAACAAAGCCTGCAAACCACAAATGACCGGTCTTGTTAACGGTTAAAGAGTTTGTCTCACTTAAATAAATGAAGTAAGCAATACCCTGTACAAGCGCTAAGCCAACCGTTGTGTAACGTGTAATTGTTGCAAGTTTTTTCTGACCCTCTTCGCCTTCTTTAGAAAGTCGCTCGAGGTAAGGAATCGCAACGCAAAGCAACTGAATAATAATTGAAGAGTTGATGTATGGTGTAATTGACAAAGCAAAGATAGCACCATATTCAAGACGTCCACCTGTAAGAATTGACAGATAGTTCAAAAATTCGTTGCCGCTTTGAATTCCTTCTACAATAACATCTGGGTTGATAAAAGGAACCGGAATAACTGAGCCAATGCGGAAAATTACGATTATAAGAATGGTAAAGAGAATCTTGTTACGGAGTTCTTTTACCCTCCATGCATTCTTTAAAGTTTCCAACATTCTCAGATCACCTCTGCCTTTCCGCCTGCAGCGTTAATTTTTTCTGCAGCAGATGCAGAGAATGCGTTAAGGTTAACTGTGAGCTTCTTAGTAAGCTTACCGTTGCCCAAAACCTTTACAGGCTTGTCAGCCTTTTTAATGATATTCTTTTCTGCCAAAGCAGCTGCGTCAACTGTTGCACCGTCCTCAAATACCTCGAGGGCTGCTACGTTGATTGCAATCCATTCTTCAGCAAAAATGTTATTAAAGCCACGCTTTGGTACACGTCTCTGAAGTGGCATCTGACCACCTTCAAAGCCAATTCTCATACCGTGACCGGCACGAGCCTTTTGACCCTTGTGACCTTTACCGGCAGTTTTACCGTTGCCGGAACCATGACCTCTGCCTATACGCTTTGATTCTTTTGTAGAACCAACTGCGGGAGATAATTCATGCAATTTCATTGTTCGCACCTCCTTGCTTAATTAGCGGTTATATAACCGCCGTGTAGAACTTATTAGCCTTCAATAATCTTAACGAGGTGAGATACCTTGTTTACCTTACCTCTGGTCTGAGCGTTGTCAGGCTGAACCTTAACATCGCCTACCTTGCGAAGACCCAAAGATTCTACGGTTGCGATCTGGTCCTTTTTAGAACCAATTGTGCTCTTTACGAGTTTTACAGTAAGGCCGGCAGCCTTTTTCTTTGTTGCCATAGTGCTGCTCCTCCTTAACCTATAATTTCTTTAACGTCTTTGCCACGA
>JAZUNQ010000034.1:0-4080 GCA_045604205.1 Acutalibacteraceae bacterium
GTTTTGCGGATCGGCTTCGTGATGCTCTTGGGCTACGTACTGCGCTGCCGCAAGCTCGGCGGCCTTTTTTGTGTCGGCCGTGAAACTTTTACGGATCTGCTTGCCGTTCTCATCCCTGCCGATGTAGGCGTTTACCCTCCAAGAGCCCGAGGGGAGCTTCTTTGCCTTTGCCATGTTCCTATCCCCTTATCCAGCCTATACCGCTTAAAAATGCGTCTGCGGCCAAGGATGCTATTATAAGAAGCGCAAGAAAGCCGCAGGCAACGGCTAAAATTATTATGTGCTTTTCGTGACGGGACATTGCTTTGTTTTGTATGTCTATACGACGGTCTCTTGCTGCTATCTCTTCCCGAAGAAAATCTACCTGACGTGTGCGCGAGCCCTCCTGCTTTTCCAATTCAGCCTTAAGGCGACTTATCTCCTCGTTGGCGTCGTTTAGGTCGTCGGCTAAATCTGCGGTATCTCTTTGAGCCGTGTATAGATCGTGACAAGGATACTGCCCCCAACAATCCCCCGTAAGGGCGTGAGTTATTGCCGCCATTGTCTCACGGCGCACGTCTCCGCTTCGGCCGGATAGAATGCTGTCTACCGTTCCCTTTGCTATGCCGGCTCGTGCCGCTATGTCGGCGTGGGTCATATCAAGCTGGTCAGCTCTTATGGTGCACCATTCGACCCAACGCTCAAAAGACATTGCCAAAAAGTTAGGCCCGTCACAGCTCGTTCCAAGGTGCGGACAGCTTAAGCAAATGTTGTACGGCTTGTTTTCATCGTATAACGCTCTGAATTTTTTGTGCATTTAGCCCCTCCCTGCCCGAAAATACGTGTATAGCAAGCAAAATTGTAGTATAACAATCACCGCTTGTTATTTCCGTATTGACTTGCATTGTGTAATTTGATAGGCTAAAAGCGGTCAATACGACCCTCTCAGCCTTTGTGCTGACGGTGAGCCGTTTGCAAGTTTGGCGACAGGCGGCGGCTCGCCGTTCATAAAAACTAAAGCGGAAAACCGCTTGATTATAAATTAAAACTCCAACCCGAAAGAGGTAGAAAGCAATGAGGAATAAGACTGCTCCCGCTCAAATCGTAACCGTCACAGCAAGCGTGTAAAAAAAACACGAAAGATACGCCAAAGGTATTGACACGAACGAACAGTTGTTCTATAATATCGATATGATGATTACAGATTTGAAACAACAGACCACCCGCAAAGCAGATGCCGCTTTGCTCGGGGGCAAAACCGAAAACAGAGCCGACCTTGAAAGGGACGTACTTGCAGCCTTGAGCCGACTGCCTAAGCATGAAGCTTGGGCTCTGTTGAGATGCGTCCGGAAAGGAGGCATATCTAACGGTTAAGCTCCCTCAACCTCTTGTTAACAGCGTCCAAAAGATCATACAGCTCCTCGTTTGAGAGGTGGCTGACTACTTCGGCCATATCAAGCTCATCCTCGTTGTCGGGGGTGGGCTTTTCTTGTTCGTCATCCCAATTTACAAGTTCAGAAGGGCTTATATCAAATAATGCGGCAAGCCCTTCAAGGCGTGATAAAGGAATGTTGGTGATAACGCCCTTTTCATACTTGTATATGTTTTCTCTGGAAAACCCAAGCTTTTCGGCCACCTCGGCTTGGGTGAAGTTTGCCTTTTTTCTGTAATAACGAATCTTTTCACCGAGGGTCACAAAAATCCTTCCTTTCTTGGAACGCGTATATTATAACACGGGACTTGAAAATTTGCAAGAATAAAAAATATTTTTTTAAAAATGACTTGACAAGTCCATTTTGGTGTGGTAAAATAAGAACAACAAAAGCTTGATGGAAGGGGGACAAAAATGAACGCAAACGCACTTCGGGCCGAATTCGCAAAAAACGGACTTACCCAGGCAAGGGTGGCAAGGCTTATTGGTGTGTCCGAAAGCACCTTTTCAAGAAAAATGAAAAAGGGAACATTCGGTATTGATGAGGCGAACAAAATGATTGATGCGCTTCAAATTGAAAATCCGTCACAAATTTTTTTCGCTCAAAATGGACTTGTGAAGTCCAATGTTGAGGAATAACTTGCTACGTACGTCACACAAAGGAGGCCTACTATGAAAAGCCGAATCAACGAAACAATACAGAATCTGCAAATAAACCTGTCGCTGTTGCGTACAGCCTATCGCTACACGGTCAAAGAGATGGCATCGGCTTGCGGTGTGTCGCTTCCGACGATGAGACAGTACCTTACCGACCCGTCCAGAATGTCTGTGGAGCAGATTTGCGGATTGGCTGGTCTTACACGCTTGCCGCCCGAAACGCTGTTAGGCGGTCTCTTGAGCGGAGAGCAGAGGGTTATATGACCGAGGAGGTTAAGCAGTATGAAAAAGCACATGAGCAACAATGAAAAGCATTGGATGTTGTATGACAAATACCGTGTAGCGGAGGCCGAGACAAAACGCAAGGACGACGAAGAGATAACACGGGTTGCACGGCACATTCTCGGTATGAACAACACGGGGGAGGACAGACGTCGTGAAGGTTAAACAGATAATAAAATGTGCCCTCATAGCGGTATCGGCTGTGTGCGGAATTATAGGGGGCATTCTGATCCTCGGCGCAATAGGCAGGGCGGACACCGACCCAGCAATGTCGTGTGAGTGGTTTGTACGTCAGCTTATAAAGGGTGCTGCGCTATTTCTCCCCGGGATCGTGACCTTGATGCTTGAAGATGTGCTGGAGGATGGTGAGCAGTGAATCTTGGTAGTTTGTTTGACGGTAGCGGGGGTTTTCCGCTTGCCGCCTCACTATGTGGGATAACGCCCGTATGGGCATCGGAAGTTGAACCCTACCCGATAGCGGTCACAAAGAGCCGCTTTCCCAAGATGAAGCACTTGGGAGACATCAGCAAAATCAACGGAGGAGAAATCGAACCTGTTGACATCATCACCTTTGGCAGCCCGTGTCAGGACTTATCCGTGGCGGGCAAACGTGCAGGACTTAAGCACGAGGACAACGGTGACGACGAAACTACACGCAGCGGACTGTTTATGGAGGCTGTCCGCATCATCAAGGAAATGAGGGAAGCAACAAATGGAATTTATCCAAGATTCGCTCTTTGGGAAAACGTCCCCGGAGCCTTCAGTAGCAACAAAGGAGAGGACTTCCGCATCGTCCTCGAAGAGCTCATCAAAATCGTCGAGCCGTCAGCCGTTATGCCTGCGGTTCCGAAAGCAGGATGGGCCTACGCCGACAGTTACGTCGGAGACGGATGGAGCATTGCTTACCGAGTTTTTGACGCTCAATACTGGGGAGTCCCCCAACGTCGCCGTAGAATCTACCTTGTCGCAGATTTTAGAGGCGAATGCGCCGGAAAAATACTATTTGAGCGCGAAGGCTTGCGAGGGTATCCTGCGGAGAGCGGAACGCCGTGGCAAAGAACTGCCGCCGATGCTGAAGGAAGCCTTGGAGCAGATGATAGAGCGGGAGAGGAACCAAACCCCCTTGACTCAAGAGGAAACCCTCCAGATAGCGAGAGCAGCTTACGAAATCGGCAAAATGGCAGAGGAAGGGATGATTGGGGACTATCCATCTGCTATGGCATAGACGGCTACAACGGCGATGTAACGGGCGACAAGGCGGCAACGCTTGGAGTCAACTGTGACAGAGCCACGGGCAGAAATGGAGTCATAACGCCCATAACGTTCGAGCCCGGCATTCTCCGTCGAGAGGGCGGTCACATCTACGAAGGCGTAAGCGGTACGCTGCGAGCCAACGCAGGCGACAATCAACTGGCGGTCGCATTTACCCAAAACCAAAGGGATGAGGTGCGAGACCTCAAAGGCGTAGCTGGAGCGTTGGCGGCAGAGCCTGGAATGAAACAGCAGACCTTTGTCGCAGTCCCCAACCTTCTGCTCGACGACCAAGGCGGTCAGCAAGTTAACGTCCGCACCGACGGAAAAAGCCCGACACTTCGAGCAGAGATGCACGGGAATATTCCTGCGGTGTGCTATACCGAAACCTACCAACGGACGGTGGGGCCGCTCATGGCAAACAGTCATCCCGGCAGTTATTCGGGGCAGGATGCCTATAAGTCGGAGGCCAAGCGGAC
>JAZUNQ010000035.1:0-13933 GCA_045604205.1 Acutalibacteraceae bacterium
ACATTGACAAATTAGTTTTTGCGGAGAGCCGAGAAGCGTATTGATAGATACATCAAATAGTTTTGATAACAGTTTTAAAGTTTCAGTATTCGGTGTAGTTTCACCGTTTTCCCAACGAGAAACCGCCTGACGGGTTACGAATACTTTTTCCGCAAGTTCGTCTTGCGATAATCCTTTTTTAGTCCTGAGTTCTAAAATAATATCTTTTGTTTCCATATGCAAAACCGCCTTTTATCATTGTAATAGTATTATATCATCCTTGACAGTTAATCACAAGCAACACGCTGTTGCTGTTTTTGTCGATAAAGCATCACCACATAACTGTACCACCGTTGAGGAGGGGTGCGTGTCTAGGATTGAACATAAGGTTTAAAGAGAGAGCAATTAGGAATACGAGTGTGATAAAGCAACCATTGACGATGAGTATTTTTGACATTTTATCCTTTGTTGCTTTATCGGTGAATATTACATAGTAGATAAAACCGACAATAGCACAAAAAATAAGAGAAAATCCGAAAGGTCGGCGCCAATAAATAGCATAAAACACACCCCACAAGCAGACTGCGGTCAGCATAAGGTAGACAAGGAATCGCACTATTTTAGATTTTGCATCTACAAGGACGAGAACTGCGGGGATATACAACATTGAAAGTGCAAATCTCATCACGATGGCATCGTCAAGATAGATAAATATGTAACCGGTCATTATTCCTGCTACAAGTTCGATTAGATATGTACAAACCATACAACTATTACTGCGGGACACGGTAGATTACCTCGCTTTCAATTAGATTTCGGCAGGTTTTATCAGGGAAATACGGTATGTATTTAGTGATTTGCTTTTGGGTGATTCGGTTTTCTGTGATATAGTCGGCGATTAGTTTTCGTTTATATTCGTCAAGGGTTGCGATATCTATGCCGTTCATTAGTTCCAAGAAGCATAGAACAAATACGTTAAACTTATCAATTTTCGTTCTTGGTTTGCGGAGAGCAATTTGATAATTGCCCAACTTGACTTTATGCAAATCTCGGCTTTCTTCATTGGTATAGATTTCGATAACGGCGGGTTTGAGTTTAGATATGCCGAGTTCGTATTGCAGATAACTTCCTGAATAGTACCCAAAGACTTTTTCGCCGTCTTTAATAAATTTCTTTTCAACAACTTTAATAGGTTGAAAAATACTGATTCCAAAATTCCTTTTGTTCGGGATATAATATAATCCTTTTTCAAATCTAACTATCTTTTTATCCTCACAGAGTTTTCTTAAACCTCTGCTAATTTGATAACGTGAATAGTACAGGTAATCAATTTCCGAAAAAGCAAACGGAGAATCGTACCCGAATGTTTTGACTAAATAATCATAAAACAATTTTTATTCCTCCTTTTTTCTGCAACAGAATGAAGATAGTTACCTACACTCTATTGCGGTATTTTCTATGTTTTTTATGCGTCTATAATCACCTAAAAAGTGCTCGAAACCCCCTTAAATACTGGATTTGTGTGTAGAAAAAGACCATACCCTCTAACTTTGGGTATGGTCTTATTTTAACATCATCAGGTGCCATAGCGGCACCCATATTATTGGTATCGGTAATGCCTAAGTCCTCTATTTCGCCAAAGCAAACGGCGTTTATATATGGCTTGCCGTCACATTTTTCACCTGACAATATTGTTGCGCCGGAACCCGTTACGGTCCACTGTGCAGTTTGCGGTCTCACGGCACCGTATTCAAGCGGAAAGCGGTATTGTCGTTCGGCTGAGCAAAAGTGTGATGAGGTAACTGCGGCTGCAATATCTGCAGCGCCGCTGTCTACCATAATTGATGCAAGAGATAGCCCCAACGTCATTGTAGAGCATGCACCGTAAAGACCGATAAGCGGTATTCCTTTTGATCTTAGTCCAAAATACGAACCTATACACTGATTTAAAAGGTCACCAGCAAAGATCATTTTAATATCGTTTTCATTAACATTTGCCTTTCGCATAGCAGTTTCAAGTGCAATTTTTTGGAGCAGACTTTCGGCCTTTTCGTAACTGTCCTCACCAAAACGGCTGTCGTTGTCGTGGGCATCAAATTCATGACCTATTGGACCTTCATATTCCTTTTTGCCAACAACCGAGCCGTAGCCGATTATACACGGTTTATTTTCTAAAATTATTGTTCGTTTGCCAATTCTTTTTGCCATAACACTAACCTCACTTTTTTGTTAGTGTTTGCAGCAAAAATAAAAATAACCCATTTTCACGGGTTATTTTTGAGTAAAAATTCTATTAGAGAATTAAACAAAATTAGATGATGATTATAAATTTCATCATAGCTATACGCTCTGCCGTTTGGGTCATCGGCAAGTCCTTGATTGCTTTCGTATGTAACACATGGTTCGCCGCATACATGAGTAAGTGCTGACGGAAGATTAAATGACACCGGTGGATTTTTGCTTTCACCATAATCAAAATTTGTGTTTGGTGTATATAATTCGAGTCCTTTTTCTTGGCAGTTGCACTTTAAAATTTGCTCAAAACGGGCTACCGCTTGCTTAATTTCAAGTGGCGCGTATGCAGGGCCTAATATATGATTTTTACAATTGGTGCCACCGTGCAGCAACACGGTAAAATCGGGTACATATCGCTCGCAAACTTGGAAAAGCGCCTGTGTTTCATTAGCTTTTTTGCCAAAGAAATTATCATGCATTAAATTTACGCCATCATCGTTAAAGTAGCCGCCTAAATAATCCACATAATCTTTTATAGGGTGTTTTTGCTTGCAATCCGGCCAACCGCAAAGTGTGCCGTCTGCCCAGGTGCCCTGATTGTAATATCGCAAATCGTTAAAGCCTTTGCCTACGAAACTATCAAACGGAATATGAGAGCGACCGTCTGGGTTTATGCAAGGAATTATTAAAAGATTTATTTTATCGCATAATGATTTCAAATCAAAAAACTCTTTGCCCGCAAGGTCACAGCCGCTTTCGATAATATTAATAAGATTAAGCAATGCCGCTGTGCCCTCAAATTCACCACCGTGAATACAACCCACAAGTAAAAGAGTTGGTAAATAATCTAAAGAGTTCTTATCGGCAAAGCAACACTTATTTTTGCCGCCCAAGGCTGAAGACAAATTAGCGGTGCGGTTAAAAATATTTTCACCGCCATATTTAAACATATAAACCGGTCTGCAACCTGCAGAAAGACAAAGCGTTTTTACAGCGGCTTTTTTAACCGATTTTACTGTGTTTTCAACATCGGTAAGACTTGTTTTGTAGTATTTTGGTACGTTGTTCATTTACTTTATAACATACTCCCCTGCTGTAAGTTTAAATATCATTTTTTTGTCTTTAATCTCACCACTTAAATCCTTAGCAGTAAAATCAATATCGTTGATTGTAACTGTTTCTTGAGTTTTTAAAAGCGGAAATTCAACTTTTGCTGAACCGTCGGGAATAACTATGCGCCATACAAAACACTCATCTTCATAATGCCACTCGCTTACAATACTGCGGTACGAAGCTTTAACACTTGTTATACGCTTTTGGCTGTCAGGTATTGGGGCTAATATAAAATTTTCATCAAAACCAACGCTTTCAGGGTCGGGTTTTATACCTGCCATTGTGCTATACATCCACTCGGCAACTGCACCGTAAGCGTAGTGGTTAAATGAATTCATCTTAACATCGCCAAAGCCGTCAGATTTGGTGTAAGAATTCCAACGCTCCCAAATGGTTGTAGCACCCTGATTTACGCTATAAAGCCAAGACGGATCATCCTCTTGCAGTAAAAGACTATATGCTAAATCATTAAGTCCTACCTTAGCAAGCGTTTGACAAAGCACGCCCGTTCCTAAAAATCCGGTAGATAATTTGTATCCGTTATCAACAATCTTCTTTTCAAGATTTTTGATTGCATTTTCACGCACTTTATCGTCAAGCATATCAAAATACAGCGGTAACAGATATGCCGTCTGGCTTGTTTCGGTTATCTCGTTATTAAGTACATATTTTTCAAAATAATGGGCAAGTATTTTTTGGCTTAAATCCTTATAATATTCTGCTCGGTTTGCTTTGCTAAGTATTTCAGAAAACCTTTGCATTATGACTGCGTTATTATAGTAATAGCAAATTGAAACGTATAATTTATCGGTTTGTTCATAGCTTAACCAATCGGCATACCAAGCATTGGCACCATTAAGACCATTTTTACGCTCAATGTAACACATATATTCTTCCATAGAGTCGTAATGCTGTCTAATAACAGTATCATCACCATACATAAGCCAAAGCTTGTACGGTATTATAATGCCGGCATCGCCCCAAGCGGCAGTACCACAAAATTTTTCGGCAAAAACTGCAGGACAAATATCGGCATAAGCGCCGTCACGACCAATTTGTGAATCACGCATATCACCTAAGTATTTGCTTAAAAAATCATAGGTATCAGCAATATATGATGCAGCACCGCAAAAAACCTCGGTATCACCTGTCCAACCGTAACGTTCATCACGCTGTGGGCAGTCGGTAGGTATGCCAAGATAATTTCCCTTCATACCACGGACAATGTTTTGATAAAGCTTATTTACTTTTGCATTAGAGCATTCAAAAGTGCCTGTGTAATCTAAATTGGCACCCAAAACCTCAGCGGTAATACATTCGATATTTATATCCTTATCGGCAGAAATTTCCATATATCTAAAACCGTAAAAGGTATGAAGCGGTTTAATTATATTAAGTTGTCTGCGACTGTTTTCGGATGCCGCTACATAGTTAAATCTTGAAAGTGCTGAACGGTAATTTTCTATATAAAGGCTACCCTTTGGCCCATCATTACCACGTGATTTATCACCGCTGTCGTTTAACATTTCGGCAAAAAAACACTTTATCTTCGTGCCGTGTAATGCCCTTATTGCAAGTGACGGTCTGCCGACAATATCCTCGCCAAAATCGAGCACCATTGTCTGCCCTGCTTTAAGTGTTATACACTCGCAGTTGTCACCAACAGTCTTTTTTGCAACCTTTATTTCGCCAAAGTCGGTACCGTTATTTTTTGTACCACGGTAAACCACAGCGCTTTTGGGTGCAATATACTCGGTAACACAAACCTTTTCGCCCTCAAAATCTACAATATCGCAAGTGTAGTCGGTAAATTTTTCTGCCGAAGTCCAAGTTGTGCTTTCACAATATACACAAGGGTTTTTTATCGTAGCATCAAAGTATTCGCCGTTCCATATATCTGCATAAAGCACAGGGCCTGCAACTGCTGTATTCCAACTTTCATCAGTAGCAATAATATCAGTAGTTCCATCCTTGTATGTTATCTCTATTTCAGCACAAATTGCGGTCTTTTTATAGCCGTAATAACCGTTAGAAATGCGACCCGACCACCAACCTGATGATACACGAGCGGCAAAGGTGTTTTCGCCCTTGCGTTTAAGATAGGGCAATATGTCATATTTATATTCAAAAACACGATGCTTGTAATCTGTCCAAAGTGGCGCAAGCTCGTCGTAAATACCGTCGTGTCCTACCCTGTTGCCGTTTAAAATAGCCTCAAAATTGCCAAGTGAAGTAATGCGAAGAACGGCAGCTTTGATATTACCGTTAAGCACAAACTGCTTCATAACGGTGAGTAAGCCACCTTGTGAAGTTATATCATTATCACGTGTATTATGTATTTTGCCAAATTCGTTTTTTTCAAGATAATAAAACTTCTCATCCAATTGTGAACTTGAAATAAATATACCCTTTTTCACAAAAAACACGCCCCTTTCATATAACAATAAGATATTACCATAAATATATTGATTTTTCAATTGTTTAATATTAAAATATATATGGTGATTTTTATGAAACTTAGTGAAATAAATATTCGTGATCCTTTTATATTGCCTTTTGATAATAAATATTATATGTACGGCTCGAGAGTTGGTGTGCAAACGGGATTTGACGTTTATGAAAGCGCCGACCTAAAAGACTGGAGCGACGCAAAAAGCGTTTTTGAAATAACAGACGACTTTTGGGCTACTACCGATGCATGGGCACCTGAGGTGCATTTTTACAAAGATAAATTTTATATGTTTGCCTCATTTAAGTCACCCAACACCTGCCGTAGCACACAAATACTTGTAAGCAATACGCCTGACGGTAAATTTGTACCGCTTACAAAAAATCCCATTACCCCAAGTGATTGGGAATGCCTTGATGGAACTTTTTATATTGACAAAAACGGTAATCCGCACATTATATTTTGTCACGAATGGGTACATATTGAAAACGGAACCGTGTGCGAAATGCAATTATCCCCCGATCTTACTTGTGCAGTAAGCAAACCAAGAATTCTTTGGAGTGCAAAGGATTATAAAGACGTTTGTATAGTTGGCAAAGATATTAAAGGATACGTTACCGATGGACCGTTTTTGTATCGCAACCATAACGATAAACTTTTGGCTGTTTGGTCATCATTTAACAAAAACGGATATACCACACTGGTATCACAAAGTGATACCGGAGATATTAACGGTAATTGGAGTGTTTGCAAAACACCGCTTTCGGCAGTTGACGGCGGTCACGGTATGATATTTAAAGCATTTGACGGTAAAGATTATTTTATAATGCACAAGCCCAACACCGCCACTCTTGAACGACCGGTAATTACCGAGCTTAAAGAAAATAACGGCAATATATTTATATAACAAAAAGAGGATTGATGTTTTTCAATCCTCTTTTAAATATTTATTCAAATAATTTAGCACCGTCTTTTTATCTGCCGACCATAGCGGTGCTATAAGGTCACGTTTTGCACCATCACCTGTAATACGGTGAACAACAATATCAGGTGGCAAAACAGCAATACATTGTTTTAAAATTTCAGCATACTGCTCTAAAGTAAGACACTCAATTTTTCCTTCGTTATATTCTATTTCCAAATCGGTGTTTTTAAGTATATGTAAAAGGTGAAATTTAACTCCGTTAGTACCAGCCGCAACAGCATCAAGCGTGGTTTTAACAGCATCTTCTGTCATTTCAAAGGGCAACCCGATTATTATATGAGTTACTACATCTATTCCTGCCGATTTTAGCCGCTTTACAGCATCAAAATATACAGGTGTTTTATATCCACGTCTTATATATTTTGCTGTTTTTTCATTGGTGGTTTGAAGTCCCAGTTCGACACTTACGGGTTTGATTTTATTTATCTCTTTTAACAGTTCAATAACGTCTTCTCCCAAACAGTCAGGTCGTGTGCCTATTGATAACCCAACAATATAATTGGGTTTTATTGCCTCGTAATAAATATTTTTTAGTTTTTCAATTGGTGCATAGGTGCCTGTAAACGACTGAAAATATGCAATATACTTGCCCGACTTTATTTTGCTTTCAACCCTTTGTTTTGCGTTTTCAAGCTGTTCGGTTATATTGTTCCCCCTTGCAGCAAACTCACCACTGCCAAAGGCAGAGCAAAATATGCAACCTCTATGCCCCAAATTTCCGTCACGGTTTGGGCACGTAAAACCGCCGTCAAGCGATAGTTTATACACCTTTGAGCCAAATTTTTGC
This sequence comes from Acutalibacteraceae bacterium, assembly GCA_045604205.1. Taxonomy (GTDB): domain Bacteria; phylum Bacillota; class Clostridia; order Oscillospirales; family Acutalibacteraceae; genus UBA737. The sequence continues at coordinate 7,549 of JAZUNQ010000035.1, forward strand.
TTGTAATGTTCATTGGCAGTTTTATACATACCCTCACCCCAATTTGTTATACTTTACATTATTATATATTACAAAACTGTTCCTTGCAATAAAATTTGTGTTATGATATACTCAAAAAAATGGCGGTGATTTTATGAACTTTAAGAATAGCGGAAAGCTTAAGGCGGTTACCTTTAGCTATGATGACGGCGTTACACAGGATATACGTCTTATAGAACTTCTTAACAAGTATAACCTCAAATGTACCTTTAATATTAATTCAGAGCTTTTGGGTATGCATCACACCCTCACCCGTGAAGGTATGCGTATATCGCACTATAAAATTCATCCCGATGACATAAAAAGTTTTTACGCAGGGCACGAGGTTGCCGCACATACCCTTACTCATCCACATTTGCCCCCGCTTGAAGATGCAGAAATTATACGTCAGGTAGAAAAGGATCGCCTTAACCTGTCAGAAATGGTAGGTTATGAGGTTGTTGGTATGGCGTACCCCGGTGGCGGCGTTAACAATGACGACCGTGTTGCCGAAATAATTAAAAATAATACAGGCATTAAATACAGCCGAACCATTACATTTACACATAATTTTGCTACGCAAGAAAATCTTTACAGATTTAATCCTACCGTTTACCATCTTGATTTTGATGTTATGATGGATTTAGGTCATAAATTTATCGAGTTAAAGCCCACCACACCACAAATTTTTTGCATTATGGGGCATTCCTATGAAATGGATTTCAGTTCTGAAAACTGGGCCAAATTAGAGCAGTTTTTTAAACTTATATCAAACAAAGAAGACATTTTTTACGGAACAAACAAGGAAGTTTTATTATAAAGGAGGACTTTTACAATGAAAAAAATATTAGCAATAGCTTTGATTTTTGTAATGATTTGTACATTATCAGGATGCAGATGCCTGCTTATACCCGATGGTTTTTTAAGCTCCTCTGACGATACGTCAAGTTATGTTGAAATTATTGAACCTGAAGAAAATACCATAGTTTTTAAAAAAGGCAATGTTTCAGATAAAGCTAATATAGAATTTATAGATCAAAGCGGAACCGTTGTGCTTACTGCAAGCGACATTGCATCCGTTACTGCACAGCAAACAGAGTTTGGTATGTATTCACTTTTGCTTGAGCTAACCCAGGAAGGCAGTAAAAAATTTGCAACAGCAACATTTCAGAACATTGGTAAAACAATTTCTATTTATATTGACGGTGAAAAAATAATGTCACCCACTGTTGAGGATGCTATTACCGACGGCAAAGTACTTGTCAGCAATTTTGAAAGCAAAGAAAAGCTGCTTAGTCTTTACGAATCGTTAACAAATCCATCTATACCGGAACCTATTCTACCCATTGAGGAAGTAACATCATTTTATTTTTCAAGCGGTGCAGGTGGTTGGGGAACCGAACTTAAATTGAACCCTGACGGATCTTTTACAGGTTGTTATCACGATTCTGATATGGGCGATATGGGTGACGGTTACCCAAATGGTACTGTCTATATTTGTAACTTTTCAGGCAAGTTTGAAAACATAAAAAAGATTGATGAATATTCTTACCAAATGACGTTAACCAATCTTACAATAGAAGAAACCCCGGATGAATGGATTGAAGAAGGGGTTAAATATATAGCAAGTGGCCCATACGGTATTGAAGGCGGTACAAACTTTATTTTCTATATGCCAAACACGCCTATAAGCAGACTTTCAGAGGAGTTTTTGTCGTGGTGGCCGGGCCGTTATGACCTTTCAGAACCAAAGGCTACCTTGACCGGCTACGGCATATTAAACGTCGAAACACAAGAAGGATTTTTTTAGTTGATTCTAAAAAACATCAGCTAAATTAAAAGGAATGTCCGTATGAAGAAAAAATTAATAATCGGTATTATTTCGTTAGTAGTTATTATAGCCACAATACTAATCATTTTATTTTCAACGGGCGCAATTGTAACAGACCACTCCGCTCAAAGAGGTTTTGAAAATTCTATAGTATGGCAAGGTCATACTTATGTGCCGTATTCCTACCAAGGAACATACCACGAAGGAAAAACAATTGCCAAGACCACCGATGGACTAAAAATTAACGAGGTTAAAGAGGACCCTACTCATACGTTTATTGTGTTACGTTCCTTTTTGGATCAATGGTTGCTTGTACAAGAGGATTACGTTATACCCTCAAACAGCGATTCTATTTTTCCACAGCAGTAATAAGCAAAAGGCTTGACCGAACGGTTCGGTCAAGCCTTTTTGTGTTTTTTATTCGCTTGTATAATCTTTAGCTGTTAAATTTAACATTTCAATGAATTTATTTGTTAATTCTGATACATTTCTATCGGTACGCAAAATATATCCTATTGTGTAATAGTCTTCACTTTCAAGCGGTATGCTAATTATTCTTCCCTCATTAAGTTGAGAAGGCATAATACCTGTTCCAACCGTATAGCAATCGGTAGAAAGCAACGCATTCATCAAGGTTGCTCTGTCGTTGATTGCAATGTGCTTATCACTATGAATATCTACTATCTCTTCGGCAAAAAATGATACGTTATGCTCCCCTTGTTCGTAAGTTACGTACGGATATTTTTCTAAATCCTTTAACGTAATTAAAGACTGATTGGAAAGTGGATGATTATTGCGTACAAACACGTGTGGAAAAGCCTCTAAAAAAGGAGTAAATTGCAAATCTCGCTTGCTTAGATATCGCTTCATAATGCCGATATCATTAGCACCTATTGCAATTATACCAATATCGCAATAAGAGGTTTCAACCTGATGAATAACGTCATAGGTTTTCATTTCGGTTAATGAAAAATCAAAAAACTCATCTTTGGTTTCATCAACCAATTTTCCAAAAATATCTGCAACAAAATCATAATGCTGTGTAGCAACATACAAACGCTTGCTTAATTTTTTTTGGGTATATCTGTTAACAATAAAATCATTTTGTTCTGCAAGGTGTCTTGCGTATCTTACAAATTCGGCGCCCTCTTCGGTCAAATATACACCGTTGCCTGAACGTTCAAAAATCTTGATATCAAGCTCTTGTTCTAACTGTCTTACACTAACCGACAGGCTTGATTGTGCTATAAACAATTGCTTTGCCGCTTCGTTAAAGGAACCACATTCTGCAATTTTCAGAACGTATTTACACTGGGTTATAGTCATATTTTTATCCTTTCGCAACACTAATTATTTAAATTGATTTTTGGCAACTTCCAATGATATTTAGCCGCCAAAAGCCTTATAATTACTATTATAGGTATTGAAACAATAAGTGCAACAATTTTATTTCCGTTTATTCTAATTATATAATAAATAGTGCTGCCAATAATGGATGCCAATGCATATATATGCTTTTTTAAAACATATGGTGTGCTGTCTACCAAAATATCACGTATTATGCCGCCGCCAATTCCCGTAAGCAATCCCATTGATATTGAAAATATTGCCATATCAGAAAAACCCAGCTCACATGCCATTTCGGTACCAATTGCCGAAAAGGTTGCAAGGCCCACCGCATCAAAAAAATTGTTGATGCTTTCTATACGTTTTTCAAAAGATTCAAACTTGTTGGCATTAAAATATGATATAACAAAAACAACTATAGCTGTTATGGCGGCAATAATTAACACAATAACGTTAGAAAATATGTTTGGAGGGAATTTGCCCAAAAACAAATCTCTCATTATTCCGCCGCCAACCGAGGTAATGCATCCGACAAGCACTACACCAAACAAGTCTAAGCTTCGTCTTACTGCAATCAACGCACCCGAAATTGCAAAGGCAATGGTGCCTATAAGTTCCATAATATAAATTATTGTTGTTTCATTCATAATCTATTTAATATGGATTATAGTCCCATTTCATCCTTTACTTCTTTAAAGCATTTTACAATATAGTTTATATCCTCTTCACTTAAAGCTGCAGACATTTGGGTTCTTATTCTTGCCTTGCCACGAGGAACAACAGGATATGAAAACGCAACTACGTAAACACCTTTATCCATCATACGTTTAGCCATTTCTACAGCCTTGTGCTCATCATAAAGCATAACCGGAATAATCGGTGTACCGCCGTCAATAACGTCTAATCCGATTTCTTTAATTTTTTGGGCAAATAATTTTGTGTTGCTAAACAACTTTTCTCTGATAGAGGTATCGTTTTCTAACATATTTAAAACCTGTATCGAACCTGCCGCAACTGCGGGAGCCAATGTGTTTGAGAAAAGATATGGACGTGAACGCTGACGCAACAGGTCAATTATTTCTCTTCTGCCTGATGTAAAGCCGCCCGATGCACCACCTAAAGCCTTGCCAAAGGTACCTGTAATAATATCTACTCTGCCGCTAACACCACAGTGTTCCGGAGTACCACGACCCGTTTCACCCATAAAACCAACTGCGTGGCTGTCGTCCACCATAACAAGTGCGTCGTACTCATCGGCAAGATCACAAATTTCTTTTAAATTTGCAACAATACCATCCATTGAAAATACACCGTCAGTTGCTATAAGCTTAATACGGCAATCCTTTGCTTCCTCAAGCTTTGCACGCAAATCATCCATATTATTGTTTTTATAACGAAATCTTTTTGCTTTGCAAAGACGAACACCGTCAATAATGCTTGCGTGATTAAGTTCATCACTTATAACAGCATCCTCTTCGGTAAGAAGTGTTTCAAACAAACCGCCGTTAGCATCAAAGCAAGAAGAATAAAGAATTGTGTCTTCTGTTCCTAAAAATGAGCTTAACTTACCCTCTAACTCCTTATGTAACTGCTGTGTGCCACAAATAAATCTAACCGAAGAAAGTCCGTATCCGTAGTTGTCATAACTGTTTTTTGCGGCATTAATAACGTCGGGATTGTTACCTAAACCCAAGTAGTTATTAGCGCACATATTTATAACTTCTTTTCCGTCCGAAAGCTTTACCTTTGCACCCTGTGGGGTTGTTATAATTTTTTCGTTTTTGGTAAGTCCTTCTTTTTCGATTGTTTCACAAGTTTCTTTAAAATATTTAAGTGCAGTTTTCATATCTGTTCTCCTTAATCCAATTTTGTCCAGTCAAGAATAACCTTGCCGCATTTACCGCTGTTCATTGCTTCAAAGCCTTTTTCATATTCGGTGATATCTAATCTATGAGTGATTATGTTAGAAATATCAAGACCGCCCTGAAGCATTGCCGACATTTTATACCAGGTTTCGTGCATTTGTCTGCCGTAAATACCCTTTATTATAAGACCGTTAAATATAACCTTTGACCAGTCAATTTTAGTGTCGCTTTTTAAAAGTCCTAACAGTGCAATTCTGCCGCCGTGAATCATACAGTCAATCATAGAATTAAATGCAATTTCACTACCCGACATTTCAAGTCCTACGTCAAAGCCTTCTTTTATATCGATTTCGCTCATAAATGATTTTAAATCAGTTTTTGCGGTATTAACCGTATATTTAATACCAAGTTTTTTTGCAAGCTCTAATCTTTCGTCATTAATATCTGTAATAACAACGTGACGGGCGCCCACAAATTTACAAACTGCAGCTGCCATAATTCCTATAGGACCTGCACCCGTAATTAAGACATCCTCACCTGTAAGGTCAAAAGAAAGTGCTGTATGAACAGCGTTGCCAAACGGATCAAATATTGAGTACATCTCTTCGGGAATATCCTTTTCACAGCGACGTACGTTTTCTTGCGGTATAACCAAGTACTGAGCAAATGCACCATCACGGTTCACGCCAACACCAACGGTATCTTTACACAAATGTCCGTTACCTGCAAGGCAGTTTCTGCATTTGCCGCAAACAATGTGTCCTTCGCCCGAAACAATGTCACCAATGCGCCAATTTTTTACATTGGCACCAACTTCAACAATTTCACCCACGTATTCGTGACCGATTACTCGTGGTGTATCAATTGTTTTTTGTGACCATTCGTCCCAGTTATAGATGTGCAAATCCGTTCCGCAAATAGCTGTTTTATGTATTTTTATTTTTACGTCATTATCAGATACCTGTGGTTCGGGAACGTCCTCAAACCAAAGACCTTTTTGCGGATATTTTTTAACAAGTGCTTTCATAACAGTATACCCCTTTTAATTTGATATCATTATTATTTTATCATTGTAAAGGAAAAACGGGTAATATTAAAAAACTATCAATCTCGTTCAAAGTATCTAACACTTGCAAAAAAACATTTGTAAGAGTATACTAACAATAGTTACAATCTTTGGTTCGGTCAAGCCTTTTTGTTAGCCTCCCTTGTGTAAAGGGAGGTGGATTTTGCGAAGCAAAAGACGGAGGGATTGTATTTTATAGAAATATGACAATCCCCCACCGCCTGCGGCGGAGCCCCCTTTACACAAGGGGGCCTTTTC
>JAZUNQ010000036.1:0-37753 GCA_045604205.1 Acutalibacteraceae bacterium
CCTACTTGAGGCGCCATAGTTGGTGTTGATTGCGGTGAGGGTCCACCTGTTCCCATACCGAACACAGAAGTTAAGCTCACTTGCGCTGAAGATACTTGGCGGGCAGCTGCCTGGGAAAATAAGTAGATGCCAACACAAAAAGAAGGAAGCAATTTTGCTTCCTTCTTTTTGTTATCCATTGAGAAAGCAATGGTATATCATCAACGATAGCAACGCTATCGTTGTATCTCATCAGTCCGTTAGGACTATATATCATCACGCTTTAGTGTGTATCAAAAAACTTTCGCAATGATGATATGCAACGGCACACCGTTGATTTATTCTAGTTTTATGGTATAATGCTTGTAAAGGGGGCAATTTATGGAACTATTTACTGATAATATTTTTATAATTTATATTATAGTTGGATTTTCAATATTTACAATGAATTCATTTGAAGAATATCAAAGAGTAATTTTGTTTTATTTAGTTTCTTTTTTCGCTGGTATAGCATGTGTTATGCGGTTGTGGCAAATATCTGTACTATCATTTCTAATTATGTTTTTTATGACACAATATTTCACTGAGGACAGTGCCAAGAAAAAGATTGTACTCAAGTTACGTTATAAGATTGCAGATTTTTTGTATAATGCATTTTTTATGCATCATTTAATGATATACTTTGTATCGTTAGGATTTTTGTTTGTATCGCACATCATTTCTATACAATGGATGAAAATAATTTTTTTGTTATTATCCGCGGTTTCAATATTTATGTGTGTACATATCGCCGCCGTGAGACCATTTGACGTAATCAGTTTGAGTGAATTAAGAAAAAAGTTTGATAAATACTTGATTTATAGAATAGATTTTTCAGCGGATATGAAAAAACGTTTTGATATGCTTTGCGAATTTGAAGATAAAACTTACTTTAAAAGAACAAATGCGTATAATTTCTTGACCAGCGAATTTATTGGAATTAAATTCCAGCGTGTAATGGAATGCATCAAATATAATAAATCTGTAAAAACATTATATAATGCAGGTGTAGAATTTATTCAAAATAGCATTATTGTAAGGGGATACTCAACACTTGAAATGCAGTTGATAAGAATTCTTACAGTTAACAGTGACTATAGAAAACATATAATAAGACGAAAAATTTACGAATTGATATATACCACTGTATTTTTTTCATCATTAAAAGATGAATATGAGAGACACATATATCCTAATTGCGGTCATTTTAGGGAGTATCTACTATATGTTTATTGTAATAATGTTACCACTGTTGTTAATGGAAAAAGACAATTGATGGTAGATTATTTTAATAAAGAAAAAGATGTTTCAAAGTGGGAACTTGAAAAAATGTTAATAGCTTGTATTGGATTGAATGGGCGGGTTCTTAGAGCAGATAATATGTTTTTGTATGATGATATAATAGATGAGTATAACTTAAGTAGAAAACGATTATTGGAACTTATTGGTTAGGTGAAACTATCCATCGTGGTGGTTTTTAAATTTTCAACCCATCGTTGAATAATATCAACCTTTCTTTTATTGTTTGATTAAGTTTTATATGCTATAATCAAAACAAAGGAGAGGTTAGTATGGATAATGTAAATATTGTTTTAGCAGAAAATATACAAAATTTTCGTAAAAAGTTTGGTTTTACGCAAGAAGAACTCGCAGAAAAGTTGGGCGTTACTTTTCAGGCAGTTTCAAAGTGGGAAAACGCAAAATCAACCCCCGATATATCCTTTTTACCAATTATGGCTGATTTGTTTGACTGCAGTATAGACCAATTGTTTTCACGTGATACACAAAGCGATATCAAGTATTGCACAGAACTGCCTTGGGTAGATGACGATATTATTCGCGGTGTGGTTTGTGTGGGTAAAAAAATTTTGCAAGTGACTGATAAGTTAACACAAAAATTCACCTTTGAAATCATAGGTGACGCAAAAAATGTTGAAAGTAAATGTAATATTGAAGTAAGTGGTAATATTACGGGTGGTTGCAACGCAGGCGGTTCAATTAAAGTTGGCGGAAATTTGTGGGGTGGCGTTAATTGCGGTAATAGTGTTCAATGCAGTTGCAATATTCATGGCGGTATAAATTGTGGTGATAACGTAACAGCGGCCTGTGATATTCTTGGGGATATTAATTGCGGAGATAACGTAACGGCAGGTCGAGATATTAGGGCTGGTACTGTTGAATGTAACAAAGTGCATTGCGAAACATTAAATTGCGAACAAATTGATAGTAACGTTGAAATAAAATAAATATTAAGAACGGAAATTTAAAAATTTCCGTTCTTTTTTTCTTGCAATTTTGTTTGTTTATGTTATTATAAACTCAAGAATACCCGAGGGGGAATATTATGCTTAAAGATTGCTATGCAATTTATGATAAAAGTACCGGTTTTATAAAGCTTGGTAACAGCAAGATAGAAAAAGTTTTACAGGTAAAGGGTGCCGCTGTGCGTACAGACAGTGTGTGTGATACTGCAACTAATTTTGACTGGTCGGGCAATTCGCTTTGGCAACGCTGCCCCGTGTTTGATGAAAACGAAACTCCTGATGTTTTATTTGAAACCGAGATTATAGAAAATCCATACGGTATGAAGCCGCACCTTAAGGCATCACTTTGCTTAAAAGGTAAAGAGGGCTCCGCTTGGTACGAGTATTTAATATTCCCCGAAATCAGTTTTATATATAATCAAAATTTTGTTTCTAAATTAGGCAATGTTGTTATTGCGGAAGAAACAACAACAAAAGCAGGACCTACCGGTGTTGAGGAAGAGCAAAATAAGACGGCTGTAAATGATAAGGTGGATTTTGATATTCTTGACAGTATTCCAATGTCTTGCCGTCATTTAAGCGTTGAGTCTTACAAACTTTATGACAAAACCGACTACAACGATATGCTTGTAGAAAAGCAAAACGCCAGCGTTTATTCTTTTAGAAATGGTGAACTTTATCGCGAAGGTAACGTTTTTTGTATAAACGATTATACAAGCGATAACTCAATTATGATGATTAAACATTCGCCAACCGAAAGCTCGGCGCTTAACCGCAAAGGACCTGATTTTACCATGCAGGGCAGTCTTTACGCCACACTTTACGGCACAGGCATTGATTTTAACAATATACCCGACGGCAAGGTGCCTTATTATGCGTCGGCTGTGGGTGTAGGCAAAACCAACGAAATACACACTGAAATGTGGCGTTATAACACCGCCTTTTGTGTAGACGACCCACGTAAAGCGCTGTTTTGTATGTCGAACACCTGGGGTGACCGCAGTCAAGATATGGCGGTTTGCGAGTCATTTATGTTAAAAGAACTCGACAGAGCCAAGGAAATGGGCGTAGATATAATCCAGATTGACGATGGTTGGGAGTCAGGCATTACTGCCAACTCACGCCGAAAATCAGGCGGTGTTTGGGAAGGCTTTTATGCCGACGACAGCGACTTTTGGAAGATTAATACCGAGCGTTTTCCAAACGGACTTGAACCCGTTTTAGAAAAAGCAAAAAGTTTAGGCATAGAGGTTGGTCTTTGGTTTGGTCCTGACTCGTCAAACGATTTTGAAAATTATCAAAAAGATATTGAAACACTGATGCACTTTTATAATACCTATGGTATTCGCTACTTTAAGCTTGACGGTGTGAAAATTCGCAGCAAACTTTGTGAAATGAGATTTATAGAGTTTATGCAAGAACTTGTAAATCGCACCAAGGGTGATATGCGTTTTAACCTTGACGTTACGGCAGAGGACCGCTTTGGTTATATGTATATGCCGCAGTTTGGTACCCTTTTTGTAGAAAACCGTTATACCGATTTTCCAAACTATTTTCCACACAACACATTTAAAAATATTTGGAATTTAGCACACGTTATACCAACACGCCGTTTGCAGATGGAACTGCTTAACACACGTCGTAATACCGACAAGTATGAGGGATTATTGTTTGCACCAAATACCTATAGTCCCGATTATCTTTTTGCCTCGGTAATGGTTGCAAATCCGCTTTTTTGGATGGAGATGAGCAATCTTGATGATGACTATGCCGACAGCCTTGCTAAAATTTCAAATATTTATAAAGAATACAAGGCAGAGTTGTTTGCTTCACACGTTATGCCTGTGGGTAACAGACCCGACGGTATGAATTTTTCGGGTTATTGCTGTGCCGATGAAGGTAAAAATACTGTGCATTTAATTTTGTTCCGTGAAGCCGCAAAGGGTGATATCTTTACCTTTGATTTACCTAAAGATATATCGGGTCTTGTTGGTGAAACAATTTATCAGAACAATGATGCTAATTACAGAATAGACAACAATAAAATCACCGTTAATTTTTCGGCGGAAAGGTCATTTATATGGCTTAGATTTGCTTGACATCTTAACAGGTCGATGATAATATTTAATTGAAATTTTTAGAAGTTTAAGGAGTGCTATTATGACCAAAAAAATTGCAACATTTTTGCTTGCAGTTACGGTTGCGATTGCCTTTGCAGGATGCACCACAACCGACACAGCGTCGTCCGGCGACGTTGAAGTTATTGTAGAAGAAACCATAATACAGGATGGTAACAGCAGTATGACAACAAGTGAAAATCAAATTCCAACCGATATACCAAGTAATCCAAGCAATCCAAGCAGTAGTGCACCCGTTTCAAGCGAACAGCCTACCTCGTCAGAGGGCACAGACGGTGCTATAAACCCCAACTACGAGTGGAAAAATCATTCTAAGGACTTTAAGCTTATTGCACTTACGTTTGATGACGGTCCAAGTGCAAATATGACCCGTCTTGTGAATTTGCTTTCGTGGTATGAGGGCGCCGGTACATTTTTTGTAAACGGCAACAAAATTAACGGTGGCAGTTATGGTATTATGCAATCAGCAATTAATGCCGGTTGGGATATTGGCAATCACGGTGACAATCATCTTGTGGCAACCATTGGTGGCATAGGTGGCGGTGAAGCGAGCTATGACCAGATAAAAGCAGACATAAACAACCTTACAACAAAGTTAGAGGGTAATCTAAAAACACGAAGCGGTGCACCGTACAAGGTTAATTTTTACCGTCCGCCCAACATAAAGCCTACTGCAAACACATTTAAGGTTTGCTCTGAGCAAAAACTTGCTGTAATTTGGCTTAAGCACGATGCACTTGACTGGGATCAGGGCAAGACCTTTAACGACCGCCGTAAAGTATTTAAAGAAGGCATTAGCAGTTGGAAAGACGGCGACGTAATTCTCTGCCACGAAACAGGTGTTTTCTCGGAAGATACCTATAAGATTTTAGAAGAACTGTTGCCTGATTTTTACAGAGCCGGATATCGTTTTTGCTCTATAAGTGAGCTTATGCAGATGCGTGGTGTATCTATAGATCAGATTTCGGGTGAGCTTAATAACGTAGGTGGCAACCGTGGTATGGTTACCAATATTTTGGATGCCGCCGCAGCAGGCAAAAAATAGGGGATGTTATTATGAACGGTTATAAAAAGCAGATAGAATTTTTAGATTGGGAATACGGTATGTTTTTCCATTTCGGTATTCGTTCCTTTTACCCCGGTCATGTAGACTGGGATAATAAGGATATGCCGCCCGAAAGGTTTAATCCAACTGAACTTGACTGTGAGCAGTGGATTCGTGTTGCAAAAGAGGCAGGCGCTACCTATGCAATACTTACTACCAAGCATCACGACGGTTTTGCGCTTTGGCCTTCAAAATATTCCAATTACAGCGTAGCACAAACACCTTGGAAAGATGGTAAAGGTGACGTTGTGCGTGAGTTTGTTGATGCTTGCCGTAAGTATGACTTAAAGGTTGGTCTTTACTATTCACCTGCCCAATGGGGTAAATACTCTATACCTTTTGATGATGCGAAGGCATATGATGATTATTTTATAAATCAAATTACCGAACTGCTTACAAACTACGGTAAAATTGATTATTTGTGGTTTGACGGCTGTGGTAGTGAGGGTCACGAATATGACAAGGTTCGTATTGTGAAGGAAATGGATAAAATGCAACCGGAAATGCTTACCTTCTGCGACCCCGAGTGGACACCCGGCGTGCGTTGGGTTGGTAACGAAGACGGTTACGCATCACTTAACAATCCGCTTGTTGTATCTTCAACCGATTTTTCTGAGCTTGCAACCGAAGAACAAAAGTTGGAAAAAGCCATCTTTTTACCTGCTGAGTGCGACTGTAAATTGCGAGCTACGTGGTTTTATGACAATAATGAAAATACAATTAAGAGCCTTGACGAGCTTTTTGGTATGTATGAAATGTCGGTAGGGCACGGTTCTAATTTCCTTATAAACATTGGTCCCGATGACCGAGGACTGCTACCCGATGCTGACGTAAAGCGTATTTTAGAGCTCGGGTCACGTATAAAATCGGGTTACGGCACACCTGCTGATTTTACCGATATGGGAAAAGACGGTGACGTATATACCATAACTCACAATCAAGCAGGCCCCACCGAAGAGTGGAAAATACCATATGAAAAAAATCTTACAAACTGCGTTATGATTAAAGAGGATTTAACCAACGGTCAAAGGGTTAAATCATTTAGTGTGTACGGTTATTTGCCCAGATATCGACACAAAAAGATTTTGCTTTTTGAGGGCAAGACAATAGGCCATAAGGTGCTTTGCAAATTCAGCGCCTTGCGTGCATCTAAATATGAGGTTGTAATCAACTCTTACGATGGTGACTATGCTATAACCGATATAAAGGCATTTTATGCAAAATAATTAATTATAGGCTCCTTGAGTAAAATCAAGGGGCTTATTGCATTATATAAAAAAGTATGGTATAAAGATAATTAGAAACCCAAGGATGTGTAATTTATGACTTTTGACAATAAATTTGGTATGTTTATTCATTGGGGACCATATGCCGCTCTTGGTCTTCACGAGCAGGCACTTGCAAGATATTATATACCCCACGAAGAATATGAAAATATGGCTATGCAGTTTAACCCCACGGGTTATGACCCTGAAAAATGGGTGATACTTGCAAAAAAATGCGGTATGAAATATATTTGTTTTACTGCAAAGCACCATGACGGATTTTGCATGTGGGACACTAAAACTACCGATTATAATATTGCAAATACCCCTTATGGTAAGGATACGTTAAAAATGTTATCCGATGCGTGTAAAAAGCACGGATTGCTTCTGTCACTTTATTTTAGCAACCCTGATTGGCATTATGAATATGGTTATAATCCTGAAAGCAAGTCGCACCAGTGGGGCGCTAAATATAAGACACGAGTTGATACTAAAAAACTACGTGATTTTATTAAAGCACAAATTACTGAACTTCTTACAAATTACGGCGATATTTATACACTCTTTTGGGATATACCGCCTTGTATTTACGACCCGTCACTTAACGAGTTAGTAAGAAAATTGCAACCCAATATTTACATAAATGACCGAGGCTGGAGCGAGGGTGATTTCTCAAGCCCGGAACGAGAGTACGAGCAGGAAAACACCGGACATTTTGCCCGTATGACCGAGGCGTGCAATTCGGTAGGAGCGCATGCTTGGGGGTATCGAATAGGAGAGGATTTTTACACAAAACGACATTTGTGCTGTGCAATTGACAGATATATGTCTGCGGGTGCGAGCTACTTGCTTAACGTGGGTCCTGACAAAAATGGCACTATAACCGAAGAATATGAACATAATCTTGTAAAGGTTGCCGATTGGTACAACCGAATGCAAGGTGTGCTTGAAAGAACTGAACCCGACACTTCAGACTATGGAATTTGTCATGACAAATATATAGCAAGTATTAAAAATGGCAAAACATATCTTCATTTTTACGAGGGGTTAATTTCAAACTCGGTAGCGATAAAAAATTTCCCAGTCAGTCCTAAAGCTGTTAAGTTTATGAATTCGGGAAAAATGTTAAAATATGACGTAATACCACTGCCGGAATTTATGGATATGACAAAAGATTGCCAGAAGCCGTTGCTTCATATTTACGGCATTGATGCCGATAAATATTCTGACGAGCCCATCGTAATAGAGATTGAGTGGTAATTTTAGACCGATAAAGACTTTATAAATAGTCTTTATCGGTCTTTTGTGTTACCTTGACAAAAAAGGGTAAAAATGATAATATAAAATGGTAAAAAATTATTCAAAAAAGGAAATAAAAAATGAGTCAAAACAAGCTTGTAAGTGTTACAATAAATGCCTATAACTGCGAAAAATATATTGCTGACACACTAACTTCGGTAATAAACCAAAGTTATAAAAATTTGCAAATTATTGTAATAGATGATGCCTCTAACGATAATACTGCCGAAATAATAAAGGGCTTTAGCGACCCACGTATAGAGCTTTATAGCTTGGAAAAGAATGGTCATATTTCAAACGCCATAAACGAGGGATACCGCAGGGTAAAGGGCGAATATATGGTTCACATTGATTCGGACGATATAATGGCACCCGACCTTGTTGAAAAGACAATTGACTTTTTAGAAAACAATCTCGAATATGGTGCAGTTTTTCACCGTCCTACCATTATTGACCAAAACAGTAATGACGTGCGTGACGAGTTTTTGGAAAACGTTTTTAACACCACTGCCAAAACACAGGCCGATTTTGTAAGACTTTTCTTTGAATCGTCAAATCATCTTTTGCATCCCGGCTCTACAATGCGAAAAAGCGTAATGGACGATATAGGTTTTCACGATATGTCGCTTTGCTATTTGCACGATTTTGACTACTGGACAAGACTTGTTTTAAAATATCCTATTTATGTTTTTACACAACCGCTTATTAAATACCGTATGGATACAAGCGGTAGCCACAACAGTGACCTTAGTATTCAAAAAACACTTGCTCACAATACCGAGTATTCACGCATTATTTATAAAATGATTGACAACTGTCCTGACAGTTTGTTTTGCGAGGCATTTGCCGATAAATTTAAACTTGACGGTGAGCACACCCACGAGGAAATAGAAATTGAAAAGGCATTTTTGTTGCAGGATGGACTTATGGTACTGCCACAAAATAAAATTCTTTCAATTTTGAAGTTTTCACGTCTTTTTAAAGAGAAAAGCTACGTAGAGCTTGCCCGAGATAAATTTGGTTTTTCTATCAGAGATTTTTATAAACTGCAATCAAGCGAAGTGCTTTACGACAAAGCGCAGATAGATGCGCTTGATGACCACGCACTTTATTTAGAGCAAACAAATGCCGCCCTTAC
The DNA here is from genome assembly GCA_045604205.1 of Acutalibacteraceae bacterium. Classification (GTDB taxonomy): domain Bacteria; phylum Bacillota; class Clostridia; order Oscillospirales; family Acutalibacteraceae; genus UBA737. The sequence continues at coordinate 9,228 of JAZUNQ010000036.1, forward strand.
TAAGCACGCAGAAAAATTGCAGCAAGACAGAGAGTATTTTGAAAATTTGGTAGCGCACAAGCAACTTGAAATTGACAATTTAAACGCTGCTGTTGCACACAAACAGCGACTGCTTAACAAAACTGTGGAATACAATGTTGTAAGGCTGATTAAAAAGGCAATTACCGTGCTTAAGCATTGTTATCATTTTCTGATTTTGCGTGATAAAAACGGCAAAAAATACCGCAAAAGCGTAATGCTTTACGGTTTTTACGGTATGAACCTTGGTGACGATTTGTTTTTTGAAAAACTGCTGAAACGTTACCCAAACACTATGTTTTTGGTTTACTGTTTTGGTTACTACCGTCCGTTTTTTGAACAGTTTGACAACGTTAAGTTTTACGCTTACGATGACCCGTTGGTTGCAAAGGTTAAAAGACTTGGTGACAAATTTAAAATTACCGATTTGTTTGAACTGTTACTGCTTAAGCGCAGTAGCGCTACAGTGCATATAGGCGGTTCAATATATCAGCAGATAGGTGATTACGAGCTTGACTATAAGCTTCGTCGCCGTCGCAAACAACGTGGCAAACCGTTTTACTCCATTTCTTGCAACTTTGGCGCATACTCTACCGAAGAATTTAAGCAAAAATGGGGCAAACAGTTTAAAAACTTTAAGGACGTTTGCTTTAGAGATAACTACTCATACGAGTTGTTTTCATCTTTAAAGAGTGTACGCCGTGCGCCCGATTTGCTGTTTTCCTATAAGTCAGAAATGCAAGAAACGCAGCCCGACAGCGTTGCAATATCGGTGTTTAATCCGTTCGCTTCGCATCGCAGTCATAGTGAGGAGGTTTGTAACGCTTATCTTGACACCCTTTCAAAGACGGTGGCTGATTTGGTAAGTGGGGGCAAAAAGGTAACGCTTTTAAGCTTTTGCTCTTTTGAGGGTGACCGTGAGTTTGTTGAAAAACTACTTGGCACTTTGCCATGGCGCACAGCCCAAAAGGTAGAGGTTATTGATTACACCTTTGATACCAAAGATGCCATCATAAACGCTCTTTCGTCTGCTGAATATATAATTGGAACCCGACTTCATTCGGTTATATTGGGGCTTGTTATGGGCAAAAAGGTGTTGCCGATTGCCTATAACCAAAAAATTCATTATATACTTGGTGACATTGGTTATAACCAACCAATAATCGAGCTTGACGATATATCGGCTTACAGTAAAACGGGTCTTTGCGGTTTGCTTGACAAACTTAAACCGTTTGACGTTAGCGAGTACACAAATTCAGATGATTTGCAGTTTGCAAAATTGGACAAGTTTTTAAGATAAAGGTTACAATATTGTAATTGTAAAAAGTTTGTTAATGTGGTATTATTGTATTGCTAAAAAATTTTTGCTTGTTGGAAATTTTTATATTTTATTTCAGGAGGTTAAAAAATGAAAAACAAGAGATTAACTAAAAAAGCATTTTCAATCGTTACAAGTCTTGCTTTAGCACTTGTTATGGTTGTGGGCTTTGCCTTTGCTCCTGCGGCGCAGGTTTCGGCAGCAGCACCAAAAAATGCAGCAGCTTTTGAAAAAGGCGGTTCAAACGCAACCGTTAAAAGCGCAGAAGAACTTTATGAAAAAGTGCCAGGCACAAAAACATCCGGTTATGATTTTGACAAAATTGCAACCTACGAAAGCAGTCCTATACAGCTTTCGGGTACACCAACAAATGTGCCCATAACAAATTACGAAAGTTCATACGTATTTTTCACCACCGCTGCCGCAAGTGATTACGTAATTGAATTTACGGAATTTTCAGCTATGATATATGTTTATGATGTTAATACAGAATCTTTTGTAGAACAAAGAGATATTGAGTGGTATAGTGGCGATGAGTATGGTTGGCAGCAAAGAGATGTTATGACCTTTGCGCTTGGTGCCGAAACAACATATCTTTTTGAAATAAGACCGTATGAACCGTCTGTTGGTGGACATAATCCATCAACAGTACAGATGTCTGCCTTTAAGGTAAGTGCAGAGGATAGCGTAAAGAGCATTGAGGTTGTACAGCCAACAGGTCGTTTTGATTGCTATAATATACTTGACCCCAGTGATTTTTCTTATAATGTTACTTTTGGCGACAATACAAGAACTACTGTTTCATATGATGTTCTTTGTTCACAAGGTGGTTACGATATAAACTTTGATGATAGCGGTACATATATCGAGTTTAACAATGAATGCATTATGAGAGCTATTGATACTCCTGTTGTTGTTGAGTACAAGGACAAGAAGAGTTATGCAACTGCAAGTTATGATTCTGTAACCGATAATTTAAGAAATAACGGTATTGGTATATTTGATGTTGACGAATACTATGGTACTGTATATGAGAGTGACGGAAACGGCGACAACCAGGCTTGGAGAGTAATGGTAAATCAAACAGGCTATTATGGTTGGCAGTCTTATGGAAGTTATGACATTGAAGATAAGCTATATGATTGGGCGGCAGTATTTATTGACGAGCAAAACAATATTGTTAAGTTTGATGAAAAAACAGGTACTTGGCCACTTGTTGCAGGTCGTGAATACGCATTCTTCTTATGGAGAGATTTTTACAGCGGTGCCGGTTCATATTCCTTCTGTTTTAAAAAAGGTATGGATACCGTTTACCCTGACACAAGCAAAACAGGTTGGTATCACGATGCCGTAACCTACGTTACCGGCCGTGGTATTATGAGTGGTTATTCTAACGGTAAATTCGGTACTTCTGACGGTATTCAGCGTCAGGACTTCCTTGTAATGCTTGCACGTCTTGCAAACGCTGATCTTGATGAGTATATGTATAAGTCTGAATTCCCCGATGTAAAAGCAGGCTCTTATTACGAAGCGGCTGTTAACTGGGGCTATGAAAACGGTATTGTTACAGGCTATCAAAACGGTGAATTTGGTGTTGGCGATAAGATTACTCGTGAACAGATTGTAACCTTCCTTTACCGATATGCAGATAATTACTGCGATAGAGATACAACTGTAAGTTCATCGGCAGAAAACAATGCATCAAGAAAATATTCCGACTACCGCAAGGTAAGCGGCTTTGCAAAAGCACCTATGCTTTGGGCGCTTGAAAACGGAGTGCTTAGCGGTAAAACAGCAAGCACAATTGTGCCTCACGGTAATGCACAAAGATGTGAAGTTGCAAAGATTATGTACAATATTTTCTTGAATGACGTTTTCTAATAATGTTTAATTAATTTAAAGCAACGGTTTTATAAGCCGTTGCTTTTTATTGCTATTTGGTAATAAATATGATATTATAAAAATACAGTTTTTTTGAAAGGGAAATGTTTGTATGTTTAAAAAACTATCAGCAATACTCTTGGCTTTGTTATTGGTGGTATCTGCACCTATAGTAGCTTTTGCCAAGTCGCAGGATGCCGTAACCTTGGTTGAGACGGTATCAGATCACGAGGCAAAGTACAATAAAATTAATTCCTATGATTTGGGTGATAATCTATACAACGAGGCAGAACCCAACGATTATATGAACAATGCCAATAAAATTTATAGTGATTATACTATTGCCGGATATATAAATAGTTCCGATTTGGATTTGTTTTATTTTTCTGTTTCTAAAAAAGCAAATCTAATTATTGTTTTGGCTTCGCAAACACCGGGTGTTGCGGGTGCCGTTTTTGACAGTAACGGTCAAAAACTTATTGATATACAGCGTGAATACTACGACGGACTTTATTTTTCAATTCTTGAAGATACTGTAGAAGCCGGTGGATATTATATCGGTGTGGGACCAACTTCAAGTGCAACAAGCACCGACGAGGTTTATATTTTATATTTACAGTACAGTGAAATATGCACACACAGTTACTCTAACGCCTGTGATAATACCTGTAATGACTGTGGCGAGACAAGAAACGTAACACACAGTTATTCAAACAATTGTGATGATGAGTGTAACGTATGCTTTGCTAAAAGGGTTGCTCCTCACTCATATTCCAACGCTTGTGATACAAGCTGTAACGCTTGCGGCGAGACAAGAAATGCATCACACACATACAGTAATGCTTGTGATACAAGTTGTAATGTGTGCGGAGCTACAAGAACGGCTCCTCACTCCTATTCCAATGAAAGTGATACAAGCTGTGACCTTTGCGGACACACACGTGAAGTAAACCGATATAAGCTTTCTCTTAACGAAACAAAACGTATAAAATGGACCGGCCCATCAACTGCTTTTGTAGAATTTTCTCCCGTTCAGAGCGGATTTTATAACTTCAATATTCTTGACCACAGTCGCACAAACAAACTGTTTGTTGAGATTGCAGACCTTACAACAGGTGAATCGGTCGGCTTCTTTTTTGAAAAAATCGACGAGTCAGGTTATGTAAGCAAGGATTATTTGTTGGCAAAAGGTCATAAATACGAGTTGGCTATATACTATTCAGGCGACGATATAACTGTGCAACCCTCTGCCGATATATCAATTTCTGTGACAGCGTCAAGCTTTGTTCCGGCAAATATGTATAACGGTAGCGTTGCTGATAGCACAACAACTGCTGATTTCAGCGACAAAACAGAGGAATGGTATCGTTATACAACCACACAAAAGGGCGACTATGATTTTTATTTCACCAATGATTTAGAAGCTGTAGTCTGTGTTTACGAACGCAGCAGTGGCGAGTTGGTAGACGCTCGCACCACAACATATTACAACAGTAATTATCAGATGGAGCGTCCTTGCGATAAGCTGGTATATTCACTTAAAGCCAATACGGAATACTATATATTTGTTGAAGAATACGCAGGCAAAACTGCCAAGCTTTCAATGAAAAAGAGCGCAACGGACGTATCAAACGTTACCATAAACAAACAAGCGCTTACGATTACAGGAGAAACTGACCCATCGTTAGTAGATGCATCGGTGTTTAATTATAACATATCTTATTTGGGCGGTGGAAAAACCGTAATGGACTATGAAGCCGCTACAAAAGCCGGTATAATTATGCCAACTGTGGAATATATTGGCAAGACAGCGATGGTTGATATTTGGGAATGGTTGGTAGCCGGCGGTCAACCGGTTTTGGTAACATATAAAGATCAAATGTATGTTGATTATATTGTAGTTACCCCAATTACTGCTTTGCTTAGTGATTTGCGTTCTCTAAGAACAAACGAAAAGGTTTCTATTGAGTTTGAAAACTACGAAGAAAGCACATTTTATTACCGAGTTAATTTTTCAAAAACGGGAATATATAATCTGGTTCTTGACAAGAACTTTGCAAATCAATTCCAGTATTATACCATAACGCTTATTGACCAAAGCAACAACGTTGTAAACAGTATTACAAAAAACGGTTATGAATGGCCAATTGTTGCAGGCAAAGAATATGCTTTAATGGTAAGATACTGCTTTGATTATGACTGCAATCCGAACATAGTACCGCAATTCTATTTCCAACAAAACAGCCGTGCAATTTACCCTGATACATCTACAAGCGGTTGGTATTACGACGCTGTAAACTATGTAACCGGTCGTGGAATTATGAGCGGTTATGCTAACGGCAAGTTTGGCACAAGTGACGGCATTCAGCGTCAGGACTTTCTTGTAATGCTTGCCCGTCTTGACGGAGTAAATCTTGATGACTATAAATATAAGTCAAAATTCCCCGACGTATCAAGCGGCAGTTACTATGAAGCGGCAGTTAACTGGGGTGCTGAAAACGGTATTGTTACAGGCTATCAAAACGGTGAATTTGGTGTTGGCGATAAAATAACCCGTGAGCAGATTGTAACCTTCCTTTACAGATATGCCAATTATTGCAACCGAGATATGACAGTACGTTCATCAACTGCAACCAATGCCGCAAGACAGTATAAAGACTTTGGCAAGGTAAGCGGCTTTGCAAAGGATGCTATGATTTGGGCGCTTGAAAACGGCGTAATAAGCGGCAAAACGTCAAGCACAATTGTACCTCACGGCAATGCGCAAAGATGTGAAGTTGCAAAGATTATGTATAACATATTTGCAAATTACGTGTTCTAAATTTAAAAAAGTTAAAAACAACGGTTTTGTTATGAGACCGTTGTTTTTTATTGATATTTAATGGTAATTATGGTAATATATGTGTATAAAAAATTATGGAGAAAAAATATGTCAAAACTTCTTGAAGAAATAAAACACAGTGTGGACGTTACTATTCCTGAAATGGAAGATTTAAATCAGGCAGAGCATCCTAAAATAGACTACACCCTGTATATTTTACGAAACATATTTGTTGCAGTAGCGGCGGTACTGTTTTTGCTGTCCTTCTTTTTGCACGGTGCATATAACGTGTTAAAGGCGGTGGGTTATTTTTGTGGTGCAATAGCATACTTGTTTGAGTGTTTGGCGGCAACCGATTGCTTCAGAGCTAAAATTGACCATCACGAAATGTTTATGGTTTATTGCTTTGGACCGCTTTATCTGCTTATGGGACTTAACTACATATTATGGCATTAAGGAGAAAAAATAATGGATTTTGTTAATCTTAAAAATTGTATGGACACACTTGTGAGCCATGAAAAAAGACCAAGCGTTGACGTAATGGTCTACCGTGACCACGAGCCTATCTTTAGGTATTTTACAGGCGTTATGGATATAGAAAACGGTGGCAATATAAAGGGTGATGAGTTTTACTTTATATACTCAATGACCAAAATGCTTACCTGCACCTGTGCATTACAACTGTTAGAGCAGGGTAAATATAAGCTTGATGATAAGCTGTCGGATTATCTGCCCGAATACGCTAAAATGAAGATAACCTCCGACGAGCTTAACACAGAAAATGCTAAAAAAATTGCAAGCGGTCAAAGTGTGGGTGAAGCGCTTGACGTAACAGATGACGGCTTTGCAAAAACACCTATTACAATAAGACATTTGTTTACTATGACAGCGGGTCTTGACTATAGCATATACTGCCCTGAAATTCAAAATCCAATTGCAAGCGGCAAAACGACTACCCGTGAGCTTGTGTACGCAATGGCGGATAAAACACTTGGGTTTGAGCCGGGAACACGTTTTAGATACAGCCTTTGTCACGACGTATTGGGCGCTTTGGTTGAAGTCTGGTCGGGCGAAAAGTTTGGTGATTATCTCTGTAAAAACGTTTGCGAGCCCCTTGGTATGAAAAATACTTTTTTTGGGCTCCCCGAAGATGTTTCTAAAATGCCAACGCTTTACTCTAATTATAATGATAACTTTAAAAAAGAAGCGCTTAGTTGTGTTTATACCTTGACCGACGAATATGAAAGCGGCGGCGCAGGACTTACCTCTACTACCGAGGATTATGCACTGTTTTTAGACGCAGTTGCTTGTGGCGGTGTAGGAAGGACAGGAAACCGCATCTTAAAGGAAGAAACCGTTAAGCTGTGGGGCACCAATCAGTTAAGCGGCAAAGCGGCCGAGGACTTTGACAATATGCGCCGTGGATACGGTTACGGACTTGGCGTGCGTGTGCATATTGACCCCAGTCGTAGCGGCACAATAAGTCCCGTTGGCGAATTCGGATGGGACGGAGCCGCAGGTGCTTTTTCTATGGTTGATACAAAAAACAAAATTTCACTTACATATTTCCAAAACATTTTAGGTCTTGAACCTGACCAATGCGCTATAAGAAACGCACTTTATAAGGATTTGGGATTGTAAAATAAAAACGAGCCGAGATATCTCGGCTCGTTTAATTATGCATTATGAATTATGCATTATGCATTATTTTAAACTTTAACCTTTACAACAATCTTTTTAACGGGGGCTTGTTTGCCGCTAAGGCACATACCCGGTTTGTGAACGTCGTGGGGGAAGAATATGCCGTATTCGTTGGCGTTTAATATACCCTTGCCGGCGTTTTGGTAGTCTTCGTAAAACATAACGTCTTTTACGTCGTTATATTCTGATTTTGCCGTTGCGTACTTAATATCAAAGCCTTCAATAACCTCTGTGCCTGATACAATAAACTGAATATCAATATAGTTTTTGTGTGCTTCGGCCTTTGCGTCGGCTTCCAATTTGCTGGTATATTCTTGCACCGAAGCCCAAAGCTCTTTGCCGTCAATTTCATATTTACCGGGCTCTAAATTTTCGGCAATAGCTTTTTTAATAAAGTCAAATGCTTCTTGAAAGCGGGGATGCATACCGTAATATAATTTGCAGTTAGATAGGCTATCAAATACCATAATTAAAACTCCTTTGTGTTTTTATTTAATTATATTATATTTTGTTTGCAAGCACAATATTTTTGTGAAAATTTTATATTGACTTTTTTTACACTTTGCAGTAGAATTGTCAAGGTTTTGCGCCAAATTAAAGCAAAGGGGTGACAGGTTGTGAGCACAAGGGTAATATCACGTAAGGGATTTCATTTTCCGCAAAGTAGAATTCTGGCGACTGTTATTAAGTTTTTAAAAAGCAACGTTGTAATGTGTGTAGCATTTATTGCGGCGGCAGTAACAAGTGTTATAGTACCTGTTGACCGTGAATATTTAGGCTATATCGACCTTAAAACAATATCTTGTTTATATAGCGTTTTGGCGGTTGTTTGTGCGCTTAAAAACATTAAGTTTTTTTATACTTTAGCCCAAAAAATAGTAGAGCTTTTTAAAAATGCACGCTTGTGTGTGCTGGCGCTTGTGTACATAACCTTTATCGGTTCAATGCTTATTGCAAACGATATGGCGTTGCTTACCTTTTTGCCGCTTGGATTTTTTGTGCTTAACAGTACAGGCAAGCAAAAGTATATGGCGTTTACCTTTATTATGCAAAACATTGCGGCAAACTTAGGCGGAATGCTAACGCCATTTGGCAACCCGCAAAACCTTTATCTTTATACTAAATACAACATTCCAAACGGTGAGTTTATGGCAATTATGGCGCCACCGTTTATAGTATCAATACTTTTAATTACCGTTTGTTGTATTGTGTTTGTAAGGCCCGAACCACTTGAAGTTTGTGGCGAAAAGGTGGAACTGCCTGTGGGTAAAACAATGCTTTATTTATGCCTTTTTGCTCTTAGTATTGCAATAGTTTTTAGAGGTATACCGTATCAACTGGGCGTTGTGGTAATAACCGCTGTGCTGCTGTTTGCCGATAAATCGGCGCTAAAAAAGGTGGATTATCCGCTTCTTTTAACCTTTGTATTTTTCTTTATTTTTGCAGGAAATATGGCACGTATTAATGCCGTGCAGGATTTATTTTCTTATCTTTTAGAAAAAAGCACTCTGCTTTTCAGCGTGGCATCCTGTCAGGTCATAAGCAATGTGCCGTCGGCAATACTGCTATCACAGTTTACCGATAATTATGCCGATTTGCTTGTGGGTGTAAACATTGGCGGTGCAGGCACACTTATTGCATCGCTTGCAAGTCTTATAACCTTTAGTGAATATACCAAGCACAATCCAAACGGTACGCTTGGATATATTAAAAAATTTACTGTATTTAATTTTGGTATATTGTTTGTACTTGTTATATTTATGATAGTATTAAGAAACTGTTAAATTTACCCTTGTGAATTTGACAGTTTTTTTGTTTTATGGTATTATACAAATGATAAAACTTGAAAGGAAAAAATATGAACTATTCCGAAATTACCCCTTATGTAAAGCAACTTGCAGAAAAATCCTGCAATAATAATAACATTGAGTACGATATGTATATGAAGCACAACGTTAAGCGAGGCCTTCGTGACCTTGACGGTAAAGGCGTTGTGTCGGGCCTTACCGAGGTTTCGTGTATTAATTCCCGTAAAATTGATGAAAACGGCAAAGAGGTTATGTGCCGTGGTGAGCTTTATTACCGTGGTGTAAATATATTTGATTTGGTAAATGGCTTTTCGTGTGGCGGTCAGTCAGGATTTGAGGAAGCGGTATATTTGCTGTTGTCCTCTAATCTGCCTACAAAGGCTGAGCTTGACGAGTTTAGTGAACAACTTTCAAGCTACCGTTCCTTGCCGCCTTCTTTTGTGCGTGATATGATACTTAAAGCGCCCAGCAAGGATATGATGAATATATTATCCCGTTGCGTTTTGGCACTTTATAGCTATGACGAAAACCCCGATGATATCACCGTTCCCAACGTAATGCGTCAGTGCTTACAGCTTATAGCACAGTTTCCGCTGCTTGCTGTTTATGCATACCATTCATATCAGCATTATCATAAGGGCGAAAGTCTGTTTATACACTATCCTAAAAAGGAGTATAATACCGCAGAAAACATACTGTACATACTGCGTGAGGACGGCAATTTTACACCAACCGAAGCAAAACTGCTTGATTTGGCACTTGTGCTTCACGCCGAGCACGGCGGCGGTAACAACTCTACCTTTACAACCCACGTTGTGACCTCTTCAGGCACCGACACCTATGCCGCAATATCGGCGGCATTGGGCTCTTTAAAGGGTCCGCGTCACGGCGGCGCAAACATTAAGGTTGTACAGATGTTTGACGATATGAAGGCAAGCATTGATACTACTGACGAAGCACAGATTAGACAGTATCTTGAAAATCTGCTCGATAAAAAAGCCTTTGATAATAAAGGTCTTATTTACGGTATGGGTCATGCGGTTTATTCGCTATCTGACCCACGTGCCGAAATCTTGCGTGAGTATGCTAAAAAGCTTTCGGAAGAAAAGAATATGATGGACGAATACCGTCTATACCGCAAGGTAGAAAAAATGGCACCTGAAATTATTGCCGAAAAACGTAAGATTTACAAGGGTGTTAGCGCCAATGTTGACTTTTATTCGGGTATGGTGTATAGAATGTTGGGTCTGCCTAATGAGCTTTACACGCCGCTTTTTGCTATAGCACGAATTGCCGGTTGGTCGGCTCACCGTATAGAAGAAATACAAAATGCGGGCAAAATTATCCGTCCGGCGTATATTAACGTAAAAGACGAGGTAAAATATATACCGATTGATGAAAGATAATCGGGGTACGAAAATGTCTGTTTTCAAAAAAATATATGACGTAGTATGTAAGATACCAAAAGGTAAGGTTGCCACCTATGGCACGGTTGCCCGTATGGCAGGAAATCCACGTTGGGCACGTGTGGTAGGCTATGCTTTGCACGTTAATCCCGCTCCTGGAATTATACCTTGTCACAGGGTAGTAAACCGTGAGGGTTGCGTGGCCGATAGCTTCGCCTTTGGTGGTGGCGATATACAAAGGCAAATGCTTGAAGCGGAGGGCGTTATCTTTGAAGATGACGGGCATATAGATTTAAACAAGTATGGATGGAAATAAAACAAAAGGCATCACAAAATTGTGATGCCTTTTGACTATGTTTGGCGACTACAAAGAAAAATCTTTGCAAAATTATAATATCACATTATGAGATAAAAGTCAATATCGCAATTTGAGATTTAATATAATTATCTTAAAGGTGGTGTTGGTATGCGTCTTCGTGAATTAAGGGAAGATAGAGATTTAACTCAACAACAAATAGCAGAAATACTTAATTGCAAACAAAATACATATCAGCAATATGAAAGTGAGAAACGACAGTTGCCGCTGACGGCTCTTAAAAAACTTTGTATGTTTTATAAAGTTTCTGCTGATTATATTTTAGATTTACCAAAAGATTTAAAATATCCTGAAAGATAAAACGAGTCACATTTTGTGACTCGTTTTTATTATGCGTGATATAGTTTTTTGGTTTGATATTTAGGTTCGCAGGTCAGGTTTACACCCAACTTTTTAAAGGTTTGCTCGTCTACACGAGAGAGTATAACGCTTGAATGAACCTCAAGCCCTTTAAGTTTATCAATCTGGTCAAGTGCAATTTTTGCCGTTTTGTCGGTTGCGGCACAGATTGATAAAGCAATAAGAATTTCATCGATATGCATTCGGGGGTTGTGGTTGCCAAGCACGCTTGTTTTCATATTTTGGATAGGCTCAATAACGGTGGGTGAAAGCAACAACACGTCGTCCGCAATACCGCCAAGCTCTTTTAAAACATTCAAAAGCATAGCGGAGCTTGCACCTAAAAGCGAAGATGTTTTTCCGGTAATTATTCTACCGTCGGGCAGTTCGATTGCAGCGGCAGGATTGCCGGTTGCCTCGGCCTTGTCAACAGCCGCTTGCGCTACGGGTCTGTCTTTGGTAGAAATGCCAAGCTGATTCATAAGAAGTTCAATCTTGGTAACCTCGCTTTTTTCGCTAAGACCTTGACGAACATTACAGCTTGCCTGATAGTATCTGCGAATTATTTCTTGCTTTGCCGCATCACTTACAGCCTTGTCATCAATAATGGCGCAACCCGCCATATTAACGCCCATATCGGTAGGACTCTTGTATGGTGATTCACCCAAAATACGCTCCATTATAGCGTTGAGTACAGGGAAAATTTCAACATCACGGTTGTAATTTACGGTTGTTTGACCGTAAGCTTCAAGGTGGAACGGGTCAATCATATTAACGTCGCTAAGGTCGGCAGTAGCCGCCTCATATGCCACGTTGACAGGGTGTTTTAAAGAAATATTCCATATAGGGAAGGTTTCAAACTTTGCGTACCCGGCTTTTATGCCACGCTTGTGATCCTGATAAAGCTGTGAAAGGCAGGTTGCCATTTTTCCGCTACCGGGACCGGGGGCGGTGATTACAACCAATTGACGAGAGGTTTCAATATATTCGTTTTTACCAAAGCCGTCATCACTAACTATTAGCGGAATATCTGACGGATAATCCTTTATGGGATAGTGACGGTAGGTTTTAATACCCAATGCTTTAAGTCGGTTTTCAAAAGCAATGGCAAGAGGTTGTCCTGTGAAGCAGGTGATAACAACACTGCCTACGTAAAGACCTATACCACGAAAAGCATCTATAAGACGTAAGGTGTCAAGGTCATAGGTAATGCCAAGATCACCACGTCGCTTATTTTTTTCGATAGCGTCAGCGTTTATAACAATAACAATTTCAGCCTCGTCCTTAAGCTCCAAAAGCATTTTTACCTTTGAGTCTGGTTTGAAACCGGGCAGCACTCGTGATGCGTGATAATCGTCAAAAAGCTTGCCGCCAAACTCCATATAAAGCTTACCGCCAAACATATCAATTCGATCACGTATGTTTTGTGATTGAAGTGCAATATATTTATCATTGTCAAAGCCAATCTTTGCCATACCTCTAACCTCCTTAAAAGGAAAAACAAAATACACATTTAGTATACCAAAATATGACACTCGTTGCAAGTGAATTTTTTGCATTTATTAATAATATATTTCTTGCTTTAGATATTAATTTATAGTATAATAATATAGATTATAATACACAGAGGTTATTCAGGTGAATTTAGATACAAAAACAAACTCTTATCTGCCCGAACAATGTGCATTTGCAAGCAGGGTACAAGCCCTTCTTGCCGAGCGTGGACTTACTAATCCAAAGGCGCACGTTGTTACGTTTGGTTGTCAGCAAAACGTGAGCGATTCAGAAAGAATAAAGGGTATGCTGTGTCTTTGCGGTTACTCTCTTACCGAAGAAATTACCGAGGCAGATTTTATACTTTTTAACACCTGCGCCGTGCGTGGTCATGCCGAAGACCGAGTATACGGTAACGTAGGTGCAACAAAAAAATTAAAACAAAACAACAGCAACTTAATGGTTGCCGTTTGCGGATGTATGGCGCAACAGCAATCGGTTGCGGACAAGTTTTATAAAAGCTATCCTTACGTGGATATAGTTTTCGGTACACAACAGCATCACCGTCTGCCCGAGTTTATTTATCGCAGAATGACGGGCAAAAGGGTATATGAGCTTACCCTTGACAACGCCGACATTGTAGAAAACGTACCCGTAAGCCGTGACGGCACACTTAAAGGATGGCTTCCTATAATGTACGGTTGTAACAATTTTTGCACATACTGTATAGTGCCCTACGTTCGTGGCCGTGAACGTTCACGTGACCCGCAGGAAATAATAAAAGAAGCCACCGATATGGTAAATGGCGGCTTTAAAGAAATAATGCTACTCGGGCAAAACGTTAATTCTTACGGAAAAGGTGAAGCACACGGAATAAACTTTGCAAAGCTACTTCGTATGGTTAATGATATACCGGGTGATTTCAGAATTCGTTTTATGACCTCGCACCCAAAGGATTGCACAGTAGAGTTGCTTGATGCAATACGTGATTGCCAAAAGGTAGAACGACATATTCATCTGCCGTTTCAAAGCGGTAGTAGTAAAATTTTAAAGCAAATGAACCGTCATTATGACCGTGAGGGGTATTTAAATCTTATTAAGGCGGCACGTGAGCGTATACCCGACGTTGAGTTTACAAGCGATATTATTGTAGGCTTCCCCGGTGAGACGTACGAGGATTTTTGTGAGACCTTAAGCCTTGTAAAAGAGGTAAAGTTTACATCGCTGTTCACTTTTATTTACTCACCCCGTGAGGGAACGCCTGCGGCGGTTATGCCCGATCCCGCTTCCCGTGAAGAAAAGGGTAAATGGTTTAATGAACTGCTTATAACACAGGATGAAATATCCGAACAGCTCAATCGTTCTCTTGTAGGCAAACAAATGCGTGTTCTTTGCGAAGAGCAGTTATGCGATAATATGTTCTCGGGTAAGGGTGAGTATTATTCAAGCGTTACCTTTGAGGGCACAGCGAATATGATGGGTAATTTTGTTACCGTACGTGTAAGTGAATATAAAAACAACACACTTTACGGCACTGTTATAAATTAAAATATATTTTGAAAGGATTTTTTAAAATGGGAATTATTGAAGCAACAAGAAATTTAGGAGTAGAAATTCAAAAAGACGAGCGTTTTATTCGCTTTGTAAAGGCAAAATTTGCTTTTGACAATGACGAAGATTTACAAAATAAAATTGGTGAATTTAACACAGTTCGTATGAATCTTGACCGTGAAATGAACAATGAAAATCAGGATGAAGACAAAATAAAGGAACTTAACGAAAAGCTTCGTGGAATTTATTCTGAAGTTATGTCGGGCAAAGCAATGCTTGATTTAAATACCGCAAAGGCAGAGGTTGACGCAATGCTTAACGATATTAACAGCATCATTATGCAGTGCGTAGAGGGTGAAGACCCAATGACTGCTGAACCACACACCGCTTGTACAGGTTCTTGCTCTACTTGTGGTGGATGTCATTAATATTATTCTGAGGGACAACATTTCGCAAAATCAGAGATTTTGACTGCAACGTTTTCCCTCAGTACACCCTTTCAGTCATGAAAAGTGCCTAACGACACTTTTCGCTTTAAGATGAGTTTTTACGGGGCAAAGCCCCACAAAAACAAGGGGATATTACGGGACAACATTTCGCAAAATCAAAGATTTTGACTGCAACGTTTTCCTTTAGTACACAGGTAACTTTAATTTTAACCAAAGGGGATAAAAAACTATGGCTGAACTGTCACCAATGATGCGACAGTATATGGAAATAAAGGAGCAGAACAAAGACTGCATTATCTTTTATCGTTTGGGCGACTTTTATGAAATGTTTTTCGACGATGCCATAAAGGGCTCGGAAGAACTTGAACTCACGCTCACCGGTAGAGATTGTGGTCTCCCTGAGCGTGCCCCTATGTGCGGTGTGCCCTATCACAGCAGTGAGGGCTATATTGCACGTCTGGTTGAAAAGGGCTATAAGGTTGCCATATGCGAACAGGTTGAAGATCCTGCAACAGCAAAGGGAATAGTAAAGCGTGACATTGTAAGAATCATCACCCCCGGTACTGTAATCGAGGGTGAAATGCTTGACGAGGGTCGCAACAACTATCTTGCGGCGGCTTTTGAAAATAATAATAAAATCGGCTTATGCTTTGCCGACGCATCAACCGGTGAAGCACACATAACCGAACTGTCGGGCGATGATATGTATAGTGACATTCAAAACGAGATTATGCGTTTTAGCCCCAGTGAAATTTTGATTGATGCAAAATTAAAGGATAAAATTTCAAACTTTTTAGAAGAAAAAATTACTGCGGCAATATCTGTCAGAGAAGACTCCTGTTTTGACACAAATATTACCGAACAGGCACTTTGCCAAAATTTTGGTGTTATAAGTCCCGAAAATATCGGCATAGAGGCAGACAGTGTTTCCCAGAGCGTGTTGGGCGCAGTAATAGACTATCTGCAAGAAAACGGCAAAACAGGCACAATAGCAATCAAAAATGTAAATGTTTATACCTCGGCACAGTTTATGCAGCTTGACGTTACGGCGGCTCGCAATCTTGAACTTTGCGAAACCATGCGCACAAAGTCAAAACGTGGTTCGCTTCTCGGTGTGCTTGATAAAACCAAGACCGCTATGGGCAAGCGGCTTATGCGTTCTTATGTTTTACAACCACTGCTAAGTATTCCCGAGATTACACTTCGCCAAAATGCAGTCGAAGAACTTGCAAACGATACCGTTATGCGCTGTGAAGCTCAGGAATATATGAGCGGTATACGTGATATTGAGCGTATGATGACCAAAATTGTTTACGGTACTGCTACCGCTAAAGAACTTTTAGGTCTTGCGGCTACGGCACACCGTTTTCCGTACATAAAACAGTTGTTGGCTTCATCTAACTGCAAAATGCTTAAATCAATATATAACGATATTGATACTTTAGACGAAATAGTAGCGCTTATTGATGCGGCTATCAGCGAGGATGCTCCCGCAACTGTAAGAGAAGGCAAAATAATTAAAAAAGGTTATAATGAACAGGTTGATATGCTGCGTGAGGATATGGACGGCGGCACATCCTACCTTGCCGAAATCGAGGCACGTGAGCGTGAAGCGACGGGAATTAAAAATCTTCGTGTGCGCTATAACAAGGTTTTTGGTTATTATATTGAGGTTACAAATTCCTTCCTTGATAAAGTGCCTGACAACTATATCCGTAAGCAAACACTTACAAATGCCGAGCGATTTATAACCGATGAACTAAAACAATTAGAAAACCGACTTCTTACTGCAAAGGATCGTGCTTTTCAGCTTGAATATGAAATATTTAACAGCATACGAGAAACCGTAGCCGGTGCGGCAGACCGTGTTCGCACAACCGCTTCCGCAATTGCACGACTTGATGCAATGTGCTCTATGGCTACCGTTGCTGTAGAAAACAATTATTGTCGACCGCTTGTTAACAACAGTGGTGTAATAAGCATAAAGGGTGGCAGACACCCCGTTGTTGAAAAACTGCTTAAAACACCGTTTGTTTCTAACGATACATACTTGGATGATAAGGCTGACCGTTGTGCGATTATTACCGGTCCTAATATGGCGGGCAAATCTACCTATATGCGACAGGTTGCCATTATTACACTTATGGCACAAATGGGTTCGTTTGTACCGGCACAAATGGCAGAAATTGGTGTTGTTGATGCCATATTTACCCGTGTTGGCGCTTCCGACGACTTGGCCTCTGGTCAATCTACCTTTATGGTAGAGATGAGCGAAATGGCTCATATCCTTAAAAACGCAACAAAAAACAGCTTGCTTATTATCGATGAAATAGGCCGTGGCACATCCACCTTTGACGGTATGTCAATTGCACGTGCTGTGCTTGAGTTTGTTGCCGACAAAAAGAAATTGGGTGCAAAATCACTCTTTGCAACACACTATCACGAGCTTACCGAAATGGAAAATGAGCTTGACGGCATAAAGAATTATAATATTGCCGTTAAAAAACGTGGTGACGATATAATCTTTTTGCGTCGTATAGTCCCCGGTGGTGCCGACGACAGTTACGGTATTGAAGTTGCAAAACTGGGCGGCATACCCGATTCGGTAATACGCCGTGCTAAACAAATACTTAAGCAAACGCTTGAAAGCGGAATTGTTACATATAAAACGGTTGAAACAAATACCGACCAAATGTCGCTTGAAATGCAGGGCGCTACCGATATACTGCGTGAGCTGCAGGCGATAGACGTAAATACACTTACTCCAATTGAGGCTATGGGCGTGCTGTTTGACATAGCCAACAAAGCAAAATCTATTTAATTAAAAGAGGTGAACAAAAATGCCAAAGATTAACGTACTGCCAAAATCTATTGCCGAGCTTATAGCGGCAGGTGAGGTTGTAGAACGTCCTGCATCTATTGTAAAAGAAGCAGTTGAAAACTCAATTGACGCAGGTGCTACACACATAACGGTTGAAATTCAGCGTGGCGGTATTACCTATATACGTATAACCGATAACGGTTGCGGTATCAGTAGCGCCGACGTACCAAAGGCATTTTTGCGTCACGCTACAAGTAAAATAGCAAAAGCCACCGACCTTGATAGCATTGCTACCCTCGGCTTCCGTGGTGAAGCCTTGGCCGCAACAAGTGCGGTATCACGTGTGGAACTGTTTACAAAAACACGTGAAGAGGATTTTGGAACACATTATAAAATTGAGGGCGGAGAAGAGTCTTTGTACGAAGAGGTTGGTTGCCCCGACGGCACAACTCTTATTGTACGTGACCTGTTTTACAATACGCCTGCCCGTATGAAATTTCTTAAAAAAGACGTTTCAGAGGGAACAACCGTGTCGGCTATAGTAGAACGTCAGGCAATGGCACACCCCGAAATCGCATTTAAGCTTATTCGTGACGGTAAGCAAACACTCAGCACCTCGGGTGACGGAAAGCTTGCATCGGCGGTTTATAGCGTGCTTGGCCGTGAAATATCAAGCACTCTTATTCCCGTTGAACTAACACTTGACGGCATCACAGTAAAGGGCCTTGTTTGCAAGCCTGTATCATGCCGTGCGTCACGTGCATATCAGTTTACATTTTTAAACGGCAGATACGTGCAGTCGGGTACCGTTACAGCCGCTACAGAGCAGGCATACAAAAACAGTGCAATGGTTGGCAAATTTCCTGTGTTTGCACTTTGCGTAAGTCTGCCGCACGAAACGGTGGATGTAAACGTTCATCCTGCCAAAACACAGGTTCGTTTTTCGGATGAAAAACGTGTGTTTACCGCAGTTTATAATGCAGTAAAAAACGCTATACTTTCGGGTGATACCCGTCCTGAAATCGCTGTTAATAAACCAAAGCAAAACACGTTTTTGCATATGACTGCCGAGCAGTACAGGCAAACGGCAGTTAAACTACCCACACAGGAAAGGGTAGAAACGGTAAATGAAACAACAAACCCAAGGACCGAGCCTGTCAGACTTAAAAGTGATAATACTCCCTTTTTCTTGCGTGAGGAATTTAAACCAAACGTACCAATAAAAAAGGAAACGGACGTTAATATCATAAAAGAGGAAACGAAACAGGTTGAACAAGAGGCTATTGAAAAGACCGAAACACCCGTTTTAACAAATAAAGAAAAAGAATATTCACCAAAGGAAGAAATTAAACTTATTGGTGAAGCCTTTAACACCTATATAATTGTTCAAAAGGGCGACGTTATTTTCCTTATAGATAAGCACGCCGCACACGAAAGAATACTTTTTAACAAACTAAAATCAGACCACGTTGCCGAAAGTCAGGCACTATTGGTGCCCATAACCGTAAAGCTTGTTGGGGATGAATATACCGCTATGATAAATAATATATCCATGCTTGCCGACTACGGTTTTGAGATAGAGGATTTTGGTAATGAAGCGGTAATGGTGCGTGCAATTCCTGCAATGCTTTCTAAAGAAGACGTTGAGGATATAATTGTAGAAGCGGCAGAAAGCCTGGCCGTTAAGGGTAACGTAAGCCTTGAACGTGTTGATGACATCCTGCACACAATTGCCTGCAAGGCGGCAATAAAAGCAGGGTATATTACGTCGGACACCGAAAAATTAAACCTTGCTGTAAAGGTTTTAAACGACAAGGACGTTATGTACTGCCCACACGGCCGACCTGTTGCTTTTGAAATTAAGAAATACAGTCTTGAAAAATATTTTGGAAGAATACAATGAAAAAACAAAAAATTATTTGCGTTGTAGGACCTACTGCATCGGGCAAAACGGGGCTTGGAATTGCCCTTGCAAAGCACTTTGACGGTGAGGTTATATCGGCAGACTCTATGCAGATTTACTGCGATATGCACATCGCATCTGCCGCTCCCGACCAAAGCGAAACCCAAGGCATACCGCACCATTTGGTAGAGTTTTTGCCGTACGGCAGTTCCTTTACCGTTGCCGATTACGTTAAAGCGGCACGGCAAAAGATTGCCGAAGTTGCATCACGTGGCAAACAGCCGATTATTGTAGGCGGCACGGGGCTATATATAAATTCGCTTATAAATAATGTTGAATTTATAGAGCAAAAAACCGATTTAAAACTCAGGGAAAAGATTACCCGAGAGTTTGATAATATTGGTGGACAGGTAATGCTTGAACGCCTGCGTGAAATTGACCCCGAAGCCGCAGAAAAATTACACGAAAACGATAAACGCCGCATAATACGTGCGTTTGAAATTTATGAATCTACAGGTAATACAAAAAGCTTTAATGATGAGCTGTCGCTTCAAAACGAATCACCGTATAAAACCTGTATGATTGGCATTACCTATCGTGACCGAGAAAAACTATACGAGCGAATTAACACCCGTGTAGATATTATGCTTGAAAACGGACTTTTGGACGAAGCAAAAGATGCGTTTCAAAAAAATCTTGGCGGCGGCGCCGTTCAGGCAATAGGACACAAGGAATTTTTTGATTACTTTAGTGGTGAAACATCATTTGATGAAGCGGTCGAAAATTTAAAACGTTCTACCCGACGCTATGCCAAACGTCAGCTTACCTGGTTTAACAAGGATGAGCGTATAAACTGGATTTACAAAGATGAAGAAGCCGACGCAACAAGCTCGGCAATTATGATAGCAGAAAGGGAGGAAAATTATGCGTGACAACAAAGCACTTAAAATAATAATTGTTATTATGGCTGTAATTTTTATAGGTCATCAAATATATTCCTCCGCTTACAAGCCCATAACAACTGCAAGCGCCGAATACTATACGGCGGTAGACGGAATACAAATAAACACAACCATTATCCGTGAGGAAAAAATTATAACTTCCAACACGTCAGGCACGCTTCATTTTTTGCTGTCTGACGGAGAACGAGTGGCAAAAGACGGAATAGTAGCAAACATATACTCCGATGCTCAGGCTTCGGTTACTGTAAACCGTATAGAACAGTTAAAGTCCCGTATTAATGACATTGAGGAAATGCAAGCTTATAATGATGTTGAAGCTGCCGACCTTTCACTTATTAATAACAAAGTAAACAATTCTCTTAACAAAATGTTAAGGGGAATAGCGGCAGGTAATTACTCATCGGTTGGAAATGATTCTACAGAGCTTCTTACAAACATTAGCCGCAGGCAGATGATTACGGGTGAGCAAACCGATTTTTCGGCTCGCCTTACCGAACTTAAGTCAGAACTCGAATCGCTCAACGCTTCCTTACCACAACCCATAGGAAGTATAAAAACAGACGTATCGGGATATTTTGTGTCGGGTATTGACGGTTATGAAACGGTGGTTTCGTGCAGTAATATTGACCAGCTTACTCCCGAATATCTTGACACTTTAAAAGAGGGTGAAGTGCCGCAAAATGCAATAGGAAAGATTGTTTCGGATTACACTTGGTATATTGCGGCAAAAATAGAAATTAGTGATTCGCTTAAATATAAGATAGGTGATGTGCTTACTCTAAAAACAACGTTAAAATCAACACCGGAGCTTAACGTTAAGGTAGAAAAAATAAACACATCACAACAGCAGGATACGGCTGTAATAGTTTTTTCCTGTCAGCAAATGAACAGTGAACTTGCATCTATCAGAAAAGGTAGTATGACAATTATTAATAACACCTATACAGGACTAAAAATTCCCGCCAAAGCATTACGCTTTGAAAACGATCAGACAGGTGTGTTTGTTCGTTCGGGAATGACGGTTAAGTTTGTTGGTGTAAACGTCATATACAGAACAGACGAATACATTTTATGCGAACAACAGGTAAGCAACGACGACGTTCTTCGCCTTTATGATGATGTCGTAGTAAAGGGAAAGAGGTTATATGATGGAAAAATCGTCGATTAGCATATTTGATGAAAACTACAAACAAATAATCTCTAACATTGCCCGTGCTGCAGAAAAGTCGGGCAGAAAAAGCGAAGATATAATACTTCTTGCCGCTACCAAAACGGTAGATGTAGAGGTAATAAATCACGCTATACAGTCGGGTATTGGCTTTATAGGAGAAAACCGTGTTCAGGAATTTTTGTCAAAGTATGACAACTACGCACCGGTTCACAGGCATTTTATTGGCCATTTGCAAACCAATAAAGTAAAGGATATAATCGATAAGGTTGAGCTTATTCACTCGGTTGATTCGTATAAGCTTGCTTGCGAAATTTCTAAACAGGCTACAAAACGAAATATTATAATGGATGTTTTGCTTGAGATTAATATTGGTAACGAGCAAAGTAAATCCGGTTTTTGCTATGATGAAGCGTATGAAGCAGTTCAAAAAATAGCGCAACTTGACGGTGTAAAGGTAAGAGGTCTTATGGCAATACCGCCTATTTGCGAAAATTCAGAGCAAAATCGCAAATATTTTGCAAAAATGAAAAAACTGTTTATTGACATTGGCACCAAAAAAATAGATAATAGTAGTATGGATATTTTGTCTATGGGAATGTCGGATGATTATGAAGCGGCAATAGAGGAAGGCGCAAATATGGTACGTCTTGGCACTGCGCTTTTTGGTAGGCGAAATTACAATATTTAAAAAAAGAAAAGGAAGTGTATTTATGAGCTTGTGGGACAACATTAAAAACATTATGGTAATTCCCGATGAAGACGAATTTGAGGAAGAAAACGAAGAGGTAGTAGAAAAAGCTCCACGTGAAAAGTCACGTACCGAAGCTGCACCTAAAAAAGAAAGTGCAAGACTTATAAAGTCAAAGACAATAAATTATTCACCATCACAGGGCTCTATGCAGGTTGTTCTTGTTAAGCCTGACCGTTTTGACGAGGTAACAAGCATTGCTGACCACCTTAACGAAGGCAAGACAGTTGTGCTTAATCTTGAAGAAAGCGCACGTGACACAAGTCGCAGAATAGTTGACTTTTTAAGCGGTGTTGCATATGCCAACGGCGGAAATATGCGTAAGGTAGCCAAAAACACCTTTATAGTAGTTTCACGTGGTGTGGATGTTATGGGTGAACTTTTGCCAGAAGAATTTGAGGACGGCAAAATTTACTTTTAATGGATAATAGTCTTTTATCAGCCCGAATAGATGACTTAAAATACTTATGTGAAAAAACCAATTCACCAAAGTTTTTAGGTTTTCTTACCGCTGAGCAGGTTGCTGTTGCCGTAAAAAGATTTAAATCTTGTGAGAGGTATCAATTATTTGGTGGATATGAAAATGCCGAAAGGGTAGTGATTGGTATTTTACCCGAATGGTGCGATGAAACCAATTTTCCGATAACGGCTATAACCTTTACTTATCGTGAATGTGATAGTCTAACTCACAGGGATTTTTTAGGCGCATTAATGGCGCTTGGAATTGCACGTGAAACGGTTGGCGATATACTTGTATCTTCCGGTCGTGCAGTAGTGTTTGTTCTTAGTGATATAGAGAAATTTGTACTTACCCAAATAGAAAAAATCGGTAGCGTTGGTGTTACGGTAACTAAGGGATTTAGCGAACCCTTACCACAGGGCAGTAAAAAACAAAGCTTTACCGTTACTGTTGCTTCTATGCGACTTGATTGTGTGGTTTCGGCATTGTGTAAAATATCACGCAAGGAAGCAACACAAAAAATTGATGACGGATACGTGTCGGTTAATTCTGTTGCCGCAAGCAAGGCTACGGTAACTGTTTTGTCACAAAGCAAAATAGTTGTGCGACAAAAGGGTAAATATCAGATTACTTCTTGTGATGAACACTCAAAAAAAGGCAGAGTTATTTTAAAATACGATAAATACGTTTAGAAAGGATTTATGCGTTATGATGAATGCAAATGAAATTAAAAATGTGCGTTTTGCTGCTGCAGTAGGCGGTTACAAAAAAGACGAGGTTGACGTTTTTCTTGATAAAGTAGAAGCCGACTATGAGCAATTTGAAAAAACCCTTCGTGAGCTTAACGGTCAGATAAACGAGTTAAAAACCGAGCTTGAGGATTGCAAAAATTCACAGGGTAATATACAAAATGTTCTTATAAGTGCGCAAAAATTTGCAGATCAGATTGTAGAAGAAGCAAAGCAAAAAAGTGCCGAGATTATTTCCTCTGCTCAAGAAAGCATTGAAAAAATTACCGCTCAGGAAAAAGAACTTACATCTGCATTTGATAAAAAGGCAGGCGAGCGTAAGAATGCGCTTCAAAATGATGTTGACAAGATTATTGCCAATGCCGAGGAAAAGCAAACCGCTATTGAAAATGCAACACAGGACTGCGTTGACCGTCAACAATTGTTGTTTAACAAAATGAAGATAGAGGTAGCAGCATTTAAGGCTGAAATAACCGCTAAATACAAGGAACACCTTGAACTTCTTGCATCCTTGCCCGACAGTGTTCCGAGTGGCCCAAGCGAAATTGCTGCAGCGGTATCAATTTCTTATGACAAGGTTCCTACCGTTAGTGAATATGCAAAAAATCCGGTAGAGCTTGCTCTTTCTACCGACGAGGTAACTGTTGACGTTCCAAATGAAGAGCCGGCTGAAAAGTTGATTGAAACTGTTACAGGAAATTCCGGCTTTGTTATAAATTCTGATGAATTTGACCTTGACGAACAAGAAGTTGAAGAAACAGAAGAAGATATTTAAATTTTAGGAGTGAAATTTTTGGTATCATATATTTTGGCAGTTATTACTGCGGTTGCAGCCTTGGTGCTTGACCAGTTTACCAAATATTATATTTCAAACAACTTTGTAATGGCAGAAACCAAGCCGCTTATTCCTCACGTTTTGGGCATAACCTATGTATATAACACAGGTGGTGCATGGGGTATGTTAAAGGATCAAACTTGGTTGTTGTTGTCTGTTACAATAGTAATTATGTTGGTTTGTATTGCCTTATTGCTTAAATTTGGTGTGAAAAACAAATTAATGTTCTGGGCTATAACCCTTATTCTTTCAGGTGGTGTGGGTAATATGATTGACCGCATTTTCCGTGGAGGAAAGGTAATTGACTTTTTTGACCTTTTGTTTATGGAATATCCCGTATTTAACGTTGCCGATTGCGCAATTGTTATAGGAGCGGGAATGCTGCTTTTATACTTCCTAATTGATATGATAAAAGAAAGTAAACAAAAGCGTATGATAAAAATTGAACAAACCACACAGGAAAGTTCTAAAAATGAAAATATTTGATTTCACATATGACGACGGCGAAAGCCGCCGTCTTGGTGTGTTTTTAAGCCAAAATACCGACGTGACTCGTTCCTATGCGGCAACACTTATTGCTGATGGAAATGTTACGGTAAACGGTAAAAATGCTGCAAAAAACACCAAGCTTAAAAACGGTGACGTTATAGGGGTTGTTATTCCTGATGCACAGGAGTACACAGCCCAGCCCGAAAATATACCGATTGATATTGTTTATGAGGATGAGCATCTTTTGGTGGTTAACAAACCAAAGGATATGGTGGTGCACCCCGCCGCAGGAAATTATAGCGGTACGCTCGTAAACGCTATTCTTTATCATTGTGGTGATAGTCTGTCGGGCATTAACGGCGTTATGCGACCGGGTATTTTGCACCGTATAGATAAAAACACAAGCGGTTTGTTGCTTGTTGCAAAAAACGATAACGCACATTTGTTTCTTGCCGAGCAGATAAAGGAGCACTCCCTTACACGTGAGTATGAGGCTGTAGTTTACGGAAATTTAAAAAATGACAGCGGCACGGTTGATGCACCTATCGGCAGACACCCTGTAAAGCGTAAGCAAATGGCAATAGTAGCAGACGGCAGACAAGCTGTGACACACTACACTGTTTTAGAAAGACTTAATGGTTTTACGCACGTAAGGCTACGTCTTGAAACGGGACGTACCCATCAAATAAGGGTGCATATGACATCGCTTGGCCACCCTGTTGCGGGGGACGACGTTTACGGTCCCAAAAAGGTGATAACAAAGCTTGGCGGACAATGTCTGCACGCACGAAAAATAGGGTTTGTTCATCCTGCAACACAGGAGTATATGGAGTTTAGCAGTGAACTGCCCGAATATTTTACAAAATTTTTAAAGGAGCTTCGTGACTGATGGGTTTATTTGACGGTTGCTTACTTGCCTGCGATATAGACGGCACCCTGATTTTTAGTGATTATCTGCCGCCACGCAATATAGAAGCAATAGACTTTTTTGTTCACGAAGGCGGAAGGTTTTGTCTTGCTACGGGCAGAACGGCGGGCGCCGTATCGAGTATTACGTCTCGCATAAAAAATCTGTCACCGTCTATTGTGGCAAACGGTAGTGTGATATACGATTTTAACGAGGACAAGGCGCTTTATGAACGATTTGTTCCATGTGATGACCGATACATAGTAAAAGAGGTAATGAACGGTTGCAAAACCGTTGGTATAGAAATTCACAGCGGCAAAAAGGTTATTGTTACAAACTGTAATCAAGAAACCATCGACCACGAAAGATATGAAAATCTTGACGCTTTAATGCTTGATTATGATGCCGCTTTAGGTTATAATTGGAACAAGGTTTTATATCTTTTTTCTGATAGCGATGAAGCCAAGATTGTAAAGGATATTATTGCCGGCTGCGAGCACAATTCTCAGTTTGTAGATACTTCTGCTACCATTGACGGCAGAAAGCGTTACTACTACGAGCACGTTCCCAAAAACGTTTCAAAAGCAAGTACCCTTAAAATACTTTGTGAAAAATTGGGTATTAGAGACGGTTGTTGCTACGCTATAGGCGACTACTACAACGACCTTGAAATGATACAAACTGCCGACATAGGCGCCGCACTTGTTGACTCACCCGATGAGGTCAAGGCGGTCGCTACTGTGGTGGTAGGCTCAGTACAAAACGGCGCAGTTGCCGATTTTATAGATTATCTTATTACCCTAAGAAAGGAAACGAAAAATGGACGCAATTACTAAAAAGCAGTTACAACAAACGGCTTGCCGTATACGAATTGGTATTATCGATTCTGTACACGCAGCAAAGTCAGGACATCCGGGCGGTTCTCTTTCCATAACGGATATTTTGACCTATCTCTATTTTAAAGAGATGAATATTGACCCCAAAAACCCAAAGGACAACGGCCGTGACCGTTTTGTTCTTTCTAAGGGCCACGCAGCCCCAGGCCTTTACTCAACACTTGCCGAGCGCGGCTATTTTGACAAGAGTGAATTGTTAAAACTGCGTCAGATAGGCAGTATATTGCAGGGCCACCCTGATATGAAGAATATTCCGGGTGTTGATATGTCCACTGGCTCACTCGGTCAGGGCATTTCTGCGGCAGTTGGTATGGCGCTTTCTGCAAAGCATTTTGGTAATAATTTTAATGTGTATACCATTCTCGGCGACGGTGAAATTGAGGAAGGTCAGGTTTGGGAGGCTGCAATGTTTGCCTCTAACAAAGGACTTTCAAATCTTACCGCATTCGTTGACCTTAACGGTCTTCAGATTGACGGCAGTATTGATGAGGTAAACTCAGCAAGACCTGTTGATAAGAAATTTGAGGCTTTTGGTTGGCATGTTATCAATATAGACGGTAACGATTTTGAACAAATCGAAAGCGCTTTGGCAGAAGCAAAGACGGTCGATAAACCTGTGGCAATCGTAGCCACAACAGTAAAGGGCAAGGGCGTATCATATATGGAAAATAATGTGTCATGGCATGGCGCTGCGCCCAACGATGAACTTTACGAGCAGGCTATTAATGAACTCAACGCGGCACTTGCCGCATTAAACTAAGGGGGGTAGGGAAGATGTCAGAAATAAAAACTGTTGCTACCAGAGCGTCATACGGTGAGGCTCTTGCTCAGCTTGGCACCGAGCGCGATGATTTTATTGTAATGGATGCTGACCTTGCCGCTGCTACCCAGACGGGCAAATTCAAAAAGGCATTCCCCGAAAGATTTTATGACTGCGGTATCGCTGAACAAAATATGGTAAGCATCGCAGCGGGTGTCGCTGCTACAGGCAAAAAGGTTGTTATAAGCTCCTTTGCTATGTTTGCCGCAGGCCGTGCTTTTGAACAGGTAAGAAACTCCATTGGTTATCCTCATCTAAACGTTGTTATTGGCGCTACACATGCAGGTATCTCGGTTGGTGAAGATGGCGCTACACACCAATGTAATGAAGATATCGCGCTTATGCGTACAATCCCAGGTATGACAATTATCAATCCCGCCGATGCTACCGAAGCCGCTTTGGCTGTTGAAGCCGCACTTAATCACGATGGTCCTGTATATCTTCGTTTTGGTCGTCTTGCAGTGCCGGTTGTATTTGGCGATGATTATAAATTTGAAATTGGTAAAGGCGTTGAACTTAAAGAAGGTAACGACGTTACAATTATTGCAACAGGTCTTATGGTAAATGATGCGCTTATCGCTCACGATTTATTAAAGTCAGAGG
>JAZUNQ010000037.1:0-25145 GCA_045604205.1 Acutalibacteraceae bacterium
AGCACACATAAATATCCAACCAATAATAATATTTTCGTATGCAAATGATTCAAATACATTTATACCAATATAACAAAGTTCTACCGCCCAAAAAATTGCAACAACAATTGCTGTTTTATATGCTGTAGAAATATTTTTAAAGATGTGCTTAAAGGTTTTTATAATTTTAAGTAATTGCTTAAATAACCAATACAAAAAACTGTGTTTTATTAACATTCCTGCCTTTATCTGCACAACTATGCTTAATAAATACCATAGCAAAAGAAAATATAAAAACGATAATCCGACAAAACCTACAACAATAGTTGTAACTAAAGCGTTTAACTCTGAAAAAACAAAAAGTACGTTTGCTATTAAAAACAATGTACCAATTGTTAAAATATCTGCCGGTAATTTATTAACAAAAGCTACATTTATTTTGTTGTCTGAATTTTTTCGTCCGACAGAAATGAAAAGATAACTATAAATTACAATTGAAAAAACAAGAGATAATAATGCAATAAAAATTGCAAAATAACGATTTTTATAACCTATTTTTATTAGATTATCCATTAAGAAAAATCTATCGGTAAATCGCATATTTTGTGGTATATATATCGTTAATTTTGCTTTTTGGTTAGACGCATATACCTCTTCACTGGTTGCATAATGGTAATAAACACCCTTTTCCTGATCATAATTTATTTGGTCGGAGCAGTAAAATACTCCCTCCCTTTTGCTGACAAAACGCTCCACAAAGGTAGTTTCGGAATAAGAAACAATATAATTTTCGTTTTTATAGTTTGACAATATTAAGCCGGTGTGTTCGTTTTCAATCTCATAAAATATATTTTTATCATTATAATACGATTCTAACTCGTTTTCGCTATAGTTATATTTATTTATAAGATTTACCATTTCATTTTCTGCTAAATCCTGCATAATATTAACTTCAAGCGTATTATAATCCTGCGTATAAAAATCGTTAAAAAACATAATTATACTGCCTGCAACTGAAAACAGCAAAGAAAAGAACACTAAAAAAGAAAGAATTACAGCCGTAATTTTTAAAACTATGTTATCAAGAAATTTATTCATAGAATAATCATCCTTCAAATTTATATCCGTGAGCCCAAACAACCTTTATATATCTTGGTTCTGACGGATTAATTTCAATCTTTTCACGCAAATGTCTTATATGTACAGCAATCGTATTTTCAGCACCAAAAGCCATTTCGTTTCGAACACTTTCATATATTTCTTTTTGTGACATAACTCGTCCTTTGTTTTTCATAAGCAGCTTTAATATTTCATATTCAGTCGGAGTTAAAGCTACAATTTCCCCATCTATTTGAACGGTTTTAGAAGCATCATTGATTGATATACTTCCTATCGTTAAAACATCATTATCCATACGTGATATATTACCACCCAATTTTGTAAAACGTCGAATTTGTGATCTGACTCGTGCTAACATTTCAACCGGATTAAAAGGTTTGGTTATGTAATCATCTGCACCAACGTTAAGGCCTAATACTTTGTCAGTATCCTCGCTTTTTGCAGTAAGTAAAATTATTGGTACGTTGCTGTTTTCACGAATTTTTACCATTGTTGTAATTCCATCCATAACTGGCATCATTATATCTAAAAGTATTAAGTGAATATCATTTTCTGAAAAGATTTTTACCGCTTCGCTTCCGTTATACGCAGTAAAAACTTTATACCCTTCTGCTTCAAGATAAATTTGAACAGCAGATACAATATCCCTTTCATCATCACAAACCAAAATATTATACATATTACCTCATCCTCCAAAAAACATTATAGCAGTCTTTTCTTTAAGATAAAAGTCTAAAAATTATTAAGAAATCTTTAATATTGCAATTCAAAAGAAATAATGATAAAATACATATGTATAATTTTTTATGTTATAAGGAGGATTTGCAATATGAAACACGAGATATTATTATCATGCCCTCCTATAATTCGTGATTTTTTAACCTACAACGAAACAATTAAAGGCAAATCATCAAAGTCGGTTGATGAATATTATCTTGATCTGCAAACCTTTTTTAGATATTTATTACTTATACGAGGCAAGGTGGATAAAAAAACGAACTTTGATGAGATTGATATATCCTGTGTAGATGCTGAACTCATTAGCACAGTAACAATTTCTGATTTATATTCTTTTATTGTTTTTTGCAAAGATGAACGTGGTAATAATGCGGCAACAAGAGCACGTAAAACCTCGACGTTGCGTATTTTCTTTAAATATCTTACTTCACAGATACATCTTCTTGAAACAAATCCAGCAGAAATGTTAGAATCACCCAAGGTTAAAAATGCATTACCCAAACACTTAAGTTTAGAGGATTCGCTTGAGTTACTTTCGGTAGTTGACGGTCCAAATAAAGAACGTGATTATTGCATACTTACCCTGTTTTTAAATTGTGGAATGCGTTTATCTGAGTTATGTGGACTTAATTTAAGTGATATTCGTGCAGACGGTACAATGCGACTACTTGGTAAAGGTAATAAAGAACGAATTGTTTATATAAACGATGCTTGTGATGCGGCAATTAAAGCATATATGGCTGTAAGACCAAATGATAACATTGAATTTTCTGACCGAAACGCCTTGTTTATTAGTCGAAATCGAAAACGTATTAGTAATAAAACGGTACAACACATTGTAAAAACATATCTTGATAAAGCAGGCCTTGGTGGTCAAGGGTATTCAACCCATAAATTACGCCATACAGCTGCAACACTTATGTATCAGCACGGTGACGTTGATATTCGTGTGCTTAAGGATATTTTAGGTCACTCTAATCTTGGCACAACTCAAATTTATACACACATTTCTGATACTCAAATAAAAAATGCCATCGATTCAAATCCACTTTCAAACGTAAAAAAGAAGCCATAACCAATTAAGGTTATGGCTTCTTTTTTAGTTTTTAAAAGGAACTAACGGACCTTGATTACCGTAGTCTTTTTCTTCCTTTTCTTCATCTTCGTCTTTGACGCCGTCGTTATCATCGTCGGGATCCTCAGTGTCGGGCTTGCCGTCGTTATCATCATCGGTGTCGTCTACGTCGGGTGTGCCGTCTTTGTCGGTGTCAACTGTGTCGGAAGTAGTGTTCTCATCATCGTCTTCGCTAAAATCAGGTGTTTCACCCGGTGTTGAAGGTAGATTTTCGGGAACATACATTTCCTCGTTAAAATCATTCCAATAATCAGGATATGATTCAAAGTCAGATGATTCGGCGTAAATCTCTTTATCTTTACAAGCTGTAAACGCAAATGCAACAATTGCACATAAACAAACAGCAATGAAAATCTTTAAAAATAACTTAGATTTCATAAACCGACACCTCACAAAAGCAAACATTTTTTATATAATAACATATTTTATTTACTTTTGCAAGAAAAAATATTTAAAGTATAATACAAACTAATCCATTACATCCATCATTTATAACACGTTCAATAGTTTCTTGTATTCTCATTCTTGCATCTCCCGGCATATGAGCAAGCTTTGCGTGCAATCCTTCGTTAACAAGCTCGTGTAACGATTTACCAAAAATATTAGAATCCCAAATTTTAACAGGGTCTTCTTCAAATTCGTTAAGCAAATACATTATTAGGTCTTCTGATTGTTTTTCACTACCTACAATCGGGCTGACTTCGGTAGTAATATTTGCCTTCATTAAATGTATTGATGGTGCCGATGCACGAAGTCGCACACCGTAACGTCCTCCCTGCTTAACAATTTCGGGTTCTTCTAAAGACAGCTCCTCAATATCGGGCATAACAATGCCATAACCCGTTGCCTGTACTTCATCAAGTGCATCCTTTACACGTGAATATTCTTTTTTAATTTTTGAAAGTTCACAAATTGTATTCATAAGTTCCATTTCGTCGCATATTTCAAGTCCTGTATTCTCGCATAAAACCTTATAAAAAAGTTCAGGCTTTACCGTAATTGAAATATCAGCCTTGCCAAAGCCTAAGTCAATATTATTTACTTTACACGATGTTGTATTTTCACTATTTTCAAGACAATTTCCAAATAAATTTATATCTCTGATATGGTGTATACTTTCGGCGGATTTAAGTGATGTATTTAAATCACTACGCAACCAATGGTCAACCGGTAGTGCGTTTATCCATTTTGGGAAATTAACACTAATCTCTTTTACAGGAAATTCGTAAAGTATACGAGATAATATTTGCTTAATATCATTTTGTTCAAGATCAAGACAGTTAACAGGCACAACGCATACATTATGTTTTTTCGATATGTTTTCAGCGGTATCAACTGCACTGTCACAATTCGGATCAAGGCAATTAAGTAGAACAATAAAAGGTTTGTTAATCTCTTTTAACTCATTTATCACCCTATCCTCTGCTTCAATATATTCTTCACGTGGTATATCACTAATACTTCCGTCGGTAGTTACAACAAGACCTATTGTAGAATGTTCTTCTATTACCTTTTGTGTACCTATTTCTGCTGCCATATTAAAAGGAATTGGTTCTGAATACCAAGGTGTATTTACCATACGTGGTTGACCGTCTTCTATATAACCTAAAGAGCTTGGCACAATATAGCCAACACAGTCAATAAGACGAACTTTCATATTGGCTGTATTGTCAATATTAATATTTACCGCCTTTTCAGGTATAAATTTTGGCTCTGTAGTCATAATTGTTCTGCCCGAGGATGATTGCGGCAGTTCATCAATTGCACGCTCTTTTTCGTATTCTTCGGATATATTAGGCATTACAAGCTTATCCATAAATTGTTTTATAAAGGTTGATTTACCGGTACGTACCGGACCAACAATACCAAGATAAATATCCCCGCCGGTTCTTAAAGCAATGTCTTCATATATACTTTTATTTGCCATAAATATTCCTCCGAAACTTTAACTTTAAAATTTTTACTGATAAATACTATGTAACCTTTAATTTGATTATGACAATAAAAACATCAATCATTAAAAGAATTGTTATATTAAACGAAAATATGTATAATATAAAAATTCATACTTGATTTTTAAAGAGGTATCATTTATAATTACAAAGACTTATGCAGATGTCGCGTAGCTGGTCGAGCGCGCACGATTGGAAATCGTGTAACTATTAAAAGTAGTTCGAGGGTTCGAATCCCTCCATCTGCGCCAAAAAAGAAGTAACTTTTGTCTACCAAAAGTTACTTCTTTTTTTATCCAAGCCGCAGGCTTTGCATTGATTTGTTTGTGAATTTATGCTATAATTACCACAGATGAAGAAATCTATAAAAGCCACAGAAATCTTTGCGGTCGCATTAGGCGACTGTTTATCGCCTCTTGTAAAACATTAAAGGAGGGCACAAAATGAAAAAATTATTGTGTATGCTAATGATCTGTTTTTTAACCTTTTCTTTGTCTGCTTGTAGTGGGATGTCGGTATCAAACAAAATGTATAATGAGATTTCCGATTATGTAACAGAAAATATGGATTCGTTTTCCCCGGCAAAAGAAAACGAATTCTACGATTATAAAGCAACGGGGTTAAGTATTGGTGGAGTATATTACGGGTATTATTACTCTTCCGAAAACGAATGGTTACTGCCTGATTTTTATGGTGGAAACGATTTGGAAAAGATTCAAAATGATATGCACGAAGGTGACAGTGGTGCGTATTTTGGAAAACCTAACAACGGCACGGATTGGTGCTTTATTAAAAAAATTTCTGATAACTGGTACTATTATGAGTTGCACTTGGCGTAAAACAAGGTCTACGAATACTTTTGGTCGTTTTTACCTCTACTTATACTACTTTTGGTCACTCTTTTGCAAAAAAATATTTACTTTTAAACTCTTTTGTGATATTTTATAATCAGCAAATTAAAAGGAGTATTCTTATGGAAAATAATATCCCTGTAGCACCACAATATATTAAAGATTTTGAACAATTAGGCTTTGGCATGTTTGTGCACTACGGTCTTTATTCACAAATTGGACACGGTGAGTGGGTATTTAAGTATCTAAAAAAAGGTATGTCAGAATATGCAAAACTTGCCGAAACATTTGACTGCGTTGGTATGCACGAAATTGTTGCCACTGCAAAATCGGCAGGTTGTAAATATATATGCCTTACAACACGTCATCACGAAGGTTTTTCGCTATATGACCCTTGTGGACTTTCGGATTTTAATGCCCTTAACTCTCCCGCAGGTCGCGACCTTATAGCCGAGTTTGTTGAAGAATGCCGCAAAGTGGATATTGTTCCATTCTTTTATCATACAACTCTCGATTGGCATCATCCCGATTTTGAAAACAACTTTGATGCATATCTTGATTATCTTTACAAAAGTGTAGAAATTCTTTGCACAAAATATGGTAAAATCGGTGGCTTGTGGTTTGATGGCAACTGGTCAAAGCCAAATGCCGACTGGAAAGAAGATAAGCTTTACAAAATGATTCACCGTCTACAACCTGAGGCGATGGTTATTAACAATTCCGGACTTCACGCACAGGGCAAGATGGGTAACCCTGAAATTGACTCGGTTACATTTGAGCGCGGTATGGCACAGCCGCTTGACCGCACCGGTCAGCCTAAATATATGGCGGGTGAAATGTGCGAAACACTTTGCGATCACTGGGGCGTTGCAGATGACATTAATTTTAAATCGGTTAAAACATTAATTGAAAGCCTTTGTAACTGTCGTAAGGTTGGTGCAAACTTCCTGCTAAATATTGGACCAAATCCCGATGGCACCGTTCCAACAATGCAAAAAGGCATTATGGAGTGTATTGGTCGTTGGATGAATACATATGGCACTGCAATTTATAACGGCAGACCGTATATCGCTTACAACGATAAGCAAGAATTTGTTCTTAAAGATATAAATGATGAAAAAACCGCGTACATCTTTAAATTTAATGTACAAAGCGGCGGTGATGTAAACGTTTCTTTAGGCTTTAAAGAAGATGGTGCCACAACCCTAGAGAGATTTGATGCAAAAGTTGAGTCTATAAAATGGATGGACAACAACGAAGAGCTTGCCTTCACACAAAACGGTGATACTTTGCAAGTGAATTTCACCAACTTCACTTATGGTCAAAGTCTTTGTGTGCGTGTAGCAAAAGCAACCCTTAAATAGTTTAAAAAGCGCTGTGAATTAAATCTCACAGCGCTTTTTATATGGAATTGAAATTATTACACCAGCAAGCATTAAAGCAAACCAGACCATAATCAAGCCGCCCCATCCAATGCCACCGACAGCGTTAGCAAACAGTTTTGACGAAATCGCCGCTGACATGTAACTTATAAAGTCAAGATAGCCCGTAGCACTAGACACCAGGCCTGTATCAGCAAGACTTGGACAGTAAAAGCTCCACATCATTGTAGCGGCACAATTAGATGACATAATTGCCAAAACCAATAAAATAATATTTAACACATCATTTTTTACAATAAATGTACCTAAAAATAAAATTGCAGCAAATACAAACGAAAAAAACAATGTTTTATTAATACTTTCTTTTAAAATTTTATACAAATATATTGCCGCAAAACTACCAACTGAAATCACAAGAGATGTTGCTGTAAAAATACTTGTAGAGGTTTTTTCATCAAAATCAAGATACTGCATTAAATAGGTTGGCAACCAGAATAACACAGTTGTTCTAATAATACCTGTAAGTATAGAAACAAATGTAAATTTAATAATATCTCTTTTAATCAAAATAGATATTGATGATATAATATCATTATTTGATTCTTTTTTTACCGATGAATTATTATATTCGATAATATTCTTTGATTCAAAAATTGAAAAAATAATAAAACACAATAAACCCAAAATGATTAAAATAACAGCACTCGTATTAAAAACGTTATTCCAAGCCAAAAATAATGCAAAAACACCTGCAATAGGGGCACCAAAATATGCAGAAAAATTTAAACCGAGATTGCACTTTATAGCGTGGTTAGGCTTTGTGTTTTCAGCAATTGTTTTGGTCATAGGTCCGTATATCATTGATAAAGAAAAGCCCACAACACCATATAAACAAAACATAACAATCTTAATATGACAAATAAACGGTAAAATAAAACTTGAAATACCGGCTATAATTAAACCAATTGCAATCATATATTTTGATTTAACAACGTCACCAATTATACCATTAAAAAGTTGACCGATTGCATATGCAAAAAAGAAAATTGAAGACATTGTTCCAATAAAATTTTCACTTGCAATACCGTGTGTAATCATTTGAGGCGAAACTGCACTTAAAACATTTCTTGAAATATATACTGCAAGATATACAATTGTACAAAAAGCACCTAATAACAATGCGTTTTTAACATTATATTTTTTAGTCATAAAGCAATATCACCCCTTATGTTAAAATTCTATAAGCATTATAGGTCGCAATATAATTAATGTCAATAAAAAAACCGCTGAAAATCAGCGGTTTTTTTAACATTTATTTTTTAAAGCAAGCAAATTTTTCTTCACAGTTATTTGGCTTTGTTTTTTGTGTAAGTAAACTTACTATTGGGAATATTATAAGTCCTCCTACCATAGCAAATACACCTGAGTAAAGCGAATTAGTAAACACAAAGCCTAATATACCTTGCACACTAAACCATTTCATACTGATACAAAGCTGAACAATCTCAAGTCCCGTACCAAATATAAAACAACTTACAACTGCAGCACGTGTACCCTTCTTCCAGAACAATCCATAAAGGAATGGGGCCAAAAATGCACCCGCAAGTGCACCCCAGGATACGCCCATCATTTGTGCAATAAATACCGAATCTTTCCATGCAGTATCCTTTAATATTGCAATAATAGCGGATAATGCAATAAAGAATACAATAAACAAACGCATAATAAATACACTTTTCTTATCGCTAAATTCTTTTTTCTTTGATACGGCAGGTTTAATAACATCAAGAGTTAAAGTTGAAGATGAAGTAAGTACCAGTGAAGATAATGTTGACATCGAAGCAGAAAGCACAAGGACAATAACAATCGCTACAATAATTGGAGCCAAATCGCCAAGCATTGTTGGTATAACCTTATCATACATGACTGCACCATTTGAAGAAATGTATCCACCGGCAATCATTTCGTTTTTATAAAGCTTACCAAATCCACCAAGGAAATAACAACCGCCCGCAACAATTACAGCAAAAATTGTTGATATTATAGTTCCTGTTTTTACAGATTTTTTATCTTTTATTGAATAAAACTTACCAACCATTTGTGGAAGTCCCCAAGTGCCAAGAGATGTAAGCATTACAACAAAGAACAAGAATACAGGATTTGGACCAAACGGAGCAATAAATTCTTTTCCTGCTGTCTCACCCAATGTTTTAACCGCCTGTGTAAGACCGCCGTTATCATTCAATACTGCTAAAATAACAGCAACAATACCTACAAGCATTATTATTCCCTGAATAAAGTCATTAATTGCAGTTGCCATATATCCGCCAAAAATAACATAAATACCGGTTAGCACTGCCATAATTAAAACAACAATCCAATAATCAATATTAAACACATTATTAAACAATGATGATAAACCGTTATATAGCGAAGCAGTATATGGTATTAAGAAAATAAAAATTATTACCGAAGCAAAAATTTTCAATTTACTCGAATCATATCGCTTTTCAAAAAAGTCAGGCATTGTTTTTGAACCTAAACTTTGTGTCATAATACGGGTTCGTGTACCAAGTACAATCCACGCAAGTAATGAGCCTATAAAGGCATTACCCATACCTATCCAGGTTGAAGCCAGACCAAAGTTCCAACCAAACTGACCTGCATAACCTACAAATATTACAGCAGAAAAATACGAAGTGCCAAAAGCAAATGCCGTAAGCCACGGACCTACTGCTCTTCCGCCTAAAACAAAACCGTCAACACTTGAAGAATGCTTTCTGCAATAAAAACCAACCCCTATCATTATGCCAAAAAATAGTAACAAAATAGGTATTGTTATCAGTGCTGTTGTACTCAAAATTAACCACTTGCCTTTCGCAAAATACTTTAACACTTTAAAACTTTAACACTTTAAAGCGTGTTTGTCAAGAAAAAGTTTAAATATTTGTTATTTTTGTCGATTATTCGGTTGACATTACCACTTTAAAGTAGTAAAATGTTATCATAAATTTTTTCTATTTAAGGAATGTTATTATGACTATTGTTCACCTTCTTGAAGACAACGCACGCAAATTTGCAAATGATATTGCGCTTGTCGAAATTAACCCTGACCAACCTGAAACCCGTCGTCGCACCTGGCACGAGTTTGAATTGGTTGAACCAACACACCGTGTTGATTATTACAGACGTGAAATATCATGGGCTGTATTTAACGAAAAGTCAAACCGCCTTGCTAATATGTTAATGCAAAACGGAATTGGCAAAGGTAAAAAGGTTGCTATACTTCTTATGAATTGTATTGACTGGTTGCCTATTTATTTCGGTATTCTTAAAACAGGCGCTTTGGCAGTACCGCTTAACTTCAGATATTCATCTGACGAAATCGACTACTGTCTTGACCTTGCCGAAGCCGATGTTCTTATATTTGGTACCGAGTTTATTGGTCGTGTTGAGGCGGTTGCCGATAAAATTTCAAAAAAATGCACACTTATATACTTTGGTTCATCCTGTCCTGCTTTTGCAGATGACTATAATGACCTTACAAGTGAATGTTCATCAATCTTTCCTGAGTGTGAACTAACCGAGCAAGATGATGCTGCTATTTATTTTTCATCGGGTACAACCGGTTTCCCAAAAGCTATATTACATAAACATCAAAGTCTTATTCACTCTTGCCGTGTAGAGCAGGCACATCACGGTCAGACAAAGGACGACTGTTTTCTTTGCATTCCTCCCCTTTATCATACAGGTGCTAAAATGCACTGGTTTGGTAGCCTTATTACAGGTTCAAAAGCAGTTATACTTAAAGGTACACAAGCACGCAACATTTTAAGTGCCGCAGCACAGGAAAAATGTAGTATCGTTTGGCTTCTTGTTCCTTGGGCACAAGACATACTTAACGCACTTGATAATGGCGAAATTAGTCTTGATGAGTTTGATTTCTCTGCTTGGCGTCTTATGCACATCGGTGCCCAACCTGTACCGCAAAGTCTTATTAAAAGATGGTTAGAATATTTTCCAAACCATCAATACGATACTAACTACGGTCTATCCGAATCAATAGGCCCCGGTGCTGTACACTTAGGTGTTGAAAATGTTCACAAGGTTGGCGCTATTGGTATTGCAGGTTACGGATGGGAAGTCAAAATTGTTGATACCGACGGTAAAGAAGTAAGCCAAGGTGACGTTGGTGAGCTATGTCTTAAAGGCCCTGGTGTTATGACATGTTACTACCGTGACGAAAAAGCAACAGCTGATACACTTAAAGACGGTTGGCTTTATACCGGAGATATGGCTATGCAGGATGAAGACGGTTTTATTTATCTTGTTGACCGCAAAAAAGACGTTATAATCACAGGCGGCGAAAACCTCTACCCTGTTCAGATTGAAAACTTCTTGGCAGCACACCAAAAGATTATGGATGTTGCAGTAATTGGTCTTCCCGACAGTCGTTTGGGTGAAATTGCTACTGCAATTATTCAAATAAAAGAAGGTATGAGTTGTACTGAAGAAGAAATAAATGAATTTTGTATGTCTCTTCCACGATACAAACGACCACGCAAAATTATTTTTGCCGATGTTCCACGTAATCCAACAGGAAAAATTGAAAAACCTAAGCTTCGTAAAATTTACGGTGCCGAGGGTATTGTTGATTCACAAAACAAATCATAACGAAAGGTTTTTATGTTTATGAAAAAATTACTTATTGGTAATCAGGCTGTAGCGGCCGGTCTTCACGACGGTGGTTTAGGTGTTGTTTCAAGCTATCCCGGTACACCATCTACCGAAATTACTGAATTTTTATCCAAATACGATGATTTGCATAGCGAATGGGCACCAAATGAAAAGGTAGCTTGTGAAGTAGCTTTTGGTGCAAGTCTTGCAGGTGCTCGTAGCACATGTGCTATGAAGCACGTTGGTCTTAACGTTGCGGCTGACCCGCTTTTTACACTTTCTTATACAGGTGTTAACGGCGGTATGGTTATTTGTGTTGCCGACGATCCTGCAATGCACTCTTCACAAAATGAGCAAGATTCACGCCATTATGCTATTGCTTCAAAAGTTCCTATGCTTGAACCTGCCGATTCACAAGAGGCATATACCTTTGCACGTAGCGCTTTTGAACTCTCGGAAAAATATGACACACCTGTAATTTTACGTATGTGTACTCGTATTGCTCATAGCCAATCTGTAGTTGAATTGCAGGACGCAATACCTTCTGTTCTTAAAAATTATGAAAAAAATCCTGCAAAATACA
This sequence comes from Acutalibacteraceae bacterium, assembly GCA_045604205.1. Classification (GTDB taxonomy): domain Bacteria; phylum Bacillota; class Clostridia; order Oscillospirales; family Acutalibacteraceae; genus UBA737. The sequence goes on from JAZUNQ010000037.1 coordinate 12,417, forward strand.
TAATGATGCCGGGAAATGCAATAAAAAGACATCCTTTTGTTGAGGAACGCACTTTAAAATTGCAAGAACTTGCTGAAAATTGCATTTACAATACTGTTGAATACGGTAGTAGCGATGAAATCGGCATTATCACTTCGGGCTGTTCTTATCAATATGTTAAAGAAGTTTTTGGCGATAGCGTTAGTGTTCTAAAAATTGGTATGCCAAATCCACTGCCTGTAAATGCAATAAAAGATTTTGCAAGCAAGGTTCAAAAACTATACGTAATAGAAGAACTTGACCCAATCATTGAAAATCATGTAAAATCACTTGGTATTGATGTTATCGGCAAAGAGATGTTCTCTATTCTTGGTGAGTTTTCTCAAAAGACAATTGCCGATGCATTTGGTATTGAAGCAAATGATTCTATAAGTGCTGATTCCCCTATACCAAACAGACCTCCAATGATGTGTGCAGGCTGTCCACATCGTGGTATGTTTTATACACTTGCTAAAAACAAAATTACCGTTCACGGTGATATTGGTTGCTATACCTTAGGTGCCGTTCCCCCGCTTAATGCACTTGACTCTACCCTTTGTATGGGTGCATCAATTTCAGGCCTTCATGGCTTTAATGCTGCAAGAGGTAACGAAACCGAGGGTAAAAGTGTTGCAGTTATAGGTGATTCAACCTTTATGCACTCAGGTATGACCGGTCTTGTAAACGTTGCATATAACGCTACCAATTCTACTGTAATTATTCTTGATAATTCTATTACAGGTATGACAGGACATCAGCAAAACCCAACTACAGGCTATAATATTAAAGGTGAAGTTGCTGCAAAGGTTAATCTTGAAGCATTGTGCAAAGCGCTTGGTATTAATCGTGTTCGTGTTGTTGACCCATATGATTTAAAGGAATGTGAAACCGCACTTAAAGAAGAACTTAGTGTAGCAGAACCTTCTGTTATTATCTCTCGTCGTCCTTGCGTTCTTCTTAAATCGGTAAAACCATTACCACCACTTACCGTTGATGCAGAAGAATGCAAATCATGTAAACGTTGTATGGGACTTGGTTGCCCCGCAATTAGTATGAAAGACGGAAAAGCAAAAATTGACAATACATTATGCGTTGGTTGCGGCGTTTGTCAGCAACTTTGCGCATTTGAAGCAATTAATTAAGGAGGTAAAGCAATATGAAAACTACAAATGTTATGATTGTCGGCGTTGGCGGTCAAGGTAGCCTGCTTGCCTCAAAATTGCTTGGCAGATTACTTATTGATGAAGGCTACGACGTTAAGGTTAGCGAAGTTCACGGTATGAGCCAGCGAGGCGGTAGTGTTGTAACCTATGTTCGCTTTGGTGAAAAGGTTTATTCGCCAATTATAACCGAAGGCGAAGCGGACTACATAATTTCTTTTGAAAAATTAGAGGCCGCACGTTATGCCAAATACTTAAACAAAGATGGTCTTATTGTTGTTAACACACAACAAATTGACCCTATGCCTGTAATTATCGGTGCAGCAAATTACCCCACAGATGTTTTAGATGAGCTTACTAAAAAAGGATTAAATGTTCAATCACTTGATGCACTTACCCTTGCAGAACAAGCCGGTTCGTCAAAAGCTGTTAATATTGTACTTATGGGTAAAGTGGCACGCCAGTTTGGCATATCTTATGATAAATGGATTGCGGCTATTGAAAACACTGTTGCTCCAAAGTTTGTTGAAATGAACAAAAAGGCCTTTGACCTTGGATATAATTCTTAATTAAAAAATTGAAAGGTGTTGTTTCAAATGTCAGAAAAATGTTATTATCAAAAAGAAATTGAAACTATGCCCGTCGAGGACATCAAAAAGCTTCAATCAGAAAAATTGGTAAATCAAGTAAAACACGTATACGAAAATGTACCCTATTACCGTGATCTTATGGATAAAAAAGGTGTAAAGCCTGAAGATATCCACGGCATTGAAGATTTACACAAACTCCCCTTCTTAACTAAAGCGGATTTACGTGATGCATATCCATACGGTTTACTTGCAAAACCACTAAACGAATGTGTTCGTATACAATCAACATCAGGTACCACAGGTCGCCGTGTTGTTGCTTTTTATACACAACATGATATTGACCTTTGGGAAGATTGCTGTGCACGTGCTATAGTAGCTGCAGGCGGAACAAATGAAGACGTTTGTCAGGTTGCATACGGTTATGGTTTGTTTACGGGCGGTCCCGGCCTTAACGGCGGTTCACACAAGGTTGGTTGTCTTACTTTGCCTATGTCATCAGGTAACACCGACCGTCAAATACAATTTATGACCGACCTTAATGCAACAATCCTTTGTTGCACACCGTCATATGCGGCATACCTTGGTGAATCATTACACGAAAAGGGTTATACCGCCGATACAATTCCTCTAAAAGCAGGTATATTTGGCGCAGAGCCTTGGACAGAAGAAATGCGTCAAAACATTCAAAACACTCTTGGTATTAAAGCATATGATATTTATGGTCTTACCGAAACAAGCGGTCCGGGTGTTTCTTTTGAATGTGAAGAACAAACAGGTATGCACATTAATGAAGATCACTTCTTAGCTGAAATTATTGACCCTGATACCGGCGAAGTATTACCCGAAGGAAGCAAGGGTGAGCTTGTGTTTACCTCTCTTGATAAAGAAGCCTTCCCTCTTCTTCGTTATCGCACACGTGATATTTGTGTACTTACACGTAAAGAGTGTTCTTGTGGTCGTACATTTATAAAAATGTGCAAACCAATGGGCAGAAGCGATGATATGATGATTATTCGTGGTGTTAACGTATTCCCAAGTCAGATTGAAACGGTGCTTCTTAACGAAGGATATCAACCAAACTATCAAATTGTTCTTGACCGTGTCAACAACACCGATACATTTGAAGTTAATGTTGAGCTTAATCCTGAACAATTTACCGATACAGTAGGCGGCATTACCGCACTTGAAAAATCTCTCGCAAACGCAATGAAAACAATGCTTGGTATTAATCCAACCGTTCATCTCGTTGCACCTAAGAGTATTACCAGAAGCGAAGGTAAGGCTGTTAGAGTTATCGATAAACGTAAATTACACGATTAATAGGAGGACTTTATTATGTCACTTAAACAATTAACCGTATTTGTAGAAAATAAGCAAGGAACCTTGGTAGATATTACTGATACACTTGCAAAGCAAAACGTTAATATTAGGGCACTTTCAATTGCCGATACACAGGATTTTGGTATTCTTCGTCTTATAGTTAATGACAACGAAACAGCTCTTAAAACCCTTGCTGACGAAGGCTATCTTATTAAAACAACCGAAGTTGTTGGTGTAAAAATCGGTGATGCCCCAGGCAAACTTTCTACTGCTCTTAACGTGCTTGATGAAAACGATATTAATATGGAATATCTTTATGCCTTTATGTCCCGTACCGAAAAACACGCTTACGTTGTTCTTCGTGTAGCTGACAACTCTTTAGCAGAAGCTGCGCTTGAAAAGGCAGGTTTTCATCTTATTACCGATGCAGATGTTGCAAAATTATAATAACACAGGTATAAGTCATGAATGAGTATGTAAAAATTTCGGTAGATTCAAGAATAGATTTTTTTAATAAATATTATTCTGTTCCTGAAAGTGCAAAAAATAGTGTTGAAAATTTTATTAAAGAAATAACAGTATTGGGTGAATCTTGTTCTGATTCAACAGAATTTGAGTCAAAATTTATATCAAGTGGATTATCTGAGCAATTTAATAATCTGTTAAATTGTTGTACTCCTAAAGCTTATAAAATGACTGATGAGGAAAAACAATATTCAAAATCAATTGCAAAAGATGTTGTTTTTGAAGGCGGTAAAAAAGAAATTGCTAATGATGTCGCTAAAGATGTTGTTGATACAATTGCTGTTGAAGCAAAGGAAGAAGCACATGCCATTAAAAGAAAAGTAATGATAGAAGCAGGTGTATACGATGAATATACACGAGTAAGCAATGCTATTGACGATGCAGGACGTGTAGGAAAATTTATTGGTGGACTTTTTAAGAAAAAGAAATAACTAAGAGGTATTTAATGAGTAAAAACAAAAAACTAATTTTGATTATTTCTGCTTTGCTTTTGGTGTTTATTTTCTTTTTAGTATTAGCTTTTTTTGATATAAGAATTCCTTGTATTTTTAAAGAAATAACCGGTTTGAATTGTCCCGGTTGCGGTAATACAAGAGCCACCGTTGCACTTTTTAAACTTGATTTTAAAGAAATGTTACACTATAATCTGCTTTATCCGATTGAAATTCTTTATATTCTTCAGGTCGGAATTGTAACGCTCATAAATTACATAAAAAAAGGAAAGTTTGAATATAAATCCCCATCTTTGATTTTAGACATATCGCTTTTAGTGATTTTAATTGCTTGGGGAATTATACGAAATGTTACTCCTCTGTATTAATTTAAAAAAGCACCTGTAATTATAACAGGTGCTTTTCTTGTTTAATTATGCATTAAATTACATTTTAGCAAGGTTTGCTTTAAGAGTTTCAAGCTGTTCACGAAGAGCGGCTGGTAATTTGTCGCCAAACTTCTTGTAATGCTCTTCAATCTCTTCTGCTTCCTTGGTCCAAACGTCTTTATCAACCTTAAGGATTGATTTAAGCGTTTCAATATCCATATCAAGGTCGGTAAGATCAATATCTTCGGGCTGAGGAATGTAACCAATAGCGGTTTCGGTAGCGGTAGCCTTGCCTTCGCAACGGTCAATAATCCAGTTAAGAACACGCATATTGTCGCCAAAACCTGGCCATACAAAGTTGCCTTCGTCATCGGTACGGAACCAGTTAACGTTAAAGATCTTAGGAGCCTTATCGCCAAGCTTTTCGCCCATTTCAAGCCAGTGTGCAAAGTAGTCGCCCATATGGTAACCACAGAATGGTAACATAGCCATTGGGCCACGACGAACAACGCCTACTGCACCTGCAGCTGCAGCTGTTGTTTCAGAAGCCATTGCAGAACCAATAAATACACCGTTAACCCAATCTTTTGATTGATATACAAGTGGTGCACACTTAGCACGACGGCCACCAAATACAATTGCTGAAATCGGAACGCCTGCACCCTTATTAAACTCATCAGAAATGCATGGGCAGTTTTCAGCAGGAGCTGTGAAACGTGAGTTTGGATGAGCTGCATATGTTGATTTGTCAGCTTTCACAAACATTGAAGGATTCCATTCGTTACCCTTCCATTCAACAGCGTCTACAGGTGGGTTCTTGTCAAGACCTTCCCACCAAACTGTGTTATCATCAAGATTAAGAGCAACGTTTGTAAAGATTGTGTTCTTCTTTGTTGACTCAAGAGCGTTAAAGTTAGAGTGAACGTTAGTACCTGGAGCAACGCCAAAGAAGCCGTTTTCTGGGTTGATAGCATAAAGTCTGCCGTCAGGACCTATCTTCATCCAAGAAATGTCGTCACCAACAGTCCAGATTTTATAACCCTTTTCACGTAAATATTCGGGCGGAATAAGCATAGCAAGATTGGTTTTACCGCAAGCAGATGGGAATGCAGCCGCAATGTAACGAACCTCACCCTGTGGATTCTCAAGACCCAAGATAAGCATATGCTCAGCCATCCAGCCTTCTTTCCAACCCTGGTAAGATGCTATACGAAGTGCAAAGCACTTTTTACCAAGAAGAACGTTACCGCCGTAACCTGAGTTAACAGAGATAATTGTGTTGTCCTGTGGGAAATGACAGATATATCTCTTTTCAGGGTCAACGTCACAACGTGAATGTAATCCACGTACCCAGTCGTTGCTGTCGCCCAAAACTTCAAGAACCTTTGGACTAACACGAGTCATAATAACCATGTTAAGAACAACGTAGATAGAATCGGTTACTTCGATACCAACCTTAGCAATTGGTGAACCGATTGGTCCCATTGAATATGGAATAATATACATTGTCTTGCCCTTGTAGCTGCCACGGGCAATGTCATAAAGCTTTTTATACATTTCGGCAGGATCGCACCAGTTATTTGTTGGGCCTGCTTCTTCCTTTGTGGTTGTACAAATAAAAGTTCTGTCCTCTACACGTGCAACGTCATTAGGATTGGTACGGTGCAAATAGCAACCGGGAAGTTTTTCCTGATTGAGCTTATGCAACTCACCAATTTCGCAAGCTTCAGCACGAAGTGCTTCAATCTGAGCTTCACTACCGTCGATCCAAACTACGTTGTCTGGTGTGAGAAGTTCTTTCATCTCATCAAGCCATTTTAATACAGTTTTGTTTGTGGTCATTGTAATTCTCCTTATAAAATAATACAAATTTTTGACAAATACATTATACTTATATTCTCTGCAAAAATCAACATAAATATTTAATTTTTTAAAAATTATTCATAATACTTGACACTTTGTAAAATTTTGTGTAAAATCGAAATACTTATTTATTAAAAGAGAGTTGTATTTTTATGAAAAAAGTTCCATTCACCAAAGAGAATATTGAAGATTGGTCAAAAAATTACCCTACCCCGTTTTACGTTTATGACGAGGCCGGTATACGTAAATGTGTTACCGATTTATATAAAGCATTTGCCTGGAATAAAGGCTTTAAAGAGTATTTTGCAGTAAAAGCAACACCTACTCCTGCAATACTTCGTCTGTTAAAGGAACTTGACTGCGGTACAGACTGCGCTTCAATACCTGAACTTGTTTTATCACAAAAAAGCGGTATTACAGGTAAAAATTTAATATTTACTTCAAATGAAACAACCGTTGAAGAATATAAGGCTGCAATCGAGGCCGGGGCAATCATTAACTTTGATGATATAACACATATCGAGTTTTTTGAAAAAATAGCACCTTTGCCTGATACAATTTGTTGTCGATATAACCCAGGAAAGTTCAATATAACAAACGATATTATGGGACATCTTCACGACACAAAATTCGGTATGACACATGAACAAATTCTTGAGGCGTTTGCAATTTTAAAATCAAAGGGTGTTAAACACTTTGGTATACATTCAATGCTTGCAAGTTGCTCACTTGTAGAAGAATACTACCCCCGTCTTGCTAAAAAGTTATTCAAGTTTGCTCTGGAAATTAAGGAAAAGCTTGATATTGATGTTGAATTTATTGACCTTTCGGGCGGTATTGGTATTCCATACAAACCAACCGAAGAACCTGTTGATATTTTTGCTATTGGTGAAGGCGTACGTCAGGTGTATGAAGAAATCGTTGTTCCGGCAGGGCTTGAAATTGCCCTGTTTACAGAAATGGGACGCTACATTACAGGCCCTTACGGCTATCTTGTAACAAAGGCGCTTCACTATAAGCATATATACAAGGAATATATCGGTGTAGACGCAAGCTGTTGTGACCTTATGCGCCCTGCAATGTACGGTGCTTATCACCATATTACCGTTATGGGAAAAGAAAACGAAAAGTCTGTTGGTAAATTTGACGTTGTTGGCTCACTTTGCGAAAATAACGATAAATTTGCAGTAGAACGTGAGTTGCCACAGGTTGATATCGGTGATTATTTAACAATTCATGATGCCGGTGCACACGGTCATTCGATGGGATATAACTATAACGGCAAGCTTCGTTGTGCAGAACTTATGCTAAAGCCTGACGGAAATGTTGAACTTATTCGTCGTGCACAAACTATGCAAGACTATTTTTCAACACTTGATATAGACCCTGAGTTTACAAAAAAATAATTTTCTTGTAAAAAAGCATCAAATTTGATATACTGTTTATGAAATAAAAGTAAAAGGGATGAATAAAATGTCAGTTGGTTTCAGAAAAAGTCTTTTTGGATTTAACTGTGATGATGTTATCGAATACATACAGACTTCGCATAAAAAATTTTCTCAAAAAGAAAATGAATTAAATGAAAAAATTGACTCATTAGATGCCACTATCACTTCTGTTAATGCACAGCTTGAAGATGTAAAAGCATCTAAAGCAATTGTTGAAGCGCAACTTAAAGAGTATACAGATAAGTACGACGAAATAGAACGTCTTTCACAAAATATTGGAAAGCTTTATCTTGTTGCACAGCAAAATTCAAAATCGATTATGCAAAATTCTACCGAAAATCGTGACATAGCAAATCGTGAGGTAGAAAAAAATCTTAATTCAATCGATAATGCACAAGAATCTCTTAATGCCCTTAAAGCTGAGATTATGCAAACTTCTAACGAGTTTGTAACAAAGGTTGATAATCTTGTATCTTCTCTTGCCGAAGCACGCAAACAAGTAACACAAAACAACGAAGATAGCCGTGAGCTTGCCGAACAGTTTGAAAATCTTCTTGCAGATATAAGCAAATGAACGAATACCATATATCTTCAGAAAATTTGAAAGAACTTTGCCCTAAATTGCGAGCCGGAGATAAAGTTTATTTAAGCGGTAATGTTTATACAAGTCGTGATGCTGCACATAAACGTATTTTTGAGCTTATAGATAACAAGCAAGAACTTCCCTACCCAATTTGTAATTCTGTTATATATTATGCCGGTCCAACCGAAACGCCTAATAATATGGTAATAGGAAGTTGTGGTCCGACCACATCTTCCCGAATGGACAATTTTGCTCCTCGTTTATATAATATGGGGCTTACGGCAACAATTGGTAAGGGTGAACGTAATCAGGCAGTTATCGATTCAATTATTAGTAATAATGCTGTATATCTTTGTGCTCTTGGTGGTGCCGGTGCGCTTGCCGCAAAAAGTATTACTTCAAGCCGGGTAATTGCATTTGAAGATTTAGGTTGCGAATCTGTAAAACAACTACATTTTAATGAATTTCCCCTTATTGTTGGAATAGATTGTAATGGCGGAAATATTTTTAAAAGATAATTTTAAAAGCAAGACAAATAGTCTTGCTTTTTTCTTTTTTATATGTATAATATAATTAAAGTGTTCTATTTGGAACACATTTTAAAGGGAGGTGTGACGTATCAACTGTTTTTTGTTTAACGGACTAAGCGATAATGAAATATCAGATGTGTTAAATATCCTTGATAATCCCGTAACGCTTAATAAAGGCTCTCAGTTATATCAAAATGGTATGCTTGGAATAATTATAGATGGAAAGGCAACCATAAAGCGCCATAATGATGTTGGGGATGAAATAACAATACGAAACATTTCAAACAACGAGTTATTTGGTGCGGCATCGGTGTTCGGTAACTGGAAAGACGGTATGAGCAGTATAATTGCAAACACAAATTGTACCGTTCTTTATATATCGGAAAAAAATTTTTGTGAAATACTAAAACTTTATCCGCAAATATCACTTAATTATATATCATATTTGAGTGACAGAATACGATTTTTGAACCGTAAACTTGATGCCTTTACAGCAAAATCCACTGAACAAAGATTATATGAATTTTTGTTATTTCAGGCAGATTCAGACGGATATGTAAATATTGGATTTGGTATGGCGGAGCTTGCTCGCAGGCTTGGGGTAGGACGCACAAGCATTTATCGTGATATTGAATCATTACAGTCTAAAGAACTAATACACAGAGATGGTCACAACTTTAAAATTTTAAAATAAGGTGATAAATTATGAAAAAACTACTTGCAATTTTGTTAACATTAGTCTTTGTTTTTTCGCTTGCAGGTTGCGGCGAATATAAACCGGCCGACATTACGGTAGCCTGTATGACAGGTCCTACCGGCATTGGTATGGCTAAGCTTATGGCCGATAACGAGGCCGGTACAGCCCAAAACAACTACACATTTACTGTTGCTGCAGCCGCACCCGATATAACAGGCAAATTTCTTAAGGGCGAAATTAACATAGCGTCGGTACCAACCAACGTTGCCGCTTCCCTTTACAACAAATCAGAAGGCAAAGTAAGAATGCTTGCTGTTAATACAAACGGTGTTCTTTCCATCCTTGAAAAAGGTAATACAATTAAATCAATAAATGACCTTAAAGGAAAAACCGTTTATTCTACAGGTAAAGGTCAAAACCCAGAATTTATTTTAAATTATATCCTTACCGAAAATGGTATTGACCCTACAAAAGACATTACAATTAATTTTGTTTCAAGCGATGACCTAAAGGCAAAACTTATTAGCGGTGAAGCTGAAATTGCAATGGCGCCAGAACCATTAGCAACTGCGGTAATGATTCAAAACAAAGAACTCAACCGTGTTCTTAGCATTAACGACGAATGGTCAAAGGTATCTGATACAACGCTTATGATGGGTTGTGTTATAGTGCTTGACAGTTACGTTAAAGAAAATCCAAAAGCTGTTGAAAAATTCTTGGAAGAATATAAAGCATCTATTGATTTTGCAACAACTAACATTGATGATACCGCCACCTATTGCGAAACTTACGGAATAGCACCAAAAGCTGCTATTGCTAAAAAATCAATTCCGATATGCAATCTATGTTTCGTTACAGGCGACAATATGAAAACAAATGTAAACGGTTATTTTAATGTTTTGTTCAAGGCAGATCCAAATTCTATCGGAGGTAAAATGCCCGCTGATGATTTCTACTACAAAGCAAACTAAAAAATCCATATTTAAAAAATTAATTAAAATAATACTTATAGCGACCTTCTGGATACTCATTTGGGAGGCCGCTTCCCGTCTTGTAAGTTATGATAATAAATTATTATTATTAATACTTCCAAGTCCTTTTACTGTTATAAAAAAATGGGCACAACTTGCCTTTACGCTTCCTTTTATAAAGGCTGAATTATTAACCTTATTACGTATATTTTTAGGTTTTGTATTAGGTTGTGTTTTGGGATTTACTTTAGGATTTTTAACACATATATCTAATGTTATTTATTCCTTGCTTTCCCCTGTCTTAAAAATTATTCGTGCAATACCTGTTGTTGCAATTATTATTTTGATGTATCTTTTTTTCAAAAGTTCTACATTACCTGTTTTAATTGTTTGTCTTATGGTTTTACCACTTGTATGGCAAACAGTAAATGACGGATTAAAAAATACCGATAACTCTCTTTTAGAGATGTCTAAAGTTTTTTCACTTTCAAAAAGCAAAACCCTTTTTAGTGTAAAATTACCAAGCATTATTCCAAATTTAATTACCGCTTGTGTTAACGCCTTAGGTCTTGCTTGGAAATCGGGTGTTGCCGCCGAAGTTATATGCTTACCGCAGGTTTCGCTTGGCACACTATTATGGCACAGTAAAGGGAGCGTAAATTTTGACGAAGTATATGCAATTACTTTAACAGTTGTTCTTTTTAGTATAATAATTGAATATTTACTCAAATTCCTCTGTGATAAGTATTTACAAAAAACGGAGGTGGCTTAAATGATTGAACTTAAAAACATATCATTTTCATATGGCGAACAATTGATTCTAAATAATTTTAATCTGACAATTAACGGCGGTGAATGTGTTCAACTTTTTGGTGTATCGGGTTCTGGCAAGACAACAGTTGCAAGACTGATTTTAGGATTAGAAAAAGCGCAAAGCGGTCATATTGTTGTACCGCAAAAGATTTCTGCTGTTTTTCAAGAAGATAGATTGCTTGAAAACTTAGACGTTTTAAAAAACATACGTTTAGTTTTAGACAAAGAACAATATTCCTCTGCCGAAAATCTTTTAAAAGAACTTGATCTTTGGGACGTTCGGAAAAAACGTATTTCTGCGCTTAGCGGCGGAATGAAACGAAGAGTAGCAATTATACGTGCAATTGCCTTTTGTGGCGACGCACTTATTCTTGATGAACCCTTTAACGGACTTGACAGTATAAACAAAAAAAATATTGCAGATATTATTAAACGTGAATTTATTGACAAAAACAAGCCTGTATTATTAATAACGCATATTAAAGAAGATGCAGAACTATTAAATGCAAAAACTGTAAATATATAAAAACTCGGTAGAAAACTACCGAGTTTTTATTTTTAAATAATAACGCCTGTGCCGTGCCCAATTGGCAGATTTGATTTTATTCTTTCAATATAAGCTCTTCGCAAAGAAGTATCACTTGGTAAATTATCAGGGTTGCCATCATAAAGGCAATCAAACAAGCGCCATATTTCACTATAATTATTATATTCTCCCGACTGCACAACTGTAAAATCATCATAAAACAAAGCAAGATTTGAGCCATCTTTTAAAACAGTTCTATTCCAAGGGTATAACAACCAACTGTTACAAATAAATATTATATCTTCGTTAAACTCATCCTTAAAAAATTGCTTTGCATTTTTATATGATTCAAGAACAAGCGAATGTTCAAGTTTGGTGCCTGTGCGTGGTATATGTACACTTAAAACCTTTGTACCTTTGGGTATTGTTTTTCCATTAACTTTACAATCAAACCAGGTATGATTAATTTCAAACTGTAAGCGACCAAGTGCAAAAATTCTCATTTCAAAGAAGCCATTGTACCACTTGGGTACAAAAGTACCAATTTGATTATGAACTAATTTGCATTCTTCTAACTTGTAGCGTAAATCAAGCATCGTATTATAAAAAATAGTATCATCAATGCCTTTTTCATTATACAGTTTATGTAATCTTTCAGACATACAAATAAACAATATCATATATGCGCTATACGGACATATATTGCATTTTTCTGCTATAGCCTTCATATTAGACAACATTAAATCAAAATCAAAGCTATCGTTTTCATATTGTTTGATAATATCTAAAAAATCACAATTTTTTAAAAGTTTATCAAGAATAGATAACATTTCTTTTTGTGCATCGGTTGGAAAATCTAATTTTT
>JAZUNQ010000038.1:0-9100 GCA_045604205.1 Acutalibacteraceae bacterium
GAAGAGCTTAAAGACAGAACGGAGAAAGAAATACAAAAAAATCTCGATATGACGATGAATACGTTTTGTAATTTCAGAATCGAATGATTAAAATACAAAAAAATCTCTAAATAACAATGGAAACGTTCTGTAATTTCAGAATCGATTAAGGAGGGAACGTAATGGCAGCACCTTACAAAACAGGTGTTGACTATTACCCGTTAAGCGTAGAACTTCTGAACGATCCCAAATTCATAAAGCTTAAAATTGAATATGGGCCTACCTGCTACGCTGTGTATATTGCACTCTTGGAATTGATATATAGAGACAAGGGGTACTATTTGGAGTACAACGAGGTCATTGATTACAAGATAGCACAGCTATTGCATGGGAAAGGCAGTCCATCTGCGAGGACTGTCGGTAAGGTGATACTAATGATGGTGGACGTAGAGCTGTTTAGCCGGTCACGCTTTGATCAGGGTTTTATCACGAGCCGACGGGTACAGCGAACATTCTATATGGCCAGCTTACGCCGAAAAAACATAGTCGTAGATAAGGACCTCTGGTTACTGAGTATAGAGGAAATGCAGTCTCTTGGGGTCAATAAGGGAATTTTACGCAATTTTATTAATGTTGACATTAATAAGGGAAATGTTGACATTAAAAAACAAATAGAAATAGAAAGAGAAAGAGAAATAGAAATAGAAAGTAAAAAGAAAGAGAGAGAGAGAGAATTAAGCTCTCTCGCCGTAAATGCATGCGGTACTTTTTCCAATGTGTTTCTGACGGACGGGGACTTGGATTATTTGAAAAGCCATTATCCGGCAAGTTGGCAAAGGAAAATTGATAATTTATCGGAGTATATGAAAGCCACAGGCAAGGAATACTCCGACCACCTTGCAACCATGGTGAGGTGGGCTAAGCAAGACGATGAAAAAAATAAGAAAGAGCTTAAAAAGGATAGCTTTAACAACTTTCAAGGCTCTTCTTATTCCGATGAAGAGAAAAAGAAGATCTTGGAACTTAAAAAGGCAAAGCATAAAGGTGTGATATAGAATGACAAGGGAAGAAGCAATAGAAGTATTAAAAAAACAAATTGATAAATATACACTAATTTATGCGGAAGGTATCGCAGCACTTAAAAATGTTATCAACGACTTAGAGCTACAACCCGGTGAAGAACAAAAGTTTTATGTGGCTACGAGAATACCATCGGACGATGAGCTAAAACATCTTGAAAAACAACTGAAAAAAGAGAGATCGCAATTAGTTTCGGAGGAACAAAAGCCTTGCGAGGATGCAATAAGTAGACAGGCGGTGCACATTGAACTTGAAAAGTGGATAACTTATGGCGAATACAAATACAGCAACGCCACAAAGTATTTATTTGACCGCATTGATAGATTGCCACCCGTCACACCACAGCAGAAGACAAGTCAGTGGATAAATAAAATTAAAGTAAAAGAAGCGTATGGTATAGCAGGAGAAAAAAACTTGGGGAGTGAGATGTCAATGTGAGAAAGGAGCAAGAACATGATAAAAGAGAGAATGAATAAGGTTTTAGTTGAAAACGGGGTGCTGCAAGTTAACTGGAAAGACCCCGAGTATGACAGAGATGCGGATTTGTTGATAAAGTACAGAAATACAAAGGTGCTTGAAGCATTGGTAAAAGTGTGTAAAAGATATAATTGCTCTGCCGATTACATTTTAGGCTTAAGCGATAAATATTGGGGAGGCTGAAAAGATGAACAGAGCGGAACGAAGAAGAGCTATGAAAGAGGAAGCTAAGAAAGATACTATATACACCATGAACCGTGAGCAGTTCGAAACCATGAAAAGAGAAATAGCGAAAAGAACGGTTGTACACAGCTTCGTCAAGATGTTCGGCTTGAGCTTGATGGCACTTCGAGACGAATACGGCTTCGGAGGCAAAAGATTGAAAGTATTTGCGGCAAAGGTTATGAACTTGCTTGACAGTTTTGACAAGGGATATATAACTTTTGACGATCTGGAAGAAACCATAAAAGAGGAGACGGGCTTCACCTTTATAGACGATAAAGGAAAGCTGATAGCCAAATTATAAATGGACATATACGAAGAGCTTAGACGGGAATGCCATATTTTGATTGATGAGTTGGGAGGGAACAGAAGAGCTGTTTATAAATGGCTCTCCAAAAGGCTGAAAATAGCGCCTCAATTTTGCCACTTTTCAAAAATGACACTTCCGCAGCTCTATCGTGCAAGGAGAGTGTTGAAGCAGCAGTTAAGGAAGGAGCGGAAAAAGGAGAAATGGAAAAAGTCAACTGGAAACTATTTCTGAAATGGAAAAAGTTCCCGAGAGTAACATCGGAATTTACCGATGTGCATGTAGAGGACATTAGAAGAGTGTTAAAAGAGCACCCCGAAATAACCGAAATGACATTTTTAGAACTGAAGAAAACTCTCCGAGGGATGAAAGGGAGCGGTTTTTTCGAAACAGTTTTAAGAGAAATATTGAATAAAGAGATCCCCGAATGGGATAATGTGAAAAACGTACCATACACGGAGAGAACTCCGAAATACCGAAATATGGCACGAGTTTTACTTAACGGCAACTCTCCGGAAGTGGTTTCGAAGTGGATTGGAGAAAGTGTGGAGCACTTAAGGAGCTTAGAGGGAACACCGAGAGAACCGGAGCCGTATATTTTTAGAGAGGTAAATTGGAATGACGCCAAAAGAATACCTAAGTCAAATTAGATGTTTAGATGAAAAATTGAAGCACCGAAAACAACAAATAGAGGAAATAAGAACAAAATGCATCGGCATTTCGGGAATAGATTACTCAAAGGACAAGGTTCAGACTTCCAACGGCAACGGACAAGAGCGTTTGATCGTCAAGTATTTGGATTTGGTGAAAGAGCTTGAGGCGGATCTGTTGGTGTTCCGAATAAAGCAGACGAATATAATCAGAGAAATTGAAGAGCTTTCCGATGAAAAATATATGCGTTTGTTGTATGCAAGGTATGTGCAGTACAAGAGCTTGGAACAAATTGCGGTGGAAATGAACTATTCTTTTCATTGGATAAGGCATGTTCACGGCAAAGCTCTTGAACAGTTTCGCAAAGAAGTAATGGAGCTTAGAAAGGAGAATGAAAATGGATAGAGTTATAAACAAAGTTTTCGATATGTGGTTTGAAGACAAACAAAAAGAGAATCCGCAAAACCTAACACGCCGCAAAGATAAAGACGGAAAAACATATTATTTAGTTGGCAAAGAGGATATATCAGACTTTATGAATATAATCGGAGCGTTTGTTCCTATGATAGCAACGTTAAGATGCAGCATTCATGAAGACTGTATTGTTTTTACTGATGAAGATTTAGATCGTGTGATTTGTTTGCGATAATATTTATATTTTAACGGCAAAGAGCTTAAGGAGAAAAAATGGATAGAGCTATAAGTATAATATTGGATAAGTGGTTTGAAGAAAAACAAAAAGGGAATGATTCGCCCGTGACATATCGAGAGCGCAGTGAAAAAGGTGTATTTTATATGGTAGGTAGAGAAGATTTGCACGAGTTTATGGACTATATAGAGTACAACTTGCCCTTTGTGGTTTCTATAAAATGCCATATTGACGAAGATTCAATATATTTTGATACCGCCGACTTAAAAGAATCACTTGTTTTTGAATAAGCAAATAAATAATAAATAGAGATTGAAAACACTTAAAAATCCGCAGAAATTCAATATTTTTGTGGATTTTTTTATTAAAAAAGCTTGACATACTAATAGAAGTATGCTATAATAAGAGCATGAAAGGAGGTGAGGAAAATATGAGCAAACAAAAAGAGCCTAACAAGCTTGAAATCCTAAAAAATGTTATAGCAATCGTCGCAGGATTGCTGACAATAGCATTAAGGATATATCAATTCTTGAAAGGCTAAAAACAGGAGGCTTAAGGTCGAAAGACCTTGAGCCTTGCTCATATAATATCATGAACACAATAAAAAGTAAAGCAAAAAATATTATTGCACCTTTAATGTTAATCTTGTGTGATATCATTGATATAACAACAAGAGGAGTAAGTGTTATGATTGTAATTACAATAATAATTACTTTTGTATGGTTGGTATTAGAACTATTAGAAAAGGAGCCGGTATAAAATGGGATATACATCAACAGAAGTAAAGGCAAGATATAACAAGAAAACATACAAGATTTATCAATGTGCATTACGCAATGCTGATTTTCAAATTATAGATGCAAAGAGGCTGGAGCTTAATATGAGCAGAGCGGAATTTTTGAAATATCTTTATAAAGAAAAATTCGGGGATTACTCAACCGAAGAATAAGCACAAAACAACACACAAAAACACATTTTCATGTGGTATAATGTTAACATAGAAAGTTGATTCATAGTTCTCCTTTTTCCAAGGGGCTGTCTGCAAAGACGGCTCCTTTTTTGTTGGTGATTTATATGGCAAAACAAAGAGCAGACCATAAGGGGACTGCACGCACGGAATTTGAAAGAACAAAAAAGAGGATACTGAAAACCCAAACGGTTTGCGGTATCTGTGGGCTTCCGGTGGATAAGAAAATAAAATATCCCGATTCGATGAGTGCATGTAAAAGAGAAGAAAAAACAGAAAATAATATGCTGAGGAGGTATTAAAATGGCTGATATAGATAAAATGGTACCGCATACCGGAAGATTTATAGGAGAAGACGGGCAAATTTACAATATTGTCAATCTTTTGAATGGTATAAACCAAAGATTTAACGATTATGCTACAAAACAGTACGTAGATGATGCTATTGCCTCCATTGTAAACGGCAACAATACAGAGTACTAAGGCGGTGAAGTAAATGGCTAACAAACTATACGAGGAATCGTCAATACAAGCAATAGCGGATTCTATCAGAGCAAAAAACGGCAGTTCCGATACTTACACCGTTGCGGAAATGGCAGCAGCTATTGACGAAATACCCACAGGCGGCACGGTGTATGAAGAAACTTGGAGCAGTCAAGGATTGACATACACGCTCACATCAGACGGAACGCTGAAAATCACGGCAACGAATGACGTTTTTATTGGGCATCCCGACACGATCCGCAATATCGTTTACTGCATCAAGCGAGTAGATGCTACCGATACGCACATACAAGGCACAGCCGAAGATGAAGGGTTTATGCGTTTTATTGATGATGCTATACCGTCAAAGAGCTTAACCATACAATTTGACTTTGGTTCGGGTTTTTACTATATCCGCAACAACGCTTTCAGAAATGCTCCGATAGCGAGCTTTACCATACCGTCAACAGTAAGATATATAGATGCTCTTGCTTTTTCGGGTTCAAAGTTGACTGCTATTACAATACCGTCAAATGTAGAAAGGTTAGAGCAAGGAGCATTCGGCAAGTGTGCGAGCTTGCAAACGGCTACTATAGCCGAGAGTAATCAAGCGTATGACATTTATCAAGACACATTTGAACAGTGTACATCGTTAACCACTGTTTCTATACAAAATAAGGCAACAAAAATTAATAGATATGCTTTCTATAAATGCACGGCTCTTATATCGGTTACTTTACCGAGCACTGTAACCGAAATAAGCGATTATGCTTTCCAACAATGTTCAGCATTGCCAATAATCAGCATACCAAACGTTACATATATAGGGTATCAAGCCTTTATGGATTGTACTGCTTTAACATCAATAGATTTTAGTTCTGTTGAGGAAGTTGGTTATGAAGCTTTCTACGGTTGCAACAATTTGGTTGAAACTGTGGGTACTCCCGGAGTGCTCACAATTCCCGATACGTTGACTACAACACGAGGTGATTTTCTTTGTTTGAGAAGCGGGCAGACGGCACACTTAACAACCGTTGTGGTCGGTACGGGCTTGACCACAACAACCGAGTGGATGTTCGGAAGGCAAACGGCTTTGCAATCTGTCACCTTTAACGGTGTTATGACGAGCATACATAGCAATACCTTTATCCATTGTACGCAACAAGGCTTAACAATTAATTTCCCAAATATGACAACGGCAGAAGTACAAGCGTTAAGTGGCTACTCAAGCAAGTGGGGAGCTACCAATGCGACGATTGTTTGCTCCGACACATAAGGCGGTGATAGTATGACAACAACTATAATATCCGCCATTGTAGGCTTGATAGGCTCTGGTATCGGGGCGTTTGTGGGATTGATACTTAACAACAAGCTTGTCGTGTATCGGCTGGAACAGCTTGAGAAAAAAGTGCAATCGCATAACAGCCTGATAGACCGTATGTACAAGGTGGAGCAAGATGTTGAGCTGATAAATGAGAAAATTTCGGTAGCCAATCATAGAATTGAGGATTTAGAGAAAAATGGATAAATTAAATGCGTATTTCGAAAAATGGTTTGATGCTGCATTGATAAGGGCAATCAAAACAATGGCACAAACAGCTGTGGCTATGATAGGAACAACGGCTCTGATGTCTGCTGTGGACTGGAAAACCGTAATTTCTACCGCTGTGCTTTCGGGTATTTTATCAATGCTTACGAGCTTAGCAGGATTGCCCGAGGTGAGACAAGATGGAAAAGATAATTGATGTAAGTAAGTACAACGGTGATATAGATTTTAAGGCGGTAAAAGCAGACGGTGTTTCAGGTGTTATCTGTCAACTTGGTTACGGTTGCGATTACGAAAGCCAAGACGATTATACATTTCTTACAAATGTGAAAAATGCTTATAAGGCAGGGTTAAAGGTAGGAGCATATATATACTCTTATGCTCAGACAACACAGGAAGCAGTTTCGGAAGCGTATCACGCTATACGGCAAATAGAAAAATGCGAGGGCAAAATTACGGGTCCTGTTTGGTACGATTTGGAAGAAGAACATTTAGGACGATACGCAAAAAATGTTTTAAAAGAATTTGCCAACATTATGAACGCTCACGGGTACGAAGTGGGTATTTACTCAGGTTTTAACTATTACTACAGCTATTTACGAGGGGCGAAGGGTTATCCACTCTGGCTTGCTGCCTACGGCGGCAATGACGGTACGGTGTGGGCTGACTACAAGCCAAATTGTGGCGAAATAATATGGCAGTACACAAGCAAAGGAAAAGTAAACGGCATATATGGTTATGTTGATATGAATATTTGTTACGAGTGGGGTGATGATATGACAACGGCAGAAGTCAAAAAGATTTGTAACGATATGATTTACAAGTACAACAAATCACAAACAGATGAGCTGATGGCTATGGTGGATAGAAAAATTGATACGGTGGTACAGGCTCTTGCTCCAAAAAAATACAGCAACCTTGATGAGGTTCCCGAATGGGGAAGAGAAACGGTGAAGAAGCTTGTAGAAAAGGGTTATATCGTGGGTGATGATAAAGGGCTTTCTCTTACCTATGACACTTTACGGGTATATGTATCTCTTGATCGGAAAGGACTGTTTGACTGATGTACACAGAAAGCAAGGAAATAACGGAGCTTGCCAAAAAGGTTATATCTGAGGTGCCGGAGCTTAAGTGGATAAAAGAAAAAGAGGTAAAAATCAAATACCTGCTTTGCGACAAAGCAAAAAGGCATTGCAAGAAAACGGTTTGTGGGCAGTGTATAAAGGTAAAGGAAATAGACAAAACCTTTATTGATGCCACTTTTTATATAGTAATATATACACCGAATTGTGAACATTTCACTCAAAGGCAGTACGAAATACTGCTTGAGCATGAATTGCTACATGTGGGCGATAACGGAAAAATAATACCTCATGATTATGAAGACTTTAAACAAATAACGGATAAATACGGAACGGAATGGGCGTTGCCCGAAAGGAGTGAACAAAATGCCAAACATTAACGAAATGGAACCCCATTCCGGCAGATTTATAGGAGAGGACGGGAAAGCTTACAACATTGTCGACATGCTCTCTCCGGTACCTGTTTCAAGAGGAACGGTGGGAAATTTCCAATGGGAACAAAAAGGCTCCGTAATGACAATATCGGGTTCGGGTATATTCGGTCCCGGACTTGACACGGGCATAGATATGTCGGACATAACAGAGCTGATCATCTCGGAGGGAATAACGGGCTTTTCCGCCTCAAAACCTTATCCGCTGCTTAAAAGTGTAAGCATTGCCGAAAGTTGTTCATACATCGGCAAGCTTCCATACCACGGGGAAACGCTTGTGCTTCCGAATACGGTAACAACGGTAGACAGGAGCGCTTTTGCAAATAATAGCGATATAGTGAATTTTATTGCCGATGGTATTACAAGAATAAGCGACTATATGTTTGAAGCTTGTTTAAGCTTGAAAAATGTTGTCATGGGCGGAGTTCAGAGTGTCGGTTATGCACCCTTTAGCCGTTCGGGAGTAGAAATATTAAACCTTCCGACAAGCTGCACAGGAATTAGCAATATGATTTGTTACCAAGCTTCAATAAACAAAATAAACATTGATAATTCAAGGGAAAATGTAACATTTAACACTGAAAGTATTCCCGAAACAGTATCAATCAGATGGTTACAGGATAATTAAAGAACCTTTGGCTCTTTTTTTATATTTACTCACACTCAAGAGGTAAAAGTAGGAAAAACAAATGGCTGAAAATGCAGATAACAAGACACTCGAACCTTTAAACGAGGAAAACACGGATTTTAAACCTATCACTACACAAGAACAGCTCAATAAAATAATAGAGGAGATAAAAAAAGAACACGGCAATGTTGTGGCAGAGGTACTGTAAATTATGGATAAAGGCATCCGAGCCGAAAGAATGCGGGGACACCGTCAGGCATACGAGTCGAACAAAAAGAAAATACTGATGACGCAAGATGTTTGCGGGATATGCGGACAGCCTGTTGACAAGAGTCTGCCTACATCGGATTTGATGAGTGCTACCATAGACCACATCATTCCGATTGCAAAAGGTGGACATCCGAGTGATATTGATAATCTACAGTTGGCACACCGGAAATGTAACCGAGCCAAGAGCGACAAACTTGTAAATATAATTTTTGTTGGCAATAAAAAGAACGAAATCAACAACAGAGATTTGCCTTTGAGTGCCGATTGGCTGACGGAGTGACCTGTGGGAAGGTGGGGCATACCCACCCCCGGGGCACCGCCTCGGAGG
>JAZUNQ010000039.1:0-12875 GCA_045604205.1 Acutalibacteraceae bacterium
TATAATATTGTCTAAACTGCTTTTTTCAAATGCATCAATAAAATCTTTGGTAGAAATATTATCTTCGCAACGAATAACAATGTCTGCTCCCATATCTAAAAATAATTCTTGTGTATTTTTATCATTAGCAACAGCAACAACCGAATAACAACCATCGTTTTTTGCATTTGATACTACAATTCTCTTATCTTGTTCGGTGTGTTGAACGGTCATATTCTCTATTTTTGAAGACAAAAACTCTCCGTATTGGTGGCAAAAAGCAAATACTTTTTCAGGGAAATGAGTATGTATATGAATTCTTACTTTATCTTTTTCAAACAATACTACTAATGAATTTCCTAATTTTAAAAGTTCGTTTTTAAAATAGTCATGTTCAAATTTTTCTTTTGAATTTAATAGTTGAAGCAATAATTCGGTACAATATCCATATTCAAAAGTACTATCGCTGTTAAAAGAATCATAATCTAACTTTTCTAATTTTGATTCTTCATTTAATTCTTCAATTGAATCACCGTCAAGATACATCTTCATACCTTCAAATAAGTACACAATTCCTGCACCGCCACTGTCTACAACACCTGTTTCTTTTAAAACAGAAAGTAGTTCTGGCGTATGTTCCAGTGAAACCTTTGCATGCTTTATGAAAGAATCAATTACTTGATTAATGGTTTGATCTTGTGTAAATTCGTTTTTTACGGCATTGGTAGCATCTTTCATAACGGTAAGCATTGTACCCTCTACAGGTGTTGCAACCGACGAATATGCATATTGTACGCCTTTTTCCAACGCTTCAATAAATAATGCAGGATCAGCAACATCAACGTCATAAAACTTTTCGGAAATGCCCTTTAAAAACTGTGAGACAATTACACCTGAATTACCCCTGGCCTCAAAGACAATTGAATGAGCAAACTTCTTTGAAACAGAAGAAAGATCTCTCACAGAATCATCGACAGATAACAATCCCTTGTGAATTGTGGTTACCATATTTGTTCCTGTATCTCCATCAGGAACAGGAAAAACGTTTAATTTATTTACTGTTTTTACGTGTTTATTGAGATTGCGAACGGCAAAATCAACCATATTTTTAAAACAGACACCATCGATTTTGTTTGGCATATAATCACCTATTAACAAGTTCGTTAAGAATTTCTTTTTCTAAAGCAAGGTCTTCGGATATTTCATTGCCCAAGAAATAAATACCAACCATTCCCGGACCAATATTAGGAGCGCAACCGGAAAAAACATCACTTATAAGAATATCTTTTACTTCTGTGTTGGAAAGTATTATTTCTCTTAATTTTTGTGCATATTCTAAACGATTACTGTGAGAAATTAAAACAACCTGCTCTTTTGGATTAACAACAACTTTATCAAAATATTTAGCTGTCAGGTCAAGCGCTTTATTAATACCTTTTACCTTGGTCATAACAGAAACATAACCATCACGTGTGCAGTCACCCATTGGTTTTACACCGGCAAAATTACCCATAATAGCTTTGCCCATAGTTATTCTGCCACGTCTGGCAACATAAATCAAATCATCAATTGGTCCCATTTGATGAACCTTGTTTTTGTTTGATTCAAGCCATTCAATAACTTCGTTAAAACTCTTGCCTTCGTTTTTAAGAATATGAGCATTAATAACAAGCAATCCTAGTGCGCCGGACATTCTTAAAGAATCAAACGCATAAATTTCAGAGTTTGGTACTTCGGACATAACCCGTTTTGCGGCATTTAATGCAACGTTGTATGTTGAGCTTATTTTTGAGGAAATTGACATACTAAGAATTTTGTATCCTTGCTCAGCATATTTTTTAAAAATAACATAATACTCTTCCGGACTACTGGGTGCAGTATTTATTTCAATTTTTTTATTAGACAATGTCTTGTAAAAATCATCGTGACTTATATTAGACCAATCTAATGTTGTTTTAAAATCACGACCATCGCTGAATTGAACATGTCCGGTTATGTAATCCTCTATATTAAATCTTGTGCGTATATCTTCAGAAAGATCACACGTAACATCAGATAGAATGATATAATTTTCCATAATATACCTCCAAAAAGCATTCAAAATCACAATAATATACAAACAATATAATTATATCATATAATTTGTAAAAAACAATAATTTTTTGTCTTTAAAGATATAATTTTGTCGAAACATTGATGTTTTTAAAAAATTTTTATAAAAAGTTTGTATTAACTTACATTTTATGATATAATGTGACAAATTGTTTATTAATGAGGAATCAATATGAACAAATCAAATAAAAATAAAGAAAATACCTTTTTTATTGATTTTGTTAGAGTAACAGGCTTGTTACCAACTCTTATTTGGACAAGACCTAAAACAATATACATTGGCGACAGAAAAAAATCTCTTCTCAAAAAAGGTGTTTTGATAGCATCAAATCATATTTCGTTTTCTGACCCTATTACATTATATAGTGTTTATTGGCGTAGACGAATCAGATTTTTAGCTACAAAGGATTTATATAAGAATAAGTTAATCTCTTTTCTTTTTACAGCTGTCGGATGTATTCAGTTGAATAAAGAAAATGTTAATATGAGTTTTTTTCATACAGTTATTGATAAATTAAAACTTGGTAATGCAGTCGTAATTTTTCCTGAAGGTCAAGTAAATCAAAACGATGAAATGCTTTCTTTTAAACAAGGCGCTGTACTTATGTCACAACTTTCCGGTGCACCAATTCAACCTGTTTATATAACAAAACGTAAAAAATGGTATCACCGTTGTGTAGCAATTATCGGTGAGCCGATAGATGTTCGTTCTATGTGTTCTCCATTTCCTAATATGGATGAATTATCTAAAGTTAATGATTACATTCATTTAAAAGAACAGGAATTAGAGAAGTATTATATTGATAACATAAAATCAAAGGAGAAGTAAAATGAATAACGTATTTTCAAAATATACAGATTTAGAAACTTTTAACAAAATTAATGATTATACTTGCATGAATCAGATGTGGGTAGATGCAGTAGAAAACTATGGCAATAACGTATGTGTTTTTGATAAAACTGAGTATACATACAATGATTTAGATAATTCGGTTGGTAACTTTCGTTCAATTCTAAAACAAAAAGGCATAAAACCTGGTGATATTGTTACTATGTATTTACCTAATTGTATCGATTTTGTTAAAGCATATCTTGCTATTACAACTTTAGGTGCATGTGCAATTCTTTTACCACCACATTTAGATGGTAATACAGTTTTTGGTGCTACAAGGTTTGGCGTAAAAGCTCTTGTTTTTGATTCTTCATTAGAGGAAAATCTTTCTGTAGTTAAAACCAATAACAAGGATCTTGTTTTAATTAATGGTGCAGAAACTTGTACTGATTATACTCCTGGTATCGATTGCTCGGGTGAAAGACTTTGTACAATTCTGTTTACAGGTGGAACAACAGGAAAAAGCAAAGGTGCAAAACTTAGTCATCAAGCTGTACAAGAAGGTATAAAAAACGGTTGTTACGGTTATAAAAATGTTTTTGAACAAAGATATTTTTTAGTTTTACCATTAACCCATGTTTTTGGTCTTATACGTAATTTACTTACAACAATTCGTACCGGTAGTACAATCTATATATGCCGTAATAATAAAGATATGTTTCGTGAAATTGCTGTTTTTAGACCAACAATAATGGTTTTGGTTCCTGCTTTAGCGGAAATGGCATTAAATCTTTCAAAACAATTTGGCAAAAATATGCTGGGCGAGGATATGAAAACCATAATTTGTGGAGCAGCTGCAGTTCCCCCCTATCTTATAAAAGAATACGATAAATTAGGAATTCAACTTTTACCCGGATATGGACTTACCGAAAGTGCAAACTTGGTTAGCGGTAATCCGGAAGCATTAAAAAAACCTGACTCGGTCGGAATTATTTATCCGGGCATTGATTATAAAATAGTAAATGACGAACTCTGGCTAAAAGGAAAAACTATGATGGATGGTTACCTCGGTGACGGAAATGCCGAATCTTATTCTCCTGATGGTTATTTTAAAACCGGAGATTTAGTAAGAATTGATGATGAAGGATTCTTGTATATTATTGGCAGATCAAAAGAAGTAATTGTTTTGTCATCAGGCGAAAATGTTTCCCCTGCCGAGCTTGAAAAGTATTTTTATGATCTTGATGCAGTTCAAGACTGTTTGGTTTATTCTGAAAAAATAGATAACAGAGAGATACTTACAGTAGAAATTCTTCCCCGTGCTACTGCTATAAAAGCTTTAGGGATCTCAGATATAGAAGCTTATATGAAAGAAAAACTTGTTGAAATAAATAAAAAATTACCTTCATATGAAAGAATTAATAAAGTAATTATTCGTACGAATGATTTCAAACGTTCACCAAGTATGAAAATATTGAGAGGTCAAAATGGATAAGATAGAAATTAAAAATAAATTGTTTGAAATTTTTAAAATCGTTATGGGTGAAAATACCGGTGATGTTTTACAATATAACGATAATTCAAATTTAATCGATGATTTAGGCTTGAATTCTGTTGGTATTTTATATTTAGTAATAGCAATTGAAGAAACTTTCAATATACGTTTTGATGATGTTGGAGTTGCTGATTTAAAAACTGTTGGCCAGGTTGTTGATTATATTCAAAACAAGGTTTAATTATGCGTTGGGAAAATAGAAAACCAACCAGTGGTGAAATAATTCGCACACCGATTGGCAACTTTTATCATTACGGTATTTTTAAAAGTGATAATGAAGTAATTCAATTTGGTAAAAATCCATTAATAAAATCAACTGACAGTAATTTGCTTTGTGTATGCATTACTTCAATGCAAGATTTTCTTTTTGGTAATGAGCTACAAGTATTAAATAGTTTTGATAATAATTATTATAACACAGAAAAAACCTTAAAAAATGCATTATCACGTTTAGGCGAGAAAGGTTATAATATAATTCATAATAATTGTGAGCATTTTGTAAATGAATGTGCTTTTAATAAAAAGCAATGTTTTCAAGTTGATGATATAAGATCTATGTTTAAAGAAATGTGCACAACGGATTTATATATTGCAAAAATACCCGAAAGCAGTATTCAGGTTGTTGTACCTAAAGAAAGACAAACTTTAATTGACAAAACATCAAACATCAAATTAAAGCGTCAACGATTCTTTGTGTGGAAGTTATTAGAAATTGCTTTACTGCAAAGTTATGGCTTAAATATTAATAATATAAATTTTTCTGTTGATAAAAACGGTAAATGGTATTGTAGTGAGTGTTTTTTCAGCCTTTCACACTGTGATGATGCTGTTGCCGTAGCTGTATCTAAAAAACCGGTTGGCGTTGATATTGAAAATGTTAATTATAACTTTAATAAAGGTTTTGCCGAAAAAATTCTTACTGATAACGAACTAAAAGAATATAAAACTAAAAATGATAAAGATAAATCGTTATATTTGTTAAAATGTTGGTGTGCAAAGGAAAGTATTTTTAAGGCAAGTGATAAGGATACTTTTCACCCATCGGAAATTAAATATAACACTAATACCAAAATTGATATAATCAATGTTAATAATGATAGTTTTTGTTATTCTGTTTGCAGCTGTAATACAAATTTTATCAATATTTATAACAATATTAATTTATAAAACATTAAAACCGTCCATTACAATGGATGGTTTTATTTATTAATAATTTTTATATTCAGTAGGACTGTGTCCTGTTTTTTCTTTAAATAATTTTGAAAAATAATTAATGGAACTAAATCCACACGCAGATGCAATATATGCAACAGAGGCCTGGCCCGATAACAACAACTGCTTTGCAAGTAATATTCTATGATCTATAACGTCATTAATTGGTGAAATACCATATATCTTTCGGTATAGTTCACTAAATCTACTTATAGAATATCCTGATAAATCACTCATGTCTTTAAGTGTCCAGTTTTTACTTGGATTTTTTACTATCGCACGTCTTACATTATATATTCTTTGATAGGTTTCGTCATAAGTGTTTTGTTTTTTATACGCCCTATGCATATTAATAATCATTTGTGTTACAATGCAATCTATAACATCGTCAGAACCGATTTTTTCAGAATTATGCTCAGAATTTAATCGATTTAAGTATTTTCGCATAAAAAATCCTTCATCAACACTAAAGGCTTCGTTTAAAGGTAGCGGATATTTTTTTAATAAAGCCGTTAAATCATCGCCGCCAATATGCATCCAATCGTTTATAAAACCTTTGTTACTGTCTTCCCTAGGTCCGTGATAAACAACAGAATCAGGTGAATTGATTAATATATCTCCTGCTTCACCCTCTTGTAACACACCGTCTTTTAAATATACAAACGGAGTTGAAAAACAACAAATTGTATAATAAGGATATATTGCTTTGTGACAAAATTCACCTTTTTTATGCGGAAAATCTACTCCAAATATTTCTAATTTCATAAAAATCACCTATAATCGTAAGATATTATAAATTTTTCGTCAAATAATACCTTGTTATAATAATAATATCATAATAAAATATAAATGCAATACATTTTTGAAAAGAGGTATTATTATGCAAAAGTTTTCACTTAACGGTACTTGGCAAATGCAAGGAAACGGTTTTGATTGCAAGGGTACTATTCCCGGCTCGGTTTATTCGTTTCTATTAGACAATAAACTGATGGAAGACCCTTTTTATCGTGACAATGAACGTGAAGCATTAAAATTAATGGATCACGATTATGACTTTATAAAAAAATTTGTTTTTAATAAGTCTGACTCCCCTGTTTTATTGCATTGTGACGGTCTTGATACCTTATGTAACATTTATATAAATGACAAATTTATAGCACATACAGATAATATGCATCGAACATATGAGTTTGATGTTACTAATTGCCTAAAAAACGGAGAAAATGAAATTAAAATTACGTGCCTTTCTCCAAATAAATATTTTAAAGAAATGTACGAAAAAGACCCTCTCTTAGGTTGTGGCGATGCACTTAAAGGTCATCCACATCTTAGAAAAGCAAGCTGTATGATGGGTTGGGACTGGGGTCCAATGCTTCCCGATGCAGGCATATGGAAAGATATTTATCTTTTAACTGTTGATTCTGACAGAATAACCGAAGTACACATAACACAAAAACATGTAAATGGTAAAGTTTTTGTAACACCAACCGTTAAAACACAAAAAGGAACTGCCAATATTGCTGTAAAAGTTACAGCGCCTTGCGGTTGTGAATTTACATTACCAGCAAACGCTGAAAGTGAAATAGAAAACGCTATGCTTTGGTGGCCGAATGGGTTTGGAAAGCAAAACCTTTATACGTTTAATATTGAACTTGTTGAAAACGATAATGTAGTTGACACCGATATCAAGCGTATTGGTCTTCGTGAATTAAAACTTATTCGTGAAAGAGATCAGTGGGGTGAAAGTTTTTGTCACGAGATTAACGGTGTGCGTTTCTTTGCGATGGGCGCTGACTATATCCCCGAAGATAATATCTTTTCACGTTATAGCAAAGAAAGGACTTATAACCTTATAAAACAATGTCACGACTGCAACTTTAATGCAATTCGTGTTTGGGGCGGCGGTATTTATCCACACGATTATTTCTTTGATGCATGTGATGAATATGGTATTGTTGTATTTAACGACCTTATGTTTGCATGTATGTGCGTACCATCATATCAATCAATGCACGATAATATTGCAGTTGAAATACGTGAAAATTTAATGCGTATACGTCACCACGCTTCAATTGCTATTATTTCGGGTAATAATGAAATAGAAGAAGGCGTTGTTTATTGGTGGAGAGGACACGAAAAAGAAAACTTATATAAAGATAATTATCTTAAAATTTTTGAAAAAATGATTCCTCGTATTGTTCAAGAGGTCTGCCCTTATATTCCCTATGTTCCATCTTCTCCAAGCTCTTTTGGTGGACTTATTGATCCAAGAAATCAAAACTACGGTGACTGTCATTATTGGGAGGTTTGGCACGGTAACAAGCCTTTTACAGAGTATCGCAACTATCATTTCAGATATTTAAGTGAATTTGGATTTGAGTCATTCCCTTGTGAAAAGACAGTTAATACATTTACATTGCCTGAAGACAGAAATATCTTTAGTCGTATAATGGAAATGCATCAGCGTTGTAAGGGTGCGAACAAAAAAATACTTACCTATCTTGCTGATACATTTAAATATCCAACAGAATTTGGCACAATGCTTTACGCATCACAGCTTTTACAAGCCGAAGCTATTCGTTACGGTGTTGAGCATCTGCGTCGCAACCGAAATGACGAACGTTGTATGGGGGCACTTTACTGGCAACTTAACGATATTTGGCCGGTTGCATCTTGGGCAAGCATTGACTATTTTGGCAGATATAAAGCACTGCAATACGTTGCAAAACGATTCTTTGCACCCGTTATGATTTCTTGTGAAGAGATTGGTGAGACTACAACCCGTCCATTTGTTGTAATGCAACCCGATTTCTACGATTACAGCACTCAAGCAAAGCTTTCTGTTACAAACGAAACTCTTGCTGAAGTAAAGGGTACTGTAAATTGGGCACTGCGCTCTGCTGACTGTAAAATTTTACAAAGTGGTAGCGAAAATATTGTAATACCGTCCTTAACTTCTGTTTGGCTTGATAATATGAACTTTAATAAAACCGATGTTGTAAACAACTATTTAAGTTTTGAATTTGTTGTTGATGGCGAAATTGTATCTGAAGGCACTGTTTTGTTCACCGTTCCGAAGCATTATAACTTTGTTAATCCTAATCTTCGTTATGAAATAAACGGTGATGAAATTACAGTTTTTGCTGATGCGTTTGCAAAATATGTTGAAATAGATTCGCCCGATAGTGATTTTATTTTAAGTGACAATTATTTTGATATGAACGCAGGAAGTAAAACGGTAAAAATTATCGAAGGAACACCTAAAACAATAAGACTTAGAAGTGTTTATGATATTAGATAAAACAAAAAAGACTCCCAATTGGGAGTCTTTTTTGTTAGTAAAATATATCATTTAAGAAGATATTATACATAATTTTTGCAACTTCACAACGTTGAGCATTGCCTTGTGGAGCGATTGTTGTTGGTGACTTGCCACTAATTACTCCTTTTTCAATTGCCCAAAGAATTGGTTCTTTTGCAAAATCGGATACGTTTTTATAATCGTTATACTGACCCGAAACTATTGTCTCACGGTCGTTTGTATAACTAAAGTCATATCCTTTGTATTTAGCATACCTATAAAGGAATGTAACTAATTGTTCACGGGTAACCTTATCCCCTACACCAAATTTACCGTTGTCATAACCGGTTACAATTCCATTTTCAACGCCCCAATTAACAGCTGCTTCATAATAACTGTTACTTTTGACATCCGGGAATTTAGATTGACCAACATAAGCATTAAAATCAATACCTTCGTATCTAGCTAACATAACAAGAAAGTCTTGTCGTTGTATACTATCGCTTGTACCGAATTTGCCGTTAGAATAACCGCTAATAATACCTGCGCCAACAGAGTATGTTACAGCGTCATTATACCAACCGCTTGCATTAGTATCCGGGAAAACGGTATCTGTAATAAAAATTAAATTCCAATTTAATTCATTTGTAGTTGGATATTCAATATTTAATTTAACAGTATATGTTAACCCGTTAACTAGCGGCCAACCTTTTATATTTTCATTATACTTAACGGTATTGTTGTTTTTGTCAAATACAGATATTGTATCTTTATTAAAATCGTTTATAGTACTGCTTGGAATAATGTTATATACGCCTGTTTTTGATACCGAAATCGACCATTCAGTTGTACGAAGAGCTCCGCAAACATTACAATTTTTATCGTCCTTGTTATCATAAACGTGATCAGGAACGTTTCGTGTTTTACCACACTCGTTGCAATCTTTATCGCAGGCATTATTGTATACGTGGTCGGGAACCGATCTTGTAAAGCCGCATTCATTACAGTTTGTATCACAAGCGTTATCGTAAAAATGCGGCGGTACGTTTCTGATGTTACCACACAAATTACAACTTGTGTCACACGCATTTGTATATGAGTGTTCTACTTCCCTGATATAATTACAAACGTTACAAACTTCATCACAATTATCATCATACGTGTGGTTTGGTGTACCGATACAACTGTTGTAATACCAGGTTGGATAAGCATGATAAAGTGCAAATGACTCTATATAAATATTATCTTTTTGTGCTTCGCTACCTCTAAAATATATATCAAATTCAAAAGCGTACGCAAAAGCAAGTTTAGAAATAGTTGTTATACTTGTTGGTATTGTTACACTTTCTATTGAATCAACGTCTTCAAATGCTGATTCGCCTATAGTAGTAACAACGTAGGTTTTAGAATTTTTAGTAACGGACTCTGGTATGATTATTTTTGTTGCAAAAGGAGCGCATGCCACGATTGTTGCTGTTTTATTTGTATCATCAAAACTAAAAATAAATATATCGTCTGTGTTAGCATAATGCCATGTAGCGTCAAAAATAGGATTGTTATTGAAATCATCAATAACAATTTGTTGATGTTCAGGCCAAGAGCCGCCGTAATAAACATCTTTAATATTTCTGCAATACGCAAATGAAAGAAAACCAATTTCAATAACACTTTTAGGAATAACTATGCTAGTTAAGGCATAACAAGATTCAAAAGCAAAATTACTTATGCAAATAACAGAATCGGGAATTTTATAAGTAGTTTCTTTTTTTGCTATAGGATACTGAATTAATATTGTTTTATCTTTATTAAAGAGAACACCGTCAGCGGATGAATAATACTTATTGTTCTTATCAACAGTAAAGCTATTAAAATTATAACAACTATTAACTATGTTGCTATTAATAAATTCAACGCTTGCAGGAATGGTTAAACCTGTTAAATCGTCCAAATAACCAAAAGTTCTGCTTGCAATTACTTTTGTACCGTCTTTTATAACACAATTACCTGAAACGGTTTCCTTCGCCTCAAGTAAATATGCATCAATGTACAATAAATCGTTATGCCAGTTTGAAGTGTTGCGATAATATGATGTATTATTAAACACGCCATATCCTAAGCTTGTAATGTTTTTAGATATTGATATATCTTTAAGATTATTACAACTACTAAATGCTACATCACCAATCGATGTAACACTATCGGGAATTATAATACTTTTAATTTTAAAACAAAGGCTAAAAGCACCACTGCCAATGTGGTTTAATTTGTTGCCTAGTGTAACGTTTGAAAGATTGGTACATTGTTCAAAAGCGCGTTCGCCAATTGTAATAACACCATTACCTATTTTTACACTTCCAATATTTGTTTGGGCAAAAGCCCATTCTTTAATTTCGACAACACTATCAGGGATTGTTAGGTTTAATATGTTTTTATTTTTATAAAAAGCATAATGTTTTATTGTTTTAACACCATTAGGAACTGTATAGTCTGTTGCTAATTTTCCTGCCGGATATATTATCAAATCTGTTTTAGCTTTGTTAAATAGTACACCATCAATTGATGAATAATAATTATTGTTATTATTTACAGTAAAATTTGTAAGGTTAATGCATTCAATAAAAGTATTCTCCCCTATTGATTTTACACTTTTGGGAATACTTACGCTTGTAATACACGTGCAACATTCAAACGCTCTTTCACTAATTTGTGTTGTACCTTCCGGTATTACGATGTCAGTGGTTAAAACTCCGTTTATATATAAATTATCTATAAATCCAATAGGATTTGAACCGGGTTGATTGGGATTTGCAACAACAAACTCAATATTACACCATGCAGCTAAATCCTTTATATACAAATTTTCAATATAATTAGAGCCCCAGAATGCCCAATCACCAATATAATTTACACTCTTGCCAATTGTAACGTTTTTAAGTGCTTTGCAAGAACCAAGGGCTGATTCACCAATGCTTGTAACCTTGTCCGGAATAACAATACTTGTAAGGTTTTCGCAATAATAAAACGCAAAATCACCTATATTTGTAACACCGCTTGGTATGGTAATTGCAGTAAGTTTTTTACAGCAATTAAACAAATAATCGCCAATATTTGTAATATTTGAACTTAATGTTGCGCTTTCAAGATTGTCGCAATATTCAAATACACTGTCACCTAAATGGGTAACATTATTTGGGATCACAATACTTTTTAGTGACGTGCATTCATAAAAAACAAGGTCATCAATATGTTTTACTGTGTTTGGTATTGTTACACTTTTTAGTCCGTAACAGCATCTAAACGCTTGTATTCCAATACTAACTACGCCATTGGGAATTGTTACACCTGTTAGATTATTGCAATATGCAAAAGCATTACCGGCTATTGTTTTTGTACCGTTTTTTATAGTTGCATTTCCCGAAAAAGAAGTTTTTACTGAAATTAAATGCTTGTTATTGTATAAATAATCGCCTTCCCAGTTTGAAGCATTATTATAAAACGCTGTATTAGTAAGGGTGTCAAAACCGACTAAAATAACACTATCGGGATAAGAGATGTTTTCAAGTTTTTTACAGGATATAAACGCACCTGAATCTATAGTTGTAATACTATTGGGTAAGGTAATATTTGTAAGACTATTACACCATGAAAACGAACCATAACCAATTGTTTCGACACCATTTTTAATTACAACATCTGTAAGTGAATAGCAGTCAGAAAAAGCATATTCACCCGTGTTTTTAACGCTGGATGGTATAGTTACTGTTTTTAATCCAGAAGATTTAAATGCACCATTGCCAATAATAGTAATAGTTTCGGGAATTGTAAAATTTATAATACCTGAATATGAAAATGCAGAATTTCCGATTGCAGTTACTGTATATCCG
>JAZUNQ010000040.1:0-52046 GCA_045604205.1 Acutalibacteraceae bacterium
TTAAAGTTACGGTTTTATGAGTAGATTTTGGTGAAGAGGAGCACATAAGGCTAACGCCTATGTGTGACGATGAGCCTAAAGATGCCAGAAAACCGCCCTTTAAGGCTAATGAAGGTTTAAATGCTTTGGCTAAGCGCAGCGAAGGAAGAATAGGTGTGAAGTTTGTCGAAAGAGAGATTTTCGTTAATAAAGTGAGTTCAATGAATTGGTAAATGCTGTATAAATGTTTTTCGCAAGGTAAAAAATAGATTATGAAAGGAATGGCAAGTTATGTTAAATTATTTTGATTTAATAAACTTAAAAACTGCTGCTATTGCCGATTATTCTAAAGATAGCCTTGTTGATTTGCGTGACGTGAAGATAGATTCGGGTAAATCAGTGCCCGAAAAGATGAATGATTATTTTGAGCAAATTAAAAACCCTTATCTTTTCAAAGTCGGCGATATGAGAGTGAAGTTAAGTTTCGGCGGAGAACGAAGTTTTACTGATGCACTTGAAGCAGTTATTTCAAATGGAGCAAATTACCAAACAAATTTGGGTTGATTTAAAGTCGAAGGTATGGTATACTACGGTTGTGTAGAAAAAACGGCCATACCTTCATATTAAAAAATATGGAGGCTAAAGCTTTATGGCAAATTCTAAATATGCAGAAATTTTAGAGCAGTCCTCCGTACCAAATAAGGTTTGGAAGACTGCTCTTTATCTTCGTCTGTCCCGTGATGACGGAACCGAGACGGAGAGTAACTCGATTGCGTCGCAACGAGAAATTTTAAAAGAATATCTAAAACGCTGTCCTGATATGGAACTCGTCGAGATTTATTCTGATGACGGTTACAGCGGTACAAATTTTGACCGTCCTGATTTTATCAGAATGATGGAGGACGTTTATTCCGGTAAAATAAACTGCATCGTTGTAAAGGATCTTTCGCGTTTTGGGCGAAACTATATTGAGATAGGAAATTATCTCGATAATAT
This sequence comes from Acutalibacteraceae bacterium, assembly GCA_045604205.1. Classification (GTDB taxonomy): domain Bacteria; phylum Bacillota; class Clostridia; order Oscillospirales; family Acutalibacteraceae; genus UBA737. Next base: position 976 of record JAZUNQ010000040.1, read on the forward strand.
TTTCGTTCGTCATCGTGTTAGGTTTGTAGCGATAAACAACAATTACGACAATTTAACCACAGGTAACAATGTGGTTAGCAATTTGCTGACTTTGAGTATTACCAACGTTACAAACGAATCTCAGGCGGCGAGTACGTCTGTTAACGTGCGGGGTACGCTGAATTTAAGGCGTCAGCAAGGAAAGTTTATCGGTTCTTTTCCCACCTACGGGTACCTAAAAGATCCGGATGATAAACATCATCTTATTATTGATGAGGAAACCGCACCGATAGTGCGAATGATTTTTGAACGCTTTATTGCGGGCGAAAGTATAATAGGTATTACTAAAGACCTAAATGAAATGGGTATACCTAATCCGTCAATGTATAAAAAGCAGAAGGGACTAAACTACAAACATCCGTCCGGCAGAAGCAACGACGGTTTATGGCCCGATAGTTCGGTGCGCCGAATTTTGCAAAACCGAATGTATGTCGGCGATATGGTGCAGGGCAAGAACACTACCTATAGTTATAAAATTAAGCAATGCCGTGCAATCCCGAAAGATGAGTGGATTATTGTTGAGGGAACCCACGAGCCGATTATCAGCCATGAAACCTTTGACAATGCACAGGCTCTCTTTAACAAGAGTATTCGTAAGAGTCCGAAAAAGAAAAACGTTGATTTGTTTTCGGGAATTGTGCGGTGTGCAGATTGCAAGCGTGTAATGAATAAAAAGACCAATCAACACACATACGGTACGTATCATTACTATCGTTGTGTAACAGCAAGGAAACTTAAAAAATCGGCGTGTACTAATCACACTATCCGCATTGATAAGTTAGAGCAGGCAGTGCTTTTGACAATTCAAAATATGATTAATACGGCAACAACAATGAGCGAACTGCTCACTCAAATCAATAATAATTCCGCACGAAAAAAGGAATCAAGCCATATCCAAAAAGCACTGAAAGCTCAGATAGCTGAACGGAAAAAGCTTGTGTCTATGATTACTGACCTTTATCCCGACTGGAAAAGCGGTGTTATCACAGTGGATGAGTATCAGATGTTAAAGGAACGGCTTAACGAAAGGCTGCGGGTTGCTGACGAAAAAATCGCTTCACTTAACAAATCTGCAGAGCAGTTCCACGACGGTTTTACGGAAGAGAATGAGTTTGTGGCACGTTTCAAAAAGTACGGTAATATCGAAAGTCTTACAAGACCGTTGCTTACCGAATTGGTACAAGAGATTTTCGTACACGAGGGCGGAGATATCGAGGTTGTATTCAAGTTCCAGGATGCCTATGCGGAGGTTGTTGAATATATCGAACTCAACAAGCATCTTATCGAACCTGATAAGCCAACGAAAAAGAAAAAAACTGCGTAATTGTGCAGACAGATGGCGGAGCACTAATCTCCGCCATCACATTACATATTTTTATAATTTATAAACAGTCTTGACAATATTTCGGTATACCGATATAATAATAGAGGAAACTATTATTGGCGGTGAAAATATGATTATTGAAGAACTTATCAAAAGAAACAATATTACAAAATATCGTTTGGCAGTTGATGCCGGCATTCCACATGCAACATTGAGTGATATTTGCAGCGGAAAAACAAGTCTTTTAAAGTGTTCTTCTGAAACTGTTTATAAATTAGCAAAGGTGCTTGATGTAACAATGGAGTATTTGACCGAGAGCACAATTAGAGAGCTAGAGCGCGAAAGATCTTATGAATACGGATTGCCGTCATATCTACAACACGATTTAGATGCATATAAGCAAGGAATAAAAAGTGCATCAACTTTAATTGATTGTTTATGGGGCGAGTTATACGGCAGTATTAACATCGCTGAAATTGACGACGGTATTATAACACCCGAACACGCGGATTATTTAAGAAAGAAATTTTTATGGAGGAGTAACGTATGATAGATTTTACTAACTGCCCGAAGATTATCGGGAGAGCTTATAACGGAGCAAACGGAAAGAAGATAGCTGTAGAATACAACGGTAAGCCTTATATGATAAAGTTTCCACCTTCAGGTGCTGATAAGCCTACCGAGCTATCATATACCAACAGTTGCATTAGCGAACATATTGCGAGTAGTATATTTAATTTAATAGGAATTCCGGCACAGAAAACATTGCTTGGTACTTATAATGTTGGTGGCAAAGAAAAGATTGTTTGTGCTTGTCTTGATTTTACTGCAGATGGTAGTAGATTCTTTGATTTTTGTTCTATCAAGAATACAATCATCGATTCTGACTCTAATGGCAGTGGAACTGAGCTTGAAGATGTTCTAGATACCATTGAAAAGCAACAGTATATTGAACCCAATAAGCTACTTGAGCACTTCTGGAATGTGTTTATTGTTGATGCATTGCTCGGAAACTTTGACCGACATAACGGTAACTGGGGATTTTTGTATAATGACAGCACTAAAACTGCATCCATAGCACCTGTGTACGATTGTGGAAGTTGTTTATTGCCTCAAGCGGATGAAAAGATTATGAATGGCGTACTTACAAATGAAGATGAATTAAATGCGAGAGTATATCAATTCCCAACATCAGCATTAAAAGTTCATAATAAGAAAATTAATTACTATGATTTTATTTCGTCAAAGCAAAATGCTGATTGTGTTGCGGCACTCGAACGCATTTTGCCAAAGATTGATATGGATAAGTTGTACGATTTAATTGAGAATACACCATATATAACTGAACTGCAAAAAGAGTTTTATAAGAAGTATATTGTGGCGAGATATGAGAAGATATTGAAGTTTACAAACTAAGAAAGTTAATCTCACTTCCAATAACATCTAGAATAATCGTGTTAAAAACAAGCCCGTCTGTACAAATTGACAGACGGGCTTGTAAAATATTATTGTGTGGATTTTTGTAGTGCCTTAAGACGTTTTTCAATATGTTCTGCTGTAGTGATAGCGTTTATATATTTGGGGCTGTTGCATATTTTTTTCCTTGATTCTAATTTGGCTTCATCTTCACTTAGAAAGGCTAAATACGACATATACATAGGTTCAATATCGGTATCCCCATAATAAATATGAGTTATATCACCATCGTTTTTATAATCCTTAATTATCGCATTAAAGAGTGCATTTATTGAATATATTGTAAATTCTTGACCAAATAAATTATAGGTTACTTCGCGATGGAAAACGGCAGCAATTTTTGCACCTATTTGAATTTCTTTTTGTATATCACTAACTTCCAACTTTGCATTAGTTGTTTCGAATTTTGCATTAAGCCTTAATGGAGTTTTTTCGCATAAAAGTAAATACAACTCTTCTACATCAGTTTGGTCATCGGCAGTCATAGTTTCCATTTTCTTCGTTTCAAAGGAAACTCCAATTTTATTTTCCAAAGATAAAACTCGTTCAATGAATTCTTCTGCGTATTTTAATGATAGAAGAAGTTTTTTGATTTTTTTAACATCGTCGTATTCGTTATCGGATACATCAGTAGTGCGAAATTTCTTAAATAAGTATATAAGTGCTTTCAATTCAAATGCAATTTCTTCGACATTTTTGGCGTGTTGGTAATTTATTTTATATGTCATTTTAATTTTTTCTGTGCTTTGTGAAAAAATTAATTTTAAATATACTACATTATTTTTTGATGTTTCTAATACTGTCCCCTCGGTAATGCGATAACGTTTAAATTTGAAAACTTTATCACCACTGTCCCAGGATACGGGAAATTCGACTTGCTCTATTGAAGGACCAACCATAAATTTCGAAACATTTGTAGCTTGTTCCATTGGGAATTTAATGCCATGGTCTTGTAAAAAGAGTGATATTGATTCTATTCCTTCTACCGCTATTGTTGAACCATCTTTTTCTACAGTGTCGAGGGCGGCAAGAAAGTTACGGTATGCATCATTATCTTTGAATTTTAATTTGGATTCGTATGTTTCGTCTTTATTAGAAAAAATATCCTTGAGTTTGTTGCTCATTTCACCAATCCCTCCTTATTTCTTCTAAAACCAAAATTTTGCTTATCATAATTTGCTTTTGTAATGATATATTTTTTGTTTTAGAAAATATTTGATTTGGTATTTTTTTAATTGCCTGTATAAGTTTAATTCTATAATAATTATCAGGTACTATTATATACCTAATATCGTCATATTCAAACCTTAACCAAAGTGAGCTGTACTGTTCAGTTTCTAAACTTTTATTAATTTTTTCTCTTAACTCAAAGTTTTCAATAATATTCGTATTTGCAATAATACTTTCCAACTGAACTGCAGAAAGCGTAGCACTGTCAGGGACATATCTCCATTCACACTCATCGTGAAAATTTTTTTGGATTTCCACTGAAATATCCGAACCATCTTGTTGTCTGAATTTACGTTGCATTAGTCCGCGTAGCGGTTTAATAAACGCTAAGCGTTGTACAATATCATCAGAATATACATCGGGTAATTCATCTGAATTCAAAGCCTCATTGAGAACTTGTTTAAATTGTTCGGTAAAAGTAGATTCAATGTTTAAATAGTGAATGGGTTGAAGACGTTTTTGTTCGCTCCATTGTTTAGAAAATCCAATGGCGAACTTTCCGTAAAAATCAAAATGCGTATTGTTATGCTGAATTTTAAATTTGTCTTCTATTGATAGTGAATTAAAAGAATCACCCGTACCACTAACATTAAAAGTTTCAGCAAGCTTATGTAGGGGAATGTCGCAAAAGCATTTTTGTAGAATTGCAATATCAGTAAACTTTTTCGCACCTAAATTTACATTTAAATAATCCATATTTTCGATACAAAATCTTGGCACGATTGCTTTTTTGTACAAAATATTTTGCAAGAAACCGAATTCAGTCATAAAATTAAAAAGTGTATTTGCACTTTGAACATAATCTCCATATGCTTGTAAAGAAATATCGTTTGCTGCCATTTTACTCCTCCCACCAACATAATACTACATTAATATTATAACTTATAATATTAAATGTTGCAATACACTATCTTATTATGGAATTTGTCATCTTGAATATAATATAGTCTAAAAGTGCGTATTAAATATGAAGACACCCATAGTATAAATAGAGTTTAAAAGGGCTATAAAAATAAATTTCAAGAATTTTATGGTGTTCTCTTGACATTTTCCCCGTCTGCAGCCTCTACTATAAAACATTTTTTAGAAGATACTAATACAACACTGCATGATTATGATTTGGTAATTACAGGTGACCTTGGTAAAGTAGGAACAGATTTGCTTTATGAACTGCTTGAAAACGACGGCATAGATATACGTTGCCGCCATAGTGATTGCGGACTAATAATTTTTGATAGGGATAATCAGGATGTTCATGCAGGTGGTTCAGGTTGTGGTTGCAGTGCGGCGGTGCTTAATTCTTTTGTGATGCATCGTTTTGAATCAGGTGATTTTAAAAACATTTTGTTTATGTCTACGGGGGCACTTATGTCTCCAACATCCTCGTTGCAAGGGGAGTCAATACCCGGTATTTCGCATCTGGTTAATATACGTATATAAAAAAATTGACATTTTAATCTCAAAATATTATAATAATATAAATAAAACCCTGTCATAAAAGATAGGGTTTTAACACTTAAAGGGGAGGTTGTATTATGGATGAAAAATTAATAGAGCTTGAAGAGCAAATCTTTGATTTGATAGATAAACGTAGATTTGTTCAGCTTAAAAGCGTGCTTTCTGAAATGCAACCTGCCGATATAGCTGAGATTTTTGACGAAGCAAAGGATAAAGATATTCCTGTTTTGTTTCGTATTTTGCCAAAGGAATTGGCGGCAGAGGTTTTTGTTGAATTTGATACTGATAGGCAAGAATTACTGCTTAATGCTTTCAGCGATAGCGAATTGCGTGAAGTGCTTGATGAACTATTTATGGACGATGCTGCGGATATTGTTGACGAAATGCCCGCAACCGTTGCCAAGCGAATTCTAAAAAACACCGATGCAAACACCCGCCGTATGATAAATCAGTTGCTTGCATATCCGGATGATAGCGCAGGTAGTATTATGACTACCGAGTACATTGATTTAAAACGCACCATGACGGTTGACGAAGCTTTTGATAAAATCAGACGAGTTGGTCTTAATACCGAAACAATATATACGTGTTATGTTATTGGTAGCAGACGAAAACTGTTTGGTACAATATCTTTACGTGATTTATTGTTAAGTGGCAAGGATGAAATTGTCGGCGATTTAATGGATGAAAACGTTGTATATGCAAACACTCTTGATGATAAAGAAGAGGTTGCGGCAATGTTTGACCGTTATGATATGTTGGCGCTTCCTGTTGTTGATAAAGAACACAGGCTTGTTGGTATTATTACGGTTGATGACGCTATCGACGTTATTCAAGAAGAGGCTTCCGAAGATATTGAAAAAATGGCGGCTATTTTGCCAAGTGAAAAAACCTATCTTAAAACAGGTGTTTTTGAAACCTTCAAGTCCCGTATACCGTGGCTTTTATTGCTTATGATTTCTGCTACCTTTACAGGTGCCATTATTTCAAGTTTTGAAGCAAAGTTAGCACAGTGTATTGCACTTGTAGCATTTATACCAATGCTTATGGGTACAGGTGGTAACTCGGGCAGTCAGACATCGGTGTCGGTAATACGTGCATTAAGTCTTGGCGATATTGAGTTTAAAGATATTTTACGTGTTATCTGGAAAGAATTGCGTGTTGCAGTAATTGTTGGTGTTGTCTTGGGTGCCATAAATTTTATAAAGTTATATTTTGTTGATTATTTATGGCTTAAAACTTTAGATAGCGGATTGGCACTTGCTGAAATGGCAACAATTTGCATAACACTTATACTTGTAATTATTGTCGCAAAACTGCTTGGCGCCGTACTTCCTATAGTAGCAAAAAAAATAGGATTTGACCCTGCTGTTATGGCAAGTCCTTTGGTTACAACGATTCTTGATGCAGTATCACTTTTAATTTATTTTGGTATTGCTGCAATTTTGGTGCTGGGTTAATATTTTTTTACTGTTGTTTAGGGGTGTTTATATGAAAAAAACAGTTGCCTTATTTTTAATGGTGTCAATCTTGTGTTATTCGCTTTGCGGTTGTGCAAAACCGTTTTCAAAATTTAAAGATTTTTTAAAACCGCAAGATAATATTAGTAATGAAAATTCTTCCTTTTCTAATGAGAGCAATGATAACGAAGAAAAAAATATCATTAAGTTGGACAAATATTCCGCAGAAATTCAGGTGGGAGATACACTTCAAATTAATGCAACGGTAGCGACCGGTGTTGAACTTGTGTGGCGCTCGTCAAACGAGGATATAGCACTTGTTAACAGTAAAGGTTTGGTTACAGCGGTAAGTTCGGGTGTTGTTAATATAACTTGCTATACGGACTATGGTAAAGAGGCCGTTTGTACCGTAACTATAACCGATTCAAAAAAGCAAACCTCTGTCACGCAAAATGATGATTATATATTCCCAAACTCTTCGGTTGCATATCTTACAAATGAAGAAATTGCTGAAAGATTATCTTCTTTAACAGGAGCATCTGTTTCAACAAGTCACGCTCAAGATGCAATAAACGAGATTTTTGCACGTAATGGTCTTATGTATAAGGACCAAAAATTACAGAATTATTATATGTCAAAATCGTGGTATACTCCCATAAGTTATAACATTGATGCAGAGAACTTTAATAGTTTTGAAAAGTATAATATTGAAATGTTAAAAAAATACAGATAAACTCTTAAAAGTAAAACGTCCACTCACGTATGAGTGGACGTTTTTTTGTTGTAATAATTTAATTACTGTTGTTTTGCAACAATTTTAAACATAGCTATTTTTTTAACTTCGCTTATAGGGATAATAACAATCGCTAAAAGTAAACTTACAACAAATTGCCATAAACCAAGGGTGGCAAGTTCAAACACAGCGCCTGCCGGTGTTAAAACAAGGAATATTGATATTATTAACACCAACACAGAAGAAAAGTTCATAAACTTGTTAGATTTGAAATCTGCTTTAAGCAATGATTGCTGAGTTTTCATATTAAACGAATGGAATATTTGCAACATTATAAGCGTTGTAAAAGCCATAGTAGAACCAACTTCCTGACCGCCAATAGCATAAGAAATAAGGGTCAGTACAGCAATAATCAATGAATCACTCAAAATATTTAAAAGAGCATTACGACTAAAGAAATGACCTGTAAGAGTAAGAGGTTTTTTGTGCATAACGTTTGGCTCGGAATTTTCTATTGTAAGTGATATAACAGATGTGCAGTCGGTAAGCAAATTTATCCAAAGCAGTTGAACAGCCACAAGTGGTGGAGTTTGGAAAATTAACATACCAAGTATAAAGGCGGCTACTTCACCAAAATTGCAAGCCAACAGGTAAGAAATTGCTTTTTTAACATTGTCAAAAAGTGCACGACTTTCACGAATGGCGTTAATGATTGAACCAAAGTTTTTGTCTTTTATAATTACATCGGCATTACCAACAGCAACGTCATCTCCGTACTGACCAACAGTACAACCAATATCGGCGGTAGAAAGAGCTTCGGCATCTTCAAAACCGTTACCTGTAACGGCAACAACCTTGCCGCTGCGCTGCCATGCCTTTATGATTCTTACCTTATCGTCGGGAGTAATACGGGCATAAACAGTGTATTTTTCAATATTATATGTCAGTTCTTCATCAGAAAGCTTGTTGAGCTGTTCACCCGTGATTGCCTGATTATCATCAGTTAAAATACCAATTCTTCTTGCGATTGCCTTTGCAGTTAATATATTGTCGCCTGTAATCATAACGGTATTAATACCGGCAATATTACAGGTGTTTATTGCTTCGACAGTATCAGATTGCGGTGAGTCATTAAGGCAGATAAGACCAACAAATGTAAGGTCGCACTCAATTTCATCTGCAACAGGGCTTGAGGGAATTTCATCAAGAGGTTTAAGAGCAATACAAATGACACGATATGATTTTTCGGTTAAAGAATTATAAAATTCTAACAACTTATCTTTATCAGTAACGTTACATTTAGGTATTACTATTTCCGGTGCGCCCTTAACGATTGCTACAGGTTTACCGCTTATCATATTAATACTTGTCATCGATTTACGAACGCTGTCAAACGGTATCTCGGATAAGCGTGGGAAGAGGTTACCAATTTCTTCACGAGATAAAGACAAATGCTTCATACAAGCATTTTCAATCGACATTTCGGTAGCGTCGTTTTGAAGCATTGAGCATGCAGTTGCAAGCTGCAAAACACCAGCCGTTTTGTCAGAAAGAACATCGTCGGATAGCTCGATTAATTGTTCACCGTCAAATATGCAGCTAAGCTCCATATTGTTTTTGGTGAGAATGCCTGTTTTATCAACACATATTACTTCTGTTTTACCAAGCAGTTCAAGCGCTTTTATGTTTTTAATGATGATGTTGTCATCAATCATACGTTTAATGCCAAGCGCAATAACTATAGTAGAAATTGCAGGCAAGCTTTCTGGCATTGCGCTAATACCAAGCGCTACAGAATTTAAAAGTGTTGTAATGGTATCGTATGCAAATTCTTTTGTGTCAAAATTGATTATTACACCAATAAAGAAAGAAAGTATGCAAAGCACCAAAACAATTATATTTATTAATTTACCACTTTGCTCAAGTGTTGTGTTGATGGGCAAAGTTTCTGAATTTGTCTGACGTACAATGTCTGCCTGTTTTCCAATTTCGGTATTGTGTCCTGTTTCAACTACTACAGCCTTTGCCCAACCGTGAACAACGCTGCAACCTGCAAAAACCATATTAGGACGTGAGGTTGTTTCGGTAATATCTTCAACGATAATATCAGAAAATTTTTCTACAGGAACAACCTCGCCCGAAAGAATTGCTTCGTTACATCTAAAACCGTCAGACTCAATTATTCTTGCGTCGGCGGTAATGTAATCGCCTTCGTTTAAAAGAATAATATCACCGGGTACCAACATTTCGGAAGGAATTTGTTTTTCGATATCATCTCTTATAACGTTAACCATAGGGTTTGCCGCTTCTTTAATTTCATCGAGCGCCTCATCACACTTGTGAAGATGTAATGCGCTAATTAAAGCGTTCAAAAGAACAATTGCGATGATTAAAAAAGAAAAATAGAAGTTACCGTTTCCGGCGATAATATCAACAACAAAATATGCAATGGATACGGCTATTAAAAAGTAGACAACCTTACTTTTAAGCTGTGATAAAAAACGAGAAAAAAGACTTACCTTGTTAGTTGATGCCGTTGAGTTTTTTCCGTAAATCTCAAGGCGTTCAAGCGCAACTGAATTAGCAAGACCGTTTTCTTTTGTAACAGACAACTGCTTTAATACCTCTTCGGTTTCAGAACTGTGCCAAATCATTTAATCAACTCCGTTTTGATTTTAGTGTATCACAATATTAGTCGTTATAAATAGGGAATTGTGCGCAAAGTGTTTGAACTTCAGCGGTAATGCGTTCCTTATTAGCATCAAAGTCGGTAATTATGTCTTTGATCCAGTCTGCAATAAGAAGCATTTCTTTTTCTTTAAAGCCACGTGCGGTTACAGCAGGGGTGCCAATACGCAAGCCGCTTGTAACAAACGGACTGTTAGGATCGTTTGGAATGGTGTTTTTGTTGGCTGTAATATGAACTTCATCAAGTCTGTGTTCAAGTTCTTTACCCGTAATACCAAAGTTAGTAAGCTTTAAAAGCATAAGGTGATTATCGGTGCCGTCTGATACAAGTTCAATACCGTTTTTCTGCAAAGCTTCTGCTAAAACAGCGGCGTTTTTAACAATCTGTGTCTGATATTCTTTAAATTCATCTGTAAGTGCTTCGCCAAATGCTACTGCCTTTGCGGCAATAATGTGCATAAGGGGACCACCCTGAGTACCGGGGAAGACTGCCTTGTCTATTTGCTTTGCAAGTTCCTCACGGCAAAGTATCATACCGCCACGTGGACCACGAAGGGTTTTATGTGTAGTGGTTGTTACAACATCGGCATATGGAACAGGGGATGGGTGAAGACCTGCCGCTACAAGACCTGCAATATGCGCCATATCAACCATTAAATAGGCACCAACCTCATCGGCTATTTCACGGAACTTTTTAAAATCAATTGTTCTTGAGTATGCGCTGGCACCTGCAAGAATCATTTTTGGTTTGCACTCCAGTGCAATTTTACGAACATTTTCATAGTCGATTGTTTCGGTAGTGTCATCTACACCATAAGGAACAATGTTGAAATATTTACCGGAAATATTAACAGGAGAACCGTGTGAAAGGTGACCGCCTTGCTGAAGATTCATACCCATTACCGTGTCACCCGGCTCAAGAAGTGCAAAGAAAACGGCTAAGTTTGCGTTAGCACCGCTATGTGGCTGAACGTTTGCGTGCTCTGCACCAAACAATTTTTTAGCACGTTCACGGGCAATATCCTCTACAACGTCTACACACTGACAACCGCCATAATATCTTTTGCTTGGATAGCCCTCTGCATATTTATTTGTAAGCACTCCGCCTGCGGCTAAGAGTACTGCCTTTGATACAATGTTTTCTGAAGCGATAAGCTCTATATTGCCTTGCTGACGATTAAGTTCTGCATCACAAGCGGCAAATACTTCGTTATCGTAGTTTTTTAGTTCATCGAAAAAGTTCATATATATTCTCCTTTGTTTTGATGCTACTAACACCATTATAATCTTATATATATTATCACTTTTACTATTATTTGTCAATTGCTGTGAGTTATAAATTTACATTATGTTTAAAGTATTTCATTAATGTAGTTATAGAAAATAATGTTACAAAAAATGCACCCCATAGGGTGATATGCACCTCCAAAAGTGTCTAACTTTTGGAGGTGCATATCAGTTAAGTAGGGGCTTTATTTAATAATAATAGTTTATCACTTTATCGAATTAAAGTGAATTTATACAAAAATTACGAACTATTTTGTGCAAATATACAAAAGTTATAAAAATGCAAAAAAACACTTTACAACTTTAGTTTGGTAAAGTATAATAGCAACATCAAATTAATACCCGAAAGGGAAAGGAGAAAAAATTTATGAAAAAAATTATTGCATTACTTATGGTAGTAGCTATGGTACTCTGCTTTGCAGGCTGTGGTGAAGAAAAGACAGTAGTTGTTGGTTATACAATTTATGAGCCAATGAACTATCTTGATGAAAACGGTGAACTTATCGGTTATGATACCGACTTGGCTAAGGCTGTTTTTGGTAACCTTGGTTATAAGGTTGTATTCCAAGAAATTAACTGGGATAATAAATATACCGATTTAGACTCAGGCGCAATCGACTGTGTATGGAATGGTTTTACTTGTAACACAGCAGACGATGACGGTATTGCACGTGCTGACAAGGTTGATTTCTCATATAACTATATGGAAAACCGTCAGGTAATTGTTACAAAGAAAGATGCAGGCATTACTAAGGCAGAAGATTTAAACGGCAAGTTTGGTGCAGCCGAAAGTGGTTCTGCAGGTGAAACCTACGGTAAGTCTTTTGAAGGCGTTACAATCAAAGGCTTTACAAAGCAGACCGACTGCTTGCTTGAAGTAATTTCAGGTACTGCTGATTTTGCAGTAGTTGACGCTCAGCTCGCTAACAGCTATGCAGGTAAAGGCGACTATGCTGATTTAGTAATCGTTGAAGAACTTACCAGCGATGTTGAATATTATGCTATCGGCTTTAAAAAGGGTAGCGAACTTACAGCACTTGTAAATGCTGAGCTTGAAAAGCTTGCCGCTGATGGTACAATGGATAAATTAGGTGAAACATATCCTAAGGTAGCAAACTCTATCATCAAGGATTATTCTGATCAGAAATAATATAAAGTCTTTGGAGAATACATAATGTCCTTTTTAGAAGTTACATCTTTTTTGTGGGACGGCTTTGTAATATCTTTGCTAATCTTTGCGGTGACGCTGCTTTGCGGCGCACCGCTTGGTTTGCCTATAGCCTTTTGTTCTATGAGCAAGCTAAAACCGATAAAAGCCGTTTCTAAAGTAGTTGTTTGGATCGTACGTGGTGTACCGCTTATGCTCCAGATATTTATAATTTATTACGTACCGGGTCTTTTGTTTAATTTTCAAATTTTTAGTAAATTGGACCGATTTGCTTTTGTAAACTATGGAATTTCAGATGCCGGTAGAATTGTTGCTGTTTTAATTGCATTCAGCATAAACTATGCTTGTTATTTTTCCGAAATTTACAGAGGCGGTATAGAAAGCATCTCTCACGGTCAATATGAAGCAGGGTATGTTTTAGGACTAACCAAATCACAGGTATTTAGAAAAATTGTACTTAAGCAGGTAATTAAACGTATTGTACCGCCAATGTCAAACGAAATTATTACCCTTATTAAAGATACAGCACTTGCGAATTGCATTATGGTTTGTGAAATTATAAAAAATGCAAAAGAACTTGCCGCAACAAAAGCGATGGTATGGCCATTATTCTTTACAGGTGTGTTTTATTTGATTTTTGTAGGTTTGCTTACAATAATCTTAGGCAGAGTCGAGAAAAAGCTCGATTATTTTAAGGCGTAAGAGGTGACGGTATGGCAAATTTATATATAAATGATATTTATAAAAACTTTGGTAAAACCGAGGTTTTAAAGGGAATAACTTTCACCCTCAACGAAGGTGAGGTCGTTTCTATTATTGGCTCTTCCGGTAGCGGTAAAACCACATTGCTTCGTTGTCTTAATTTTCTTGAGACACCTGATTACGGCACCATATCAATTGATGACAAAGTACTTTTTGACGGCAGTACACACTCAAAATTAAGTGATGCCGAAATAAGAGAAAACCGTTTGCATTTTGGGCTTGTTTTCCAGTCTTTTAATTTGTTTCCGCAATATAACGTGCTTGACAACGTTACTCTTGCACCCAAGCTTTTAAAGAAGGGGACTAACGAGGAAATTGAACAAAAAGCAAAACAACTTATTGAGCAGGTTGGTCTTACTGAAAAGATGGGAAATTATCCCTGCGAATTATCGGGCGGTCAGCAGCAGCGTGTTGCTATTGCACGTGCTTTGGCAATGAACCCCGATATACTTTGTTTTGATGAACCAACAAGCGCTCTTGACCCCGAACTTACGGGGGAGGTTTTGCGTGTTATAAAGGAACTTAAGGTTGCAGGCAGAACAATGATTGTTGTAACTCATGAAATGGAGTTTGCAAAAAACGTTTCTGACAAGATTATATTTATGGCTGACGGTGTCATAGAAGAATACGGTACTCCACAACAGATATTTGAAAACCCGCAGAGCGAAAAAACACGCCACTTTTTACAAAACTCTTTAGAGAAAATTTAAAGGCGGTGTAATATGAGTTCTACAGATGCTGATATAAAAGAATTATATTCGTTGATTTTATCACTTGAAACCGAGGATGACTGTGACTGGTTGTTCAAAGATTTATGCACTAATAAAGAACTTGAACAAATGGCGCAACGCATAAAAGCGGCAAAACTTTTGATAGAGGGTAAAACCTATAATCAGGTTATGGACGAATGCGATATTTCTTCGGCAACGTTAAGCCGAGTGTCACGATGTGTTCAGTATGGTAACGGATATAAAAAATTTTTAAAATAGTTTTTAAGGCTTTTCGCAAAGAGAAGCCTTTTTTGTATTTATTAACAAGTAAAAACCAATAATATATTTGGTGATTTTATGAATATAAAAATTATAACTTACAGTTTTGCAAAGAGATGTATTACATGTTATATACTGATAACTGCACTGTTTTTATCTGCCATACTTAGAGTTAGTATAATATCAATGGGCAAATACAGTGAGGTTAATAATTCCTTTACAACCCAAAAAACAATAAAGGTGTGCAGACTCAGAGGAACAATATACGATTGTAATATGATACCTATAACCAATGCTACAAGCAAAACTATTGCGGCTGTTCCTGCAACGCCTGAGGCAATTATAAGTATATCCTCGCAGCTTAAGGGCAAAGAACTTGAAAATGTACTCCAAAAATTAAAAAATAATCTTCCTGTAGTATGTTCTGTAAACAGTAAAGCAAGATGTGAGGGAATTACAACAACGCATATATACAACCATACCGAAACCAATCTTCCGGCTTGTCATATTATAGGATATACAGACAGCACCGGTCACGGTGTTGCAGGACTTGAAAAGGCATATGATGATATATTATATAGCGATAAGTGGGTAACAGCCGTATTTCAAATTGATGGCAAAGGCAGTGTTTTGCGAGGTATAGACCCTTATTTTGAAAATGATACGTCAATTATAAACGATGGTGTAGTAACAACGCTTGATATAAACATTCAAAATATTGTTGATAAAATATCAGCGCAACTAAATAGTGGATGTGTTGTAGTAGCCGACGTACTAACAGGAAAAATCAGGGCGCTTTCAAGCATACCAAAATTTGACGTAAACAACCTATCAGAAAGTCTGAAGCAAAACAATTCACCAATGCTAAACAAGGCTTTATCGTGTTATAACGTAGGCTCCATTTTTAAACCGTGTGTTGCGGCAACTGCAATTGAAAAGGGTTTTTCAAATCATATTTTTAATTGTGAGGGAAAACTT
The DNA here is from genome assembly GCA_045604205.1 of Acutalibacteraceae bacterium. Lineage (GTDB taxonomy): Bacteria > Bacillota > Clostridia > Oscillospirales > Acutalibacteraceae > UBA737. The sequence continues at coordinate 16,568 of JAZUNQ010000040.1, forward strand.
CAAATTGTTGACCGTAACTTTCGTTGCCATAAATTAGACGGACACGGACAAATGAATTTGTGTAATTCTTTAGCACAGTCATGCAACTGCTATTTTTATGATTTGGCTATAAAAATGGGTGGAGAAAAGATTTATAAAAAAGCGGCCTCTTTAAGTATAACAAGTGATATTTATATTGCGGATAATTTATATGCAAAACATGGAAGCTTGCCAGATATTGAGAATTTGCAAAATACAGGAACACTGGCAAATTTTAGTATAGGACAGGGCAATTTAACGGCAAGTCCAATTGCAATGTTAAATCTTTATTTAGCAATTGCAGGAGACGGGAGTTATCGTTTGCCCACTATTATTGAAAAAACATTAAAAAATGGAAAAGAAAATATATATGAAATGGAAAATGCAACAAAGGTTATGAAGGAAAGTACTGCAAAAACGTTACGTGAGTATTTAAAAAATGTTATCAGCGAAGGAACGGGTGAGGAGGCAAAACCGCAAAATGTTATGGCGGCAGGTAAAACTTCTACTGCACAAACAGGCAGATATTATAAAAACGGAAAAGAAATAACTAACAGCTGGTTTTGTGGTTTTTTTCCTGCTGACAAACCTGAATATGTAGTTATAGTAATGAGCGATTATGAATGTGATACAAGTACTGCATCAATTTTTGCACAAATTGCCGATGAAATATATGAATATAATTACGGAAATGTAGGAATTTATGATTGACAGTACACCTATATTGATGTATAATTGTATACAATTATACGTTAGAGGTGAGAAGAAATGCTTGAACTCTCAAATAAAACTAATTTACTTGAAGAAAACGATTATAAATATTCCTTGCAGGATGTAGCTGAACCAAATCTATACCGTGAATTTTATAGCTATGATGACGTGCCACGTGTTGCGTTTAACCATCGCCGTGTTCCTATGAATATGCCACGTGATATTTGGATTACCGATACTTCACTTCGTGATGGGCAACAGTCGGTTGAACCATATTCGGTGGAGCAGATTGTAAATCTTTTTAAACTTATGTCAAAACTTGGCGGTCCTTATGGAATTATCCGTCAGACCGAGATGTTTGTTTACAGCAAAAAAGACCGAGAGGCAATTGAACGCTGTCAGGAGTTAGGACTCAAATTCCCTGAAATTACTACTTGGATAAGAGCAAACAAAGAAGACTTTAAGCTTGTTAAAGATCTTGGTATTCGTGAAACAGGTATCCTTGTTTCGTGTAGCGACTATCATATTTTCAAAAAGCTTAAAATGTCACGACGTCAGGCAATGGATACATATCTTGCCGCTGTTGGCGAGGCTTTTGAAGCGGGTGTTATGCCAAGATGTCATCTTGAAGACATAACTCGTGCTGACTTTTACGGCTTTGTGGTGCCGTTTGTTAACGAGCTTATGAAAATGTCACAGGATGCAGGTATTCCCGTACGTATTCGTGCTTGTGATACAATGGGTTACGGCGTACCGTACCCTGAGGTTGCTTTGCCACGTAGTGTGCCCGGCATAATTTACGGTTTGCAACACTTTTCTGACGTACCAAGTGAGATGCTTGAATGGCACGGTCACAACGACTTTTATAAGGCCGTTACAAATGCATCTACAGCATGGCTTTATGGCGCATCAGGTGTTAACTGTTCGTTACTTGGTATTGGTGAACGTACCGGTAATGTTCCACTTGAAGCTATGATTATGGAGTATGCATCTCTTCGTGGTTCGTTTGACGGAATGGACCCTGCGGTAATTACCGAGATTGCAGAGTACTTTAAAAAAGAAATGGGTTATGATATCCCAGTTATGACGCCCTTTGTCGGCAGAAACTTTAACGTAACTCGTGCAGGCATTCACGCAGACGGTTTGCTTAAAGACGAAGAAATATACAATATTTTTAATACCGAAAAAATTCTTAACCGACCTGTTTCGGTATTGCTTGGTAAAACGTCAGGTCTTGCAGGCATTGCTTATTGGATTAACCAAAACTATAACCTTAAGGGTGAAAATGCTGTAGATAAGCGTAGTGAATTGGTTATAAAAATGAAGGAATGGATTGACAAAGAATACGAAGACGGCCGTCAGACAAGCCTTTCAAATGATGAAATTGAAGAAAAGGTATCTCTTTTTTCAGGAGGTAAACTATGATAGAACATAAGACAATATCGCTTGCCGATCAGGTGTTTGAGCATGTTGAAACCGATATTTTAAGCGGTAAATATCAAAAGGGCGAAAGCCTTACCGAAAGCAAATTAAGCGCAGAACTTGGTGTTAGTCGTACCCCTATACGTGAGGCGCTTCGTCGCCTTGAGCAAGAACATCTTATAGAAGAAGCTCCCAAAGGCGTTGTAGTTGTCGGTATAAGTGAAAAAGACCTTGAAGATATTTTTACAGTACGCCTAAAGCTTGAAGGTTCTGTGGCGGCAATGGCGGCTAAAAATTATACCGAAGAGCAGCTTGCAGTTATTCGAGAAGCACTTGAATTTCAGGAGTTTTATTTAAACAAAAATGACCCTGACCGTATAAAAAGTATGGACAGCCGTTTCCACGAAACTATATATAAAATGAGTGGCAGCACCGTTCTTTACGATGTGTTGGAGCCATTGCATAAAAAGATACTTAAATACCGTAAGGCATCGGTAAGTAATACAAGTCGTGCCGAAGCATCGGTAGCCGAGCACAGAGCAATTTATGAGGCTTTAGTTGCTCGAGACAGCAAAAAGGTAGAACGCCTTGTTACCGAGCATTTAAAGAACGCTTATCATCACATCTGTAAAAAGGAGAATTAATCATGGGCTTAACAATAGCGCAAAAAATAATAAAAGAACATCTCGTTTCGGGTGACATGACACCGGGTAGCGAGATTTCGCTTAAAATTGACCAAACTTTAACTCAGGATGCTACAGGTACTATGGCATATCTCGAATTTGAAACAATGGGTCTAAAGCGAGTAAAAACCGAAAAAAGTGTTGCTTACATAGACCATAATACTTTACAGTCAGGATTCGAAAATGCCGATGACCACCGATATATTCAGTCGGTAACCTCAAAGCACGGTATTTATTTTTCACGTCCGGGTAACGGTATTTGTCATCAGGTTCATCTTGAACGCTTTGGCAAACCGGGTAAAACGCTTATCGGTTCTGACAGCCATACACCAACAGGCGGCGGTATTGGTATGCTTGCTATGGGCGCTGGCGGTCTTGACGTTGCGGTTGCAATGGGTGGCGGCGCATACTTTATTACAATGCCAAAGATGTATAAGGTAAACCTTACCGGTAAATTAAACCCATATGTTACTGCAAAAGACATCAGCCTTGAAATACTTCGTATTTTAAGTGTTAAAGGCGGTGTTGGCGCAATAATAGAATGGGGTGGAGAAGGTATCAAAAACCTTACAGTGCCGGAAAGAGCCACCATTACAAATATGGGTACCGAGCTTGGTGCTACAACCTCTATATTCCCGTCCGATGACGTAACAAAGGCATTCCTTAAAGCCGAGGGCAGAGAAGAGGATTATATTCCGCTTGCAAGCGACCCCGACGCTGTTTACGACAAGATTATAGATATTAATCTTGACGAATTAAAACCGCTTATCGCTTGTCCTCACAGCCCTGATAACGTTGTTACTGTTGAATCACTCAAGGGCACAAAGGTAGATCAGGTTTGCATTGGTTCTTGTACTAATTCATCTCTTATGGATATGTTAAAGGTTGCGGCAATGTTGAAGGGCAAGGTAATATCACCAAACGTAAGCCTTTCTATCTCGCCCGGTTCAAAACAGGTGCTTTCTATGCTTGCTGACTGTGGAGCACTTAGCGATATTATTGCTTCGGGTGCCCGTATTCTTGAATCGGCTTGCGGTCCATGTATTGGTATGGGATTTTCACCTAACAGTGCAGGTGTATCACTTCGTACCTTTAACCGTAACTTTGAAGGCAGAAGCGGTACTGCCGATGCAGGTGTTTATCTTGTTTCTCCCGAAACTGCAGTTGCGGCAGCACTTACAGGCGAGATTACCGACCCAAGAACCTTGGGTGGAAGTATCGAAATTAATATGCCCGACAGCTTTAAGATTGACGACAGCGCAGTAATTGCTCCCGCACCCGAAAGCTGTGCTGACAGTGTCGAGGTTCTTCGTGGTCCTAATATTAAGCCATTCCCTGAATCAAAGCCACAGGTAGATAATTTTACTGCCGAAGTAGCACTTAAGGTTGGCGATAACATTACAACCGACCATATTATGCCTGCGGGTGCCAAAATTTTGCCCTATCGTTCAAATATTCCGCATCTTTCTCAGTTCTGCTTTGGCGTTTGTGATAAAACCTTCCCTGAGCGTGCAAAGGGGTTGGGAGAAAGTATTATAATTGGTGGTAGCAACTACGGTCAGGGTTCATCACGTGAGCATGCGGCGCTTGTTCCAATGTATTTGGGTGTTCGTGTCGTAATTACAAAAAGCTTTGCACGTATACATGTTGCAAACCTTATCAACTCGGGTATTATGCCGCTTACATTTAAAAATGCCGATGATTATGATAAAATTAATCAGGGTGATAAATTATCACTTTCAAACGTATTTGACGGTATGGATAAAGGTGTAATAACCCTTAAAAACGAAATAAACGGTGCAGAAATCGAGCTTGTTTGTGAATTTACCGACCGTCAAAAGAAAATCTTAAAAGCAGGCGGATTGCTTGCCTACACTAAGGATGGCGAATAATATGGAACAATATATAAATAATGCCGTATCACATTTTGAACAACTTTTGCGTGAGCAGATTGCACGTCAGCAAAAAATGGAAAGTGACAGCGGCGCAATAGATTATAAATCATTAGATAAAATCATTATCGGTGTATGCGGCGGCGACGGTATTGGTCCGATTATCTCTGCCGAATCAGAAAAACTTTTACGTTTCTTGCTCAGTGACGAGGTAAACTCGGGCAAGGTAGAAATAAAGACAATCGAAGGCCTTACCATCGAAAACCGTATTGCCAAAAATCAGGCAATTCCTGATGACGTGTTGGCAGAGATTAAATCCTGTCACGTTATACTTAAAGGACCAACAACTACACTTAAAGGTGGCACACTTGAAAGCGCCAATGTTGCAATGCGTCGTGAACTTGACCTTTATGCAAACGTTCGTCCTGTATGTGTGCCCGAAGAAAATATTGATTGGACCTTCTTCCGTGAAAATACCGAGGGTGAATATGTGCTCGGGTCAAAAGGCATCGAAATTCCCGACACATTGGCTTTTGACTTTAAGGTAACAACCAATGCCGGTACACGCCGTATAGCCCGTGCGGCGTTTGAATATGCACGTAACAACGGTAAAAAGAACGTTGCCATTGTAACCAAGGCAAATATTATGAAAAAGACCGACGGCAAGTTTTCGGAAATATGTCACGAAATTGCAAAAGAATACCCCGAAATCACAGCTGACGAGTGGTATATTGATATTATGACAGCAAACCTTGTTAACCAAAAAATTCGCAGTGGCTTTGAAGTGTTTGTAATGCCAAATCTTTACGGTGATATCATAACCGACGAGGCAGCTCAAATTCAGGGCGGTGTTGGTACAGCCGGTAGTATGAACCTTGGTGACCGTTATGCTATGTTTGAGGCTATTCACGGCTCGGCTCCACGTATGATAGAACAGGGAATTGGCGGTTACGCTAACCCAACAAGTATTTTTAAGGCAACCGAGATGATGCTTAACCACATTGGTTTTAAAGCTCAGGCGGCAAAGCTTAACAAAGCGCTTACAATCTGCACCGAAACCGAAAAGGCAGTTGTTGTTACAGGTGATACCGATGGCGCAACCTGTGCAGAGTTTAGCGAATATGTAATGAATACAATCAAAAATCTTTAAAAAAATAAACCCAAGTAAGTTCTAAACGACTGCTTGGGTTTGTTTTATATCTTGAAATTTCGTTTGATATAATGTAAAATTTAGGTATAAAAGAGGGTGAAAGAATGATTAAATATGCAACTATTGGCACAAGCTTTATCGCTGAGCAATTTGTCACAGGGGCAAATTCAAGCGGCAAAATGAAGCTTGCCGCTGTTTATTCACGAAAATATGATACAGGTGCAGCCTTTGCTCAAAAGTTCGGTTGTAATAAAATTTATACATCGTTAGATGATTTGGCCGCTGATAGTGAAATTGATGCCGTATACGTGGCTTCACCCAACAGCTGTCACGCCCAGCAAAGTGAAATTCTGATAAGTAGCGGCAAACACGTTATATGTGAAAAGGCAATTACAACCTCTGCCGACGAATATAAACGCCTTAAAGCCCTTGCAGATAAAAAAGGACTTATTTATATGGAAGCAATAATTCCTATTTATAACCCAAGTCGTACGCGTATAAAATCTGCAATTAATGATATTGGAAATATTGCAATGGCAAAGATTGATTACTGTCAGCGTTCGTCTCGTTATGACCGATTTATGCGTGGTGAACATGTCAACATTTTTGATATGTCACTTTATGCCGGCACACTTATGGATTTAGGTATTTATTGTGTTTACGCCGCAGTAGATTTATTTGGTATGCCTAAAGATATTAAAGCGACTGCATCATTTTTATCTAACGATGCCGATGGAAGCGGCGTTGCAATTTTTGAGTATGATAATTTTTCTGCCTGCCTTACATATAGCAAAACAGGTCAGAGTATTGCTCCTACCGAAATTGTGGGGGACAGCGGTTCTGTTATAATGGAAACTGCCGTTTATTATCAGGATGCTTATCTTATAAAAGACGGTGACAAAACTCCGCTTTTTGATAACGTGTCAAAAGAAACCTTAATGGGATGTGAAGCGGCAGCTTTTTGTGATTTTATAAAAGGCAAAAATCTTGATGAATATTCAAAGAATAGCGATATTACTTTAAAGGTTCATACCTGTATGGATATAATCAAGCAAAAGGCGAATATCGTTTATAAATAAAATATAGATTTTGGGCAGAAATTATCTCTGCATTTTTTCATATACCACCCTAATTTGAATATACTTTATTGGTGGGGTGTTTGCATGAAAAAACCATTACCGTTTTGGCAGTTTGCGGGATTTGTTTTCACGGGTGTTTTTGGCACGCTATTGCACTTTCTTTATGATTGGACGGGAAGTAATTTTTCGGCACTGTTTTCGGGTGTAAATGAATCTACGTGGGAGCATATGAAACTTTTCTTTTTCCCAATGTTTATTTTTGCGCTTTTTCAAAGTCGTTACTTTGCGAAAGATTACGACAACTTTTGGTGCGCTAAACTTATCGGTATTTTAACAGGTCTTGTGGCAATACCTACTATATATTACACATACAAAGGTGTTTTGGGGATATCTATAGATTGGTTTAATATTTTAATTTTTTATATTGCGGCGGCAGTTGGTTTTATTGTCGATACCCACTTTATAAAAAGTGATAAAAACTTTTGTAAATTACCTATAGTAGCAATAATAATTCTTTGTATTATTTTGGTTTTGTTTTTCTTTTTTACTTTTGCACCGCCGCAAATACCACTCTTTGAAGACCCCGTTACAAAAACTTATGGTATATAACACATTACTCCCTGTAATAAGGGAGTTTTTATTTTTTACCGATTATGCGTAAAAAACGACCGAATAACTTTAAAATAATGTTTTGTATTTATTTTTATGATATTGTAATCAAAAAGGAGGTTATATAATGCAAGCGATAAAAACTATAGGCATTACCAAACGGTATAAAAATTTAACCGCAGTAGACAAACTTAATTTAGAGATACAAAAGGGTGAGTCATTTGCTTTGCTTGGTGTAAATGGCGCGGGAAAGACCACTACCATAAAAATGCTTTCTTGTCTGACAAAACCAAACTATGGCGATGCAGTTGTTGGAGGATACAGTATCAAAGCGCAACCAAAAGAGGTAAAGCGTTTAATAGGTGTCTCACCTCAAGAAACGGCAATCGCTCCAAATTTGACAGTAATGGAAAATTTGGAACTGATTTGCGGTATTTATGGTTTTTCAAAGCAAAAAACAAAAGAAGAGGTTATAAAACTTTGCGAACAATTTAATCTAAACGATGTTTTAAAACAAAAAGCATCAAAGTTATCGGGCGGTTACAGTAGACGTGTAAGTATTGCTATGGCGCTGATTAGCGCCCCGGAAATTTTGTTTTTAGACGAACCCACACTTGGACTTGATGTTATCGCAAGGAAAGAACTGTGGGATTTAATTCTTTCTTTAAAGGGTAAAGTTACGATTATATTAACAACCCATTATATGCAAGAGGCCGAGACATTATCCGATAGAATCGGTATTATGAAAAACGGCAAACTTCTTGCGATAGGAACAGCAACCGAACTAAAACAAAAAGCAGCAACCGATAATTTTGAAAACGCATTTGTTGCTATTGTAAAGGAGGATATTGTATGAAAAGCATAACTTTTGCTAAAAGATGCGCAAAAGAGATTTTACGCGACCCTATAAATCTTGCCTTTGGTTTGGGGTTTCCTATAGTGTTATTATTGCTTTTAAGCGCTATTCAGGCAAATATACCAGTAAGTCTTTTCGAGATTGATACGCTAACCCCCGGTATAACCGTGTTTGGACTTTCGTTTATGACTTTGTTTTCGGCAACGCTAATCGCAAAAGACCGTGAAAGCACCTTTTTGCATAGATTATATGCAACGCCCCTTACGAGTTTTGATTTTATTATTGGCTATATGTTGCCGCTATTACCAATCGCTATCGGGCAGACAGTTATATGCTATTTGATTGCGATTCCTTTAGGACTTACTCTTAGCATAAATATTATTTATGCGATTGTTGGCATTATTCCAATGGCAGTTTTTAATATTGCATTGGGACTATTGTGTGGCAGTATTTTTAGCGTAAAACAAGTCGGCGGTATTTGTGGCGCTTTGCTTACCAACCTTTGCGCCTATCTTTCTGGCGTATGGTTTGATTTAGAACTTATAGGTGGATTGTTTAAAAAAATTGCAATAGTATTGCCGTTTTTTCACGCATCAGAAATGGAAAAAGCATTATTTAGCGGAGAGTTTGATATAGCGTTATCACATATTGCTCCAATAATTATATACGTTGTAGTCATAATCACACTTGCAGTTTTGTGTTTTTTAACACAAATGAAAAAGCAATAGATTATTTGTGTGATATTACGATTGAAAAAGTCGTTATAGAGTGGTATAATTAATTAAACGTATTATTAACTTCTATTTGCCAAGGTGGAGACATGAAACTATTACTTAACGGACTTGCTAAATTTTTAATAGGATTATTGCTTGTAGGAGTTCTTATATTCCTACAGGCAGGAACGTTTAACTATATAGGTGGATGGATTTTTATAGTGTTGCTTTTTATACCTATCTATGTTATGGGAGTAGTGCTTTTACTAAAGGCACCAGACCTGCTTGAAAAATGACTTGACGGTAAGGAAAAAGAGGGCACTCAAAGAAGTGTTGTTGCGGTATCCGCACTTGTATTTTTTGGTGGATTTATTGTTTCGGGGCTCGATTTTCGCTTTGGTTGGTCACACGTGCCAAGCGCAATTGTTATTACGGCATCAGTTTAAAAACGAAGAAAAAATACTTTCAGGGCAGCTCGAGGGTTATATTGAATATAAAAAGAAGGTTAAATACAGAATAATACCGTTTATATGGTGAAAAACAAGCCGATGAGAAATATTCTCATCGGCTTTTGCTATTTATAACACTATCAAATCTATTTCTTTAAGCTCTTGTTCGGTAAAGGTAAGTTTTTCGGTCATTTTAAGGTTTTCAGTAATCTGCTCAGGCTTTGATGCACCAATCAAAACACTGGTGATACCTTCACGGCTATATATCCACGAAAGTGCCATTTGTGCAAGGGTTTGACCTCTGCGCTCGGCTATTTGGTTTAGCTTACCTATCTTGTTAAGCATTTCAGGAGAAAGTGCACGTTCGTTTAAAAATCTGCCGTCAGTTTTAACTCGACTGTCTTCGGGAATGCCTTTAAGATATCTATCAGTCAGCAACCCTTGAGCCAAGGGGCTAAAGATAATCATACCTTTTTTACTTGAAATTGCTTGATCTAAAATACCGTTTTTTTCAATTGTTCTGTCAAGAATAGAATATCGGTTTTGGTTTATAACAAATGGACAATGTAGCTCGTTTAAAATATCCGCCGCTTTTTTCATTGTTTCACCGTCATAGTTAGAAAGACCAACATATAGCGCCTTACCGCTCTTTACAATTTGGTCGAGCGCCCACATTGTTTCATAAAGTGGAGTGTCGGGGTCCATTCGGTGATGATAAAAAATATCAACGTAGTCAAGGTTCATACGTTTAAGACTTTGGTCAATACTTGCGCTCAAATATTTTTTACTGCCAAAGTCACCGTAAGGTCCCGGCCACATATAATAACCCGCCTTGGTACTTATAATCATTTCGTCACGGTACTGCTTCATATGATTTGATAGTATTTTACCAAAATTTGTTTCGGCGGCGCCTGCAGCGGGGCCGTAGTTATTTGCAAGATCAAAATGTGTAATACCGTTATCAAATGCGGTAAAACACATATTGCACATATTATCGTAATCGGCGTTATCACCAAAATTATGCCAAAGGCCAAGTGACACAGCAGGTAGCTTTAATCCACTTTCGCCACACTTACGGTAATTTATAGAATCATATCTTTTATCATTTGCAGTATATTGCATATATTTCTCCCTTTCTTAACATATTGGAGTTTGTGAATTTATTATATCTCATATATTCGTACTCGTCAATTAAAAGAATATAGATTGAAAAAATGTAGAAAAATGTTATAATAAATAAAAATAAGATATATTTAAAATGGAGTTTATAATGAAACCATTAAAAAAGAACCGTGTTGCAAGCTTTATAGTCGTTACACTTGTATACGTATTGGCTACATACGTAGGCGTTTTAACCTATAATTCGTTGAATTTTAGTTGGTGGATATCATTGCTTATTGCAGACGTTGTAGCTACCGCTGTGACATTTGTTTTTAGTGTTATTTTTGGTAACGCCTCGGTTTATGATCCTTATTGGAGTGTGCAACCACCCGTAATACTTTTGGCTTTTGCCTTGGGTAAAGATTTAAATCTTTTTGGCATATTGCTTATTGCTGTTATATCTTTTTGGGCGGTAAGGCTTACTGTCAACTGGGGCTATACATTTAATAATCTTGAACATCAGGATTGGCGATACACCATGCTTAAAGAAAAAACAGGTGTGTTTTATCCAATAATTAATTTTACAGGTATTCATATGGTACCAACCCTTGTGGTTTATGGTTGCGTTTTGCCTGCAGTTTATGCAGTTATACATAATATTACTGCAAATAGTGCAAGCATTATATTTCTTTGCGTATCGTTATTTGCGGCAATTTTACAGGGTGTTGCCGACATACAAATGCATAAATTTCGTAAAAACAGAAATAGTGTATTCATACATATAGGTCTTTGGAAATGGTCTCGTCATCCAAATTATCTTGGTGAAATACTTATGTGGTGGGGTATAGCGTTATCGGTTGTTTGTACTAAACCGGATTCGTGGTATCTTATCGCCGGCGCAGTTGCAAATACAATTTTGTTTTTTGCCGTCAGTATTCCTATGGCAGACGGTAGACAGTCTAAAAAGCAGGGATTTGCACAGTACAAGGCACAAACAAGAATGTTATTGCCCATAAAAAAGCATTATAAAGCATAAAAAAACAACATATAAATATCACATGCAAAAGACTGCCAAATTTGTTGTTCAAGCGATAAAAAAATTATACTGCAACCTTTTAATAGTTTAAAAAGTATTATTAGTGAAAGGCAGGGTGTGTATTATGAAAAAATTATCCTTTGTTTTTATTTTAATTATGCTTGTTACACTATCTGCTTGTTCGGTGCATAAAAATAAGCTTTATGACATTGAACGTGAAATGCACATATCTGAGTCTGTAAAATGTATTACCGAAAAAGAAAAATATTCTGCAGATGATACCGTCATACGATATACAATGACAAATATCAGTGGCGAAGATACTTGGATAAATTCCGATGATAACTGCTTTGAACTTCAAAAGCTGGTCGACGGCAAGTGGAAAAGAGTAGGAACAAGGTTAGACCAAATTTGGACTGACTTAGCACAGCTTTTACCACCAAACAAAACCGAAACACGAGAAATAAATCTTCAAGAATATTTTTATTTGCCTTTAGAAAAAGGCGAATACCGAATTGTAGTGGAAAACATTGCATCAAATACCTTTGAAATATCTTAATAAACAACAGCCTATGATTTTGTCATAGGTTGTTTTATTTTATGTTATAATATTAAAAAAACTGTGAGGTTTTGTATGTTTTTTTCGTGTAATAAGTGAAAGGGCAAAAAATAGCACCTTTCAGAAAGGAGAAGCGCATGGACAACGGTGCAAGTAGCTACCGCCGTTTCCGTGAAGATGGTGATGAAAGCGGCTTGGTAGAAATCATAAGGGATTACAAAGACGGTCTTATTCTTTATCTTAACAGTTTTGTCGGCAACATACATACTGCCGAAGAAATTGCCGAAGATACCTTTGTGCTTCTCGGTATAAAGAAACCAAAGGATAAGGGTAAGGGCTCGTTTAAAACCTGGCTTTACACAATCGGACGGAATGTGGCAATTGATTATTTAAGGCGAAACTATAAACGCAGTAATATCTCAATAGATGATTGTCCGGAGCTTTTTAGCGAGGAACAAAGTCTTGAAAAAGCCTACATTAAAGAAGAAAGAAAAATTACACTTCACCGTGCACTTACAAAGCTAAAATCAGAATACAGGCAGGTACTGTGGCTTATTTATTTTGAGGACTTTAGCATAAAACAAGCGGCGTCTGTAATGAAAAAAAGTGTTCACAGCACAGAAACTCTTGTGTACCGTGCACGAAAAGCGCTTAAATCGCAACTTGAATTGGAGGGCTTCGTTTATGAAGAACTATAACGAAATGGCAAATGATGTTCTCCGTAGAATTGGGGAACACGAAACAGAACAAAGAAACAGGAGAAAAGTTATGAAAAAAGTAATAATACCAATTTGCAGCCTTTGCCTTGTGGCAATACTTGGCATCGGCTTATGGCAGGGTGATTTTTTCAGCAAAACACCACCAAGTCTATTAGATGATTCATCCATTACCGGCGAACAAAATTATATAGAACCCGAAACAAGCAACCAATCAAGTATGGTGGGCGACGTTATCGGAATGGTTCAGTACGGCGGTGCAAACTATGTACAGTGCAGTACAACAACAAGAGTCTACACCCCCGATAAATATTTAGGTAAAGTATACGATTTTGAAGGCACTTATCAAATAGATAATCATAAAGATATCGTTGGCGGTCTTTATATTTCAATGGAAGATCCTGATGTTTTAATGGTCGAGTTAAAAAATGGTGAATATACCGACTATGTAATTTTAATAAAAGAGCAAGATTAAAAAATAGCGGTAGGTGTAAAAACCTACCGTTATTTTTGTGCCGAAAGAATTTATTTGAAAATCAATGCCAAAATAATAATATATAAAATTTTAGGAGAAATTATATGTGTACGGCAATTAGCTTTAAAACAAATAATCATTATTTTGGCAGAAATTTAGATTTGGAATATTCTTATAACGAGACGGTCACCGTTGCACCACGAAATTATGTTTTTGAATTTCGTAAAAAGGGGAAGATGAAAAGCCATTTTGCAATGATTGGTATGGCTTATGTTGCTGACGGCTATCCGTTATATTACGATGCTACTAACGAAAAGGGGCTCAGCATCGCCGCCCTTAATTTTCCGCAAAATGCCGACTACAAGCCTTTTTGTGAGGGCAAAGATAACATAACCCCATTTGAACTAATGCCTTGGATTTTAGGGCAATGTGCAACAGTGAGTGAAGCTGAAAAGTTACTTGAGCATATAAATATTTTAAACGAGAATTTTAGTGACCAATTACCACTGTCACCACTACATTGGATTATATCTGACAAAGAGCGTTCTATTACACTTGAATCGGTAAAAACGGGTATGAAGGTATACAATAATTCTGTTGGTGTGCTTACCAACAACCCGACCTTTGATTACCAGTTGTTTAATCTAAATAACTATACTGCGCTTACAAACGGTACACCGCAAAATACATTTGCAACAAATAATAATTTAAAATTAGAGCAATATTCTCGTGGTATTGGTGCTATGGGTTTACCGGGCGATTACTCGTCTATGTCAAGGTTTGTAAGGGCGACTTTTGTTAAATTGAATTCAGTGTCGGGCGATGGCGAAAACGAGAGTATTGGTCAGTTTTTTCATATACTGCAGTCGGTTGCAATGCCACGTGGCTGCGTTAAGGTAGACAAAGACAGTTATGCTATTACTATATACAGTTCCTGCTGCAATACCGACCGTGGAATTTACTATTACACCACATATAACAACATCCAAATTAACGCAGTAGATATGTATAAAGAAAACTTGAATGGCGAAAATTTAATAACATATCCATTAAAAACACAACAAGCAATAAATTATCAAAACTAAAAAATTCAATGTCAAATTTTGCTAAAATTTATAATTTGTTAATTAAAAATTAACTTTTTTGTGTTATATTATTTGCGAAATAATAGAAAGGTTTTGATTAAAATGAAAAAGATTTTTGCCCTTGTTATATGTTTGCTTTTGTTACTTACCGGTTGCAGTACTTCAAACGTAAAACAAGAAATTAGTGGTGTCAAAATTAATCTTTCCGACAGCAAAATCACCGTAGACGGCAGTAAAATTACAAATGATAATACTGCAGCAGTTTACAGTGCAAATGATATTGTCTTTTACAAAGATGGTCAAGATTTTACCTATGGTGAAGGCACAAAAGATGATGAGCATCCACAAAGCGAGGCCGATTCCCACACGGTTGTGCATATTGCAAAACCGGGTACATATGTGTTAAGCGGCAAGCTTTCAAGCGGTCAAATTGCCGTTGACCTTGGCTCTGATGCTAAAAGTGACTCTAGTGCTGTGGTAACTCTTGTTTTAAACAATGCTGATATTACCTGTACTGTGGCTCCTGCCGTAATATTTTATAACGTATATGAATGTGGCGACAAAACCGAAGAAAACGCAACAAAAGACGTTGATACCTCAAAAGCGGGTGCTAACGTAATAATTGCCGACGATAGCGTAAATACAGTAAACGGCTCATACGTTGCACGTATTTATGACCCTGAAACCGTTCAGCTAAATGATGATAAAACCGAGGTCACCGATGCCGACAAGCTACACAAATATGATGCTGCTTTTTACTCAAAGCGAACAATGAACGTAAGCGGTGGACAACAGGGCAACGGTGTACTTAATATCAATGCCGAAAATGAAGGGTTAGACAGTGAACTTCACCTTACTATAAACGGTGGCATAATAAACATTACATCAGGAAATGACGGAATAAATACCAACGAAGATAACGTTTCGGTTACTACCGTAAACGGTGGTGAGCTAAACATTTTGTGCAACGGTAAAACAGGCGAGGGTGACGGCATTGACTCTAACGGTTGGCTTGTTATAAATGGTGGCATCGTTACAGCACAGGCTTGCGCTACAAGTGGTGATGCAGGTATCGACTCTGACAAAGGTATATACATAAACGGTGGTAAGGTTGTTGCCTCGGGTAATATGCTTGATAGAATTGCAGGCGGTGAGCAAACCTATGCAGTATTTAATTTTACTACACGTCAGGTAGGCGACAGCACCTATACACTTAAAAATAAAGATAATAAAGCAGTGGGCGAATATGCCCCCACAAATGATTTTACCTATCTTTTAATAGCGGGCGAAGAGTTAGAACCGGGTGAATATACCTTCTGGCAGGGTGATACACAGCTTGCTGCAATGAGTGGCGGTAACATGGGCGAACGTCCGCAAATGCCTGACAACGGAACACAACCACCCCAAATGCCCGAGGGCGAAAATTTTGACCCTAATCAAAGACCTCAAATGCCACAGGGCGAAAGACCACAATTCCCCGGTGGTATGGGTGATATGGGTATGACAAATGGTGAATCCACAACAACATTTACCATAGTAAAAGGCGGCAATCAATTTTCAAACGTTGCTCCTGCACCTACAACACAAACCGAATAATTAATAATACCGAGCAGCAATTTCTGCTCGGTTTTTGTATTTGTTGAAAAGTTGATTTTTGTGTGTTATAATTATTTCATAAAAATAAAGGAGTTATCTGATATGTGGGTTTGGTGGTTTATATTTGCTTGTGATTTGCTAATACCGATTATTATGCTTGTGTTTGGTATAATTATGTACAAACACGCACCCAAAAACATAAACTATATATTCGGCTACCGAACATCCCGTTCTATGAAAAACGATGATACGTGGAAATTTGCACACGAATACTGTGGCCGCCTTTGGTGGAGGTTAGGTCTTATAATTCTTATTCCTACAGTAATTGTACATATTCCTTTTTATAACAGTAATGAAGATACTATTGGAATTGTTGCGACTATAGTTATGACAATTCAACTTATAGTGTTAATTACATCAATTTTTCCAACGGAAATAGCACTTAAAAAGACGTTTAATGATGACGGAACAAGAAAATAAAATTTTACGGAGGAAATATTATGCCGGCATTTATTGTTGCGTTAATTGTAGGTATTATGTGCATAGTTCTTGGTACTTTAAATATGCGTGGTAACATATCAACAATTCATTCATATCATAGACACCGTGTAAAAGAGGAAGATGTAATTCCTTTTGGCAAAGGCATAGGTCTTGGCACCATTATTATTGGCGTTGCAATTATAATTTTTAGTGTTTTATCTGCAATAACGCTTTATACCGATAATAAGGTTTTCATTTTAGTGGGAGTTGTTGTTTTAATAGCAGGCATTATTATTGGGCTTGTGGTAAGTTTTTGTGCAATGATAAAATATAACAAGGGTATATTTTAATTTAATGGGAGATTAACAATGGCTAAAGATAAAAGATTTGAAAAAGTTTACACTCAAAATATGGGTGCTTTAGAAATTTGGGTAGATAAAGAAACAGGCGTTAACTACTTATACCGTCAAAGTGGATATGGCGGAGGAATGACCGTACTGCTTGATAAAGACGGCAAACCCGTCATTAGCTCGGTAGTAGAATAAATAAGGATTCGTGAACTGATATGAATTATCAAGAACAAAATGAATGGTCGTGCCTGTCTCCCCAAGAAAAGAAACGTCAACTATTTTTAAAACAGAAAAAACTGCTTGATACTTTTCTTGAAAAGGGCGCAATTACCGATGCACAATACAACAAAAGCCTTGGCGATTTACGAGAACTTATGGGAATGCAAGGGATAGAATAAACTTATTAAAAAAGGGTGACTCATATAAGTCACCCTCAATTTTTATGCACTGAAAAAAGCAATTGAGAAATGTGTTGGTAGATGCTATAATACTAAAAGAGGTGCAAATACTATGAAAAAAGTCAAAGGATTGATTATAATGCTTTTGATTTCACTTTCTTTATTTAGCTTGACTGCTTGTCAGAATGGTGGGAATAATACCACCTACGAGCAAATATCACCACAGCAAGCCAAAGAGATTATGGATACCCAACAAGATTATATTATTATAGATGCTAGAACTGAGGAAGAATTCGCCGAGGGACATATTAAAAATGCAATCTTGATTCCCGAATACGAAATTAAAGATAGAGCAGAAAAAGAATTGCCCAACAAAGAGCAATTGATACTTGTCTACTGCCGCAGCGGTAGAAGAAGTAAAATCGCGTCCGAAGAGCTTGCAAACTTAGGTTACACCAATGTAAAAGAATTTGGCGGCATTATCGACTGGCCGTATGATATTGTGAAATAAAACGCTTGACTCTGACGTTGCGTTATAGTTTATACTCTGTTACGAGAGGTGATTTGCTGTGAAAATGCAAATAAATGAGTTCGCAAAACTCACAGGTGTAAGTGTGCGCACACTGCACTATTATGATGAAATAGGTCTCTTAAAACCCGCCCTTGTGGACGCACAAAACGGCTATAGGTTTTATGATGAAAATTCTCTCCTGCGTATGCAAGAGATACTGTTTTACCGCGAACTTGATTTTGAACTAAAAAGCATTTCAGAGATTTTGTCCTCTCCCGATTATGATAAGAAAATAGCACTCGCCAAGCAACGAAAACTTTTGATTCTTAAAAAAGAACGGTTAGAGGGAATTATCGATGCTTTGGACAGTGCCGAGAAAGGAAAGGTAACAATGGCAGCGTTTGATAACAGTGATTACGAAACTGCACGTAAGCAGTATGAAGTTGAGGCAAAAAAACGTTGGGGAGAAACCGATGCCTATAAAGAACATGCAGAAAAAACCGCAAACTACACCGCTGACAAATGGCAAGAGGTAAATGACGGACTAAACGCAGTCCTCGCCAAATTTGCCGAGTGTATGAATAACGGCAACACAGCCGACTCTGTTGAAGCACAGGCACTTGTAAAGGAACTGAAAAACTACATTACCGAAAATTACTACACTTGCACAAACGAAATCTTATTAGGTCTTGGTCAAATGTACGTCGCTGATGAACGCTTTAAAGCCAACATCGACAAGCACGCTGTCGGTACGGCAAAGTTTGTAAGTGAAGCAATAAAAGTTTATTGCAATAAATAAAATCTATTTTTAAGGAGAAATACAATGACCTTAAAACTGTTTATCTCGGCAATAACAAAATTTATATTAGGTGTGGCTTTAGTATCTATTCTAATACTCTTGCCCGCAGGCAATTTATCGTTTTTTAATGGCTGGCTACTTATGGGGATTTTGTTTATCCCGATGTTCTTTGCGGGGATTGTAATGATGTTCAAAAACCCCGACCTATTAAAAAGCAGATTGAACGCAAAAGAGAAAAGACAAGAACAAAGCCTTGTTGTAAAACTGAGCGGTCTTATGTTTGTGGCAGGGTTTGTTGTTGCAGGGCTCGGCTTTCGTTTTGGATGGTACACCTTGCCAAAAAGTGTTTCCTTTGGTGCGGCAATGGCGTTTTTGGTAGCATACATTCTCTATGCCGAGGTGCTTAGAGAAAATACATACCTAAGCCGTACTATAGAAGTACAGGAAAACCAAAAGGTGATAGATACTGGACTGTACGGAATCGTCAGACACCCAATGTATAGCGTAACCTTGCTTTTGTTTTTATCAATGCCGTTGGTACTTGGCTCTATATATTCGTTTCTAATTTTCCTCACATATCCTTTTATCATAGCAAAAAGGATTAAGGACGAAGAAAAATTCCTTGAAAAAGAACTCGACGGATACGTTCAGTACAAGCAAAAAGTAAAGTACCGCTTGATACCGTTTATTTGGTAACAGTAAAATAAAACCTATTTGTAAGGATGAAAGCAATGATTATTTTAATTACAGGTGCTTCGCACACCGGCAAGACTGCTCTTGCCCAAAAACTACTCGAAAAATATAAATACCCATATCTGTCGATAGACCATCTTAAAATGGGTTTAATTCGTAGCGGTAACACCGAGCTTACACCTTTGAGTGATGACAGTGCCTTGACCGAATATCTTTGGCCGATAGTTCGTGAAATGATTAAAACTGCCATAGAAAACAAGCAAAATCTTATTGTTGAGGGTTGCTATATTCCGTTTAACTGGCAAGAAGATTTCGATAAGGAATATCTCGACCATATAAAATATTATTGCCTTGTGATGAGCGAGAATTATATAAGAAACCATTTTGATGATATTAAGAAATTCGCCTCAGTAATCGAAAACCGTCTTGACGATGACTGCACCATAGATGGCTTATTGCAAGATAACTCACAGGTTTTAAATTTATGTAAAAAGCATAATGCAAACTATGTATTTATTGATGATGAATATAAAATAAACATTGATTTATAACCAAACAACCGCTGAAGCGTAAAAACTTCAGCGGTTTCTGCTTTTTCACTCTCGTGTTTTTAATCGCTCTCTCTTGCAATCTGATGTTCAACACCAGACACGCACCGCTCCTCAATGGTGGCGCAGTAATGTAGTGATTTAAATTATAATATACAAATGTGCTAACTCATTAGCTCATTTGAAAGTGAAACATCCTCAAAATTTATGTGGCATTAAACAAAGAATAGGGGATTGAAAAATATTTCCCCCTGCATATCACAAATAACATCTATTGCTATCGTCGTTCTATCTGTAAAAATAATAGTTTGTTGGGTCTCATCTATAACCCTAATATTGCCGCTATAATCTAAATAAGCGCCGCCGCCTTTTTTTGCGTCGGGGACAAAGTAGGTTACGGTAACGTATGGTCGGTCCATAATATGATCTTTGAGGAAATTCAGTTTCATATTAAGGATTTCTTTTGTTTTATCGTCAAGTTCTATTCGTGTTTCGGTAAGGCGGGCCGCTTCACCAATAGCCGTATCATAACCGGTAAGGGCGGCAAATGGCGCAAACTGTGCGGCACGATTTGATTGCGACATTCTTTTACGTGTCTTTGACGTGTGGTGCGGATTGTTGATTATGTCGTTATAGTTATCGGCCACAGTTTTTGCTCCTTTCTATGTTTAAATTCTACGCTTTGTGTCCGCCAATTTGGCGATTGCGTTCTCGGGCGGTTGCACCTTCTTGTAGGTTCATACCTTTAAATATTGCGTTTTTGCCGTACTTGCCTTTGATACCAATAATGGCTTGTTGCATTTTTCTTTCGCGCTCAAGCTTGGCGGCCTCGGTTTCTCTTGCTTTTTGCAAAGCATCGTAATCGGTAAACAGGTCAAGCTGCTCGGTTTGCTCGGCTGTTTTAAGTGACGACTCATACACAACGTGGTTGGTTGTGATGTTTATGCGCCGTATCAAAAGATTGTGGTCTACAATGCCCTCAAATAGCCCCAGAACAGCTTTTGTAATTATTGCAACAGAAGACGTGTAAGGGAAATTAACCGTACCGTGAGCGTGTTTGGGCACATTACGGCCATAGTGGTCAACCGTTATCTCTCCGGTGTAATTCTTGTTGATTTCGGGGACGGTCAGGTTTTCAATATCATAGCCAATGTGCAACACAACCTGGTCGGTAACAAGGCCTTTGCCCACTAAATCAAGCACGTGAGCATCTATCATCTCGTGGACGATAAGCCTTGCTTTTTCATACGTGTAAGGGCATTGTAGCACCTGACCCACGCTTAAACTGTTACTGCTTGGTTTGTATGATTTTACATCGGCTATTGTGCAAGGCTCCCAACCCCAAGCGTGATCAATCAGAAGTTCGGCATTCACACCAAAAAGTTTATACAGTAATGCCTCGTTGTTAACCGAGCAACGTGCAACGTCACCCATAGTATAAAGTCCGCAAGATTCTAATCTTTTTGAAATACCCGAGCCTACCCGCCAAAAGTCAGTAAGGGGACGGTGCGACCACAGCTTTTCTCGGTAACTCATTTCATCAAGCTCGGCAATGCGAACACCGTCTTTATCGGCAGGAATGTGTTTTGCCACAATATCCATAGCCACTTTGCACAGGTACATATTTGATGCAATACCTGCCGTGGCGGTAATGCCGGTTGATTTTAACACGTCAGAAATTATAGTTTTGGCAAACTGATGCGCTGTCATTTTGTTGGCCTTAAGGTAATGCGTAGCGTCAATAAAAACCTCATCAATCGAGTAGACATGTATATCCTCGGGCGCCAAATATTTAAGATAAATCTCATATATGCGTGTGCTGTACAGCATATACAATGCCATTCTTGGCGGTGCGGTTATATAGTCAATCGCAAGCAAAGGGTTGCTCTTTAACTCGTTATCGTCGTAAGAAGAACCTTCTAATCTTCTTTTAGGCGCTTTGTAACGCCTTGCCTCGTTTGCCATATTGATTTGCTGTATCGCTTCAAAAAGCCTTGCACGGCCCGAAATTCCGTAACTTTTAAGTGAAGGGGAAACCGCCAGGCAAATAGTCTTTTCGGTGCGGCCGGGGTCGGCAACAAGCAAATTGGTGGTAAGCGGATCAAGCCCACGCTCAACACACTCAACCGAAGCATAAAACGACTTTAAATCTATAGCAATAAATTTGCGCTCGATATCCACCTAAACACCACCCAAAAGAACATTTGTTCTTATTGTAGCACAAAAAAATAAAAATGCAAATGGTTTTTTATGGTTTTACAAGAATCAGCCTATGTTGTTTGCTAGGTTTTTTCGGGGTCATCCCCGGTAATGGCTTTTGGATATTCATAAAAGCACCTCTTTCAAAATATTAGCCCTGCGGCTTGGTTTAATAAAGATGCTCAAAATTTCCGAAAAGTCAAGTCCCCGAAAAACAAAATTACCGCGCCTATTATAAGTAGACACGGCAATTGATAAATTATTGTGAACGTTTTTGGGATGCTAATTGATCAATGTAATTGTTAATAAAATTGATACATGCTTCGACAAAATAGCGCCTAAAACTCTCATACTGCAATGTAGTTTCAAAGTGATATGTAACTAATTGTTTTGTCGTGTTTGCGTATGTGTTTTTGGAAAGTAGCTGTTCTTTTGTTTCTATATGTGTCAACCATGTAGAATTATCGTCATATGCGAAAATTTGCAATTCCCAATAGTTTCCATCATGAACAACCATATCTCGCATAGCTTTTATTATTGCTAAAACGTCATCAATTACAAGTTCGCAACTTTCGTTGATAACTACATCATTTTTTGAATGTTCGATAAAGGAAAGAGAGAAGTTGTCCAAAATATGTTTTTTCCCTTCCTCGCTAAAGAATGTTGCAAAAGAGTTGTAAAATGCTGTAGTTTTCATATCTGATAGTTTAGCCAAAGATTCCATACAGCACTTTAGGAATAGCATTCGTAACCCATCTCTTGCAGGGCGAATTTTATCGATTTCGGTTGCCAATGTAATAAAACGCTGAACTTGAAAAAGCATTTGTCTTGGCTTTCTATCATCCCAATCAAATTGAAAAACGCGTTCGATGAAGATGTCGAGTATAGTTGTGTCTGAAAAATAAGAGAGATAAAATTCTTTTAGTTCTATTATGTATTGTTGTTCTAACTCTGATAAGTTGTCCATTGTTTTTTTCGCCTTGTATTAATAAGTGATAATATTATGTATAACTTCAAGATTATATAATAGACTTTTTGTTTTGGTTAAAAACACCGGTCAATAATTACTTTGAATCTAAAGCTTGTGCTACTTTCTCTTTAATCAATTCTACAGAAACATCTTCGTTATAATTCACATAAATCAAAGTCACACCATTTTCTTCACTAAGTTTTTTCTTCAACCTATCACGTGCAACCTGTTCTTGAAAGTGTTTTTCACCACCGAAAAAGTCAACTGGTTCAAAATGTTGTTTTCCTTGATATTCAAATGCGATATTTTTTCCGCACACAAAAACATCATAAGATAATTGTCCTTTAGATGATCTTAAAAAATATGGTCTGTATTGATGAATAACTGTGTTTTTTCTGAATACTTTTTCTACACATTCTAACATCAATTCTTCCGATTTCCATTTATAATCAATGATATCGTATACATATCTTTCAAACGGTTTGTCTATGTTTTCTTCGGCTTCTTTTAATATCTCTTTTTGAACACTATATACTTCGTCCTTGTTTTTTATTAATCGCGGCAAAATATAAAATGTAACTTTATCTGCAAGCAACGAGTACAATTTACCTTTCCTTTTTGCATTTTTCCATTTGCATAATTTTGCTTCTTCAATTAAAGTTTCTCTACACTTCTGCCATGATGCATTTGATACAAACAAGTTGTAAGGTATATTTTTATAATGCTCAAGAGCATCCAACATAGAATATCCATCAAAATGTGCTTTTGCATTTGTTGTTCGTGCTACAGCTATTCCAATTTTTCCATTGACATTCAGTTCATAGATAACAAAATAATATTGGAATCCTTCCCACCAACCCTACGTTTCACGTAAATTCAAATGAGGCAATTTGGAGTTTACGTACTCAAAATTACTAATTTGCCAAAATTCAGGGTGGTATCCTTTAACAATAATTTCATTTATATCCCCAGTCTTAAATGGTCTGTAATATAAATTATTGTGTTTTTCATAAGTGCATCTTGTGCCATCCATCAAACGAATGCTTTTGATAAATTTACTGAATTTTGTTTGATTATACAATTCATTGAAAGTAAGCTCTTGAATAACAACGGTATATCTATCTATTATGTTCCCGTTATGGTCCTGTTTGTCCCTAAATGACGAGCAACTTCCCTTGATACCCACATAAACAATTAATGATTCTTCGATTAGTAAAACTTTTTCGTGCTTACTAATAGTGAATGTTTTGTAATTGAATTGACAATAATACTCGTCTAGTTTTTTTAAGATATCTTCCAAATAGCTAATAACTTCGTTATAGTCGTAATTATCAGTAATTGTTTGTCGTGCATGGTTATCATTTAGTAATTTATATAGATTTAGATAATCTTTAAAACGTTCGGCAAATGTATGAAATTTATCGTTATTATCGTGTGAAAAACTTATATCATTTAGTAATCTGATATTGTATTGGTTTATATCGAAAACTGCTATTTGTTGCGCTGGAAATTGAAGATTTATTTGTTTAGCAAATACTTCCAAATCAAGAATATCTAATTCACTATAAATTAACTCGCAAAACACAAAGGGAAAATTTCTGTTTAAATAATAGTCATCAGTTTCTTTTGTGTACATTGTTTTATCCAAGTACGGCCAACGGCGATACATCATCCCGGCAAATATTACATATTTATTGTCGAATATGTAAATATAATTATATTTGTCAAGAACAATTTTTTTGTATTCGGTCTTCAGATGATTATCAAACGAAGAGATTATAGCATGGGTTCTTTTGTCAAGAGTTTTGACAATCGCAGGATTAATATCTTGATGACCTTCATTTTCAATAAAGGCATAATTTCTAAAATCATAGTCAGCATAGTTATATTTGTAATCGCAATAAATCATACGTTTACCTCATTTCTAGTTAAACCGTATTTTTATAAAGTATTATACCATAAAATCATGCAATAGTAAATATGTGTTGTTTTACGATAAAACAAACAAGAAAGGAGTGATGTTATTTGTTTGTTTAATAATTTTGAATCAGTAAAAATCGACAGGAGAATGTGAGAAAACTTAAAAAAAGAAAATTCCAAACCCAACCCAAAGGTCGAATTTGGAATTTTGGTCGAGGTGACAGGGCTCGGCGTATGCTTCGCATACTATCCGCTGGTCGACCCAATGCTTCGCATTTGGTACCCGACTGTGCGCTCTTTGCTAAAAACAGTCCACCGGACTGTTTTTTACGTTGCAGACCTTCTCAGGTTTTCGCCCTGCACATAAAAAAATTCCAAACCCAACCCAAAGGTCGAATCTGGAATTTTGGTCGAGGTGACAGGGCTCGAACCTGCGGCATCTAGTTCCCAAAACTAGTGCGCTACCAACTGCGCCACACCTCGAAAGTCGGTTTTATCAACCGAGTAGTTATTATATAGCATAAAAGTAAAAAAGTCAATAAAAATTTGTGTATTTTTAAATTTATTTAATAAGATAAATTTTTCTTTTATTTTTTTTGCGGATATGGTAGAATAAAAAAGGTGATGAAAATGAAAAATAGCGAAAAGGCTGTAAAATTGTTTACTGACGGTTATAATTGTGCGCAGGCAGTGTTTGGTGCCTTTGCCGATGATATAGGTTTTGATGGGGCAACCGCTTTAAAAATGTCAGCCCCTTTTGGTGGTGGCTTTGGCCGTCAGCGTGAAGTGTGTGGTGCGGTTAGCGGTATGCTTATGGCGTTTGGCTATCTATATGGTTATGAAACACCCGAAACGGGCGAAATAAAGATGCAACACTATGAGCAAACCCGTGCTTTGTGCGATGCCTTTAAGAAGCAAAACGGCTCAATAATTTGCCGTGAAATATTAAAAACCGAAGAGGTCGGGGGAACACCCGCCGCCAGAACGGAACAATATTACCACGAACGTCCGTGCGTAAGATGTGTACGAACTGCAAGCGAGATACTTGAAGAATATATTAATAATAAGTAAAAAAACAAAAGGACTATGATTCAAATCATAGTCCTTTATGTTATTTATTAAATACCTCTTCTGCATATCTTACTGCTTCCATAGCGTCACGGGCGTATTTGTCTGCGCCGATTTTGTCGGCATATTCTTGCGTTAATACGGCACCGCCTACTATTGTTTTGCACCACGGAGCTTTTTGTTTTATTAGCTCAATGGTTTTTTGCATAGCAGGTACGGTGGTGGTCATTAGCGCGCTAAGTCCCACGATTTTGGCATTAAGCTCTATAACCTTTTCAACAATCGTTTCGGCCGGAACATCTTTACCAAGGTCGACTACATTAAAGCCATAGTTTTCGAGTAGCAGTTTTACAATATTTTTGCCAATATCGTGAATATCGCCGTGAACAGTAGCGATTACAAAGGTTGGCTTTTGAGAGTTGGTATCACCTGACGCCATAGTAGATTTTATAACTTCAAATGCGCTTTTTGCGGCTTCGGCGCTCATAAGCAGTTGCGGTAAGTAAACTGTTTTGTTTTCAAAACCTACACCTACATTATTAAGGGCGGGTATGATTTCGAGGTTGACAATACTGAGCGGATCATTAACTTTTATTAGTTCTTTAGTTATTTCGCTCGCTTTATCCTTAAAGCCCTTTATAATGGCGTATTGAAGTTCCGATGCATATTGAGTATCACCGCTTGGTGCAGTTGCGGTTTGCGTGGGAGCAGAAACGGTGAATTCATCAGCATGGGCGATATAATCAGCACAGTTAGGGTCAAGACCCTTGAGCGCATTATATGTGTAATAGGTTTTCATCATATCAGCAGAATACGGATTCATAATTGCGGCCGATAATCCGTTTTGCAGTGCCATTGTAAAGAAGGTGCTGTTAACTGCGTCGCGATTTGGTAACCCAAAAGACACATTTGATACGCCAAGTGATGTGTGACAACCAAGCTCGGTTTTTATGGTATGCAGCGCATCAAGAGTAGCGCTTGCGGCGGATGTATCGGCACTTATTGTCATAGCGAGGGTATCAAAAATAATGTCCTTTTTATCAATGTCATACTCTACGGCGGTGGCAAGTATCTTTTTGGCAATTTCAACTCTTTTTTCTGCGGTAGAGGGAATACCATTTTCGTCAAGGGTGAGTGCAACTACAACGCCACCGTATTTTTTAACGAGTGGAAATACGGCCGCCATACTTTCAGCCTTACCGTTAACCGAATTTATCATAGCTTTGCCGTTGTAACGTCGAAGTGCGGCTTCCATAGCGCAAATATCGGCAGTATCAATCTGCAAAGGCAGGTCAATTATTGCTTGCAGTTCACACACTGCAGTTTTGAGCATAGCAACCTCGTCAATATCGGGGAGTCCTACGTTAACGTCAAGTATATGAACGCCTTTTTCTTGCTGATTTACACCTTCTGCGAGGATATAGTCAATATCGTTTTCGAGCAGAGCCTGTTTAAAACGCTTCTTACCTGTGGGGTTTATTCGTTCGCCAATGAGAATAGGGGATTCGCCAAACTTTACCGCATGTGAGTATGATGACACAACGGTTAAGTTTTTTGGGGCAAGCGGTGCTGGTTGAATGCCGGCCGTTTTGTCAGTTAATGCCTTTATGTATTCGGGCGTGGTACCACAACAACCGCCACATACACGAACACCAATTTTGACAATATCGGTAAGCTCGTCCGCAAATTCTTGTGGGGTAATATCAAAAACTGTTTTGCCATCAACTGATTTTGGCAATCCGGCATTTGGCTTTAAAATTACGGGAATAGATGCGTTTTTAAGCAACTCTTCGGCAACAATGCGTAATTGACGAGGGCCTAAAGAGCAGTTAGCACCTAAAGCATCGGCACCCATACCTTCAATCAGAGCAACCATTGCGGCAGGAGTAGCGCCTGTCATAAGCTTGCCGTCTTGCCCATAAGCGTTAGAAACAATAACGGGTAAATCACAGTTTTCTTTAACTGCAAGAAGCGCCGCCTTTGTTTCGTAAGAGTCGTTCATTGTTTCAATTATAACAAGGTCAGCGCCATATTTTGCACCAAGCCTTACTGTTTTGGCAAAAGCCGATACTGCATCTTCAAAATCGAGGTCGCCAAGCGGTTTAAGCAGTTTTCCTGTAGGGCCGATATCAAGCGCAACAAATTTGTGTTGTGGTGCGTTACTGTTTTTAATTGCATTTTTTGCATTGGTAATTGCGGCTTTAACAATTTGTTCAAGCTGTTCTTCTTTGAATTTAAGGGTATTTGCGCCAAAAGTGTTTGTGCAGACAACGTTGCTGCCTGCATTAAAATAATCGGTATGAATTTTTGTTATTATTTCGGGGTGGGTAAGATTCCATAATTCAGGCAGTTCTCCGGGCTTTAGTCCGTTTGCTTGTAAAAGGGTACCCATACCGCCGTCAAGATAAACAATATTGTTTTGTAGATATTCCTTAAAATCCATATTATACCTCTTGTATTCCAATAAAAGCAGTGACCGATTTAGTAGGTGACATAAGTAGACTGTCGTTTAATGTAAGTCCTATGTTTTTTGGTAAGTTAAGTATTGAAAAAATTTGTTTTTGTGTGTCTAACGGTAAATCGCCATACCCTGCACTAAAACGTGGTTTGAGTTGTTTTTTGAGTGTGTTTTGCATATCGTTACAAAAAGTATCGCACAGTGCCTCAATACGCTCTGCGCCAAATGCCTGAAGCATTAATGCCTTTGCGGGCGATATGTGAGAATATTTTGTAATAAGGCGGTCAATACCTATACCAATTGTGGCACCAAAAATTATTACGCTGTTACAACCCAAAAGATTTGTAGCAAGATTTTTTGATTGTACACTAAATAATCCAAAGTCGCATAAATCACCATTCACTTTAACTGGTAATTCACAGTAGCAAACTTTATATGTAATGTAGTCAAGCACCTCGTTTATACACTCGTTTAAAAGTTTGATTGTATTATCGTCAGCAATTCCGCCGGCATATCGCAATATTTCTTTTTCATTAATGGGCGGAGCCGAGTATGTTTTGGTTAAAGTTGTTTCGCTCATTTTCTAATTATATCAGACAAATTATCTTGAATTTTTGCTGCTACGTCTGGTTTGTTCATTGAGTAAACGTGAACGTTTGAGATACCGTTTGCGTATAGGTCGATAATTTGATCAGTAGCGTAGGCAATACCTGCTTGTTTCATTGCATCGGGATTATAACCAAATTTATCTACTAAACTTTTAAAACGCTGTGGCATAAATGAGCCCGAAAGTTTAATAGAACGTTCAACCTGATTAGCGTTTGTAATAGGCATAACGCCCGGTATTACAGGGACGGTAATTCCGGCCTCACGTATTTTGTATAAAAAGTTATAAAGAAGATTATTATCAAAAAACATCTGTGTTGTTAAAAAATCAACACCTGCGTCAACCTTTTCTTTAAGTCGTTTAATATCGTCTTTTTGCGTTGCGCTTTCGGGATGAATTTCTGGGTAGCACGCAGCACCAATACAAAAATCTTGGTTTGCCGATTTTAATTCATATATTAAGTCGATAGCATATTTATAATCCCAGGTTGTACGGTCGGAATTTTTTAAGGAATCGGGTATATCACCGCGAAGAGCCATAATATTTTGTATACCTGCAGCTTTTATTTCGTCTATCTTATGTTTTACAGTGTCACGGGTAGATGAAACACAGGTAAGATGAGCTAATGTTGGCACACCGTAAAGCGATTTAATATTTTTGGCAATATCAAGTGTATATTGGCTTGTACCTCCACCCGCACCATAAGTAACGCTCATAAAAGCAGGGCGCAGCTTTGCAATTTCTTCTGTAGCGGATTTTACGCTTTCAAAGGTTGTTTCACTTTTTGGTGGAAAAACCTCGAAAGAAAGAGAAGGTTTATTTTGATTTAATAAATCAATGATTTTCATATAAATATCCTTTAAAAATTTATTCTTTAAACATTTCGGTAGATAGATAGCGGTCGCCTGTATCGGCAAGGAGCACTACTATTGTTTTGCCGTTGTTTTCATCAAGTTTTGCAATCTCAATCGCAGCCCATAATGCCGCACCTGATGAAATACCTACAAGCACGCCTTCGGTTTTGCCGATAAGTTTACCGGCTGTAAAGGCATCTTGGTCTGTTACGGTTATAATTTCGTCATAGATGCTTGTGTTTAATACTTCGGGCACAAAATTTGCGCCAATTCCTTGAATTTTATGCGCTGCGGCATTACCGCCTGAAAGCAATGGGGAAGAGGCAGGCTCAACTGCTATAATTTTTATATCAGGATTTTGTGATTTTAAATATTCACCTGTGCCTGTAATTGTACCGCCTGTGCCAACACCTGCTATAAATATATCAACTTTACCGTCAGTATCACGGTAAAGTTCGGGGCCTGTGGTGTCAAAATGAGCTTTTGGATTGGCAGGATTTGTAAATTGACCAGCTATAATACTGTTGGGGATTTGTGCATTTAATTGTTCGGCTTTTTCAATTGTGCCTGACATACCTTTTGCGCCATCAGTGAGCACAAGCTCGGCGCCGTATGCCCTCATAAGCTGTTGACGTTCTACCGACATACTATCAGGCATAACAATTATTACCCGATAACCTCGTGCAGCACCAACAGAAGCAAGACCGATACCTGTATTACCGCTTGTAGGTTCAATTATTACCGAATTTGGTGTTAATTTGCCCTGTGCTTCTAAATCGTTGAGTATTGACAAAGCAACACGGTCTTTTACCGAGCCAGCAGGATTAAGATATTCAAGCTTGGCAAGCAGTCTTGCTTTAAGATTATATTGTTTTTCAATATTT
Source organism: Acutalibacteraceae bacterium (assembly GCA_045604205.1). GTDB lineage: Bacteria > Bacillota > Clostridia > Oscillospirales > Acutalibacteraceae > UBA737. The sequence goes on from JAZUNQ010000040.1 coordinate 47,457, forward strand.
GCAAGCTCTAAAAGGGGAGTATTGCCAATAAGACTATCCACAGATTTATATATATTAGCCATTAAAATCATCCTTGTTTAAAATATATGATTATTTTATCACTATTTAAAATTTATGTCAATGGAATATAAAAGTAAAAAGCAGACGAGTGTTGTCGTCTGCTTTTGTTTTTAAAATATCACCGATGAACCACTTGATGCACTGCAAACGTCAGCCGCATGGGGAAGGTTATTTTTATCATAGTAACCTTCGTTTACAGCATTAATAATGCTTTGTGCTTTTGATTTTTCAATAAGCGCTATAACACAACCACCAAGACCTGCACCTACAAGTTCACTACCCAAAACACCGTCGGTGCCGTTAAGTAAATCGCAAAGGGCATCTATTTCAGGTGTAGAACATTTATAAGAGCCACACTGATTTTCAAAAGGTGTGTTATTGGCAATAAGCTGTTCTAAATGCTTATCACTAACGCTTTCTACCCCCAAACGATCACCGTCGTGACTGATTTTCATCATATTGCCAATAGCGTCATAGTTTTCAATTTTAAGAACTTCCATAAACTGTTCGGCACGCTCACACTCAGAAATACCGTAAAGCGCAACGTTGCGAAGCTCGTAAAGTAGGGGATCCTTGTGGTTAGAGAAAATTTCTTGTAAACGTTGTTTATATTCAGGCAATAGTGCTTTAATACCGCCACGTGTAATTGTTTCGGGCAAAGAAGCAATCATTTCATACACACGTGAATATGGTCTTATTTTTGCAAGATCACGAAATTCTTTAAGCTCATAATCAGGATAATTCTTTTTAAGAAGCATTAGCGCAAATTCATAACAAGCAACCTTTGCATTAAAGGTGTCTTTACTGCCTTCGGATTTTTTGGCCATAAGCATTGAGTTTGCAACCAAAACGGCATATTTATCAGAAAACTTTTGTTTTTCACCAACTGTAAACGGCTTAAAGCCTAAGTGAACGATTGAGTCCTTTTTACCACATTTCATAGCCGCATGGTCACCGGCACCGCCACGAGAGCCGACAAACCATTCACCCTCGCCGCAAAGGTCAATAAACTCACGCTCGGTAAGATTAAGGCAGTTAAGAGCAACAAGCGCTTCCATAACGGCAACAACAATAGCAGATGAAGATGAAAGTCCTGCGGCAACGGGTATATTACCTGTTGATACCATATCCATACCACAAAGTTTATAATCGGTTTTAAATTGAGCGTGAATTACAGCTGATTTAACATAGTTTGACCAATCACCCTTGCTTTCTTTTAAAGCATTCACAACCTTTTCACTTGAAAGGTAAGAAAGCCATGATTCGTGTGAGCCTAAAGCCAAGGTTTCACTTATAGAAAAACTACGATCAGGGTAGGTGGTGTCAACGTTAGAAATTCTTACCGTATCGTCACTTCTGCGACTTGATACAAAAATTTGGTCTTTGTCGGTAGCCATTACGTTAATGCCGCCACCACGGTGGTCGATGTGTCTGCCCATAAGGTTTATTCGACCGGGGGAGCGGGTAATGATTACCTGTTTATCACCGTATTTTTCAATAAATTTAATAAGCACAGAAATATATCTTGTTTTTTGTGGGTCAATATCTTCGCCATAAAGTTCAGATAATTGCTTGTCCATATTACCTGATTCAATGTCATATATGAATTCGGATGCCTTTCGCATAAAATGGGCACTTACTTCACAAAGTTCTTGTTTTGTACTGTAGGTGAGCATATCGTCTTTATTGCTTATTTCATACAAAACAGCCTGATTTCTTGATGCAAAATATTCAAGTGCATCGGTAAGATAAATTTCACCCTGGGCATTGTCAGAGCCGATATTAGAAATAGCAACAATTACCTTATTTGTGTTAAAACAATAAAGTGCCGCATTTGCATAAGGGGACGATAAAACCTCCTGTGCGCTAAATGTTTCACCACAAAGCTGCTTTGTAGCAGAGGGTGGGTTTTTAAGTGCAACGTCTAAAACCTTTTTCGCTTTCTTAGGATTAAGTCCAATTTCATTAAGCGTTGTTTCATATTTATCAGTCTCAACGTCAGCAAGTGCCATAAGTGCGGCATCGGTAAATTCTACCACACCGTAAGGCTTGCCGTTGCGTACAACAACCCTGCCACCGTTAAAATTATTGCTAAGAGGTTGAACACCCCACACAGCGTCAGAAGACTTTGCAAGTTCTAATATACCGCTGATAACGTCGGTAGAAATAATCTTATCACCCATAGATATAATAGCAGGACCGTTATATCCCATAGAAGAGAGCGCTTTAAGGCCGCAAAGTGCTGCATGTCCTGTGCCTTTTTGCTCTTTTTGGTATGCGTAAACAACACCCTTTACACCGTCAAGACAGTCCATTACGCTATATGCCTGATGACCGATTACCACAACAAAACGGCTAACGCCGGCAGCCTTCATATTATTAATTATACGACGAATAACAGGTACGCCTGCGCAATCAAAGCAAACCTTGCTTTTGGAATTGTCATTCATACGGGAGCCTTTTCCCGCACATAAAATAATTGCCGCTGTATCCTTCATTTTTAAAACTCCATTCAAAAAATAAAAGTTATTTGTTTTCGTTAAGCCATTGTCCCATTTTAATTGCAAATAGATTCCAGTTCTGGAAACCGGGGTTGTTAACCCATTCACCGCTTTCGGGGTCGTAGTATTCGTGTAATTCACCGGTTTTTGCAATATCTTCACCAAATAGTTTAAGTGTTTTTTCGGCAAGTTCTTTTGCTTCGTCAATGAAGCCGTATTTTACAAGTCCGTCAAAAACCATATAGTTAGAAATGCCCCAAATAGGTCCTAACCAACAAGATGGATTTCCGGTCTTTTTGATAGAGTACATTTTCTCATATTTTGAAAGTGTACGCACACCGTAAGGCGCCCAGAAAGCTTTTTCGTCAAGTAGGTTTTCTTTTACCATACGGGTAGCCTGCTCGGGTGTGGCAATACCTGCCCACATAGCCATAAAGCCCGACCAACAACCAATACGCTGAATAAGTGTATTCCAATGACGAGGAGCCCCTGAATGTAAAATGTTATCAGTATTAATTGGCAATAGATTCAAGTCACAGCTGTAGTACATACCGTCTTTTTCATCATAACAAAGGTCTTGTACGGCAGTTTTTAAATTTTCAGCCTCTTTTTTATAAAAACTTACGTCAGTGTTTAAAAGATCACCCAAATAACAAACCGCTTCTAACTCTTTGTACATTAAACAGTTAAGATAAATTGAAGCTGAACTTTTTTCGGGACGATAGTATGTACTCGGGTCATTGTCAACACCTATGGCGCAATCGTTTATCCAGTAGTAAAGTCCCGATTCGTGACGTTGATTGTTGTAATAGTAATCAACAAATTTTAAAATCTTGTCAAAATGGGGGCGAAGCCATTCAACGTCGTTGCCATAGCTTTTTACAATAAATTCTGCGTGTTGTGCAAGACAGGGCTTGTGAATATTTGTAATAGGGTGGTTTTCATAATTGTACCATTCATATGTTGATGTCATAAATATCGGCATTTTACCTTCATCTGTCATATGTTCAATAAAGTTAATGATACAACCTTTTTCATATTCAGAGATATCTTCGGTTACAAAATCACGAAGAGCAATATTTGTAAGCCAACTGTCCCAATCCCAAAGACTGTTACTGTAAGCAGCACCCGGAACTATAAATTTATGTTTAAGTAAACCGTCAGGCTCACGAAACATTTTTTTGTAGCTTTTTTTAGCATATTCCAAAATTAATTCATAATTATCCATACTAGCACCTCAAATATGTTTTGTTTATAATATCACATTTCTTGAGATTTGTCACTAATTAAGTTTAAAATGTAATATTGCCATAAGTGGTTTTTTGTGTTATAATGTCAAAAAAAGGGGGTTACTATATATGTATAGTAATATTGGAGGAAAAATTAAAGGATTGGCAATAGCTATATTTATTATTGAGGCTATTATATCGGTTTTTTCCGCATTTGGTATGGCAATTTTTGCTATAGGTGAGGGTGAACTCGGTGTATTTTTATTATCATTTTTGGTTTTAATCTTAGGCCCGATTATTGCTTGGGTTTCATCGTGGCTACTTTATGGTTTTGGTGAACTAATTGCCAAAACATGCGATATTGCGAACAACACCCGTGGTGAAGTTAAAAAATCAATAGCGCAAACTAAGGTTGATTTAAGCCGTATTGAAGTGCTTGAAAATCTTCGTGCTCAAGGTCTTATTAGCGAGGCGGAGTATCAGCAAGCTATATCTAAATATTAATTGAGGTGTTAATATGAGTAAGACATTACAAGAACCTCAAAAAGTTAATTTTAAAATTCTTATTATTGCACTCAGCGTTATATCACTTTTAGTAGGATCGCTTTCGGATTTAATTTATTTATCAACTTGGTTTGTTGGTGGCGGATGGTTTCCTACATTAGAAGCAATAATTGATGACCTTGGATTAATTTCTTTTTATTTTTACTTTTTATTTGACCTATTTAATATAGTAATAACTGTATTACCTTGTTTATTACTAATAGCATACGTTTTGTATTTTTATAAAAAATTTAGTG
>JAZUNQ010000041.1:0-65510 GCA_045604205.1 Acutalibacteraceae bacterium
TGGTAAATTTGGCACAAGCGACAGTATTCAACGACAAGACTTTCTTGTAATGCTAGCCCGTCTTGACGGTGTTGACCTTAATGTTTACGGTGCAAAGAAATCTGCATTCCCCGACGTACCCGAAGGCAGTTATTTTGAAGCGGCAGTAAACTGGGGTTCAGAAAAAGGAATTGTTACAGGCTACCAAAATGGCAAGTTCGGGGTTGGTGATAAAGTTACCCGTGAACAGCTTGTAACCTTCCTTTACAGATATGCAAAATATAAGGGATATGACTTTAGTTATACCGGTGACCGTCAGACAATAGTTTCTGCTCAATATAACGATTATAAAAAGGTATCCGGCTTTGCAAAAGACCCAATACTATGGGCAATTGAAAAGGGAGTAATCAGTGGTAAAACATCAACAACCATTGTTCCCCAAGGCAACGCACAAAGATGCGAGGTTGCAAAGATTATGTATAACATATTCTTAAATGATATCTTTAAGTAAAAAAAAAATCACTCACCGATTGGTGAGTGATTTTTTTAATAATAAATTAAAAGTTAAGTATGCTTCCCATATCATATAAACCGATAGGCTTTCCAACAATAAATTTTGCGGCTTTTACTGCACCTGCGGCAAATACTTCTTTTGATTGAGCCGAATGTGAAAGGGTAATTACTTCATCGTGACCGGCAAATATAACGTCGTGCTCGCCTACAATTGTGCCGCCACGTATAGCGTGGATACCAATTTCTGATTTTGAGCGTTTTTGGCGTTTTGAGTGACGGTCATATTCGTATGTATATTTATCGTCAAAAACCTCATTTACGGCATTTGCAAGCATAAGAGCGGTACCTGACGGTGCGTCAATCTTTTGATTGTGGTGTTTTTCAATAATTTCAATATCAAAATTACTGTCAAGAATTTTTGCGGCGCTTTTTGCAAGGCTGCAAAGAAGATTAACACCAAGTGACATATTAGCAGTAAAGAAAACAGGAATTTTATTTGCTGTTTCTTTAATTTTTTGAATTTGTTCAGCGCTATATCCTGTGGTTGCAAGTATAACAGGAACGTTGTTTTTAATTGCAAAGTTTAGTAAACTGTCAAGAACAGAAATATGAGAAAAATCTATTATAACATCGGGAACAATTTTTACATCATCAAAGGACTTGTAGATAGGGAAGTCACAAAGCATTTCTGCTCGGTCAACACCTGCAACTATTTTTAGATTTTCATCCTCTGCTACACAGCGTGCTACGGCATTTCCCATCTTGCCGCAAGCACCTGAAAGTAATATATTAATCATTTGTTTTTCACATCCAAAATGTATATAATTTTCAAAATAAGCCTCCCTTATACAAAGGGAGGGGGACCGCCGTGGCGGTGGAGGGATTTTAAATCATAAAACCGCATTCAGAAAGTTTTGATTTAAGTAATTTTTTGTTTGCTTCGTTTGTAGACACAAGTGGCATTCTGCAAGGGCCAACATTAAGACCTAACATATTCATAGCCTCTTTTACAGGAATTGGATTTACATCACAAAACATTGCGTTCATAAGACCAATATGTTTTAGGTGAAGCTCGGTTGCAGCCTGTGTATAACCGTTAAGATAAAGCTCACAAATATCATGCATTACCTTTGGTGCAACATTTGAAAGAACCGATATAACGCCGATACCGCCCAAAGACATAATTGGAACTGTTTGGTCATCATTACCGGAATAAATATCTAAATCATCACCACAAAGATATTTAATTTCAGCAATAAGAGATAAATCGCCGCTTGCTTCTTTAGTTGCAACAATATTTTGATGTTTACTAAGCTGTTTATATGTTTCCGGTTTAATGTTTACACCTGTTCTTGAAGGAACATTGTATAAAATTATAGGTTTGCTAACCCTATCAGCAATGTAGTTATAATGAGTAACAAGACCCGTCTGAGATGTTTTGTTATAATATGGTGTTACCATTAAAAAAGCATCAGCACCAACACTTGCGGCATCTTCACAAAGTTCTACCGAATAAACGGTGTCGTTACTTCCAGTACCGGCAATAATCGGCACACGACCGTTTGCGGCTTTAACTGATTCTTCAATAACACGAAGATGTTCATCGTATCGCAAGGTTGATTTTTCGCCGGTAGTACCGCATATAACAAGAGCATCAATACCACCGTCTATTTGCTCGTCAACAAGTGTTTTTAAACGTCCGAAATTTACGCTGCCGTCAGCGTTCATAGGGGTAACCAATGCGGTCGCAGCACCTGTGAAAATTCTTTTTTTCATATAAAAAACACCTCATTAAAAAATTTTAAATATTAATTAGTCCATATAACCCTTTGCGGCAAGAAGCTCTGCCAAGAGTACAGCGCCACCTGCGGCACCACGAAGTGTGTTATGTGATAGGCATACAAACTTGTAGTCGTACTGACTATCCTCACGAAGACGTCCAACCGATACAGCCATACCGCCCTCAAGATCACGGTGCATTTTGGTTTGTGGCATATTGTCTTCAGTAAAGTAATTAAGGAATTTTTTAGGAGCGTGGGGAAGTTCTAATTCCTGTGGTACACCGCTAAAGTTTTCCCATACTTTAAGAATGTCTTCTTTGCTTGGTTTATTTTTAAATGTTACAAATACTGCGGCCATATGTCCGTCTGAAACAGGTACACGCAAGCATTGAGCTGTAAATTTAGGTGAGTTGGCAAGTTTGATTTCGCCATCTTCTACTTTTCCCCAAATTTTAAGAGGTTCTTTTTCACTTTTTTCTTCTTCGCCGCCAATGTATGGTATAACGTTATCTACCATTTCAGGCCAACGTTCAAATGTTTTGCCGGCACCCGAAATTGCCTGATAGGTGCAAACAAGGCATTTTTCTACGCCAAACTCTTTATCAAGCGGATGAAGAGCGGGTACGTAACTTTGAAGTGAACAGTTTGATTTAACTGCAACAAAACCACGCTTTGTACCAAGACGTTTACGCTGAGCTTCAATTACATCAAGATGTTCAGGATTAAGTTCAGGTATAACCATTGGAACATCCGGTGTAAAACGGTGAGCCGAGTTGTTTGATACAACAGGGCACTCGTGCTTAGCATACATTTCTTCGAATGCTTTAATTTCATCCTTTTTCATATCAACGGCACAGAACACAAAGTCTACCTTTGAAACGATTGTTTCAATATCAGCTACTGCATCGTAAACCATCATATCTTTTAAATTTTCAGGCATTGGTGAAGTCATAGCCCAACGATTGCCAACGGCCTCCGTATAGCTTTTTCCTGCACTTCTTGGACTTGCGGCAAGACATGTTACGTTAAACCAAGGATGGTCGGCAAGTAATAAAGCAAAACGCTGACCTACCATACCGGTAGCACCAATAATACCTACATTGTAATTTTTCATTTCAAGGGTCCTCCTGATAAAAACAAAACTTTCTATTGATATTGACAAAGTTTTGCAATATAATATTATTTAATTAAATAATAACATTATGACTTTAATTTGTCAAACCAAAATATACAAACAAAACAAGAAAGTTATTGGTAAAATTATATGAAAAAAAGCGATTTTTATTACGATTTACCCGAAGAGCTAATTGCACAGACACCTATTTTTCCCCGTGATTCTTCAAGACTGCTAAGACTTGATAAAAAAACGGGAGAGGTAAATCATGATACCTTTAGTTCACTGCCTGATTTTTTAAATGAAGGAGATTGTTTAGTTCTTAATAACACACGTGTATTGCCTGCACGTCTTTACGGTACAGCCGTTGATACAGGTGCAGTGGTTGAATTTGTTTTGCTTAAGCAATATGATTTATACACGTGGGAATGCTTGGCAGGTCCCGGTAAAAAAGCAAAGATTTACCGAGAGTTTAAGTTCAGTGATGAGCTTTCTGCAGTAGTAAAGGATATCTTGCCCGACGGCAATCGTGTTATAGAATTTAAATGCAAGGGAGAGTTCTTTGCAACACTTGATAAAGTGGGTCAAATGCCGCTTCCACCTTACATAAAAGAAAAACTAAATGACCGTGAACGCTATCAAACTGTATATTCAAAGGAGCTTGGTTCTGCGGCGGCACCAACAGCGGGACTTCATTTTACACCTGAATTACTCGAAAAAATTAAAGCAAAGGGTGTAAAGGTTGTTTACGTTACACTTCACGTTGGTCTTGGAACCTTTAGGCCTGTTAAGGTTGATAATATAACTGATCATAAAATGCATACCGAACACTACTATATGTCACGTGAGACGGCTGACACCATTAACCAAACCAAAGAAAACGGTGGCAGAGTAATCTGCGTTGGTACTACAAGCTGTCGAACGGTAGAAAGCGTTGCGGGGAAGTATGGTAAGATGTGTGAGTGTAGTGAAGATACGGGAATTTTTATTTATCCCGGATATACTTTTAAGTGTATGGATGCATTAGTTACCAATTTTCATTTACCCGAAAGCACACTTATAATGCTTGTGTCGGCATTTGCAGGGTATGAAAACACGATGAACACTTATAAAATCGCAGTAGAAGAAAAATACCGATTTTTCAGCTTTGGCGATGCGATGTTTATTTCATAAGGAGATTTTATGTATAAATTATTAAAACAGGAAAACGGTGCACGCAGAGGCGAGTTTGTTACCAATCGTGGTACTGTCCAAACACCTGCTTTTATGAACGTTGCAACGGCAGGTGCAATAAAAGGTGCCGTATCTGCCGAAGATTTAAAGCAGATTGGTTGTCAGGTAATGCTTAGTAATACCTATCACTTACACGTCCGTCCGGGTGACGAGGTTGTTCGTGATTGCGGTGGTCTTCATAAATTTACTACTTGGGATGGACCTATTCTTACCGATAGCGGTGGATTTCAGGTGTTTTCTTTGGCGGCGTTGCGTCACATTGAAGAAGAGGGTGTAACCTTTGCAAGTCACGTTGACGGAAAACGTATTTTTATGGGACCGGAAGAGAGTATGCAAATACAGTCTAATCTTGGTTCTACTATTGCAATGGCTTTTGACGAATGTGTTGAAAACCCTGCAGAGTATCAATATTCTAAGGCTTCTTGCGAGCGTACTACAAGATGGCTTAAACGTTGCAAGGCTAAAATGCAAGAATTGAATTCAATGGAAACTACAATTAACCGTGAACAAATGCTTTTTGGCATAAATCAAGGTTGTACTTTTAACGATTTGCGTATAAATCATATGAAAGAAATTGCCGACCTTGACTTGGACGGTTATGCTATTGGTGGTTTGGCAGTAGGTGAGCCTGCTGAGGTAATGTATGACGTTATTGAACACGTAACACCGCATATGCCGCAAAACAAAATACGCTATCTTATGGGCGTTGGAACACCGCTTAATATTCTTAATGCAGTAGAACGTGGCGTTGACCTTTTTGACTGTGTAATGCCAAGCCGTAATGCTCGTCACGGACATTTGTTTACATCAAAGGGCATTATAAACATCAACAACAAAAAATATGAATACGATATGACTCCAATTGATGAAAACTGCGGTTGCCCTGTTTGTCAGCGATACAGCAAGGCATATATTCGTCATTTGCTAAAAAGCACCGAGATGTTATCACAAAGACTGCTTGTAATCCATAACCTTTGGTTTTATAATCATCTTATGGAAGATATCCGTAATGCTATTGATGAAAACCGATTTGCGCAGTTTAAAGCAGAAAAAGAACAAATACTTGGAAAACGTATTTAAAATCAATTTACAAAATTATCCTTGCAATTATGCAAAGTATTATGTATAATACAATTTGTTAATATTTTTGGAGGTTTAAATTATTATGAATTTTACTCAGTTTCTTTTAATGGCTGCACCTACAACTCCCGCTACAGGTAATGGCAAACCTGCAGAAGGTGATTTAGCTGGTTTAATTTTGCCCGGTATAATGTTTGTTGTTATGCTTGTTGCAATGTATTTCCTTATTATACGTCCACAGAAAAAGAAGGAAAAAGAAGAAAAGAAGATGCGTGAAAATCTTCAGATTGGAGACGAAATTATTACAATCGGAGGTATCTATGGTAGAGTTATCTCTTTGAAAGAAGATACAATAGTTATTGAATCAAAGAGTGACCACAGCAAGCTTACTATTGCACGTTGGGCAATGCAACAGAATCTTACAGTTCATGATGATGCTCCCAGCAAATAATTAGTATATTTATCCCTTCGTTAGAATAAAATCTAACGGAGGGATTTTTATGTCTGAAGAATTTTTGAAAAAAAGCGTTAACAAAAAATCTGCCTATATTTTAGGCGGTGTAATTGGTACTGTTACCTCGCTTATAGCAATGCTTTTTTTTGCTGTTATACTATTATTTTTAAATATTGACCGTGCGTTTGCAGCGCCGTTTGCAACAGTGAGTGTGGGTATTGGCAGTTTTTTAGCAAGTCACATTACCGCAAAAAAGATTGGCGATAAAGGATATATTATAGGATTAATTATTGGATTGGTTGTTTTTGTTTTCATTACTTTATTGTCACTAATTTTAGGTAATAGTTTATCAATTAATACACTATTTCATTTTATAATAATTATGTTATCATCATTAGCAGGCGGAATAACGGGTGTTAACAGTAAAAAAACAAAAAAATATATATAAAAAAAGACGGTGTTTACCGTCTTTTCTTACATTGTTAGCATTTCAATTATTTTTGAATAAATTGCAGCCGGATTTTCTAAAAATCTTTCACGTATAACGGTTGCCTGATCTTCGTCGGTCATAAGTAATTTAACTGTTATAAATGGCTTGCCGCCATCAATTGCAGAACAACTAAGATAGGTTGCACCATCTTCGTGTGTAATTTCAAAAACGTTGTCCTTTGCATTTTTAAATTTGGCAAACATCTTCATTACTGCAAGATATGCACGCTCTTTTACTACTGATGAGAGTGAAGATTTAAGAGTTTCGGAAGTAGCACGACCTGTATCGGTAACTATATAATTTTGTTCACTTTCATCGGTTGCAATAATTTGTCCGCTTGCAGATAGGGATACAACTGCATCACTTACTTCAAAGGCGTTTGCAAGACCCTCATAATGTAAAACATTTGCAAGCATATCAACAGGTACCGGTTCTCCGATAGCGTTTAAAATATAGCAAATTAAAATTTTTATTTCAGAAGTGCTAAATAATCCACCACGTGAAACACCGGCTCCGGAAGCATTTTTTTCCATAAATATCTCCTAAAAAGTTTAATATTTTATATATATTATAATTTGAAATCTAAAAAGTTTCAAGCATTAATAAATATTTTTTTGTTTAATTGAAAAATTAAGATAATTATGTTAAAATATTTATTAAAGTACAGTTTTTTGTACAATGGATGAAATAAAATAATTTTATAAAACATATTATTAAGAGATGTATGTTAAAGGAGTGCTTCTCTTGAATATGTTAAAAAGATTTACGCCACAGATTTGTTTGCTGTTAATAATTTGCTTGGTAGCTGTTTTTGGTTATGTAAAAACCGAGTATATTGATGCAGATGTTAATACCAATATTATTCCAACCGTTATTATTGACGCAGGCCACGGCGGGTTTGACGGTGGTGCATCGGCTAACGACGGCACAGTTGAAAAAGATATTAATTTACAAATATCATTAAAGACGGCTAATATGCTTAAACTATATGGGTTTAATGTAATTATGACACGTGAAAGTGACACAGGGACCGAAGATGATGAAACCCAATCGATTGCAAAACGCAAAAAAAGTGATCTTTATAATAGACTTGATTTTATGAAAGAAAATCCCGATGCAATATTTGTAAGTGTTCATCTAAATAAATTCACAACTTCTGCAGCAAATGGTGCGCAGGTATTTTATACTAAAAATTATAAAGAAGCGTTTTCTTTAGCCCAATCTGTTCAACAAAGTATAACAAAATTAATTCAACCCGAAAACACAAGGGTTGTAAAGCAGGGAACTGATAGTACATATTTGCTTAAAAATGCAACGGTTCCGGCTATAATTGTAGAATGTGGTTTTTTAAGTAATAAGTCAGAGCTTGAAAAACTAAAAACAGACGAATATCAATCACAAATGGCTTTCTGTATTGTGTGCGGAATATTAGATTATATTAAATAAAAGGAGTTTATATGGCAGGAAAAATTAAAACAGTTTTCGTTTGTAATGAGTGCGGATACGAAACACCAAAATGGGTTGGACAATGCCCAAACTGTAAAGAATGGAACACCTTTGAACAAGAGGTGATTTCTGATAAAAAAGCTGTTGGCTCAATGACAAGCACCGCCGTTAAAAAAGTTATTTCCGATGCTAAATCATTGGCTGAAATTAATATTACTGATGAACAGCGTTACATTACCAAAATAGGTGAACTTGACAGAGTGCTCGGCGGCGGAATTGTTAAAGGATCGGTTGTGCTTCTTAGCGGTGACCCAGGCATTGGTAAATCAACAATACTTTTACAAATTTGCAACAGTATGCGTGATAATTTAAATATACTTTACGTTTCGGGCGAAGAGTCTGCTGTGCAAATTAAATTGCGAGCAAAGCGTCTTGGTGTTTCGGGCGATAATGTTACTATTATGACCGAAACTGACACACAGGCGATTTGTGAATATATTATGGCACAAAAACCCGATCTTGTTATGATTGACTCAATTCAAACTTTACAAATTAGTGAACTGTCTTCTTCGGCAGGTAGCATTGTTCAGGTGCGAGAGTCAACAAATATGTTGCTTCGCACAGGTAAGTCACTTGGAATACCAATATTCATTGTAGGTCACGTAAATAAAGGCGGTGACATAGCTGGACCAAAGGTGCTTGAACATATTGTTGATACCGTACTTTATTTTGAAGGTGAACGAAACCAATCATATCGCATATTACGGGCTATTAAAAACCGTTTTGGTTCAACAAATGAAATCGGCGTTTTCGAGATGAGGGACACGGGTCTTTGCGAGGTAGAAAACCCGTCAGCAATGTTGTTGTCGGGTAGAATGAGTAATGTGTCAGGCGCTTGCATAACCTGTATTATTGAGGGGACACGACCAATTTTATCAGAGGTTCAGGCCCTTGTTACCACAACAGGCTTTGGCAATCCAAGACGTATGTCAAACGGATTCGATTATAACAGACTAAATTTATTACTTGCTATTTTAGAGAAAAGAGAAGGTCTTTATTTTTCAAATCTTGATACATACTTAAACGTTGTAGGTGGTATGCGGCTTGATGAACCGGCTTGTGATTTGGCTGTTTGTATGTCGCTTGTGTCAGGTCTTCGTGATGTACCGCTTAATGAAAAATTAATCGCTTTTGGCGAGGTGGGACTGTCGGGAGAAATCAGAAGTATATCCCGTGTACAAGCCCGTGTAAACGAGGCTGCACGTCTTGGATTCACTCAGTGCGTATTACCACGCAGTTGCATAAAGCAAATTACAAAAAAACCGGATGGTTTAGAACTTATTGGAGTTAAAAATATTAAAGAAGCATTATCAATTATAAGATAGAAAAAACCTGTAAGGCAATAACCTTACAGGTTTAAATTTTTTCTTATTTTGTTCCAAAAATTCTGTCGCCTGCGTCACCAAGACCGGGAAGAATATATGCGTGGTCATTAAGACAATCATCAAGACCTGCGCAATATACAGGAACATCAGGATGAGCTTTTGTAAACGCTTCAATTCCTTCAGGAGCAGCAATTATACACATAAATTTAATTCTTTTAGGATTAAATTCTTTAATACGTGATACAGCATCAATTGCGCTACCACCGGTTGCAAGCATTGGATCAAGGACAAAAACGTCACGTTCCGGAATATCTGCAGGAAGTTTACAGTAATAATCAACAGGTTGATGTGTTTCGGGATCACGATACATACCAATGTGACCAACTTTTGCAGAAGGAATAAGACTTAAAACACCGTCTACCATTCCAAGACCGGCACGCAAAATAGGCACAAAAGCCATTTTTCTGCCTGCAAGAACCTTGGTTTTGGCGCTCATCATAGGAGTTTTTGTTGTTACCTCACGAAGAGGGAGATCACGTGTTGACTCGTAGCACATAAGCATTGCGATTTCGCTTACAAGTTCACGAAATTGTTTTGTGCCTGTGCGTTCATCACGTAAAATAGTAAGTTTGTGCTGAATAAGGGGATGGTCCATTACAAAAACATTTTCTTTCATTTTTTGTACCTCCGTTATTTTAGTTGTTTTCTATTGCAGTAATTTTGTCAACTCTTGTTTGGTGTCTGCCGCCTTCAAATTCGGTATCAATAAAAAGATCTACAAGTTCAATTGCAGTACCAACACCAATAACTCTGCCGCCAAGACAAAGTATATTTGAGTTGTTATGTAGACGGGTATATTTTGCAGAAAAATGTTCACTGCAACAAGCGGCTCTTATACCTTTAACCTTATTTGCGGCAAGCGACATACCAATGCCTGTGCCACAAACCAAAATACCTCGTTCGCATTCGCCACTTGTGATTTTTTCACAAACCTTTACGGCGATATCTGGGTAGTCGACCGATTTGTTTTCATAAATACCACAGTCAACAATCTTAAAACCACGGTTTTTAAGATGTTCGGCGATAGCGTTTTTATGTTCAAAACCGCCATGGTCGCAACCTATTACAATTTTCATTTTATTTTGCCTCCGTTTGATTGTTTTTTGCTTTTAATTCACGCTCTGCTTGTGGCAGGCGAAGATATACAGGTAATAATTCTTCAGCAGATATTGTATTGCTTGAGTTTTTGTATGCCCAAAGACCGACACCTGTTGCATTTTGAAATTTTAAATGTTCAGGCGCCAAAATAACGTTATTCATATAAGATATGTTTTTATATAGTAAATCTGCACCATCACCGCAAATAATAATTTGTTTATCTGATGAAAATTTTGAAATTTCGTTTATTAATTCATCTGCAAGTAGTGCACGGTCATCACATAATTTTGAAATAATGCCGTTTTTAATTTCATAAATTGCATTATAAAATTGATTACAGCGTGCATCCATTACGGCGCAAACAATGCAGTTACGGTCAATAAAAGCTTCTGCCATACCATCAAGGGTAGAAACGGAAACACAGGGTATATTGGTTGGTGCAGCGATGCCTTTTACTGCGCTAATACCAATACGAAGTCCTGTAAAAGAACCGGGTCCTACGGCAACGACTATTTTATCTATTTCTGACAATTTTGTAGCAGAATTATCAAGAGTATTGATTATCATTTGCATCAATGTCTGTGAATGTGTAAGTTTAGCATTAATATAAGAACATGCTTTAATTTTTCCGTCGTCTATTATAGCGCAAGATGCAGGCGAAGCCGAACACTCAACACTTAAAATTTTCATTTTTCTTCACCTTTCAACTGTAATTTGACGACTGGTTTCGTCAAGCCGTTTAATTGTAACTTTTATTACGTCTTCGGGAAGGGCAGATTCAATGTTTTCGCTCCATTCAACAGCCAAAACACCGCCTGATTCCATATATTCGAAATATCCGGTTGTATATAAATCATCCCAACCGTTTACACGGTACATATCAAAATGATATAAATTAAGTCTACCGCCAAGATACTCGTTAATTATTGCAAAAGTAGGGGAAGATACATCACCGGTAAAACCTAAACCTTCAGCGAGACCTGTGGTAAAACAGGTTTTACCCATTCCTAAATCGCCATAAAAGGCGATAACCTCACCACCGTTTAAGGTTTGAGCAAGATCATATGCAATTTTTTTTGTTTCAGCAGGAGAATTGGTTATAAAAGTGCTATTCATTTTAAAAAATTCTCCCTTCAGATATTATATATAAAATATTATCATAATAATATTTGACTGTCAATCAAATAAATTTCGAATTTTTATTTATTATTATTTTTATTTGTGGTAATATATGTAATAGAGGTGTTTTTATGAATTGGATTATAGTAGTGGTTGCTTTATTAGTTATACTTATTGCAATCGGCTTATATTGGGCATTTGATACAGCTTTTGTAAGAAAAAAAGGTCGCCTTTTTAGTGTCGAATCGGGTCCCTTAGCAAAGTATAAGGATATTTTTAACGATGGACTTAAATATATTGATTCGCTTGAATGTGAACGTTTGTATATTAAAAGCTTTGACGGATTAAAACTTGCAGCAAGCTATTACAACAATGATTCTGAAAATACCATTTTACTATTTCACGGATATCGTTCTGACGGAAGATTTGATTTTGCTTGCGTTGTAAAATATTATATTGAGCTTGGACTTAACGTTCTTGTTGTAGATCAGCGAGCAAATGGGGAAAGTGAAGGAAGACTTACAACCTTTGGTATAAAAGAACGTCGTGATGCTGTTAGTTGGACAAAATTTATTAATGATAAATATTCACCGAAAAACATATTCTTAAGTGGTGTTTCAATGGGGGCAACCACCGTAATGATGGCGGCAAATCTTGATCTGCCTGAAAATGTAAGAGGCATAATTGCAGACTGTGGTTTCACCTCAGCACCTGATATTATAAAAAAGGTTGCACGTCAGGCTTTTAAAATTAATGCTACGCCTGTGATGCCCTTCTTAAACATAATGTGCAGATTGTTTGGAGGCTTTAGTTTATATGAAACTACAACGGTTAAAGCTTTGTCTGAATCAGATATTCCTGTCTTTTTTATTCACGGTAAATGCGACGGTTTTGTTCCTTGCGAAATGAGTAAAATTTCTCATAAGGCTGCAAGGGGAGAAAAACATATCTGTATAGTTGATAACGCAGACCACGGCCTTAGTTTTTTGGTTGACAGTGACAATATTAAAAGGCAAATTTCTGAATTTATAAATAAACATTGTTAACAATTTATTCAAAAAATGTTGAGATTTTGCAATTTTTGTGTTATTATGTAAAAATATAAGAGGTGATTCTATGAGAGCAGACGGAAAAAGAGTTAAAAACGCTCATCCAATGTATACTGTTGCGGCTTATATTATGGATAAGCGTGTTGACTCAATGAATATGATAACAATTGATATTCCTGTTGACCCTATTAAAGAGTATATTAACGAAAAACGTAATCAGGGCATCAACATCAGTCATATGGCTGTTGTTCTTGCTGCGTATGTTCGTACTATGAAGGAGTTTCCTGAGCTTAATCGTTTTGTTGTTAATAAAAAAATCTACCAACGAAACGAACTCGCTGTAGGTATGGTTGTTTTAAAACCGGGCGATATGGGTATGGGCACAATGTCAAAAATGTATTTTGATGAAAATAATACAATTTTTGAAGTCAACGATATCATTAATAAGTATGTGGAAGAAAATCGAGAATCTCCTGAAAACAACGGTACTGAAAAAATGATTAAGTTTTTGCTAAGCGTTCCAGGTGTTTTACCCTTAGGTGTTGGTATTTTTAAATGGATGGATAAACACGGTTTACTACCTAAGTTTATTATTAATATGTCACCATTTCATATGAGCTGTGGCATTACAAATCTTGCCTCAATTAGAACTAATCATATATATCACCACTGCTATGAATTTGGTACCACAAGTGTATTCTTAGCAATGGGTAATACTCGTGAAGTGCCTAAACGCAAGGGCAGTGAAATAGTTTTTGAAAAATGTATGCCAATAGGTGTTACAATGGATGAACGTATTGCATCAGGCAGTTATTTTGCGCTTGCATTCCGTAAAATGCGAGCATATTTACGTGACCCACGCTTGCTTGAAGTTCCACCTACAAATTAAAAGTTTTAATTAGTTTTAAAATTATGAAATTATGTCTTGATTTTAATACATAATTGATATAAAATATATTGGTAAAATTTTAACATACGGAGGATATTAAAATGTTAGTATCAGCAAAAGAAATGCTTACAAAAGCAAAGGCAGGAAAATATGCCGTAGGTCAATTTAACATTAACAATCTTGAATGGACCAAGGCTATTCTTCTTACTGCACAGGAGCAGAATTCACCTGTAATTCTTGGTGTATCTGAGGGTGCAGGTAAATATATGTGTGGCTTTAAAACCGTTGCAGATATGGTTAAGGCTATGATTGATGAGCTTGGTATTACAGTACCTGTTGCACTTCATCTTGACCACGGTAGTTATGAAGGCGCTAAAAAGTGCATCGAAGCAGGTTTTTCATCTGTAATGTTTGACGGTTCACATTATCCTATTGAAGAAAACATTGAAAAAACAAAAGAGTTGGTTGCAACCTGTGACAAGCTTGGTCTTTCTCTTGAGGCAGAAGTTGGTTCAATCGGCGGCGAAGAAGACGGCGTTGTTGGTGCAGGCGAATGTGCTGATCCAAATGAATGCAAAATGATTGCAGATCTTGGTATTACAATGCTTGCTGCAGGTATTGGTAACATTCACGGCAAGTATCCTGAAAACTGGGCAGGTCTTAGTTTTGATACACTTGATGCCATTCAGCAGCTTACAGGCGATATGCCACTTGTTCTTCACGGTGGTACCGGTATTCCTGCAGATATGATTCAAAAAGCAATTTCACTTGGTGTTTCAAAAATTAACGTTAATACTGAATGCCAGTTAGCATTTGCTGATGCTACACGTAAATATATTGAAGAAGGCAAAGACCTTCAGGGTAAGGGCTTTGACCCACGTAAGCTTTTGGCTCCAGGTTTTGAAGCAATAAAGGCAACTGTTAAAGAAAAGATGGAACTTTTTGGTTCAGTTGGCAAGGCATAATAATGATTATGATAAAACCCCGAAGGTTTGTTTCGGGGTTTTATGTTTTTTAGGAGTTGATAATATGAACGATATAATTGTGTTCCTGCGTGAATTTAACTATGTCACAATATGCCTACGGCTTAGTTTAGCCATTATTACGGGTGGCATAATCGGTAACGAGCGAGGTAAACATGGTAGCGCTGCGGGACTTCGTACACATATACTTGTATGCGTTGGCGCTGCAATGACTGCGCTTACAGGATATTACATATATGATACTTTAAATATTTCGGGCGACGTAATGCGCCTTGCTGCTCAGGTTGTATCCGGTATAGGCTTTTTGGGCGCAGGTATGATTATTGTAAAAAATAGCAATGTGGTTACAGGTCTTACCACCGCCGCTGGTATGTGGGCAACCGCCGCTATAGGTATTGCACTCGGTTACGGTTTTTACAGCGGAGCAATAATCGCAACTGTTGCTTGTGTGTTTACAGCAGCGTTTTTGTCAAGGCTTGAACGCAAACGCAAAGAAACGGCGCATATTTATCTTGAAGTTGATTTGTCTGGAAATATAAATGATATAACAAGTACAATTTATAACGAAATTGACACTGACGCACTTATTGAATCGGTATCGCCCAAAAGCAACATACCAAATACAATTGGACTTTATGTGACGGTGTCAAATTCAAAATCTGTTCAGCAGATTAAAGAGAAAATAGACCAAATTCACGGTGTCAGATTTTCGCTATTTGAATAAAACCACTAGTTACGAGTGGTTTTCATTATACAAAAAAGCCGAGAACGTGTAAGTTCTCGGCTTTATCTGTTTGTTATTATTTTGAAACAGGTGTTTGCTGTTTGAGTGCGGCTCTTGTTTTACGAATCTCGCCAAGGTTTGCTGTAAGACCTTCATCTGCACGACGCATAATGTCATCAACAAAATCCTGAGCTGCACGGCGCATCTCTTTTGATTTGCCCTGTGCGTTAGAAATAATTTCTGCAGCCTTTTCCTGTGCCATTTTTACTATTTCTTCCTGTGCAACCATAGCCTGAGCTTTTTCTTCAGCATTGCGGATAATACCGTCTGCTTCACGTTTTGCAGTTGTGATTATGTCAGCACGGTCAGCAACAATGCCACGAGCCTGCTTAATTTCACTTGGTATATTAAGACGTATATCGTCAACAATAGCACGAAGTTTTTCTACATCTACCAAAGTTCTTTTACCAGGCATCTTAATACCGCTGTCAAGCACCTCATCAAACTGTTCAAGTAATTCGTCAAGTGTCATTTTAATTCATCCTCCGTATGATAATTTATAATGTTAGTGTTGTGATGATATTCTTTTTAGAACATCATCGTAGATAACCTCGGGAAGAAAATCATTGACATCTCCACCCATACCGGCTATCTGTTTTACCATGCTTGAACTCAGATACATATTCTGAGCACTTGTGGTAAGAAACAGGGTTTCTACATTTGGGTTAAGTTTTTTATTGGTAAGTGCCATCTGAAATTCATATTCAAAATCAGACATAGCACGTAAACCCTTAATAATAGCACAGGCGTTTTGCTGTGCTGCATATTCTGCAAGCAAGCCGTCATATACATCCACCTGTACGTTGGGTAAGTTGGCTACACACTTTTCAATCATTTTTTTGCGTTCATCAGGAGAAAAGGTGTAGTGTTTGGATGTGTTGTTCATTACAACAACTATCAATTTATCAAACATTGCTGCTGCACGGGTAATTATATCAAGATGACCCATTGTAATAGGATCAAAACTACCGGGGCACACGGCAATTCGTTTACTCATTATCAGTCACGTCCTTTTTATAGACAGTAATCAAGGTTTTGCCATATCGATAAACCTTTGTGACTTTAAAACTGTCAATTTTTTCGGGCAACTTAAGCTCAACAGGATGCTCGCAAAAAATTTTGCCAAAGTCACTCATAAGAGGAATAATCTTTAGTACGGCATCTTCAAGAATACCTGCCTTATAAGGCGGATCAAGAAAAGCAATATCAAATTTTTGCGTGCAACGTAGAGCAAAGGTTGCATAATCACTTTTATGTACTAAGGCTTTGTCTGCAAGACCGGTGCTTTCAAGGTTTTGTTTTACAGCCTTTAGCGATGCATCGTTACAATCAACAAATGTTGCGTTTTCAGCACCACGGCTTAAAGCCTCGATACCAAGTTGTCCACAGCCTGCAAACAAATCAAGAATGCGACGGCCTTCAATATCAAACTGTATTGAACTGAAAAGCGCTTCTTTAACCTTTTCACCTGTAGGGCGAACAATATCGTTACCGGCTACGGTAACCAATCGTTTACCACGAGCGATACCTGTAATAACACGCATTAAAGAAACCTCACAGTCAGATACATATAAATATGTACATAAAATACCAAGCATATTATCGCACTAAATGGGGTGGTTTGTCAACAGTTAATTTTAATTAATGTTGATTTTTTACTATATGCGTAATATTTATTACAAGAAAATGCAACCTTTTACTTTTTACAAAAGTATTAAGAATGAAAGGAGAAATAAAACTATGAAAAGAATAATTTGCATTATTTTGTCGTTGGTTTTTGTTTTTGGGCTTTGCAGTTGTCGTGTAACACAAAACGAAAGTACCGGATTAAGTCAAGAGATAACCATTGTAAAAATGCCTTCACCACCAAAATGTAAAACCACTGATGATATCACAGTTATAAACGAGGTTTTAGAGCTTTTAAATAAAATGGAAAAAACTTCTGCAACCGATGAAACAGTAAATGGCGGGTGGACAACAATGATTAAATTGAAGATTGATGGACAAGAATTTAATTACACCATCGGTAGCGTGTTTACCGATTCTGACGGTAGGCAGTACAATATAACAAATTATCAGGAAATAGAAGACGAAATGACCAAAATATATAATAAACTTGATGTTACTGAGGTTCAATATCCATAAATTTAAAAAAAGATAAAAAAATGCTTGCTTTTTGCGTGCACTTGTGGTAATATATTTGAGCATTTGATTTCACCTTGCCTTAAAAGGTGGGTTTAGTGCCGAAAAAATCGACATTGAAGCGGATGGTCCTCTGACAAAAATTGTTTATGAACGTCTGAAAAAAATTAAGGAGGAAACTTTGATGGATGCAGTAAAAGAGTTAGTTGCTTCTCAGCTTAAAGCTGATGCTCCCGAGATTTTAATCGGTAGCACTGTTAAGGTTCACGTAAGAATCAAAGAAGGCGAGAAGGAGAGAATTCAGATCTTTGAGGGTACTGTAATCGCTAAAAACAACAGCGGTATTTCAGAAACCTTTACAGTTCGCCGTTTATCTTACGGTGTTGGCGTTGAACGTGTATTCCCCGTTCATTCACCAATCGTTGCTAAGGTTGAGCTTGTTCGTAAAGGTCGAGTTCGCCGTGCAAAACTTTACTATTTACGTGATCGTGTTGGTAAGGCAGCAAAGGTTAAGGAACTTATCGGTTAATTATTCTTTAAAGAGTGGGGGACGGGGCATTGCCTTGTCCCCTTTGCTGTATAATTATTTTGAATGGTGGTGTGGTTATGAGCGAAGAAAATAAACTGTTTGATGAAACAAATGATGAAATTGTAACTGAAATTGATGATCAGGATAATGAAATTTTGCAAGAAGATAATAACGAAATAACTACCGAAGAAAAAAGCGAATCTGTAAAAGATTTTCTTTTCGACTGGATAGAGGTTTTGGTACACGCAATTATTGTTGTTGTTATTTGTTTTACTTTTATTTTCAGAATTGCTACAATTGATGGCCCTTCTATGATGGATACTCTTATCAATGGTGAAAGAGTAATTATTACTAATCTTTTTTATGAGCCAAAGGCTGGGGATATAGTAGTTATCTCACGTAATAAGGAAAATAGTACTTATACAAGTGATGCCAGCAACACACCAATTATTAAGCGAATAATTGCGACAGAAGGCCAAACCGTTCGTATTGATTTTGAAGAAGGTATTGTTTACGTTGATGAGGTTGCACTTGATGAACCGTATACAAGAACAAAAACCAATCGTTCATATGATATTGATTTTTCAACACCACAAATGGTTCCCGAGGACTGTGTTTTTGTTCTTGGTGACAATCGTAATGATTCTATTGACAGTCGTGATACAAGCATTGGTATGATTGACGAGCGTTATATTTTAGGACACGCTGTATATAGAGTGTTCCCATTTAACAAGATAGGTAAAATCGATGAATAATAATACACAAACAATTCAGTGGTTTCCGGGTCATATGGCCAAAACACGACGAAAAATAAGTGAACAGTTAAAACTTATTGATGCCGTTGCCGAAATTGTTGATGCACGCATTCCTGTTAGCAGTCGTAACCCTGAATTAAAAGAAATTATTGGTGACAAACCGCATTTAATATTACTTAATAAATGTGATATGGCCGATGAATCTGCTACTAAAAAGTGGATTGAATATTATAAATCACAAGGCATTTATGCAATACCTGTTGACTGTAAAAACGGTAAGGGAATAAATGTATTCAAAGATACTGTAAAGACGGTTTTGGCCGACAAATTGGAGTTTTACCGTGCAAAAGGAATGGTTGGCAAACCGCTTCGTGTAATGGTTGTTGGTATTCCAAACGTTGGTAAATCTTCATTTATAAACCGTATTGCAGGTGGCGGAAGGGCAAAGGTTGAAAATCGTCCGGGTGTTACACGTGGTAATCAATGGTTTACCATCGATAAGGAGCTTGAACTTCTTGATACACCGGGTGTCTTATGGCCTAAATTTGAGGATAATACAGTAGGTGAGCATCTTGGTTTTACAGGTGCCGTTACCGATAGAATTATGGATACAGAATTGCTTGCAATGCGCTTGCTTGAACTTCTTATATCACTATATCCTGAATTGCTTGAGGAGAGATATAAAATATCAGAATTTCCCGAGGATTCATATGATGCTTTATGCTTGCTTGGTAAAAAACGTGGTATGATGATTCGTGGTGGCGAAACCGATACCGAACGTGCAGCTGCAATGTTGCTTGAAGAATATCGTAACTGTAAAATTGGTAAAATTACACTTGAAAGGGTTGAATAATCGTGCCTGATTTTTCTTATGAAAAAGAAGCGTTATCCAACGGTTATAAATTTGTTTGCGGAGTAGATGAAGCAGGCCGTGGACCTCTTGCAGGACCTGTATGTGCGGCGGCGGTAATTCTTCCTTATGATTGTGATATTGAAGGTCTTAACGATTCTAAAAAAATCAGCGAAAAAAAACGAGAAATACTTTTTGATATAATTATTGAAAAAGCTATTGCTTATAGCATTGCATACGGTACTCTTGAAGAAATTGAAGAATACAATATACTTGAAGCTACATATATTGCAATGAATCGTGCAATTGATGGGCTTTCACAAAAAGCTGATTTTGCGCTTATTGATGGCAATCGTGTGCCAAAAGGTATTGCCATTCCTTGTGAAACAGTTGTTAAAGGCGATTCTAAATCTTGCTCAATAGCCGCTGCTTCAATTTTGGCAAAGGTTACCCGTGACCGTCTTATGTTAGAGTATGATAAAAAATATCCCGAGTACTCTTTTGCACAACATAAGGGTTACGGTACAAAGGCACATTATGAAGCAATAAAACAGCACGGTGTTTGTGAAATTCACCGACTGTCATTTCTTAAAAATGTACTCGGGTAATGAGCGTTCCGCCTTAATTGGCAAGGCGGGCGAGGATTATGTTGCACAATATTTAAGGTCAAAAGGTTATATAATTATTAAACGTAACTGGCGTGACAGTAGATATGGTGAAATAGACATTGTTGCCGAAAACCGTGAGTGTATTGCCTTTGTAGAGGTTAAAACAAGAAAGAAACATTCACTTGTAAGCGGTCTTGAGGCAGTTGATTACGGCAAACAACAAAGAACAAAAAATGCATCACAGTCTTTTATGCGTAAATTACGAACTAATTTACCACCAAGACTTGATGTTGCCGAAGTAATATTAGTTTCTGAAAAAGAAGGTATTTTTCAATTCGAACTTAATTATATAAAAAATGCTTTTTAGGTGATATTGTGAAATTTTTTGATTTACATTGTGATACAGCCTATAGATGTTATAATGACGGTTTATCGTTTTGTGATAATTTTCTGGCAGTTAATTCAAAAAAATCAGAAAATTTTGAAAAGTGGCATCAGTGTTTTGCTATATTTATTAAAGATGGATTGCAAAATCCTTTTGAATATTATAAAAATGCACTTTCCAATTTTAAAAATGAATTATTAAATAAGCCGGACAATTTGACCCCAATATTTACTGTTGAGGGTGGCCTTTTAATTGAGAATGATTTGGGTCGAATTGAAACAATACATAATGACGGTATTCGGGCATTAACGCTTACTTGGAATGGTGAAAATCAAATAGCAGGTGGCGCCGATACCGATGTTGGTCTTAAAGATTTTGGAAGACAGGTAATAGAGCGGCTTAATCATTTTGACATTGCCGTTGATTTATCACATCTTAATAAAAAATCTTTTTATGATGCAATCGAACTGTCTAATAATCCGATTGTTACACATTCTTGTCTTGAAACCGTTAATAAGCATCGACGAAATATAGATGATAATCAGTTAAAATTACTGGTAGAAAAAGGCGGAATTTTTGGTTTGTGTTTTTATCCTGAGTTTTTGGGCAGTGGTGACGTCTTTGAAAATGTTTATAAAAATATTTATCATATTTTAGAGTTAGGATTTGAAAACAATTTAAGCATCGGTTCAGATTTTGATGGCGCAGATATGAGCGATAAGCTTTATGATATATCTGCAGTTCCAACTCTTTATAATTTTTTATTATCAAAAAATATTGATGAAAAGACTTTAAATAAAATCTTTTTTGAAAACGCATATAACTATTTTTACAAGGGGAAAATATAATGAATTATGTAAGCACAAGAGATAATTCTAAAAAACTATCATCAGCATACGCTATTGCACACGGTATATCAGAAGAAGGGGGACTCTTTGTTCCTGAAAATATACCTGTACTTAATGGTAACGATTTTGAAAATCTTGTTACTTTAGATTATAAAGGCAAAGCAGAATATGTTTTAAAGAAATATCTTACCGATTTTTCCGATGAGGAAATATCTGCTTGTGTAAGTGGTGCATATACCGGTAGCTTTGATGATGAAAAACCTGCTGCAATAGCACAACTCGGAAGCAATATCAATATACTTGAATTATGGCACGGTCCCACATGTGCTTTTAAAGATTTAGCACTTCAATTACTACCATATTTGCTTACAACATCAACAAAAAAGATATCCGACGGTAAAAAAACCGTTATTCTTGTTGCTACTTCAGGCGATACGGGAAAGGCCGCTCTTGAAGGCTTTAAAGACGTAGAAAATACTGAAATAATTGTATTTTATCCAAGCGAAGGCGTTAGCCCAATGCAAAAACTGCAGATGGATTCACAAAAGGGTAATAACGTTCACGTTTGTGCTATCAAAGGCAATTTTGACGATGCTCAGTCAGGTGTTAAAAAGATTTTCACCGATAGTGAAATTAAAAACACTCTTGCACAAAACGGTATGGAGTTTTCCTCGGCAAACTCTATTAACTGGGGAAGACTTGTGCCGCAAATTATTTACTATATTTCAGCCTTTTGTGATATGCTCGCAAAGGGTGACGACCTTTCAAACGGATTTAATGTTGTTGTTCCTACAGGAAATTTTGGTAATATTCTTGCGGCATACTACGCAAAAGAAATGGGTGTTCCGATAAATAAGCTCATTTGTGCGTCTAATGCAAATAAAGTTCTTACAGATTTTATAAATACCGGTGTGTATGATCGAAATCGTGATTTTTATACAACTATGTCTCCATCAATGGATATACTTATATCAAGCAATCTTGAGCGTATGCTTTATATTCTTTCTGACGGTGATGATAAATACATTGCAAACATCCAATCACAGCTTGCAAATGACGGTAGGTTTGATGTTAATTCAAAGGTGTTAACCAAACTTCAAAGCCTTTTTTACGGCGCATGTTGTGATGATAATGATACACTAAAGACTATTAAGAAAACCTTTGATGAATACGGCTATCTTTGCGATACTCATACTGCTGTTGCTGTAAATGCCTATGAGCAATATCTTGCTGATACAAAGGATAATCGTCCTGTTGTTATTGCGTCTACTGCTTCACCATATAAGTTTGCAAAAAGCGTATTATCAGCTTTATCAGATAATATTCCCGATAGCGAATTTGACATAGTAGATGCACTTTTAAATTACACTAATGTTGCAGTGCCGACACCAATTGCTGAGCTAAAAAATGCTACTGTAAGATTCAAGGATATATATGACAAAAACGATATGTATTCTGCTGTTTGTAAATGCTTAAAAATTGATTAAAAATAAATATCCGACTCATAACGAGTCGGATATTGTTGCAAGATTACTGTCTTGCTTTAAATGTGTCGCAACATGTTTCGCTACATGTGCTGGCTGTTCTGTTACCAACCTGAATTTTGCCTGCAGAACAGGAATCATTTTCGGTGTGGTGAACACAACTTTTTACACTGCATTTAATGCATGCTTCGGTTTTACAGCTTGATGACATATCCATATTTTTTCTTCCTTTCTTGGCTTTAAGCCAAATTTATTATTTGTATTTTTTAAACTAATATTCAAAGGCAGGTGAAACTTAGGTATGAATTTATTTACAATTTCTGATTTGCATTTACCACTTGGCGCAAACAAACCAATGGATATTTTTGGCGGTTGGGATAATTATGTTGAAAGACTTGAAAAAAACTGGAAAAAACTTGTAAATGATGAGGATACGGTGGTAATTGGCGGTGACATTTCCTGGGCAACATCTTTGCAAGAGGCAAAGCCTGATTTTGAATTTATAAATGCATTACCGGGTAATAAAATAATACTTAAGGGCAATCATGATTATTGGTGGGGCACAGCTAATAAAATAAATGAATTTTTAACTGAAAATAAATTTGATACAATAAAAATTTTACATAATAACTGTTATAGTGACGGCAAAATTGCAATTTGTGGAACACGTGGTTGGATTTATGATGGAACAGGAACACACGACCAAAAGGTTATTTTGCGTGAAGCGGGACGACTTGAAACCTCAATTAAATTGGCGAAAGATTTAGGTGTTGAACCTATTGTTTTTTTGCATTATCCACCGGCTTATGCTGAATTTACTTGTGATGAAATACTTGCAGTTTTACATAAGTATGAAATTAAAAATGTGTATTACGGACATATTCACGGCAAAGGAATTTATAACATTATTAATGAATATCATGGTATAAAATTAAAGCTTACTGCATGTGATGGCATAGATTTTACACCATTTTTTGTAACGCAGTGTGATAACTTTAAAAAAATTTAATTTTATTTATAATATACTATAATTATGTCAGTAAAAAAGCCTTGCATTTTTTGCAGATTATGGTATAATCAATTTAATTTATTATGGAGTCTTATGGACTTTATGCGGAGGTAAATAAAAATGACTTTAAAAGAAACAAAAAAGCTTGAAACAAATCGCTATCAGCTTGAAATTGTTATCGACGGTGAACAATTCCGTGAAGCAATCAAACAGGCTTATCGTAAAGAGGGCAAAAAAATTAATATTCCCGGCTTTAGAAAGGGTAAGGCTCCACTTCACATTATTGAAACCTACTATGGTAGCGAAGTGTTTTTTGAAGATGCATTAAATCTTCTTTATGCAGATGCAGTTGAGGCTGCAATTAATGAATCAGGTCTTAAGGTAATTGATGACAAAATGGATTTTGATCTTGTTTCAATTTCTAAAGAAGACGGTGTAGATTTTAAGGTTAGTGTTACAACCTATCCTGAAATTGAACTTGAAGCTTATAAGGGCCTTAAGGCAGAACGTCCACTTGTAAAGGTTGGTGCTGCAGAAGTTAATGCAGAAATTAAATCTTTACAGGAGCGTAATGCTCGTATGGTTTCTGTTGAAGACAGAGCTGCAAAAAAAGGCGACACAGTTGTAATTGACTTTGAAGGCTTTAAAGATGGTGTTGCTTTTGAAGGTGGCAAAGCAGAAGGTCACTCACTTGAACTTGGTTCAGGTCAGTTTATTCCCGGCTTTGAAGATCAGATTATCGGAAAAAATATTGATGATGAATTTGATGTTAACGTTACATTCCCTGAAGAGTATGGCGCAGAAGACCTTGCCGGTCAACCCGCAGTATTTAAAGTAAAACTTCACGAAATTAAACTTCGTGAGCTTCCTGTTGCCGATGATGAATTTGCAAAAGACGTAAGCGAATTTGATACCCTTAAAGAGCTTAAGGCAGATATTAAGAAAAAGGCTACCGAGCGCAAGAAAAAGGCTGCTGAAGAAGCGGTTGAAAACATTCTTGTTCAGCAGATTGTTGACGGTATTAAGGGTGAAATTCCTGAGGCTATGTTTACAAACCGTCTTAACCAGTCAGTTGAAGAATTCGGCTACCGTTTACAGTCACAAGGTATGAACCTTGATTTGTATTTGCAGTACACAGGTAGCACTATTGAACAGTTCCGTGAAACATTCCGTCCTCAGGCAGAAATGCAGGTTAAATATCGTCTTGCACTTGAAAAGATTGTTGAGCTTGAAGGCATTAAAGCCGATGAAGCAGCAATTGATGCAGAGTATGCTAAAATTGCAGAAGGCTACGGCGTAGAGCTTGATCAGGTTAAGGCTGTAATTCCTGCTTCTGAAGTAGAAAAGGACGTTGCTGTTGGTCTTGCAATTGATTTTGTTAAGGCAAATGCTGTAATAACCGACGCAGTAGACGAAAAGAAAGCTACTAAGGAAAAAACAGAAGAATAATTTGTTTATAATTTGATTTTTAAGTTCATAATATACAGTATTGGAGGTATTTTGCTATGGATATGACATTAATTCCTTATGTTGTTGAACAAACAAGTCGTGGAGAACGTTCGTATGATATTTTCTCTCGCTTGCTTAATGACAGAATTATTATGCTTAACGGTCAGGTTGACGATGCGAGTGCCAGTGTAATTATTGCTCAGCTTTTGTTCCTTGAGGGTCAGGATCCTGATAAGGATATAAGTTTTTATATTAACAGCCCGGGCGGATCGGTTTCTGCGGGTCTTGCTATCTATGATACAATACAGTATATAAAGTGCGATGTTAGTACAATTTGTATGGGTATGGCAGCATCTATGGGTGCGTTTTTGCTATCTTCCGGTGCAAAGGGAAAGCGTTATGCACTTCCTAATAGTGAAATTATGATTCACCAGCCGTTAGGTGGCGCACAAGGACAGGCAAGCGATATTATAATTCACGCTAATCATATTAAACGTACACGTAGCAACCTCAATAAAATCTTATCTGAAAATACAGGTAAGCCGATTGAAATTATCGAACAGGATACTGAACGTGATAATTTTATGACCGCTGCAGAAGCGGCTGAATACGGCCTTATTGATAAGGTTATTACAAAAAGATAAGAGGTATATTAATGTCTAAAGACATAGATAAAGAAATACGCTGTTCGTTTTGTGGAAAGACACAGGATGAGGTTATGCGTCTTGTTGAAGGTCCGGGCGTTTATATCTGTGATAATTGCATAAATTTTTGTTCTTCTTTACTTTTTGATGATGAAAATGCATACAAAGAAAGAAAAAAGAATAAAAAACAGCAAGAAAAGGTATTACCAAAACCGCAAGAAATAAAAGCTTTGCTTGATGAATATGTAATTGGACAGGACGATGCCAAAAAGACGCTTGCCGTTGCAGTATATAATCACTATAAACGTGTTTATAAAAAAGAAAATTTGGATGTTGAGCTTGCCAAAAGTAACGTTTTAATGCTTGGCCCTACCGGTGTAGGTAAAACTTTGCTTGCACAAACATTGGCAAAAATTCTTGACGTGCCGATTGCAATTACTGATGCTACAACATTAACCGAAGCAGGCTATGTTGGTGAAGATGTAGAAAACATTCTTTTACGTCTTATACAGGCTGCCGATTATGATATTGAAAAGGCCGAACACGGAATCATTTACGTTGATGAAATTGATAAAATTTCACGCAAAAGTGAAAATGCATCCATTACTCGTGACGTAAGCGGTGAGGGTGTTCAGCAGGCACTTTTAAAAATTCTTGAAGGTACAGTTTCTAATGTTCCACCACAGGGCGGTAGAAAGCATCCTCAGCAAGAATTTATTCAGATTGATACTACCAATATTTTGTTCATATGCGCAGGTGCATTTGACGGTATTGACAAGGTTATTGAACGTCGTATTGGCGGTAGCAGTTTAGGATTTGGCGCTGATGTAAAATCACCCAAAAGTCTTGAGGCTCAACAGCTTTCAAAATTTGCTACACATCAGGATCTTGTTAAATTTGGTCTTATTCCTGAACTTGTAGGTCGATTGCCTGTAATTACAAGTTTGGATGCTATGGATAAGGATACGCTTATCCGTATTATGTCTGAGCCTAAAAACTCCATTATAAAACAATATCAGGCACTTTTTGCGCTCGATAATATTGAGTTGGTTTTTGAGCCGGAAGCATTACAAAAAATCGCTGAACTTACAATTAAAAACAAAACAGGTGCCAGAGGTTTGCGTTCTATTATTGAAAATGTTTTGCAAGACCTTATGTTTGAAATGCCTTCAAAGGATGATGTTTTGAAGATAATAATTACATCAGATACTGTTGACGGCGGAACAGCACAGATAATTAACAAATAAAATTAAGAGAGGTCAGTTTTGACCTCTCTTAAAAATTTCTCCTGAGTTTTTCTAAAGCGGCGGTTTCAATTCTTGATACATAACTTCTTGAAATTTTTAATTTCTTGGCTATTTCTCTTTGTGTTTGTTCGGTTTCTCCGGCAATACCGTAACGCATTTTTATGATTTTTAATTCACGTTCATCGAGCACTCCATTTAATAAAACACTTAATTTTTGCAACTTAATTTTCGTATCAATTTCATCTTCTATGTTTTCTTCATCAGCAATAATATCAATTAAAGTAAGTGTGTTTCCGTTTTTATCTGTATCTATTGGATCACTAATATAAACATCCTGCGAATGCTTTTTGTTGTTTCGAAAATGCATTAAAATTTCATTTTCAATACATCGTGCGGCATATGTTGCAAGACGTATTTTTTTATCACTTTTAAATGTGTTTACAGCTTTAATTAGTCCAATTGTTCCAATAGATATTAAATCGTCTTGATCATCGTCAGTATAATATTTTTTTACAACGTGTGCTACTAAACGCAAATTATGTTCAATTAATTTGTTACGGGCATCTTCGTCTCCTTGTTCTTTTAGTTGTAATAATACTTTTTCTTTTTTTGATGAAAGCGGTGGGGGAAAAGAACCTGTATTTGTAACGTGTAGCGCCAGATAGAATAAGTTTGAAACTATTTGTATAATTGACTGAAAAAACATATAAGACCTCCTTAAGAAAGTATATGAAAAAAAGCATATAAAAATTTAAATTTTACTTACTTTTTAATTGACAATAAATATATATTATGATAATATATATAAGATAAAAATGAGGAACTATGTTTTCCTTGGCTTTAGGTTATGAAAGGAAGGTTTAATATGCAAATAAAATTAGAAAAAAACATTTATAAACCCGAATTTCTAAATGATTTTACTCCCACCGTTGACAAGGCGGTTTTGTCACCATTTTTTGCTGATACACAAAATAATTATTTCATTTTACCCGGTTTTTGCGATGTGCATGTGCATTTTCGTGAACCGGGTTTTTCTTATAAAGAAACCATAAAAACCGGTTCGTTAGCTGCGGCACACGGTGGTTATACCGCTGTTTGCACAATGCCAAACCTTAATCCTGTACCCGATAGTATTGAACATATAAATCAACAAATAAAGATAATTGAAGATGATGCTGTAATTAATGTTTATCCATACGCTTCAATCACTGTCGGACAACTTGGTGAAAAGCTTTCTGATATGGAAAATATTTCAGAGCTTGCAATTGCTTTTTCGGATGACGGTCGTGGAGTGCAATCACGTGAACTAATGCGTGAGGCAATGCTCAAGGCAAAATCACTTGGAAAACTAATTGTCGCACACTGTGAAGACAATTCATTGCTACACGGTGGTTATATACACGCTGGTGAATATGCTAAGGCTCATGGTCACAGGGGAATTTGTTCTGAAAGCGAATGGGGTCCTATAAAACGTGATTTAGAGCTTGTAAAAGAAACCGGTTGTGCATATCACGTTTGCCATATTTCTTGTAAAGAAAGTGTCGAACTTATAAGACAAGCTAAGGCAGAGGGACTAAACGTAACTTGTGAAACAGGACCTCATTATTTAGTTCTTGATGATAGCAATTTACAAGAAGACGGTAAATTTAAAATGAATCCACCGCTTCGTTCACGTGAAGACAAACTTGCTCTTATCGAGGGTATTAAAGACGGCACTATTGATATGATTGCAACCGATCACGCTCCTCATAGTGCAGAGGAAAAGAGCAAAGGTCTTGAAAAAAGCGCTTTTGGAATAGTTGGTATTGAAACAGCCTTTCAGTTAATGTACACATACTTCGTAAAAACAAATATTATTACACTTGAGCGTTTGATTGATTTAATGTCTTTTAATGCTCGAAAGCGTTTTAATATTCCAATAAAAAATAATGATTACTCGATTTGGCAATTAGATGAAAAAATAGTTGTAAATCCAAAAGACTTTTTATCTTGCGGTAAGGCAATGCCGTTTGAAGGATACGAACTTTACGGTAAATGTTATCTTACTGTATGTGATGGTAAAACGGTATATAAAGAAGATTTAATATATAATCAGGAGGAAGTAAAAAATGGCTAAGAGAACAGATATTAAAAAAGTACTGATTATAGGTTCAGGTCCTATAGTTATCGGTCAGGCTGCTGAGTTTGACTATGCAGGTACACAGGCGTGTTTAGCGCTTAAAGAAGAAGGTTATGAGGTTATACTTTGTAACTCTAATCCTGCTACAATTATGACAGATACTTCAATTGCGGATAAGGTTTATATGGAACCGCTTACCCTTGAATATATGGCAAAAATTTTACGTTATGAACGTCCTGACGCAATTGTTCCGGGTATTGGTGGTCAAACAGGTCTTAATCTTGCTATGCAGCTTGAAGAAAAAGGTATTCTTAAAGAGTGTGGTGTAGAACTTCTTGGTACATCAAGTGAAAGTATTGAACGTGCAGAAGACCGTGAGCTCTTTAAAGAAATGTGTGAATCAATCGGCGAGCCGGTTATTCCTTCTGAAATAACATATAGTATTGAAGAAGCTAAAGAAGCGGCAAGCAGAATTGGCTATCCTGTAGTTCTTCGCCCGGCATTTACCTTGGGCGGTACAGGCGGTGGCTTTGCTTATAACGAAGAAGAACTTGTTGATGTTGGTCTTAATGCGTTTAAGCTTTCTCCTGTTCATCAGGTTCTTATCGAAAAGAGCGTTAAGGGTTACAAGGAAATTGAGTTTGAGGTTATGCGTGACTCAAACGATACTGCAATTACAATATGCGGTATGGAAAATATTGATCCTGTTGGTGTTCATACAGGTGACTCTGCAGTTGTTGCACCAATACTTTCTCTTAACGATCACGACCTTAAAATGCTTAACGACAGCGCTATCAAAATTATTCGTGAACTTAAGATAGAGGGTGGCTGTAACGTACAGTTTGCACTTAATCCTTATTCAAGTGAATACTATCTTATAGAAGTAAATCCACGTGTTTCACGTTCATCAGCGCTTGCTTCTAAGGCAAGCGGTTACCCGATTGCTCGTGTTACTGCAAAAATTGCTCTTGGTATGGCGCTTGAGGATATTCCTGTTGCTGGTGGTACTGCCGCAATTGAGCCAAGACTTGACTATATTGTTGCAAAATTCCCACGTTTCCCATTTGACAAATTTGCCGATGCACCAAACACCTTGGGTACACAGATGAAGGCAACCGGTGAAGTAATGGGCATTGGTTCAACACTTGAAGAATGCTTGCTTAAATCTGTTCGCTCACTTGAAACAGGTGTTTGCCATTTCTATATTTCAAAGTTTGATGATATGTCAAACGAGCAAATTTTTGATTATCTTGGTGAATCTCAGGATGACAATATTTATGCTGTGTTCGAACTTATTCGTCGTGGTGCAACACTCCAACAACTTCACGAAATTACCAAAATTACACCATTATTCCTTGAAGCGTTTAAACGTATCGTTGATATGGAAAATGAAATTAAGAAAAACGTTGCTGACGTTACTGTTCTTAAAAATGCAAAAATTCTTGGTTTCTCGGATGAATATATTGCAAAAGTATGGTCAATGCCTGAAACAGACATTTATGCATTACGCAAGGAAAACGGCATAACACCAATATTTAAAATGGTTGATACCTTGCACACAGGTAAATACATTGCATACCTTTATTCATCATATACCGGTGAGAATGAATCACGTCTTACCGATAAGCGTAAGATTGTTGTTTTAGGCGCAGGTCCAATCCGTATAGGTCAGGGTGTAGAATTTGACTATTCTACTGTTCACGCTGTACAGACAATAAAAAGAAACGGTTTTGAGGCAATTATTATTAACAACAACCCT
Source organism: Acutalibacteraceae bacterium (assembly GCA_045604205.1). Lineage (GTDB taxonomy): Bacteria > Bacillota > Clostridia > Oscillospirales > Acutalibacteraceae > UBA737. The sequence continues at coordinate 31,286 of JAZUNQ010000041.1, forward strand.
GAAACAGTTTCTACCGACTATACAACAGCCGACAAACTTTATTTTGAGCCACTTACTCCTGAAGACGTAATGGCAATAATTGATTTTGAACAACCAGAGGGTGTTGTTGCTTCACTTGGCGGTCAGACTGCAATTAATCTTGCACAGCCTCTTATGGACCGTGGAGTTAAGATTATCGGTACAGATTGCGCTGCTATTGAACGTGCTGAAAACCGTGACAGTTTTGAAAAGATTTTACAAGAGCTTAATATTCCTCAGCCAAAGGGCAGAGCAGTTACTAAAATTGAAGATGGTGTAGCCGCTGCGGCTGAAATTGGTTATCCTGTACTTGTTCGTCCAAGTTTTGTTCTTGGCGGACGTGCTATGCAAATTGTTGCCGATGAAGCACAATTACGTCATTATCTTAAAACCGCTGTTGAAATTGATGCTGACAAGCCCGTGCTTGTTGATAAGTATATTCAAGGTAAAGAAGTAGAAGTTGACGCAATTTGTGACGGTCACGACGTATTTGTTCCCGGTATTATGGAGCTTGTTGAACGTACAGGTATTCACTCGGGTGACTCAATTAGTGTTTATCCTACATTCAGTATTTCTGATAAAGTACGAGGCACAATTTTACAGTATGCTAAAAAATTAGGTCTTGGTATTGGAATTATCGGTCTTTATAACATTCAGTTTATTGTTGATGATCAAGATAATGTTTATATTATTGAGGTTAATCCACGTTCATCACGTACAGTACCGTTCCTTTCAAAATCTACAGGTTACAGCCTTGCAGATATTGCTACTGAAGTTATTCTTGGTAAATCACTTAAAGAACAGGGAATATTCAGCCTTTATCCTGAAGAAAAGAATCGCTTCTACGTAAAGGTTCCCGTATTCTCATTTAACAAGATCAAGGGACTTGATGCTTATCTTTCTCCTGAAATGAAATCTACAGGTGAAGCAATCGGTTATGATGATAAGCTTAACCGTGCGCTTTACAAGGCACTTCAGGCTTCGGGTACACATTTACAAAACTATGGTACTGTCTTTGCTACAATTGCCGATAAAGATAAAGACGAGGCTTTACCGCTTATCCGCAGATTCTATAATCTTGGATTTAATATTCAGGCAACTGCAGGTACCGCAGCCTTCTTAAAGGAAAACGGTATACGCACTCATGTTCTTAAAAAGATTAGTGAAGATCCCGACGAAATACCCGATGCAATAACACAGGGACATATTGCTTACGTTATTAATACAAAGGATATTGGCGCATCTGTTCAAGCAAGTGACGGTCAACAAATTCGTCGTCTTGCTACAGAGAATAACGTTACAATATTTACTTCTCTTGATACCGTAAGGGTACTTTTAGATGTTCTTGAAGAAACAACTCTTACAATTTCAACAATTGATGCATAAAGGAAAATAAAAATGAAACAAGGTATTTTTAAAATATCGCTTAATGAAAAACTGACCGATAATGTTTACAAGATGGTGCTTGTCGGAGATACATCCGACATCACCGCTTGCGGACAGTTTATCAACATTCAACTTGACGGTCTTTATCTTCGCCGTCCTATTTCGGTGTGTGATAAAGACGATACATCGGTTACCATTATTTACAAGGTTGTAGGCAAAGGCACCGAACAAATGGCAAAAATGGCTGTAGGTGAGTCGCTTGACGTGCTTACCGGTCTTGGTAACGGATATGACCTTTCTGTTTCGGGCGACAAACCTGTGCTTTTGGGCGGCGGTGTTGGCGTTCCTCCACTTTATATGCTCGCAAAACTACTTAAAGAACAGGGTAAAGAAGTATCTGTAATTTTAGGCTTTAATACTGCAAGTGAAGTCTTTTACGAAAATGAGTTTAAAGCCCTTGGCTGTAACGTTACCGTTACAACGGTTGATGGCAGTTACGGTGTAAAAGGCTTTGTTACAAATGCATATCCAAGTGAATATACATATTTTTATACCTGTGGTCCCGAACCAATGCTTAAAGCAATTTACAAAACAGCAACTACTTCAGGACAGATGAGTTTTGAAGAAAGAATGGGTTGTGGCTTTGGCGCATGTATGGGCTGTAGCTGTAAAACAATTGCAGGTTATAAGCGTATTTGCAAAGACGGACCTGTAATGTTAAAGGAGGAAATACTATGGGAAGACTAAGTGTAAATCTTTGTGGTTTAGAAATAGATAACCCCATTATTCCTGCTTCGGGTACGTTTGGCTTTGGTTATGAGTTCGCTGAACTTTATGATATAAATTTACTTGGTACTTTTTCTTTTAAAGGCACTACCAAGGATGCACGTTTTGGTAATCCTACACCACGAATTGCAGAGTGTACGGCAGGTATGATAAATGCAGTTGGACTTCAAAATCCGGGTGTAGAAAAGGTTATAAGCGAGGAATTACCCAAGCTTAAAAAATGCTTTAACAAACCTGTTATGGCAAATATTAGCGGTTTTGCGGTTCCTGATTATGCTTATACGTGTGAATTGCTTGACAAAGAGAGCCAAGTTGGTTGGCTTGAAGTTAATGTTAGTTGCCCTAATGTTCACGGCGGCGGTATGAGCTTTGGTACAAGTCCAGAAGCTGCAGCCGAGGTTGTCAGAGCGGTTAAGGCCGTTACAACAAAGCCCGTTATTGTTAAACTTTCACCAAACGTTACCGACATTGTTGCCATTGCAAAGGCTTGTGAAGATGCGGGTGCAGACGGCATAAGCCTTATAAACACAATGCTTGGTATGCGCATTGATCTTAAAACACGTAAGCCCGTTATTGCTAATAAAATGGGTGGTTTTTCAGGTCCTGCAATTTTCCCTGTGGCTGTTAGAATGGTTTATCAGGTAGCAAATGCTGTAAATATTCCGGTAATAGGTATGGGTGGCGTTTCTACCGCAGAGGACGTAATAGAAATGATGCTTGCAGGCGCAACTGCTGTAGAAGTAGGTGCGGCAAATCTTATAAATCCATATGCATGTCGTGATATTATTAACGATTTACCTCATGCAATGGATAAATACGGAATTGACAATTTAAAAGATATTATAGGAGGAGTAAAATAATGGGTAAGGACGTAATTATTGCTTGCGATTTTGCGAGTGCAGAAAAAACATTTGAATTTCTTGATAAATTTACTACTCGTAAACCTTTTGTAAAAATTGGTATGGAGCTTTTTTATGCAGAGGGACCATCAATTGTAAAAGAAATCAAAGCAAGAGGTCACAAAATTTTTCTTGACTTAAAACTTCACGACATTCCTAATACAGTTAAAAAATCAATGGCTGTTTTATCTCGCCTTGATGTTGATATGACAAACCTTCACGCTGCAGGTACAATTTCTATGATGGAGGGCGCTTTAGAAGGCCTTACACGTGAAGATGGTACACGTCCGTTACTTATTGCTGTAACACAGCTTACCTCTACCGATCAGGAAAGAATGGAAAACGACCTTCTTATAAAAGAGCCTATTGATAGGGTTGTAATGCATTATGCATCAAACGCTGCAAAAGCAGGTCTTGACGGTGTTGTTTGTTCACCGCTTGAAGCCGGTAAGGTTCACGATACTTGTGGCAAAAACTTTTTAACCGTTACACCCGGTGTTCGTTTTGCAGATGGTGATGTTGGTGACCAAAAGCGTGTTATGACTCCTGCCGAGGCTAAAAAAATTGGCAGCGACTATATAGTAGTTGGTCGTCCGATAACTGCGGCAGAAGACCCTGTTGCAGCATATGAACGTTGTGTTGCAGAATTTGTTGATTAAAAAATTCAAAGGTGATATTATTGAATAAACAATCCAAAAAATTTAGTGTTCTTTGTTTGATATTTAGTATTTTATCTTGTTTTTATACTTTTTGCTTTAGTTTTTCTATTGTAATAAATAAATTAGCAACTGCAATTGTTGCTAGTACTGACGTATATCAATATTATTATTTTAATTATTTTGCTTTATTTTTAATTTTAATTGCTTCGGTACTTTCATTAATTTTTGCACATATTTCAATTAAACGTGGCGTCAAAACAAAAACAGTAATAATTGGTAGAATTTTGAGTATTGTTTCCCTTGTAATATCCACAATATCAACCATTATTTCAATATTGTTATTTTATTAAGGAGAGTAAAAAATGGAAGGTTATAAAAGAGAGTTTATACAGTTTTTAGAGAGCGCAGGTGTTTTAAAATTCGGTGACTTTACTGCAAAAAGCGGTAGAAAAATTCCATATTTTATTAATGCAGGCGATATAAAAACAGGTGATCAGATTTCAAAACTTGGCGAATTTTATGCAAAAGCATATTTTGAAAAAGTTGGTAATAAACGCACTGTACTTTACGGTCCGGCATATAAAGGTATCCCTATTGCGGTATCGGTTGCTTGCGCACTTTCAAAAGAAGGCTTGGACGTTCCGTTCTTCTTTAACCGTAAAGAAGAAAAGGACCACGGTGAAGGTGGCGTTTTTGTAGGCTACAAACCCACCGAGGGCGAAGAAATAGTTATTGTTGAAGACGTTATTACAGCAGGAACTGCTATTCGTGAAAGCATGGCTATTCTTTCATCTCTTAATGGCACAAAGGTTGCCGCTACTTTTGTTATGGTTGACCGCAAAGAAAAAGGTCAGACCGAAAAATCTGCAATGGCAGAGGTTGGTGAGGAGTACGGATTCCCTGTGTATTCAGTAGTTGACGTATATGATATTATTGAATACTTGGAAGAAGATCCCGCAAACAAAGAAAACGTTGACCGCATAAAGAATTATCTTGCCGTAAACGGTGCTAAAGAATAAAAATACTCTTTAAGGAGAAAATTATGAGAAGCGTTATTGATATTCTGGATTTAAGTGTTGAAGAGTTGGACGAGCTTATTGCTACCGCCCTTGACATTATTGAAAATCCTAAAAAATACGCACACGCTTGTGAGGGCAAAAAATTAGCTACATTGTTTTTTGAGCCTTCTACAAGAACAAGACTTAGTTTTGAAGCCGCAATGTATGAACTCGGCGGTAACGTGCTTGGTTTTTCTGAAGCAAACAGTTCATCTGCCGCAAAGGGCGAGAGCATTTCAGACACTGCAAAAACCGTAAGCTGTTATGCCGACATTATTGCAATGCGTCATCCCAAAGAGGGCGCAGCGCTTGTTGCGGCAAACAATGCATCTGTTCCTGTAATTAATGCAGGTGACGGTGGTCATTGTCACCCAACACAAACCCTTGCTGATCTACTTACAATTCGTCGTGAAAAGGGTGGATTTGATAATCTTACGGTTGGATTTTGCGGTGATTTAAAATTTGGCAGAACTGTGCATTCTCTTATTAATGCACTTAGCCGTTACAACAATATCAAGATTGTACTTATTTCACCCGAGGAATTAAAGTTGCCAAGCTATGTTAAAAAGGATGTTTTGCAAAGAAATAACATCGCTTATGAACAAACAAACGATTTAGAATCTGCTATGCCAAATCTTGACATACTTTATATGACTCGTGTTCAGCGTGAACGCTTCTTTAATGAGGAGGATTATCTTCGTCTTAAGGATAGTTATATATTAACACCCGATAAACTTAAAAATGCAAAAGCAGACCTTTCAATTTTGCATCCGCTACCACGTGTTAATGAAATAAGTGTTGCAATTGATAATGACCCACGTGCTTGTTATTTTAAACAGGTATTAAACGGAAAATATATGCGAATGGCGCTTATTCTTAACTTACTTAAGGAGGCAGGAACAATATGAATATAGACTCTATTCAAAACGGTGTTGTGATTGACCATATTACTGCAGGACAGGGTATGCGTCTTTACGAACTTTTAGACCTTGCTTCTCTTGATGCTTCAATAGCGCTTATAAAAAATGTAGCAAGTAAAAAAATGGGTAAAAAAGATATTATTAAAATTGACGCTGATATTAAGCTTGATTTTGATGTTATTGGCTTTGTAGACCCTGATGCTACAGTTAATATTATCAAGGATGGAGTTCTTGTTGATAAACTAAGAATTGCTATGCCAACTGTTTTAACAAATGTTATTAAATGTAAAAACCCAAGATGTATAACATCCTGTGAACAGGAATTAGATCACATATTTAAACTCACTGATAAAGAAGCCAAGGTTTATCGTTGTATTTATTGTGAAACAAAGGCTTAATTTTTTCTGTTTTTTTGTTAATTTTATCACGACAAATTTCGAGTTTGCTTCTTGACAGTTTTTTAGCAAAATGATATACTATTAAGGTGATTTTATCACCATTCTTTGCGACTGACGGAATTTTGTGGAGCACCACTAAGGAACAAAGATTGTATATTTTTAGCCGACCGTCTGGGCACACTTGAACATATTAAGTCCAAGTGCGCCCTTTTTGTTTTTTAACTTTGATATGAAAGGACAATTGTAATGAAAAAAGTTGGTATTATTATGGGTAGTGACAGCGACTTACCAATTATTAAAAAGGCAACCGATATGTTAAGCTCGCTTGAAATTCCATTTGAAGTACATATATATTCTGCGCATAGAACACCGGTTGAAGCACGTGATTTTGCGCTAAATGCACGTGATAATGGATTTGGCGTATTAATTGCAGCGGCAGGAATGGCAGCACATTTAGCCGGTGCTATTGCGGCAAATACTACTTTGCCGGTAATTGGTATTCCTTGTAAATCATCAGTTCTTGATGGTATGGATGCTTTACTTTCAACTGTTCAGATGCCAACCGGTATTCCGGTTGCAACAGTTGCAATAAATGGTGGTGCAAACGCAGCGTTGCTTGCAGCACAAATTATTGCGGTAGAAGATAAAGAATTGGCCAAAAAACTTGATGCTAAACGCACAAGTGATGCAGAAACTGTTCTAAAAAAAGACAGTGATGTAATGAATAATTTGTAATTTATTAAAAGGAGTAATATATTATGGAAAACAAACTATTGTACACAGGTAAAACAAAGAACGTTTATGCGCTCGAAAACGGCAATTGCCTCTTAAAATTTAAGGATGATTGTACCGGTAAAGACGGCGTGTTTGATCCGGGCGAAAACTCTGTAGGTCTTACTATTGAAGGAGTTGGCGATGTTAATCTTCGTATGTCAATTTACTTCTTTGAAAAAATTAACGCTGCAGGTATTAAAACTCACTATGTAAACGCTAATTTACAGGATACCACTATGGAAGTTCTTCCGGCAAAGGTTTTTGGCCACGGTTTAGAAGTTATCTGCCGTTATAAAGCAGTTGGTAGCTTTATTCGTCGTTATGGCGATTATATCGAAGAGGGCGCAGATCTTCCTGCATATGTTGAAATGACATTTAAAAACGACGCAAAGGGAGATCCGCTTGTAATAAAAGATGCTCTTGTAGCACTTGGTGTTATGACCGATAAGCAGTATGATGATATAAAAGATATGACTCAAAAGATCACAAAAATTGTTGCAGACGATTTAAAAGAAAAGGGTCTTGATCTTTATGATATCAAGTTTGAATTTGGTTATGATCCTAACGGCGATGTAATGCTTATTGATGAAATTGCTTCAGGTAATATGCGTGTTTATAAGGATGGAGAGTACATCGATCCTATGACACTTTCAAAACTTTTCTTTGCATAAATCTCACGTTTATAGAAAGTAGGTCTTTATGGGCGGATTTTTTGGAATCACCTCTAAGCAAGACTGTATGATGGATGTCTTTTTTGGTGTGGATTATCATTCACACCTTGGCACCCGTCGAGGTGGTCTTGCGGCATATGACAGCGAAATTGGTTTGCAACGTAAAATACATAATATTGAAAATTCACCCTTCAGGACAAAGTTTGAAAAAATCTTTGATGAAATGAAGGGTACTTCTGCTATTGGTTGTATCAGTGATACTGATCCTCAGCCTATGCTTATACGTTCAAAATTCGGTACATATGCTATTTGCACGGTTGGTCTTATCAATAACGTTGATGAACTTATTGATAAATGTCTTGCGCAAAAAGGCGTTTATTTTGACGCAATGACAGGCGGTAGAGTAAATACAACCGAGCTTGTTGCCGCACTTGTTAACCAAAAGGATACCTTTGCCGATGGTATTAAGCATGCGCAAAAATTAATTGATGGATCAATGTCTATTTTGATTTTGACCAGTAAGGGTGCAATTATTGCAGCACGTGATAAGTTTGGTAGAATACCCGTTCTTATTGGCAAAAATAATGACGGTTATGCTGTAACCTTTGAATCTTTTGCATACCAAAAGTTAGGCTACACCGACGAAAAAGAACTTGGACCCGGAGAGATTGTAAAAATTACTCCCGAAGGTATAAAGCAGTTGGCAGAACCAGGTAAGAAAAAAAGAATTTGTTCTTTTCTTTGGAGCTATTATGGTTATCCAACTTCTACGTATGAGGGTGTCAATGTTGAGGCGATGCGCTGTCGTAACGGCGAAATAATGGCTGACTATGACAGAAAAAATTCTGTTGCGCAAGATGTGGATTATGTAGGTGGTGTGCCCGATTCCGGTATACCTCACGCTATCGGTTATTCAAACCAAAGTGGTAAAAAATACGCTCGTGCCTTTATAAAATATACTCCAACCTGGTCACGTAGTTTTACTCCTTCGAAACAAACCGAACGTAATAAGGTTGCTCGTATGAAGCAGATACCTGTTCATGATTTTATTGTAGACAAAAATCTTCTTTTTGTTGATGATTCTATTGTTCGTGGTACTCAGCTTAAAGAGACGGTTGATTTTCTATATGAAAATGGTGCAAAGGCTGTTCATATGCGTTCTGCTTGTCCACCAATAATGTATGGCTGTAAATATCTTAACTTTTCACGTTCTACAAACGATATGGAGTTAATAGCACGTCGTGTAATTGTAGAACTTGAAGGTGAAGAAGGCTTTAAGTATATTGATGAATATGCAAACGGTGAAACCGAGCGTGGTAGAGCACTGCGAAAAACAATTTGTGAAAAGTTTAATTTTGCATCTTTAGAGTTCCAAACATTAGAGGGAATAATTAAGGCTATTGGTCTTGACGAGTGTGACCTTTGCACATACTGTTGGAACGGAAAGGAATAAATTATGCATAACAATTCTAAATCAGAAGCTTACGCTGCTGCGGGCGTTGATATTACCGCAGGTTACAAATCTGTTGAACTTATGAAAGCTCACATTGCACGTACTCGCAACGCAGGTTGTCTTGATGACGTTGGTGGTTTTGGCGGTTGTTTTGGCTTGCCTACCGGTTATGAAGAGCCTGTTTTAGTAAGCGGTACAGACGGTTGCGGTACCAAGGTTAAGCTTGCAATCCTTATGGACAAGCACGATACAATCGGTATTGATGCCGTTGCTATGTGTGTTAACGATATTATTTGTTGTGGCGCTAAACCACTCTTCTTTTTAGATTATATTGCTTGTGGCAAAAATATACCTGAAAAAATAGCATCAATAGTTAGTGGTGTTTGTGAGGGTTGTGTACAGTCCGGCGCCGCTCTTATTGGCGGTGAAACTGCAGAACACCCCGGTATGATGCCCGTTGATGATTATGACCTTGCAGGTTTTGCAGTTGGAATTGTTGACAAAAAGAAAATTCTTGATAACAAATCTGTTGCATCAGGAGACGTTGTTATTGCTCTTGCTTCATCAGGTGTTCATTCAAACGGTTTTTCACTTGTTCGCAAGGTTTTTGATATTGAAAACTGTGACCTTACCGCATACAAGGAAGAGCTTGGTGGAAAAACTCTTGGTGAAACATTACTTACACCAACTAAAATTTATGTGAAACCTGTTTTGGCACTTATTGATGAAGTAAATGTTCACGCCATTTCTCATATTACAGGTGGTGGCTTTTATGAAAATATTCCAAGAAGCTTGCCAAAAGGTTATTCAGTAAAGGTTGATAAATCAGCACTTAAAATACTTCCGATATTTGATTTGATTCAAAAGGTTGGCGGTATTTCTGAGCGTGATATGTTTAATACCTATAATATGGGCGTTGGTATGAGTATAGTTGTAGCACGTGAAGATGCCGAAAAGGCAATTGAAGTGCTAAAGGCTAACGGTGAGGATGCTTATATTATCGGTTCTGTTATAGAAAGTGACGAGGGTGTTATCATTGAATAATACTAAAAATATAGTTGTTTTGGTGTCGGGTGGCGGCACAAATTTACAGGCACTTATTGATGCTCAAAACGATGGAAAACTCGGTTGTGGAAAAATTACCTGTGTAATTTCTTCAAAAGCTGATGCTTATGCACTTACACGTGCTGAAAATAACGGTATTAAAACACGTGTGCTTATAAGAAAAGATTATGCAGATATTGCTTCGTACAGCAAGGCAATGCGTGACGCTTTACTTGAAGAAAATGCAGACGTTATTGTTTACGCAGGCTTTATGACCATACTTGACGAAAACGTTTGTGATGCTTTCCAGAACAAAATGGTTAACGTTCATCCTGCATTAATACCATCTTTTTGTGGTAAGGGTTATTATGGTCTTCACGTTCACGAAGAAGCGCTTAAAAAGGGTGTTAAGGTTTCGGGCGCTACAGTCCATTTTGTAACAGCTGAATGTGATGCAGGTCCTATAATACTGCAAAAAGCAGTTGAAGTTTTGGATAATGACACACCTGAAACATTACAAAAGCGTATTATGGAACAAGCCGAATGGAAGATTCTTCCCAAAGCGGTTGCTCTATTATGTGACGGTAAAATCACCGTTAAAGACGGAAAAACATATATAAATGATTGAGGGATAAAAATGGAAATTAAAACACTTGAAAACGAACTTAATTCATTAGCATATCACGGCAGAGGTATAATTATTGGCAAAAGCGTTGACGGTAAAAAAGCTATAACTGCTTACTTTATTATGGGCAGAAGCGAAAACAGCCGTAACCGTATATTTGTTGAAGATGGTGAGGGCATTAGAACACAGGCTTTTGACGAGTCAAAAATGACCGACCCACATCTTATTATCTATGCGCCTGTACGTGTGCTTGGTAATAAAACAATTGTTACAAATGGTGACCAAACAGATACAATTTACGAGCTTATGGACAAGCAGATGACATTTGAACAATCTCTTCGTACCCGTGAGTTTGAAGACGATGCTCCAAACTATACACCACGTATTTCGGGTATTATCCGTCTTGAAAAAGGCGATATGAATTATGCAATGTCTATTCTTAAATCGGCTGATGGTGATGGTTCTTCTTGTCAGAGATATAACTTTGCATATTCTAATCCACTTGCTGGTAAGGCTAAGTTTATTCATACATATAAATGTGATGGAAATCCGCTTCCAAGTTTTGAAGGCGAACCAAAAACATTAGAACTTCCCGATGTTGATATTGACACTTTAACCGATATCATCTGGAAAAATCTAAATGAAGATAACAAGGTATCATTATTTGTTAGATATATCGATTTGGCTTCAGGCAATTATGAATCGAGAATTGTTAACAAGAACGTATAAGGAGAATTGATATGAAAGAATTTGAACTTAAATATGGTTGTAATCCTAATCAAAAACCTTCAAAAATTTACATGAAAGACGGTAGCGAACTACCAATAGAAATTTTATGTGGCAGACCGGGTTATATCAATTTTCTTGATGCTTTTAACTCTTGGCAGCTTGTAAAAGAGCTTAAAGCCGCTTTAGGTCTACCTGCGGTTACTTCTTTTAAGCACGTTAGTCCTACATCTGCTGCAGTAGGTGTTCCACTTAGCGATAAACTTAAAAAAGCTTGTTTTGTTGACGATATCGACGGTCTTGATGAATCTTCACTTGCTTGTGCATATGCTCGTGCACGTGGTACCGACCGTATGTGTTCGTTTGGCGACTGGGTTGCACTTTCAGATGTATGTGATGTTACAACCGCTAAAATGATAAAGCGTGAGGTTTCTGACGGTGTAATCGCTCCCGGTTATGAGCCCGAAGCACTTGAAATACTTAAATCAAAAAGAAACGGTAACTACAATATAGTAAAGATTGACCCTGACTACATTCCTGAAGTACAAGAAACCAAGCAGGTATTTGGCATTACATTTGAACAGGGCAGAAACAACTTTGAAATTAATCGTGAGTTGCTATCTAATATTGTAACCGATAATAAAGACCTGCCTGAAACTGCAATTCGTGATTTGATTATTGCACTCATTACTCTTAAATATACACAGTCAAACTCGGTTTGCTATGCAGTAGACGGACAGGCTATTGGTGTTGGCGCAGGTCAACAGTCTCGTATTCACTGTACACGACTTGCAGGCACAAAGGCTGACACATGGTTTTTAAGACAGCACGACAAGGTATTAAATCTTCCTTTCAAGGATACTCTTGGTCGTCCTGATCGTGATAACGTTATTGACGGTTATATTAATCAAAATGAGGAAGATGTTTGCGCTGACGGTAATTGGCAAAAGTATTTTACCGTTCAACCTGAACGCTTTACAGCAGAAGAACAAAAAGCATATCTTGCTACAATCGATGGCGTAGCACTTGGTTCTGATGCATTTTTCCCATTTGATGATAACATCGAGCGTGCAAAACGTAGCGGTGTAAAATATATTGCTGAACCGGGTGGCTCAATACGTGATGACGTTGTAATCGATTGCTGTAACAAATACGGTATGGCGATGGCATTTACAGGTATGCGTTTATTCCATCATTAATTAAACTTTTAAGGTGTATATATGAATATTTTAGTTGTAGGTGGCGGTGGCAGAGAACACGCCATTATCAAAAAAATTAAAGTGAATAAAACGGTTAAGAATATCTATGCACTTCCAGGAAACGGTGGTATTGCTGCAGATGCTGTTTGTGTAAATATTTCTGCTACCGATATTAATGCTATTGTTGATTTTGCTGTTAACAATGATATCGACTATGCAGTTGTTGCTCCCGATGATCCGTTGGTGCTTGGCTGTGTTGATGCCTTAAACGAAAAGGGAATTCCTTGTTTTGGTCCAAATAAGGCGGCAGCTATTATTGAAGGCAGTAAGGTTTTTTCTAAAAATCTTATGAAAAAATATGGCATTCCGACGGCGGAGTATGAAGTATTTGACAACGCTGACAAAGCACTTGCTTATCTTGAAACAGCACCAATTCCAACCGTAATTAAAGCCGATGGACTTGCACTTGGTAAAGGCGTAATAATTGCTATGACCCGTGAAGAAGCCAAGGATGCTGTTGTATCAATTATGCAAGACAAGCAGTTTGGAAAAAGCGGTGACAATATTGTTATAGAGGAGTTTTTAACAGGCCCAGAAGTATCTGTACTTTCATTTACCGATGGTCACGTTGTTGTTCCTATGATTTCTTCAATGGATCACAAGCGTGCAGGAGATAATGATACAGGTCTTAATACCGGCGGTATGGGAACTGTTGCTCCTAACCCTTACTATACCGACGATATTGCCGAAGAATGTATGCAAAAAATCTTTTTACCGACAATACGTGCTATGAAGGCCGAGGGCAGAACCTTTAAAGGTTGTCTTTACTTTGGTTTAATGCTTACTCCCAACGGGCCCAAGGTTATTGAGTATAACTGTCGTTTTGGCGACCCTGAAACACAGGTTGTTTTACCACTTCTTGAAAGTGATTTGCTTACAGTTATGCAAGCCGTTACAAATGAAACTTTGGCAGATACTGAAGTTAAGTTTAGCAGTAAGAATGCTTGTTGTGTAATTATGGCTTCAAAGGGTTACCCTTCAAGTTATGAAAAAGGATATGAAATTACAATTCCCGATGAATTAATTGATAGCACATATGTTGCTGGTGCGGCATTAAAAGACGGCAAACTTTTAACAAGCGGCGGTAGAGTTTTAGGTGTAACATCTGTTGCAGATACTCTTAAAAATGCTATTTCATTATCGTATGGCAAGGTAGAAAAAATTATGTTTGATAATCGTTACTATCGTAATGATATCGGCAAAAAAGCTTTAAAAGCAGGGGAGGCAAAATAATGGTTTATAGAGTTTATGTAGAAAAGAAAAAAGAACTTGCTAATGAAGCAAAAGGATTACTTAGTGAAGCAAAAAATTTGCTTGGAATATCAAATCTTACCGATGTAAGAATCTTTAATCGTTATGATGCTGAAAATATTACCGAAGAGCTTTTTAATTATGCTATTGGTACAGTTTTTTCAGAACCACAGCTTGACATTGCTACTAATGAAATTGATGTAAAAGATGCTACTGTTTTTGCTGTTGAGTATCTTCCCGGTCAGTTTGATCAACGTGCCGATTCTGCAGCGCAATGTATACAGATTATCTCTCAGGGAGATCGTCCTGTTATTCGCTCAGCAAAGGTTTATGCGCTTTACGGTAATTTAACCGATTCTGATATTGCAGAGATAAAAAAATACGTTATAAACCCTGTAGAAGCACGTGAAGCTGATATGGCTTTGCCCGAAACACTTGTTACGAAATTTGACATACCTACAACCGTTAAAACACTTGACGGATTTTTATCACTTGACCGTAAGGGTCTTGAAGATTTTGTAAAAGATATGGGTCTTGCAATGGACGCAGATGACATTGCTTTTTGTCAAAATTACTTTAAAACCGAGGGCAGAGAACCAACTATCACCGAAATTCGTATGATAGATACATATTGGTCTGACCACTGTCGTCACACCACCTTCTTAACAGTTATTGATGACGTTAAGTTTGAAGACGACCTTTTACAGAGTGCTTATGATGAATATATTGCAGTAAGAAAAGAACTTGGCCGCACAAAGCCAATATGTCTTATGGATATTGCTACTGTTGCTGTTAAGTATCTAAAAGAAAACGGTAAGCTTGACAAACTTGACGAGTCAGAAGAAATTAATGCTTGTACCGTTAAAATTAACGTAGATGTTGACGGTGTAAGCGAGCCTTGGCTTTTACTCTTTAAAAACGAAACACATAACCATCCTACCGAAATTGAACCTTTTGGTGGTGCTGCAACCTGTATTGGCGGTGCAATTCGTGACCCACTTTCAGGTCGTGCATATGTATATGGCGCAATGCGTGTTACAGGTGCGGCTGACCCAACAGTTGCAGTAAGCAAAACAATTCCTGGCAAATTACCACAGCGTAAAATTGTTACTACCGCAGCAGCGGGTTATTCTTCCTACGGCAATCAGATTGGTCTTGCAACAGGTATTGTTGATGAAATATATCATCCGGGATATGCCGCAAAACGTATGGAAATTGGCGCAGTTATTGCAGCTGCCCCTGCAGAAAACGTTCGTCGTGAAGTACCAAGTCCCGGTGATGTTGTTATTCTTTTAGGCGGCAGTACAGGTCGTGACGGTATTGGTGGTGCTACAGGTTCATCTAAAGCACATACTGCTCAATCTGTTGAAACCTGTGGTGCAGAAGTACAAAAAGGTAACGCTCCCGAAGAGCGCAAGCTTCAAAGATTGTTCCGTAACAAAACCGCTACACAAATGATTAAACGTTGTAATGACTTTGGTGCAGGCGGTGTATCGGTTGCTATTGGTGAACTTGCTGACGGACTTGAAATTAATCTTAATGCAGTTCCTAAAAAATATGAGGGTCTTGATGGCACAGAAATCGCAATTAGCGAATCTCAAGAACGTATGGCAGTAGTTATTGAACCACATAACATTGATGCGTTCTTGTCGCTTGCCGCTCAAGAAAACCTTCAGGCTTGTCCGGTTGCTGTAGTAAAGGCAGAGCCAAGACTTGTTATGAACTGGAACGGTCAAAAGATTGTAGATATCAGCCGTGAATTCTTAAATTCAAACGGTGCAGATAAGCATATTACAATTACTCCTGAGGCTCCAAAGGCTTTTGGCGGTCCTGTTGACGGTGGTTTTGCTGAAAACTATAAAAAGATTGCCGATGACCTTAATATGTGTTCAAAACGTGGTCTTTCAGAGCGTTTTGACTCAACAATTGGTGCTGGTACTGTTCTTATGCCTTTTGGCGGTAAGCATCAGCTTACTCCAATTCAGGCAATGGTACAAAAGATTTCTGTAGAAAAAAAACATACCGACGATTGTTCACTTATGTCTTGGGGATATAATCCGTTTATAACCGAGCAAAGTCCATATCACGGTGCATATTTAGCCGTTGTTGAATCTGTTTCAAAGCTTATTGCAACGGGTGCAAAGTTTGAGGATGTTTATCTTACATTCCAAGAATATTTTGAAAAACCCGGCACCGACGGTAAGCGTTGGGGCAAACCACTTGCAGCATTGCTTGGTGCTTTTAAAGCACAAAAGGAATTGGGCATTGGTTCAATTGGCGGCAAAGACTCAATGAGTGGTTCTTTTGAGGATTTAGATGTTCCTCCAACACTTGTATCATTTGCTGTTACTACAGAAAAAATTAAAGATATTATATCTCCTGAATTTAAATCAGCAGGTAATAAACTTTATTTATTAAGTCCGATTTATGATGAAGATACCAATCTTCCAAATACCAAATCACTTATTAATACCTTTAATAAAGTAACTGAGCTTATGCGCTCGGGTAAGGTTGTATCTGCTTACACACCGGGTATTGGCGGTATTGCAGAAGCCGTTATGAAGATGAGCTTTGGTAATGGTTTAGGCTTTAAATATGAAGATTATTTAAGCACAGCAAAACTGTTTGATTATTCTTACGGTGCATTTTTACTTGAGGTTACAGAAGATATTGATGACGGTATATTAATTGGTACTGTTACAGACAATAACAATATTACACTTGGTACCGAAAGTGTTAATATTAACGAACTTCTTGGTATTTATGAAGACAAGTTAGAATCGGTTTACAGCTGTAATATTACTGACCTTAAAACTCCAATGCAGAATTTTGAATATAAAGCAAGTGAATACCCAACACCTGATATTAAGGTTGCAAAACCAAAGGTGTTAATTCCTGCTTTCCCGGGTACAAACTGTGAATTTGACAGTGCAAAGGCTATGCGTGATGCTGGCGCTGATCCTGAAATTATTGTTATCAAAAACCTTAACGCTGCAGGAATTCAGTCAAGCATTGATGAATTTGCAACTAAACTTAAAGATGCGCAAATGATTTTCATTCCGGGCGGTTTCTCAGGCGGTGATGAGCCTGACGGTAGTGGTAAGTTTATTACTGCATTTTTCCGCAACGCCGCTATTAAAGATGGCGTTACCGATTTACTTGATAATCGTGATGGTCTTATGTGCGGTATATGTAACGGTTTCCAGGCACTTATCAAATTAGGTCTTGTACCTTACGGTAAAATTATTGATACCGATGAAAACTGTCCAACCCTTACATTTAATACAATCGCACGTCACCAGTCTCGCATTGTTCGTACCCGTGTTGCTTCTAATAAGTCACCATGGTTGGCTCTTACAAATGTTGGTGATATCTACAACGTACCGATTTCTCACGGTGAGGGTAGATTCCTAGCGAACGAAGAACTTATTAAAGAACTTGCCAATAACGGTCAGATTGCTACACAGTACGTTGACCTTGCAGGCAACGCTACAAGCGATGTTCACTTTAATCCAAATAACTCTATGTACGCTATTGAAGGTATTACTTCACCGGATGGCCGTGTATTTGGTAAAATGGGTCATAGTGAACGTATTGGCGAAGGTCTTTATAAAAATGTTCTTGGCGAATACGATATTCGTATGTTTGAAGCGGCAGTTAAATATTTTAAATAATTTTATCGGAGGTAAATAAAGTGGCTTATTTATCTGATATTGAAATTGCACAACAGTGTGAAATGAAACCTATAACAGAAATTGCTAAAAAAGCAAAGGTTGACGACAAGTATATTGAGCAGTACGGTAAATATAAAGCAAAGATTGATTTATCACTGCTTAATGATACTGACCGTAAAGACGGTAAATTAGTGCTTGTAACGGCAATTACACCAACGCCGGCAGGTGAGGGCAAGACAACCACAACAATCGGTCTTGCCGATGGCCTTGCCCGTATTGGCAAGGATGTTACAGTTGCACTCAGAGAGCCTTCCTTAGGTCCTGTATTTGGTGTTAAGGGTGGTGCTGCAGGCGGGGGATATGCTCAGGTAGTACCAATGGAAGACATAAATCTACATTTTACAGGCGACTTCCACGCAATAGGAGCTGCTAACAATTTACTTGCCGCTATGCTTGACAATCATATTCAACAGGGCAACGCTTTGGGTATTGACGTTCGTAAAATTACCTGGAAACGTTGTGTTGATATGAATGACCGTCAACTTCGTTTTGTTGTTGACGGTATGGGTGGCAAAGCAAACGGTGTTCCACGTGAAGACGGCTTTGATATCACCGTTGCAAGTGAAATAATGGCTGTGTTCTGTCTTGCATCCTCTATAACCGACCTTAAAGAGCGTTTGTCAAAAATAATAGTTGGTTATACCTATGACGATAAACCTGTCACAGCGGGCGATTTAAAGGCTGTAGGTGCTATGACTGCACTTCTTAAAGATGCAATCAAGCCAAACCTTGTTCAGACGCTTGAAGGCACACCTGCATTTGTTCACGGTGGACCATTTGCAAACATTGCACACGGTTGTAACTCTGTTATGGCTACAAAGCTTGCACTCAAGATGGGTGACTACGCTATTACCGAGGCAGGCTTCGGTGCTGATTTGGGTGCTGAAAAGTTCCTTGATATTAAGTGCCGTATGGCTGGGCTCACACCAGATGCGGTTGTTGTTGTTGCAACTGTTCGTGCTCTTAAAATGCATGGCGGTCTTGATAAAAAACAACTTGATACAGAGGATTTGGTAGCACTTGAAAAAGGTATTCCTAATCTTTTGCGTCACGTATCTAACATTAAAAATGTTTATAAACTTCCTTGCGTTGTTGCAGTTAACCGTTTCCCAACCGATACCGACAATGAAATTGATTTTATTATTGCTAAATGTAAAGAACTTGGTGTAAATACCGTTCTTTCTACCGTTTGGGCAAACGGAGGTGCTGGCGGCGAAGCGCTTGCGCATGAAGTTGTTCGACTTTGTGAAGAAGAGCAGGGTAACTTTACCTTCTCTTATGAGCTTGACGGTACAATTGAAGATAAGATTGAAGCAGTTGTACAAAAGGTTTACGGTGGTAATGGTATTGCAGTTTTACCAAATGCTAAAAAGCAGATTGCCCAGCTTACCGAACTTGGATTTGACAAATTACCAATTTGTATAGCAAAGACACAGTACAGTTTTTCGGATGATCCAACAAAGCTTGGCGCACCGGATAATTTCACTGTAACAATTAAAAACGTTAAAGTATCTGCAGGCGCAGGATTTATTGTTGTAATGACAGGTGATATTCTTACAATGCCCGGTTTACCAAAATCTCCTGCTGCAGAGCGTATTGACGTTGACGAAAACGGAAAAATTTCAGGTTTGTTCTAAAATATAATTTTTATTTAAACCCATTACAAAAAGTAATGGGTTTATTTGTAAAAAAATATTGTTGAAACCTGTAGATAATTGTGTTATACTCAAAATTAGGAGGGAAATATATGAAAATTTGTAATAAGTGCGGTTTTCAATTTGATGATGGTAATTTTTGTCCTAATTGCGGTAATAAGATAATATATCAGGAATCGGTGTCTTTTGTTCCAAACTATAATTATATCCAAAATGATCAAAATTTTAATGTTCAACAGCCTCTTCCTAAACGTGGAATGGGTATCGCATCAATGATTTTAGGTGTTTGTTCGATATTATCGTTAATTACTTGCTATACATATGGAGTTGTTCCTCAATTTATATTTGGTGTTATTTCTTTTGTATTTTCTATAATATCAAAAAGCAGCGCTAAAAAAGTTAATCGTAGTAACGGTTTTGCAACAGCTGGACTGATACTTTCAATTGTTTCACTTTCTATTTTTCTTTTGCTTGTTACAATCGGTTTTTTTGTTATCTTTTTCATTATGTTAGAAGAATCAGGCCCATTTTACTATTAAACATATTAAATATTTATATTTAATTAAATTTTAGGAGGTTTTATTATGATTATTTGTAAAAAATGTGGAAACGAGTTTGAAAGCGGTAAGTTTTGTCCTGAGTGCGGTACACCTGTTGCTTTAGAACAACCTGAAATTATTCAACCTGAAGTAACATTTGTTCAACCTGTTCAGCAATATGTGCCACAACCTGTTGAGGTTAAAAAGCCCGGTAAAGGTAAAGGCGTTGCCTCAATGATTTTGGGTATTTTATCCTTTATAACAAGTTGCGGTTTAATTGGACTTATTTTTGCAATTATTTCATTTTTCCTTGGTTTATCTGCTAAAAAGGCTTCTAAAAAAGCAGGTGCAAAGAACGGTTTTGCAACAACCGGTATAATTTTCTCAATACTGTCATGGGTTGTTCCGATAGCTATTCTTTTAATAATTGTTGTAGCATTTATTCTTACTGAATATTTAAATATTCCAATGGATACATATGCTATGGTAGAGATGGCTGAAATGGCAGGAGCAATGTAATATTTTAATCCTTTTGACTTACCGTATTTAATACGGTAAGTCTTTTATTTATTAAATAAAATATAATCTTTTTTTGTTGCATTTTGTATTTTAATATGATATAATCAATATGTTAATTTAAGGAGGTTTTCTTATGAAAATATGTAAAAATTGTGGAAATGAATTCGAAGTAGGAGAGTTTTGTCCAAACTGTGGTACAAAGTATGAAGCCCCTGTTGAACAAAACACTTTTGTTGAAGCAGCACCTGTACAGGCAGCAAGCGATCCCGGTAAGGTAAAGGGTATAATCGCACTTGTTATGGGTATTCTTTCACTTGTTAATTCATGTTCATGTGGCGCAGGTATCGTCTTTGCTATTGTTGGTATGATTCTTGGTTCTTCAGCCGTTTCTTCTTCAACAGCTGCAGGTTTTGAAAACAAGATGGGTAAGATCGGTAAAACTTTAAGCATTGTTGGTATCATTCTTGGCGTTCTTGGTCTTGTATTTTGGATTATTTATTATATTTTTTATGTTGCTGTGATGGTTGGCAGTTATTAAAATGGAAAAAGCCACACTTTGTGTGGCTTTTTGATTTTATAAGGATATAAATATGAAGAGTAATATTAAAAAATATGCAGTTCTTCTTCTGGTTTTTGATATATTAATTATTCCTCTATCGTTCTTTTTAAAATGGCTTTCGGGAATTATGCTTTCCGGTATTGATGGGGAATGTATTTGGACAAAATTTGGAGGTCAATGTCTTACTTGTGGCGGAACGCATTTTGTAAATAATTTATTTAGCGGAAAAATAATTACAGCCTTTTTTGATAATCAATTTTTATTTTTATGTTTAATAATTTTTATTATTGTATTTGTTTTTTTACATTTATATTTATTGTTTAATTTTGATTTTGCAAAAAAAGTACTTAAAATTATTTTTTCATTACCAACTTTTTTTACTTTGCTTGCAATTATGATTGTCTTTATTGTTGTAAGAAATATTCCCGCGGCTATTAATATAACAGAATATATATTATCAAAAATATAAAACTCCATCATAATAAGTGATGGAATTTTTATTTATATTTTAATGTCACTATAATTATAAATATAAATATCTGCTATTTCTTTTAATTGTTTTGCATTTGGTTCACTCTCGTCATAAATCGCAACAACATTGTAACCATTATTTTTTGCAGTTGTTGCAGCATAAAGTGCATCCTCAAACACCCAGGTATCTTTTTTTTCTGTGCCTAATTCTTTGCAAACAACGTCAAAAACTTTGGGTTCGTTTTTTGATGCGCCAACTGTATATGTGGAATAGATTGCAGAAAAATAATGTAACATTTTAAACTTTTGGAGTAGAGGAATAAGTGCCGCTTCACCTGTAGCTGTGGCAATTCCCATTTTAACGCCCTGTTGTTTAAGCTTTTCTAAAAATTCGATTATATCATTTTTGGGTAGGGCAAATTCAAGATATTTTTCTTTAAGCAAATCAAAAAACATTGCGTATAATTGTTCAACGCTTTCTGTCAGGTTAAAATGCTCTTTGGCGATAGGCATTGCTTCCATCAAGTATAGTCCACTGAACATATTTCGGTCTTGGTCGGTTAAATCAAGATCCAATCTTTCAAAAAACTCAAATTTCAAACCTTTCCAGATTGGCATCGAATCAAACAACGTTCCGTCAAAATCAAATATAGCGGCTTTAATATGCATAAGTTAATTTAATATAGGTTTAATTATTAACCTAACGTTTACCTCCATAAGTAGTAATATAATTTCTTGATATGCTTAAACATGAATACTAAAATTGTGTTTTTTTGTAAGCGTTTTCCACCGCCCTTATATGCAAACGGGTAGCTTTTTCAATGATATCTTGTCTTAATGTTTCATCGATAGAAATCTGATAAGTAAAGAAACTATCTTTACGATTAGTTTTATGTGTGATAAATTTAAATCCATCAGAAAAAGATACAGTAGTTTTGTATTTCATACCATTTTTTGTGTACTGTACTTTTTCAAAATTTATATCAACAATTTTTGCATCAAAACTTGGTTTAGAATCTTTATCCCAACGTGAATGGTCAAATAAGGAATATAAAGCTTTGCACATTGTGTAAACAGGCCAAGCAAATATAGCAACTAATATAAGAGCTGCAATTATTTGAGAGTCTTCCATATACATTCACCCCATATTATAATAATTGTAATTATTTTAGCATACAAAACAAAGAATTTCAATAAAAAACCAAAAATCAGCCCGAAGAAATTCGGGCGGATTTTATGTCAAAGTACCTCGTGCATTTCTGCACTTCTCTCATATTTAAACCTAATTACTTAGATTCTTTGATAGCAGCCTGTGCTGCAGCAAGACGTGCGATCGGCACACGGAATGGTGAGCATGATACGTAATCAAGACCAATCTTGTGGCAGAACTCTACAGATACTGGGTCACCGCCGTGCTCACCGCAGATACCGCAGTGCATTGTAGGACGAACCTTTTTACCAAGAGTAACAGCCATATCCATAAGTTTGCCTACACCGTTCTGGTCAAGCTTAGCAAATGGATCGTTTTCATAGATCTTGCTGTCATAGTATGCTGTAAGGAACTTGCCAGCGTCATCACGGCTGAAACCAAATGTCATCTGAGTAAGGTCATTTGTACCAAAGCAGAAGAACTCAGCTTCTTTTGCAATTTCGTCAGCAGTAAGGCAAGCACGTGGAATTTCCATCATGGTACCAACTTCGTACTTAAGCTCTACACCTGCAGCTGCGATTTCAGCATCAGCAGTAGCAACAACGATGTCTTTTACAAACTTCATTTCCTTAACTTCACCGGTAAGAGGAATCATAATTTCAGGAACAAGGTTCCAATCATTGTGAGCCTTTTTAACGTTGATAGCAGCACGGATAACTGCCTTTGTCTGCATAGCAGCAATTTCAGGATAGGTAACTGCCAAACGGCAACCACGGTGACCCATCATTGGGTTGAACTCGTGAAGACCGGTGATAATATTCTTGATATCAGCAACAGTTTTGCCCTGAGCCTTTGCAAGAGCTTCAATATCAGCTTCCTCGGTAGGAACAAACTCGTGAAGAGGTGGATCAAGGAAACGGATTGTTACCGGGCAGCCTTCAAGTGCTTCGTAAAGCTTTTCAAAGTCGCCTTGCTGATAGGGGAGAATCTTGTCAAGAGCAGCTTCACGCTCTTCTACAGTGTCAGCACAAATCATTTCACGGAAAGCAGCGATTCTGTCTGCTTCAAAGAACATGTGCTCTGTACGGCAAAGACCGATACCTTCTGCGCCAAGCTCACGTGCCTTTTTAGCGTCAGCAGGGGTGTCGGCATTTGTACGAACCTTAAGGGTACGGAACTCGTCAGCCCAAGTCATGATGCGACCAAATTCGCCAGCGATTTCAGCATCAACGGTTGGGATGATACCGTCGTAAATGTTACCTGTTGAACCGTCAATAGAGATAAAGTCACCTTCGTTGTAGGTTTTGCCTGCAAGTGTGAACTTTTTGTTTTCTTCATCCATAATAATGTCGCCGCAACCGGATACACAGCAAGTACCCATACCACGAGCAACAACGGCAGCGTGAGAAGTCATACCACCACGAACGGTGAGGATACCCTGAGAAGCCTTCATACCTGTAATATCTTCAGGTGATGTTTCAAGACGAACAAGGATAACCTTTTCACCACGGTTGTTCCACTCTTCAGCATCTTCAGCTGTGAATACAACCTTACCGCAAGCAGCACCTGGAGATGCGCCAAGACCCTTACCTGCAGGAGTAGCAGCTTTAAGAGCTTTTGCATCAAACTGTGGATGGAGCAATGTATCAAGGTTACGAGGATCGATCATAGCAACAGCCTGTTTCTTGTCGATCATACCTTCGTCAACGAGGTCACAAGCAATCTTAAGAGCAGCCTTAGCTGTACGCTTACCGTTACGTGTCTGAAGCATATAGAGTTTTCCATCTTCTACGGTAAATTCCATATCCTGCATGTCACGGTAGTGGTCTTCAAGAATTGCACAAACCTTGTTAAATTCTTCAAAAGCAGCAGGGAATTTCTCTGCCATTTCTGCAATTGGCATTGGTGTACGAACGCCTGCAACAACGTCTTCACCCTGAGCGTTGGTGAGGAACTCACCCATAAGACCGGGTTCGCCTGTAGCTGGGTCACGTGTAAATGCAACACCTGTACCACAGTTATCACCCATATTACCAAATGCCATCATCTGTACGTTAACAGCGGTACCCCAAGAATATGGAATATCGTTGTCACGACGGTAAACGTTTGCACGGGGGTTGTCCCATGAACGGAAAACTGCTTCGATAGCGCCCATAAGCTGTTCCTTAGGATCGGTTGGGAAATCGCTGCCGATTTTTGCTTTGTATTCAGCTTTAAACTGTTCTGCAAGTGTTTTAAGGTCGTCAGCTGTAAGATCAACGTCCTGAGTAACGCCTTTTTCTTCCTTCATTTTGTCGATAAGTTCTTCAAAATACTTCTTACCAACTTCCATAACTACGTCAGAATACATCTGAATGAATCTGCGGTAGCAGTCGTAAGCCCAACGAGCGTTACCGCTCTTTGCAGCCATTGTTTCAACAACGTCTTCGTTAAGACCAAGGTTGAGGATTGTGTCCATCATACCGGGCATAGAAGCACGAGCGCCTGAACGAACAGAAACGAGAAGTGGATTTTCTTTGTCACCAAATTTCTTACCGGTAACACCTTCCATTTTAACGATGTATTCCATAATTTGTGCCTGAATTTCATCGTTGATCTTTCTGCCATCTTCGTAGTACTGTGTGCAAGCTTCAGTAGAAACGGTGAAACCCTGTGGAACAGGAAGACCGATTTTGGTCATTTCTGCAAGGTTAGCACCCTTACCACCAAGAAGCTCACGCATTGATGCGTCGCCTTCGCTAAAAAGGTAAACATACTTGTGACTCATTGCGAATCAACCTCCTAAAATTTGTGGATTTATAATCCATTTTTAACTAAGTATACCCATATATCTATGGTATCCAATAAATTATATCATAAAAGTTATAAAAAATAAAGAGTTTTTTTGCAAAAATTGTAATTTTGAACACTTTTTTAATATTTTAGTAAATATAATTCATTAAAATGGCAATATTGCACTAAAAAAATAACGCCCAATAAAAATTGGACGGTAGAAAATGTTATTTTAATTTTTTAATTGCATTTATTACAGCAACACAACAAGGCACAGCGATTACTACGGCAGCAATTATTTCAATTGAACCATTAAGTGCAATTACTGTACTATAAATTCCTTCAATTGTACCAGTAAGATTGAATAATCCATTTGTACCAAATAGGTTAATGGCTGTTAAAACTAATACTGTATTAGAAAAAGTTCCGCTTAGTGCTGCAAAAAAGAATGGCATTGATTCATTTTTTTTGCCAAAAACGATGAATATTACAACACAAAAGGCCATAACAATAATACCAACAATAATTGCTATTATTTTTGAATTTGAAATATTGCTTGTTAAAATTCCTGCAAAAGTACCAAAAACCAAAATAATCATGATCTGAAAAATGATTTTTGAAGTCTTTTTCTTACAAGCAAGTATAGAAAGTCGGTAAAAAGCAACTATTAATACACCAACAAGAATTCTTGGTACAACAGAAATTCTTGGATCTAAGAATATAGCCGAATCTGCCGTTCCATTATACATTGCATATAGTAAACAAGTTATACCCCATACAGCACCTAAAATTGCACCGTCCAAGAAACTATTCATAACAACTACGGCGATGACAACGATGATATGAAGTGTTGTTATACTAAGCATGCCGGGTATAGTAATATAACCGACATATGGGGTGAAGGTCATTGCTGCAATAATAGCGCTGAACATTGCAAGCAATGTAAGCCTTACGAGTTTTTGTTTTTTGTTTGTCATAAAATTACCTCCGATACTGCCCATGGTGGTGCAGTTCATAAAAATTTGACATATTATTTTTACTGATATTATCAGTTATGTCTGTGAATACGCATAAATTCCATATAATTTATCCATGCGTGACGAGACAAAAAGTGTGTTGTTGGGGTCATACTATAACCAACGTTTCCGTTAAGCAATCGCTCACCAGGGGTTAAATAATGGTCACACTTTTGCAAACCTACAAGACCTAATTTTTCCCACGCTTCACTTGCGGCAAGGCAACAGAGCTGTTCACCTTTTTGGTCAGCCCAATAGTCAAGCTCGGCAGAAGTAACACACACATTACGAGGTGCAATACTTGCCACAAGATAGTGTTGGTCAAAATCTGTGCCGTAATTTTGCTTGGCATATTTTAAATAATTTTTGCAAAACCAATAGGGAAACACAGTAGTAATTCTTGCAACAGTTTCACCACGAAATTCTTTTTCTACCGTAAAATTGCCGTCAGCATCCGGAAGTCCTGAGTTGCCTCGTGAAAGTGTATCTCCGGCGCAGCCTGCGTTGTTAGATAGTGAAAAAGTAAATCTTTCGTCTAACATGCCCGTGACTAATGCTGTTTTACCAAGTCTTGATTGACCTACAACAGCAATATTTTTTTCATCAACACAATCTAATGTTAAAATGTAGTCGAGTACACGCATGTTGGCAAATGCCCAAAGACCTATCTTGCCGCAATCGGTATCGTTTTGACGACCGTCAGGAAATACAAGCGGAGCGATACCTGTTAAAAAATCGCCGTCATCACTTGTTATATCGGTGTATGCATAAATTATTAAATTGAAACCTTTTTCAACAATTTCTTCTTCAGGAACAAAGTTACCGGGGTATCTGCCTGCAATATGTAAAATTGTGGGGTGCTTTTCTCCGTCAGTGTGTAAAAACTGATTAATAAGGAAAGTATGACTACCGTTATCATTTGTAAGTGTAAAATCAACAGTTGAATATAAAACATTACCTTTTGCAAGACGACCGTCTTTACGCTGGTAATTTGAAACAGTCCATTCAAAATTGTTTTTTGGCAAGTAACCGTACACTTCACGTTGCATAATTTCAACCATTTCTTCACGTGATTTAAGTGGAGGAAGTTTACGATTTAAAAGTTCTTGTTTTAACATTTATTTTTCCTCGCTTTATTTGTTTAAATGTCTACGCATAAACTCCATATAATTATTCCAAGCATAACGTGATAAGAAATGCATTGTTGGCGCCATAAATAAACCAACATTACCGTCAAGAAGTTTTTCGCCACCTGTAAGATAGTGGTCGCACTCCTCAATACCGTTAAGACCAATGTTCTCCCAAGCCTTTGCAGCTGCCACACAGCAAAGCTGTTGGCTTTTTTGGTCAGCCCAGTAGTCAAGTTCTGCAGCATTTACACAAACATTTCTTGGTGCAATACTTGCTAAAACATAATGCTGGTCATAATCTGTGCCAAAGCCTTGTTCTGTGTATTTTTTGTAATTTTCACAAAACCAACACGACACCCAAATTGTTGTTAAATTAGAAATGATTTCACCACGATATTCTTTTTCTACTTTGTAGTTGCCGTTTTCATCAGGAAGGCCTGAACCACCACGTGCAATGGCGTCACCACCACAACCTGCATTGTTGGAAAGTACAAAACTAAAACGTTCATCCATCATTCCTGTGTATAGGGCTGTTTTACCGAGACGGGAATGACCGAGTATAGCAATATTTTTGCTATCAGTATTAGGTAGAGTAAGTACATAATCAAGCACACGCATATTTGCAAAAGCCCACAGACCTATTTTACCGCAATCGGTATCGTTATTACGTCCATTTGGGAATACGAGTGGAGCAATACCTGTTGTAAAATCAGGATCGTCACTTGTGATATCGGTATAGCAATATGTAATTACGTCGAATTCCTGTTCAGTAATTTCTTCTATCGGAAAATATTTATCCGGAACATTCTTATCAATGTTAATACAAATAATTACCGGATGCTTTTTGCCATCTTGATGTAAAAGGCGATGAACAGGAAAGGTATGACTGCCAAATTTATTTGTAAGAGTAAAGTCAATACAAGAATGAATTACATTGCCTTTATCATAACGTGTTTCTATATTCTTTGGATTTGAAACAGTCCATTCAAAATTGTTTTTTGGCAAATAACCGTATTCTTCACGTTGCATGATTTCTATCATTTCTTCACGTGATTTAAGTGGAGGAAGATTACGTTTTGATAGTTCTTGTCTTAACATTTGTATTGCCTCGCTTTATTTGTTTAAATGTCTGCGCATAAACTCCATATAATTATTCCAAGCATGACGTGACAAAAAATGCTTAGTTGGTGCCATAAAGAAGCCTACATTTCCATTAAGAAGTTTTTCGCCACTTGTAAGATAGTGGTCGCACTCCTCGATACCATTAAGACCTTTGTTTTCCCAAGCTTTTGCCGCTGCCATACAGCAAAGTTGCTGGCTTTTTTGGTCTGCCCAATAGTCGAGCTCGGCAGCATTTACACAAACTTTTCTTGGTGCAATGCTTGCAAGTAAATAGTGTTGGTCAAAATCTGTACCAAAACCTTGATTTGCATATTTTTTATAGTTTTCGCAGAACCAATATGGGAATACACGTGTAATAACTTCGATATTTTCACCACGTAATTCTTTTTCTATTAAAAAATTACCTTCGTCATCATATTGAATTCCTGTACCTCCACGAGCGATTGCATCACCGGCGCAACCGGCATTGTTAGAAAATACATGTGAAAAACGTTCGTCCATCATACCGGTAAACAATGCTGTTTTACCAAGTCTTGAGTGACCAAGAATAGCAACATTTTTACTGTCGGTATTGGGTAAAGTAAGCACATAATCAAGCACGCGCATATTTGCAAAAGCCCATAGACCTATTTTGCCGCAATCGGTATCGTTATTACGTCCATCCGGGAATACGAGTGGTGCAATACCCGTAGTAAAATCACCATTATCACTTGTGATATCAGCATAACAATATGTAATTATATCAAATTCTTGCTCAGTTATTTCCTCAATTGGCAAATATTTATCGGGAACTCTTTTATCAATATTTATGCATATGATAACAGGGTGCTTTTTACCGTCTTGATGTAAAAGACGATGAACAGGGAAGGTATGACTACCAAATTCGTTAGTAAGAGTAAAATCAACACTTGAATGAAAAACATTTCCTTTATCAAAACGACGTTCAATGATTTTTTCATTAGAAACCGACCATTCAAAATTGTTTTTAGGTAGGTAACCGTATACTTCACGTTGCATAATTTCAACCATTTCTTCACGTGATTTAAGATCCGGCAAATTACGATTTAAAAGATCTTGTTTTAACATAAAAAACACCTCTTATTATCTGTTTTTTTCATATATTTCACGCAAACCATCAAGTAACAAATTTGCGTTATAGATAATATCATTTTCACAATGAACAATTATATCTTTGGAAAGACCGCCTGTTGCAACAATCGTTGGCTTTTCACCAAGTTCTTGTGTTATGCGGTCAAGAAGTCCGTCAAGCATAGCTGCTGTTCCATAAATAAGACCCGATTTCATACAGTCAACAGTATTTGAACCAATAACAGATTTGGGCGCATTGATATCAATTGAAGGAAGTTGTGCTGTGTTTTCTGTAAGTGCTTTAAGAGTAAGTCTTACACCGGCAGAAATAACACCACCAAGATATGCGCCGTTACGGTCAATAACGCTTATTGTAGAAGCGGTACCCATATCAATAACAACGCAAGGTAGAGTATATTCGCTTATAGCACCAACAGCGCCTGCAACCAAATCGGCACCAAGTTGAGCTGGGTTATCAATTTTTATATTGAGACCGGTTTTAACACCAGGGCCAAGTTCCAATGGAACAATATCGCAAAGAAGGGATACTGCATTGCAAACAGCACCGCCAACCGATGGTACAACCGATGAAATAATACAGTCTTCAATTTTATCGGCTTTTAGTCCGTGAAGTTCTAAAATATTTTTAATTTCAACAGCGTACTGATCTGACGTAGTGCCTTGAACTGTCGCAAGTCGTGCAGTAAAACATAAAACGTCTTCATCATATGCACCAAGGGTGATATTTGTATTGCCAATATCTATGGTAAGTAGCATAAATCAAATTCTCCTTATTGGTATATTTCGCGTATATTATATTATATAAATATAAAAAAATCAATTAAAATCTAAAAAAAGTTGACATTTTAAAAATATATGTTATAATGTTAAACGCTGATTAAGAATTTTACTTAATTTAGCTCCTTGCCCCGTGTAAAATGCACGGAGCCATTAGACCAAAAGGAGGTGCAACGAAATGACCAACAAGTATGAGGTAGCTCTTGTTCTTTCCGTAGCAAACGGTGATGAAGCTGTTAATGCGCTTAAGGAAAAGTTCAATGACCTTATGACAAAGAATGGTACGGTCGAAAATGTTGACGAATGGGGTAAGCGCAGACTTGCATATCCTATCAACGACGAAACAGAAGGTTATTACATCTTCACAACAATGACCAGCGAACCATCTCTTCCTGCAGAACTTGAACGTATTGCAGGCATTACCGAAGGCGTTCTTCGCATTATGGTAATAAGAAAGTAATGGAGGAAATTTAAAATGTTTAATCTTGTAGTGTTAACTGGACGTCTCACAGCAGACCCCGAACTTAAAACAACACCAAACGGAATACCCGTTACAACGTTTTCCATTGCTGTAAATCGTAACTATCGTGCAGGTGAGGAACAACAGACTGACTTTATCAACATTGTTGCTTGGCGTCAGAGAGCTGAATTCATCACCAAATATTTTAAAAAGGGCAGTATGATTGGTATTGAAGGTTCAATTCAAACCCGTAGATATCAGGATAAAAACGGCAACAACCGTACAGCATTTGAGGTTGTTGTAAATAACGCACAGTTTGTTGAATCAAAACGTGACGGCGCTGCAACTCCGGTAGGCAATGAGCCTGCTGCCTTCAGCAACGCAGATGCAAGTGATTTTGCAGAAATTGGCGGTATGGATGACGATTTGCCCTTCTAATTTTATTAAAGGAGGAACCTTTCCATGGAAAAGACAGATAGACCACTTCACAGAAAACCACGCAAAAAGGTTTGTCATTTTTGCGCTGACCGTGTAGAAGCTATTGATTATAAGGATGTAGCACGCCTTCGCAAGTACGTTTCTGAAAGAGCAAAAATTTTGCCACGCAGAACAACAGGTACCTGCGCTAAGCATCAGCGTGAACTTACAACCGCTATCAAACGTGCTCGTCAGGTAGCATTGCTTCCTTACAGCAACGACTAATTATCTTATAAAACCCGACAAGTTATAGCTTGTCGGGTTTTTATATTTATTAGTGAAAAGATAATAAATAAAAAACCTCAGATTTGCATCTGAGGTTTTTTGGTGATCCATCGGGGAATCGAACCCCGGACACCATGATTAAAAGTCATGTGCTCTGCCAGCTGAGCTAATGAATCATACTGCTTTTTGACAGCCTAAATATTATAACAATATTATGTCGTTATGTCAAGAAAAAAATCATAAAATTTTACATTTTTTAAATTTTTTCAATTTTAAACGTTTTTTTATATCGAAAACAAATTTTCACTACTTATAACAAAGGTTAATATACTGTTATAGGAGGTGTAAAATGAGTAATAGTGTACTTTTGGCATTATTGGCGACTATAGGAACATGGGCGCTAACGGCACTTGGTGCTGCTACTGTATTGTTTTTTAAAACACCAAAGCAATCGGTTTTAAATATTATGCTTGGCTTTTCATCCGGTGTTATGATTGCTGCATCTTTTTGGTCGCTATTGCAACCAGCAATAGAACGTGCAGATGCATTGCTTAAAACACCGTCATATATTGTTGTGACAATTGGATTTTTGTTTGGTGCCGTTTTTTTATTATTTTCTGATAGATTAGTATCATATATCATTTTGAAAGAACATACAAATAATAAATTAACAAGAGTTATAATGCTGATTTTATCAATAACATTGCACAACATTCCCGAAGGATTGGCTGTTGGCGTTGCTTTTGGACTACTAAATGAAAATTATAGTATAAATACATTAATGGGTGCTATATCAATTGCGGTTGGCATTGGACTACAAAATTTTCCAGAAGGTGCTGCGGTTTCGTTGCCACTTAGAAGGGAAGGGTATTCACGCAGGAAAAGCTTTTTTTACGGCCAGCTGTCAGCCATTGTTGAACCAATAGCGGGTATTATTGGAGCTCTGCTTGTATCAACTATTGAAATAATTTTACCATTTGCATTATCTTTTGCAGCGGGAGCCATGATATTTGTAGCTGTACACGAGCTCATACCCGAATGTCAACAAAATAAATTAAAACAACCATATACTTCAACAATGGGAATAATTGTTGGTTTTGCAATAATGATGTTGTTAGACGTGATGTTAGGGTAAACATATCTTGTTAAAAAATTAACAATAGGGCAATTTTAACATATATATAATAATCAATTATATGTAGTTAAATGGAATGTATAATATAAAACATATAGTCAAAAGGTGAATATCAGATGTAAATCATTAGATTGCATTAATTACGTAAAAGCTGATAAGTGATATTTGATTATGCGTACCTATATAATATTATTATAATTTTATATGACTATTACTAATATAATAATAAATGGTACATTTAATTTAAAAAAGGGCTGATTCTCATCGAATAGAAATTTTATTGACATACAATGTATCGTTTAAGAAAAAATTATTCGATGATTTTTTTTAAAAACAAAAGTAATATACAATTTAACTTTAATTACTCAATTAAAAATAAATATATTACATTTAACCAGGTATAACATAATATATAGCAATAAAAATGGCGGATTGCAGGACATTATGGCAAAGTTATATCCCAAACCTTGTCCAAAACACATTAAACTCTACCCCGAATTATACAAAATATTAATTTTGTATAATTCGCCATTAGTTTTAGGGTAATATTTAATTTCGCAAATAGTACCTTTTGTATTATTCCCCTAACAACATATAAAAGCACAAATTCTCAAAACAGCTGAATTTGTGCTTTTATTTTGCAAGAGGATGAAATTTTGAATAGGATTGTACATATTTACTTTTAATAAGATGGGCGTAAATTTGTGTTGAAGAAATATCAGAATGACCGAGCATGTCCTTTATATCTTTAAGCTGTGCCCCGTTTTCTAATAAATGTGCTGCAAACGAATGCCTTAAAGTATGTGGAGTAATATCCTTTTTGATACCGGCTTTTTCAGCGTAATGCTTAATTATCTTCCAAAATCCTTGGCGTGACATGGGTTGTCCGTTAATGTTGGTAAATAAATGTTCTTCTTCAGAATTCTGAACAAGTGCAGGTCTTGCTATTGTACAATACTCTGTAAGATGTTTATTAGCCGCCGGATAGATTGGTATAATACGCTCGTGTTTACTGTTATGCATATGAATAATACCAATTTGTGAATTTACATCACTTAGATTGAGTTCAATGAGCTCAGAGACCTTTATACCAGTTGCATAAAGCAGTTCTAACATTGCCCTGTCACGTATACTCTTATAATCGCTACCGTCTGGCTGTGATAATAAAAGCATAATTTCTTTTGCATCAAGTATTTCAGGAATTTTACGTGCTGTTTTTGGTCCTTTTATATTTTTTGTAGGATCTTTATCAATAACACTTTGCGAAATAAGAAAATTAAAGTATGAATGAAGTGATGCTATTACACGTGATTTTGTGGCATCAGACTTACCAAGAAAATTTAAGTACTCCATATACTTTATTATGTAATCGTCAGTAACGTTTTCTATGCTTTTAGCGCCGTTTTGTGAACAATATAGTATAAATTGATTAACGTCTCGAATATAA
>JAZUNQ010000042.1:0-35996 GCA_045604205.1 Acutalibacteraceae bacterium
GTGTCGATAATATTGATACGATGGTCATTCCAGAAACATGTGGTAGCAGCAGAAGTAATGGTAATACCACGCTCCTGCTCCTGAGCCATCCAGTCCATGGTTGCGCCGCCATCATGAGTTTCACCCATCTTACGGTTTACACCGGTGTAGAAAAGGATACGCTCTGTGGTGGTTGTTTTACCGGCGTCAATATGAGCCATAATACCAATATTTCTTGTCATTTCAAGAGATACTTTTCTTGGCATTTTTAACCTCCATCCGCGTGTTTTACGCGGTCATTAACAAATTACCATCTGTAGTGAGCAAAAGCCTTGTTTGCTTCTGCTGTTCTGTGCATTTCTTCACGTCTTTTAACTGCATTACCCAAGCCGTTTGTAGCATCGATAATTTCGTTTGCAAGACGCTCTTTCATTGTGCGCTCTGAACGCTGACGGCTGAACATTGTAAGCCATCTAAGCGCCAAAGTCTGCTTTCTTTCAGGACGAACCTCAAACGGAACCTGATATGTGGCACCGCCCTTACGAACTGCTTTACATTCGAGCTGTGGCATAATGTTCTCCATAGCAGCATCAAATACTTCGAGTGGGTCCTTACCTGTTTTTTCACTGATGATGTCAAAAGCACCGTAAACTATCTTCTGAGCTACGCCCTTCTTACCATCAAGCATAATGTTGTTAACAAGACGGGTAACCTTCTTTGAATTGTAGATAGGATCTGGCAATACATCACGTTTTGCAATAAAGCCTCTTCTTGGCATTGTACTTCCCTCCTTCATAGGAATGATATCATAGGTACTCGAGTTGACAAATTCCCGTTAACACCAAACAAGGCTGTTATATCATTATATAAAGCCTGCCGGTTTATCAGCAGAGATTGTCTATTCTCTAAAAAAATTATTTTGCACCTGCTTTAGGACGCTTTGCGCCATACTTAGAACGACTCTGCATTCTGTTAGCTACACCCTGTGTATCAAGTGTACCTCTGATGATGTGGTAACGCACACCAGGAAGGTCCTTAACACGTCCGCCACGGATAAGAACAACAGAGTGTTCCTGTAAGTTGTGGCCGATACCGGGAATGTAAGCTGAAACTTCGATGCCGTTTGAAAGACGTACTCTGGCAATTTTACGAAGAGCAGAGTTAGGCTTTTTAGGTGTAGAAGTCTTAACAGCTGTGCATACGCCGCGCTTCTGGGGTGAATCGTTGTCGGTAAGGTTGCGCTTCATAGAGTTGTAACCCTTTAAGAGTGCAGGAGCCTTAGCCTTCTTTTCAACGGTTTCACGACCGCTACGAACTAATTGGTTAAAGGTAGGCACTTTTCACTATCTCCTTTCTTTAAAAAATAGACAGCACGAAACTACGCACAGTTTCGCACGCTATCATATAATAACACCAACACCCGCATTTGTCAACAAAAATTTTTAGACAAATGCGGGTGTGTTTTTAATTGGATTTTATGTTCTTTTTTATATTTTCAATTGTAAGTGCTATTGCCCAAATAATACAGGCTCCGGCCGCTATTGATAAAGCGTATTGAAGAGTAGTATTTGCATATGCTTTAGCCTCTGTCCAGTTGCGCATTACCGCATTACTGCAGGTGTTAAAAAGTGCGCTGCCTGGAACAAGCGGTATAACCGACGTTATAAAGAAAAGTGTAGCAGGCGCTTTTTTTATTCGTGCCATTATTTCGCTGTAAAGCGCAGAAAATGCCGATGCTAAAAGTCCTGCAAAAAATATTGTGTTCCATAGGTGCATACCAAGCAGATAAAGTCCCCAGTTAAGCAGTCCGCCCAAGGCCGCCGCAATTAGATATTGTTTTTTAAGACCAAACATAAGTGCAAAGCCAACAGAACCCAACATACCTGTTACAAGTTGAACAATAATTTCGGTTGTGTTCATATCGCAATACCCCCTACAAGAAGAATTGCAAGCATAAAGCCAACTGCAAGGCCTGCCGCCCAAAGAAGACTTTCAATAAGTCGCATTATGCCCGAAATGGTATCGCCTACCAAAATATCACGCATAGAATTGGTAAATGCAATACCGGGGATAAGCAACATTATAACACCAACCATAATCATATCGGCATTTATAAATGGTATAAACTTTGCGCTAAGCGAAATTAACGCGCCTACCACAAAAGAACATACCAAATTAAATATTATATTGTTTGGAAATATCTTTGATAGTTTGCGTTGGAAAAAGCATATCAACAATGCGACCAAAGCGGCAAAAACGCCGTCGTAAATATTACCGCCAAAAAAGATTGCAAATGCGCCTGCCGCCAATGACGAACCAAAACAGAATTTAAATAAATTCATCGGTTCCTTACAATCTTTTATTTCACGCTCAAGTTCTTCAATACCAAGCGGTTCTCCACAGCATTTACGGCTTAAAGCATTAAGACGTTCAAGTCGCCACAATCGGTTGCCGCCCGCGCTTGAAATACGACGGGTTTCGGTAACGAGGTTGCCGTCGGCAAATTTCATAGTAACTATAATGCTTGCGGTAATTACCATTACGCTTGTTTCGACTGCGCCATACGCCTTGCCCATAAGTGATATTGTATTTTCCACTCGACGAACCTCGCCACCCGAACAATACATCATTTCGCCCATATCAAGCAGTAGATGAAGCAGTTTATATTCATCGCCTTTTGTAAGTGTCATAATCTCACCATCCTTACGCTCAAATATTTTAACACATATTTGCATTTTTTCAATAAGAATTTTTGAAAAATCATTCTGTATAAAATTTATCTTCCGTCCATCTCGCAGGGTTGGTATCTATGTATTGCCATATTTCTTTATAATCCTGCTCACCACGGATAATGTGGTCGTGGAAAGAACGTTGAAATATTTTTTTGCCCGGCGTTTCCAACAATTTATTTATTTCTTTGGTAGCCATATATTTAAACCATCCCATCGCTCTATCTATCGTAGGGGAGGGGTTTCCCCTCCCGTCATTTTTTAGAGCAATCACCAGATGTATGTGATTTGGCATTATTACATATTTATCTATATTTATTTCTTCATAGCGTTCGGTTATCTCTAATAACAGTCTTTCGGTAATTTCACCGCACTGTGTAAGTTTCGGGAGGGGGAACCCCTCCCCTACAGTTGACAATATATTCTTGCGATTTTGGGTACATACTGTTATAAAATAATATCCGTCTTTGCTGTAATCGTAATCTTTGAGCCTTGTGGATTTTCTTTGAGGTAATTGTATCATAATTATTAATAACCATTTTATTTAAAATATTTTTTGGAGACTGTATACCAATTTCTTATATAATTATCATTTAGCAAATCTTGGTTACACTCTACCAATTTAATAAACATATCTGTAAGACCATCCCATTCTGTTGTTTTACCAACAGGATATAATTTCCACTGAACTTCATCAATTGTATAATTACTTTTTATAGAGTTATTTTTCATTGATGTCGTAACCCAATTATCTTTATTATCACTCCCGCCTTTTGCAATTGGATAAATATGATCAATGGTTGGAATCAATTCCCAATACGCTATATGCGTTTGTGTCATTTTCCAGTGTGGTTGATATGGAAATTCATCCGGAAAATAAAAAGATATTACTTTCAATATTCCTGGATTTAAAAGTTTTTTACCAGTATATCGGTCAATAAACCCATCCTTTATAAACTGCTCCATTTTTTGTGAAATTGAATATGAGCGTTTTTGAATTTCAAAGTATTTATGTGGGTATTCATTTTGTATTTTTTCCTTTGCGGCAGATTTGTTGTTTTGCAAAAGCATTGTAGCAATATCTAAAATCACATTACTTTTATTATCCACTTATTTTCCCTCACTGTAATTATACATTTTAAATCTATATTAAGTTTATCACATATAAAAAACTTCGTCAATTATATAATTACATACAATTAAAGCACTCGAAAAATCGAGTGCTTTAAAAAATTTATTAATACATTCCGCCTCCGGCTGCGGCGGCTGCTGCAGCGGCGTTTGCTGCGGCTACGTCTTCGGGCTTGTCGGCAACAAGGCTTTCGGTTGTAAGCACCATTGCTGCAACCGAAGCTGCGTTTTCAAGTGCTGAACGTGTAACCTTTGTTGGATCAACGATACCTGCGTCAATCATATCGGTATAGGTTTCGTTATAAGCGTCAAAACCATAGTTTACTTTGCCGCTGTTTAAAATCTTATCGATTATAACAGAACCTTCGATACCTGCATTATAAGCAATCTGACGGATTGGAGCCTCAAGTGATTTAAGAACAATGTTTACACCTGTCTTTTCGTCACCCTCTGTTTTGCTTGCAAGTTCTGCTACTGCGGGAATAGCGTTAAGAAGTGCTACGCCACCGCCTGCTACGATGCCCTCTTCAACTGCGGCTTTGGTAGCGGCAAGCGCATCCTCTATGCGAAGCTTTTTGTCCTTCATTTCAATTTCAGTTGCGGCGCCAACCTTGATTACTGCAACACCGCCTGCAAGCTTTGCAAGACGTTCCTGAAGTTTTTCACGGTCAAACTCGCTTGTTGTAACTGCAATTTCATTTCTGATTTGAGCTACACGGTCTTTGATAGCGGTCTTGTCGCCTGCACCGTCAACGATAACGGTGTTTTCTTTTGTAACCTTAACCTGACGAGCACGGCCAAGCTGCATTACGCTTGCATCTTTAAGCTCAAGACCCAATTCTTCGGTAATAACCTCGCCACCTGTAAGGATAGCAATGTCACGAAGCATTTCTTTACGTCGGTCACCAAAACCGGGAGCCTTTACTGCAACGCAGGTAAATGTGCCACGAAGCTTGTTAACGATAAGGGTAGAAAGTGCCTCGCCTTCGATATCCTCGGCTACAATTACAAGCTTTTTGCCTGACTGAACAATCTGCTCAAGAAGTGGTAATATCTCTTGAATGTTGGCAATCTTTTTATCGGTAATAAGAATATATGCGTCGTCAATTACAGCTTCCATCTTATCGGTATCGGTTACCATGTAAGGTGTAATATAACCACGGTCAAACTGCATACCCTCTACAACCTCGGAATAGGTTTCGGCGGTCTTTGATTCTTCAACAGTGATAACGCCGTCAGCAGAAACCTTTTCCATAGCCTCGGCGATAAGTGAGCCAATTACGGCGTCACCCGATGAAACGGTAGCAACACGAGCAATATCATCACTGCCGCTAACCTTTTTAGAGTTATCTATAATAGTAGCGATAGCTGTATCTACTGCATTTTTTATACCCTTCTTAACCACCATTGGATTAGCGCCTGCAGCTACGTTTTTCATACCCTCATTAATAAGAGCCTGAGCAAGAACCGTAGCGGTTGTGGTGCCGTCACCTGCGGCATCATTGGTTTTTACAGAAACCTCTTTTACAAGCTGTGCGCCCATATTTTCAAAAGCGTCTTCAAGCTCAATTTCCTTAGCTATGGTTACACCGTCGTTAGTAATAAGGGGTGAACCGTATTTTTTGTCAAGAACAACATTTCTGCCCTTGGGTCCTAAGGTTACTTTAACAGCGTTTGCAAGCTTATCAACACCTGTTTGCAAAGACTTGCGTGCCTCTTCACCAAAAATAATATTTTTTGCCATAACTAAAAATCTCCTTACTCAACTATTGCAAGAATATCTGAAAGATGAAGAACTGTGTATTCTTCATTATCTAACTTAATATCGGTGCCGGCATATTTAGCGGCGATAACCTTGTCGCCCGGCTTTACTGTCATAGCAACCTCTTTGCCGTCTACAATACCACCGGGGCCTACTGCCACAACCTCGGCAATCTGGGGTTTTTCTTTAGAAGCGGATGTAAGCACAATGCCGCTTTTGGTTGTTTCTTCTGCTGCTGTTGCTCTTATTACAACATTATCAGCCAAAGGTTTAATTGTCATAATAAAAATCTCCTTTTACTGCAATGCAGTTTATTTATATTAGTAATTATATCCAACAAAACATAAAAATCAAGTGATGTGTAAAACATTTAAACATTTGTTTACAGTTTAATCATAATACATCATTTGTTCTTAAAATACATAAACAACTGACATTTTATCATACCATTGTATAGCTTGCGACGTTTGTCTGCAGTAGCGCCAAAATGTTTTTCGAACTCGTCGTGCGGACTAATTACAAAATACTTTTTACCCGGTACCCTGTCAAAACGTTCACCCATAATTTTGTAAAGCTTTTCAGCCTCACGAACGTCAAGTAAACGTTCACCGTAAGGAGGATTGGTAATAACAAGCAGTCGTTCGTCAGGCGTTTTAAAGTCCTTTACATCTCCTAATGCCGCTTTAACGTATTTTTCAACACCTGCTTTTTTTGCATTTGCAAGGGTAAGTTCTACTGAATTAGGGTCAATATCATAACCCTGCGCTCTGAAATCTACATTTTTAATAATTAAATCCTGAGCACGCATACGTTCTTGCTGCCAAGCGGTTTTTGGTATAAAACCAAAGCGCTCTGCGGCAAAAAATCTGCGAAGACCGGGCGCCGTTTTTGTAGCCATAAGCGCCGACTCAATAAGCAATGTGCCGCTACCGCAAAAGGGGTCATAAAGCTGGGTGTCGGGAAAAATGCGAGCAAGGTCACACATAGCCGCACCCAAGGTTTCCTTAAGAGGCGCCTCGTTAGAATTACGGCGGTAACCACGTTTGTGTAATCCTTCGCCCGAGGTATCAATAGTAACGGTTACGTTATCCTTAATTATTGTAAAACGAATTTTATATTCAGCGCCTGTTTCATTAAACCAGCTAATACCGTATTTAGACGAAAGACGGTCAACAATCGCTTTTTTGATAATGGACTGACAGTCAGGAATACTGTGTAGCACTGAACTGATACTTGACCCGTTTACAGGAAAGGCGTCTTCCCTACCTATATATTGTTCCCAAGGCAGAGCCTTGACGCCGTCAAAAAGCTCGGTAAACGTTGTAGCAGAAAACTGACCCACGTTTATAAGTATACGCTCGGCAAAACGGGAATTTATGTTTGCACGGGCAAGCATATTAAAATCGCCCTCAAGCAAAACTCTGCCGTTTTCGGCTGTAACCGATTCAAAACCCATACGACGAAATTCGTCTGCGGCAATGCTCTCTACCCCAAAAAGACAAGGAGCAATTAATTTTATATTTTCCATTTTTATATCTCCATTGTTGCGTGACGAGTCACGTGACATCCTATATTAACAGCAACGGGAAGTCCTGCAATGTGTGTTGGTGCAGTTTCAATATTAACTGCAAATGCTGTAGTAATTCCGCCAAAGCCTTGCGGACCTATATCAAGTTGGTTGATTTTATCTAAAAGTTCTTTTTCAAGTTCTG
This sequence comes from Acutalibacteraceae bacterium, assembly GCA_045604205.1. Classification (GTDB taxonomy): domain Bacteria; phylum Bacillota; class Clostridia; order Oscillospirales; family Acutalibacteraceae; genus UBA737. The sequence goes on from JAZUNQ010000042.1 coordinate 7,314, forward strand.
CATAAAAAGGATTACTGTGTCTGATTTCGGTATTACGGCAGAGTGCCTTTTTAGAAAGATATGCGCACTGCTCAAAATCGCCGCCTATGCCTACACCCACCACCATTGGAGGACAAGGATTGTTGGATGCCGCTTTCACAATATCCAATACTGCATCTATAACACCCTGTCTGCCGTGTGAAGGAGTAAGCATTTTTATGCCGCTCATATTTTCACTGCCAAAACCCTTAGGTGCTACGGTAATTTTGATTTTATCTCCCTTTACAATATTTATATGTATAACGGCAGGAGTATTATCGTTTGTGTTTGTACGCTGGAGTGGGTCGGCTACTACCGATTTGCGAAGAAGTCCGTTTATATATCCACGACGCACACCCTCGTTTACGGCTTCACACAAATCTCCACCCGTGATATGAACGTCCTGACCTATTTCCAAAAACACAACCGCCATACCGGTATCCTGACATATTGGTATATCATACTCCTTTGCGGCTTCAAGATTTCTTTCCAAATCACAAAGCACACTTTTACCCAAAACACTCGTCTCACACCTTGCACAGTTGTGCAGACAGTTTTCTATATCGTAAGGCAGTTCTTTGTTTGCTTTGATACACAGTTTTTCAATAGTATCGGTAATTATATTTACATCAATTTCTCTCATAAAATCACTTCTTAAAAAACAAAGGGCAGTTTCCTACCGAAGCGAAGGAATCCGCCCAAATTTATTTATCTTGCCCCGTTGCCACGCTTGGTGCGGTTTGCATCGGGATTTTTACGCTTTAAATCTGAAAACTTTTCGTCACTTGTCTGCTTAAAGCGATTCATCATTTCCTCAAAGCTTGCGGGCTCGCTCTTTTTAGGAGTCCATGTATATGTAGAATCGATACTCTGTTTTTGCGGTGTACTCTTACGCTCACGACGTGGAGCGTCATCCTTTTTTTCGGGCGGTAAAGCACGCTTTATGCTTAGTGATATTTTGCCGTCATCGCCAATAGTTAATACCTTCATTTTAACGACGTCGCCCACTTTTACGTGCTCGTTAATATCGTTAACATAGTTTCTTGCTACCTCGGATATATGCACCATACCCGATTTTCCGCCGCCTATATCTGCAAAAACACCAAATGATGTTATTGTTGTAATTTTTCCCTCTACAATGTCGCCAACTTTAAGCTCCATAAATTTAAAAAGTCCCCCTAATTGCCTGATATATCAATATATATTTCTTCGTCAGAGTAAACAAACCCCAGACGGTCTCTTGCCGCTTTTTCAATTATCTCAGCGTGAGAATCACTGCTGAGTAATGCGTTATATTCTTCTATTGTAAGTTTAAGCGAATCACGTTGGCCCTCCAAACTTTTAAGCTCGGCCTGTGCTTCTGCCAATTGGTTACCCAAGCCTACAAGGGTGGCCACCATATAGACAGCAACACACAAAACTATGAGTCGCAAAATTATACTCTTTTTACGTCTTGGCTTTTTCTTCATCCGAAACGCTCTCCATACTTGCATTATTTTTATTAGTATATAACAATTTACATACATATTGCAAGAGTTTTTTTGCAGTTTTAAGTACCAAAACAAAAAACTTTGCTGTTTTTTGCAGTAAGAGCATTATTATTTTTTCAAACTTTGCAAAAATAAGGTAAAACCGGTATTTTACATAATCGCAAAGTTGCTTAAATTTCAAAAAGATAAAAACAAAAAATTTAAACAAAAACCTTGATACACTTATTCTTAAAATTACAAATCCTAACAGTTCGCCAAGCAATACATAGCTTCTAATCTCACCGTTGGTTCTGGATATTAAAAACAAAAAGGTTACAAAAGCAAACATTATCCAAAGCAAAATATCACAGACGAATACTATACTGTTTTGCCATTTGTAAACCTTTCGCACAGCACGAATTATGTCGTATAAAAAGCAGGAAGCTAAACCCAATATCACAGACCATAAAAATGTTAAAATCTGATTGTGAATACTTATTTCCCACATAGCCTATCTTAAAAGCCTTGAAAAGAACCCGCCCGAAGTTTTGGCATCCGACATATAAACCACAGCGTGTATTTTGCCGTTTGCAACAATGTCTCCTGTTGTAGTATTAAAACTCTCTATCCGTATGTTTTCACCCTTGATGGTCATTCTGCCAAAAACAGTATCTAAAAGTATGGTTTCATCATCAAAGGATGTAACATCCTTAACGCCCGAAATATTTAGTCTTTTTCTGCTTTCTATTATTACGTTCTGAACCGTATTTAAATTTTCTTCCAAAACAAAACACCTCACTTTAAATATATTGGTGAGGTGTTTATCTTATTCTATTATTTTATAAAGGGTTTCGGCATCATCTTTACGCACAGTTTCCGCAACGTTTAAAACCTGAACCTTTACCGTTTTAGTACCGAAAGATATTTCTATAATATCGTTTACTTTTATATCAAGTGATGCCCTTGCAACACGGCCGTTAACCATAACTCTGCCGGCATCGCAAGCTTCGTTTGCAACTGTACGACGCTTAATAATGCGTGACACCTTTAAATATTTATCCAATCTCATAAAATGTCTAACCTTTTTAAAAAATTACGAGCCGCCAAAACGGCGGCTCATCATTTACTAATTCTAAATTAGTTGATAGCGTCTTTAAGAGCTTTACCAGCCTTGAATGCAGGTGTTTTTGAAGCAGCGATCTTAATCTTCTCTTTAGTAAGAGGATTGATGCCTTCACGAGCAGCACGCTCTTTTACTGAGAATGTACCAAAGCCAACAAGAGCTACCTTGTCGCCTGCCTTAAGAGTATCTGCGATAGCGTCGAAAACTGCTGCTACTGCCTTTGCTGCATCCTTATTAGAAAGACCTGCTTTCTCTGCAACTGCTGCTACTAATTCTGTTTTGTTCATAATCTGAACCCTCCTGAATATTTTTGGATTTCTTAAAGTGTTTTACACTCGAACAGCAAGCGTTTAAAAAAACATTTCAAACGTCTTTAATAATTATAACTTATTCTCCAAAAAAATCAACAGATTTTCATAGATTTATTAAAAATATTCAAACTATGCTGCATACTTTTGTGTAAATTTACCATATTTATCTAATTATTTTTAATTTTGTCATAATTTTTAGTAGCTTTTCGCCTTTGGGAAGTGTAATAATATCATCCGGCTCGAAGGTATTTAAAACAATCAGAACAATAAAGTACACAACAGCCGCACCTGCAATTGCAAGCACTGTACCTATCTTGCCCATATCAGATAAAAGGTACTGAACACCAAACGCAGAAGCGCCGCACAACACTGCCGCTATAAGCGGTTTTATAATGGTTTTATATATGTTTGGTACAACACGTGTAGATACAATCAAGGTTATAAAATGTGCGATAAAAATAAATAAGAAGCACGCTAACGTACCTATTGCGGCACCCTTGATGTTTATACTCGGTATTCTGACAAATAAAAAGTTTACGCCAACCTTTATCACTGCACCAATTGCGATATTAATAAAGGCAAATAATTCTTTCTTAATAGACTGCAACATACTTGTCATTGGAATTGCAATACCTGCAAAGATTGCCGCTATACCGTATATTCGAAGTATTGTTCCACCAATCTCAGTCGAAGCAACCGTGCTGTATAAAAGACTCATTATTTCATCACCCATAAAGATAAAACCCATACCAATAGGCATTGATATTATTGCTGTTACTTTCATAGGTGATTCTATGTTGCGTTTTATTAGAGCCTTGTCTTTTTTGGTCCATGCCGTAGCCAAAACAGGCAAAGCACTTACTCCCAACACAGAGGTTATAGCGGGAACCAAGTTGTAAAGCGTAAAAGCCTTTCCCCTAATTCCGTATAAAAAGGTTGGTATCTGTTCATTTGTTAGCACTTCGTTATAAATTTTATTATAATCTTCAATTGATGCCTGATACATATTTCTTATATCATCCGCAACAAAGTTCATCATATGTGTTAGTTGGCTCTTTACAAAAAACGTATCTGCTAGGGATGAAAAACTATTTGCCAAAGAAGAAAGCACAACAGGAACAGCAATTATAATAACACCTGCAACCACAGCACCAGTTTTCTGTGCCTCGGGTGATTTTTGCAATTCGACCTGTGTTATACCGTCACCTTTGATTTTATATCTTAGGCATAAAAACGTTGCGGCGGCTATGCTACCTATAGTAATACCTAACATTGCTCCTGCGGCGGCAAGTGCAACATCATTTGTGACTTTTAATACAAAAAATGCAATGCCGTAGCCCAAAATTAATTTTCCCAATGCTTCTATAACATCAGATATTGCTGTAGGATACATATTTCTAAGTCCTTCATAATATCCGCGAAACGCTGATGTTATACAACAGATAAGTAACGCTGGAACAATAGCATAAATACTATAAATTGTTTTTCCGGTAGGGTCGGTTTTATCTACAAATTTAGGAGTAAGGCAAAGCATAATAATCATTGCGGTAAGACCGGTTATTATAAAAATCTTACTGGTAACACTAAAGGCTTTCTTTACGTCTTTATAACGTTCATTAGCCATATGCTCTGCAACAATACGAGAAATTGCTATGGGTAAACCTGCCATTGCAAGTGTATAAATTGGAGTAAAAAGGTCGTATGCCGACGAAAAATATCCAAATCCTAAATCACCTATAAGTCTTGACAGCGGTATTTTAAATATTGCACCTATAATTTTTACAAGCATTGTAGAGCAAAGCAGTATTATTGCACCGTACTCAAAGCTTTGCTGTTTTCTTTTCTTTTCCTGCATTATAAATCTACCTCGTTACATAGTGTGTTAAGCACTTTTATAAAAACCTCTGAAAGTGTCTGACCTTCAAGTGTATTCATTTCATTATAGTTTGCGTATGCATCGTCACCTGCATCATCAGACACACGACGAAGACTTAAATAAGGAATTTTTGCCATATCGCATACAGATGCTATTGCGGCAGTTTCCATATCACAGGTGGTTGCCGAAAACGTATCACGTAAAAAGTCACGGTCACTTGCGTTACAAATAAATCTGTCGCCGCAAACAGCAGTTCCGCCCACACACTTTCCTATTGCCGATTGCGCTATGTTTAAAAGTTTTTCATCAGCATTGTAAATATATTTTTGCGACGGCTTTTCACAAGGCTTATAGCCAATGCCCGTAAGGTCAAAATCGTGCTCTAAAAATCTATCGGGTAACACAACCTCGCCACGCTTTACACGGCTTATACCACCGGACAGTCCGTAGTTTAAAATGTATGTACAGCCGATATCTGCAAGATGTGTGGCGGCTGTTGCAGCATTTACCTTACCGATACCACAGTTAACGCAAATAACGGTAGCGTTACCGCAATCAAAGCTTACTGAATCACGATTAAAATATTTGTATTTTTGTGGTGTTTTGTTGCTTATCGCATTAATAAAAGGAATGTATTCATCACAATCGGCAACTACAACACCTATTTTAAAATCCTTCATTTCTAAAACCTACTTTATCCTATTTTCGCTCCACAATAAGTACAGAACGTAGAGTTTGTCGGTATTTTTTTCTGACATTTTGGGCAAATAAGATCATAATGCATTCCGTCAAGTTCCGCTTGAAGTTTTTCAATTTCTTTTTTATTTGCGGCAATATTTGCAATGATTTTTTTCTCTTTGTCAGAAATCTCTTCTTTTTCATTTAAAATCTTATAGTAAATTTCGCCCAATTTTATATAGTCTTTTTCGCATTTGTTTTTTAAAGAAAGTATGTTTATTTTTAGTTTTTCTTCGGTTACAATTTCATCAGTTTTTTTGCAAGCAACATCAAAAACCTCTTTGGTTTTATTAAGTGCATCATCTAAAAATCCCATATTAATACCTCCGTTATAATTTAAGATCACCAATAAATTCACGTATTAGCGACTCACCTGGAACCAAAGCGCTATCTATTGAAATAAAACGCTCAAGTGCATTTGCAGTATCAATAAAATACTCATAACATGGTGCATTTTTATGAACGCCATTTCTCATCTTACAAAACCTTTCACGGTAAACACCAAGCTCGTATGGGTGAAAGGTTACAAGATGGATATCTGCCGTGTTTTTAAAACAATAAAGATATTTTCGCTCTCCCTCGATAACGTTGTTCCAAAGGTGCAACGTTTCGGTTGCAGTAGAGCCTCTGAACTTGTCGTCTCGCAGTACTCTGCGAATAAGCCTTATCTGACGGCTGGACAGCATCTGCACGCCGTTGTTATCATCAACTGAACGATTAACACTGATATATATTTTTAAAATATTTTTTCTTGGCACTAAATCGGCAATAAGCGGATTCATTGCGTGAAGCCCTTCGACAATAACGATGCCGTGATTACCAATATCTATCGTTTTGGCATTAAGCAACTGTTTTTTTGTTTTAAAATCATATTTGGGAAGACTTGCTTTTCCATCTTTTATTATTTGTGTAAAGCATTCTTTTATAAGTGGTATATCAAGTGAATTTACCGACTCTATATCAAGACTACCGTCCGGCAACAGCGGTAATTTATCGGTGGGAAGATAAAAATCATCAAGCGATACAACCGAAGTTGTCTCACCGAGAGCTTCTAATCTGTCCTGTAATATATGCGCCGTTGTTGTTTTGCCCGAACCTGACGGCCCTGCAATCGCAACTATTTTTATATCGTCATTGCTTTCAATCTGCCGAGCTATACTTACTATATTTTTAACATACTCATCATTACACGTACGAATAAATTCTTTTGGATTTTCTTTTGCATGTTTGTTAATTTCGTTTAAAGTATTTATCATAAAACTCACCTATTTCCGCTTTGCGTGATATAAGCTCCTCAAAACCGCTTATATATTCGTATGGATATTTAAAATTAAATATTCTTTTTATATTTTTTGCGCTGTTATCCTTTAATTTTGTTACAGCCGATGCGCCGCAAGCAAGTATTGTGTGTGTTTCGTCCATTATATAAACATTATAAAGCCCTTCAAATCCTACCTTTGCATAACCTACGTTTTCAAGATTGCCAACCGTTTTACTTTGCCTGTACATATAGTACGGCAGTATGCCGCTTTTTGTAAGAACTTCACGTGAATAATCCACCATTTTTGAAGCCTCGGCACCCATTTTAATCTCGTCGTGCTGACCGGTTGTGTTAAGGGTAGATGCCCGTTTCATAGAAAGTGAATGAACGGTAACACTTTCAGGATCAAGTTTTAAAATTTTATCAAGTGTGTCTTTAAAACTGTCAAACGTATCGGTAGGCAGCCCTGCGATAAGATCCATATTAATATTATCAAATCCAATTTCTCTGGCAAGATTAAAGGCTTTTACGGTATCAAGTGCTGTGTGTTTTCTGCCGATTGCTGTAAGCACATCATCATTCATACTTTGTGGATTAATACTGATACGTGTGACACCGTTTTGTTTTATTGCAATAAGTTTTTCAGCATCAATTGTGTCGGGACGACCTGCCTCTACCGTAAACTCACGCACATAAGACATATCAAAATGCTTGTTAACAGTGCCAAGCACCAAATTTAATTGCTCGGCAGTGAGGGTTGTAGGCGTACCTCCGCCCATATAAACCGTTTCAAGACGAAGTCCAAGTTTATTTGCAATTTCTGCCGTTATTTTTAGTTCACGACATAAAAGTTCTACGTATTGGGGGATTATATCCTTTGCTTTTTCAATCGAGTGTGATACAAACGAACAGTATGAGCATCTGCTTGGGCAAAATGGCACCGAAAGATAAAGGCTAAAAGATTTAGAATTTGATAAAGCTATGATTTCTTCTTCGCCCTTTACCGCTTTTTTACATAAATCAAGCTTTTGCTTTGTTACAAGAAATTTGTTTTTAAAAAATTCCTCGGCATATTGCTCGCCATAGTCGTTACAGTATCTTAAAAACAGTTTTGCAGGTCGCACACCTGTAAGTATTCCCCAATCGGGACGATAGGTAGTAATCTTTTCAAAGCAAAAGAAAAGCTGACGACCAAGTTCGTGCTGAGTTTCTTTTCTTGTGTCGGGTATTGTTTTATCAACAGTGGCAGAAAATTCTACTTCTTTGTTATCCAATTTCAACTTTACAAGTACAACCGTATCATCAGCAAGTTTATCGACCTTGCAGACGGCATAATTTGTATCGGTTTCTACCGTATGGATAACCTCAATTTTCTCAAAAGGAAGAAACAACCGTATTAACTTTTCCATTTCATAGTCAAACTCGTGACCTATGTTACACAGTTTCATCTTTTACCTCAGATAGAGATTATTTTTTCTTTCATGACCTATGGTGGTCATTTCGCCGTGGCCTGAATATACCTTTACATCGTCATCAAAAAGCCACATCATTCTATCAAGTGAATTTTGCATTTCAAAAGCATTTCCGCCCGGCAAATCCACACGGCCTATCGTTTCGTAAAAAAGCATATCACCACTAAACAGAACGTCGTTTATAAGATAACACATACCACCAATGGTATGACCGGGAGTTTCGTATGCTTTTATTGTAATATCGCCTACGGTAAATTCCTCTTCATCTTCGATTACATAGTCGGCATTAAAAGCAGAAATAGCAGGGGTAAATCTTCCCGAAAGATTAAAACTACAGTCCGACAAAGCAAATTCTTCGTTCTTGCCGATTGCAATTTTTACGCCCGTTTCATTACGCAACTGTAATGCTCCGCCAATATGGTCATAATGCGCATGGGTAATAAGAATAAGGCGTGTTTTATCCGCATTGTTTTTTAAAAAATCTGCAATGTTTGCCGTGTATTTTCCGGGGTCTACAACTATTGCCGCTTTATCGGTAAGTAAGCCATAACAGTTTGCATAGGTTGCAAGATGACCTTTAAGTAACCATTCTATCTTCATATTTATCCCTTTTTATTCCAAATATCGGTGTCTAAAATTATTGTAACAGGTCCGTCATTTATAAGCGATACCTGCATATCGGCACCAAATTCACCCGTTTGTACCTGCTTAACACCGTAATTTTTTAAAGCATCACAAAAAGCTTTATAATATTTTTCTGCAGTTATAGGCTCCATTGCATTTATAAAGGACGGGCGGTTGCCTTTTTTTGTGTCTGCCGCCAGTGTAAACTGAGATATACACAAAATTTCGCCGTCAACATCAAGTATTGATCTGTTCATTTTACCGTTTTCGTCCTCAAAAATGCGAAGATTTGTAAGCTTGCGGGCAAGCAGGTCAATATCCTGTTCGGTATCACCTTCAACAGCGCAATACAAAACCATATAGCCCGTGCTGCAACTACCAACTACCGAACCATTAATTTTAACGTTGGCTTCTTTTACCCTTTGAACTACTGCCTTCATTTACTGACCTACTCTTTCTACACTGAATACGCCCGAAATTTTCTCTATACGTGTTATTATGCTACGTAAATGCTCAACACTTTCGGCGCTTATTGTAAGATGAATTATACTATTGCCACCCTTAAGCTGACGTGCATTAATTTGATGTACGGCAAGGCGCATATTGTAAGCCGTGTTCATAACGTCACCTACAAGGCCCTCACGATCGATAGACGATATTTGAAGAGTGGATGTAAAGCTTTCGCTATGAACATTATCCCAATGAGCGTGAACCCAACGATCCGGTTCGGCGCAGTTGTGTATGTCCTGTGGAACGTTACTGCAATCACACTTATGAATTGATACACCGTGTCCACGGGTTATAAATCCTATTATATCATCGCCCGGTAGTGGAGCGCAGCATTTTGAAAGTTTTACAAGACAGTTGTCGATTCCTTCAACAATTACGCCCTCTGAAGAGGTTTGCTTTTTAGGAGCAAGGGTCTTAATTTCGACCGCTTTTGCAGCATTGTTACGTTTTGTGTAGTCTTCACGGATGCGGGGTAATATCTTTGATATAAGTACACCGCCGTAACCGATTGCAGCAAAAAATTCATCTGCATCGGCAAAGCGCATACGACGAGCCAAATCCTCAACGTATTCCTCGTATTCTTTTTCGCCATAATTTATATTATTTCGTCTGAGCTCACGTTCAAGATCTTCTCTGCCCTGTGCAATGTTTTCGGCACGTTTTTCTCGCTTGAACCAAGAACGTATCTTTGCCTTGGCTGAATTGGTAACGGCAATGTTCATCCAATCTCGGCTGGGACCGTGTCCTGCCTGATTGGTTGTAAGAATTTCTATTACCTCGCCTGTTTTTATCTCGTGATTAATAGGAACAATCTTGCCGTTTGCCTTGGCTCCAACCATTTTAATTCCTACTGCAGAGTGAATTGCAAAAGCAAAGTCTACAACAGTAGAGCCGACCGGAAGATTTATAACGTCACCACGAGGTGTTACGGCAAATACATCTTCCTGGCTAAGATCAACCTTTATGGTTCTTACAATTTCGGACGCATCACCTGAAACGTCAGAGGTTTCAAGCACCTGACGAATCCACGCAAGCTGATCCTCCATATATTTGTCGGTTCCGGTAATGCCCTCTTTATACTTCCAGTGCGCCGCAATACCAAACTCAGCGGTGTGATGCATTTCAAAGGTTCTGATTTGTATTTCAAACGGAATACCTTCACGGCTGATAACGGTAGTATGAAGTGACTGATACATATTGGGCTTAGGGGTTGAGATATAGTCCTTAAATCTGTTTGGAATAGGACGGAACATATCGTGCATAATACCTAAAATATTATAACAGTCGGCAACGGTATTGGTTATTACACGAATAGCATAAACGTCATATATTTCATCAAAATCACGGTTTTGAACATACATTTTACGGTAAATACCGTGTATGGATTTAACTCGTCCTTGAAACGCCATTTTAACATTTGGAAGCTCTGTTTTAAGACGTGATTCAATACGTTTTTCAATATCCTCCAGTATTTGAACCCTTTGATTTTTTCTTACCTTTAAAAGTTCCTCAATCTCATTATATGCAATAGGGTCAAGATGCTTAATTGCAAGGTCTTCAAGCTCTTCTTTTACAGGTCGGATACCAAGTCGGTGAGCAATAGGAGCATAAACCTCTAATGTTTCAAGCGCTTTATCTCGTTGCTTTTGCTCCGGCATTGCACCCAAAGTACGCATATTGTGTAATCGGTCGGCAAGTTTAATTATGATTACACGAACATCCTTGCCCATTGCTATAAGCATTTTTCTAAGGCTTTCGGCCTGTTGTTGCTCTTTAGAGGTGATTGATAAACGGCCAATTTTAGTAACACCGTCTACGAGCAGCGCTACGTCGTCGCCAAAAAGTCGCTTTATTTCATCAATCTCAACGTCGGTATCCTCAACAACGTCATGAAGCAGTGCCGCCGCTATAGACTGACTGTCCATACCCAAGGTTACGATTATTTTTGCAACGTTAAAGGGGTGGATATAATATTCTTCGTTTGTAAGGCGTTTTTGACCAAGGTGATGATCCACACAGTAATTAAATGCTTTTTCAATAAGCTCTGTGTCGTAACTACCGCCCTGATTTTTCATACACTCTAAAAGCGCATTATAATCACGAATTGCTGCTTCATTCACCTTGATTCACCCTTTCGTATATTTTTTTATAGGTTGCAGATTGCATTAAATCGCTTTTTTGTTGGGCTGTATGACCCACAAGTATACCACTGTCAAGAGATACCAGTCCCAATTCACAAAGCGTTTTAACGGCAATCTGTGTCTTTGCATATCCGTATTCCGTATTTAAATATTTAAGTCTTTCGTATTTTACGGGGGATGCCATTATCATTTTATAAACCGAGCCAACCGCTTCCCTGCTTGGAAAAACGGTAGCATAATTTTTTAACACACCCGATACAAAATCATCAAAATTTTGTTTGTCTGCAAAGTATAAGTCCTGATTGATATCGCTCATTTTTATGTCTTTTATTTGTATTGACAGATTATAATGACCCTGATATTGATTTGAGTCAAGCGTAACCGCCAAATCCACAACATCGCCTTCATTAAAACAAAACTGTTGCACGTTCATACCAAACAACAAAGCCTGAAAAGCATTTCCGTTTTTGCGACAAAGAAGTTTTAGATGTCTGCCCGAACCTATTGCGGTTATTTTTTCAATTGTAACACCAAATATGCCAAAAATAGGCATAGGATTACCCTGACCAAAAGGCTCCAAGGTTTTTAAGGCAAACGCCATATCCACACTCATACCTGCTGGGTTTAGACGAAAGTCAATATTTATTTTTGGCGCCACATTTTCACAATTTTGAGCATATTCGTTAATTCGTTTTCTGAACAAATCAATATTGTCAATATCTACACTAACACCTGCGGCAAGCTCATGACCGCCGTATTTTACAAGTATATCACCGCAAAAATTTATGGCATCATAAAGATTAAAGCCTGAAAAACTGCGTCCGGAGCCATGCGCAATACCGTTTTCATTAGATAAAACTATGGTTGGCTTTCCGTAACGCTCGCAAAGACGGGAAGCAACAATTCCCAACACGCCAAAATGCCAATCTTTGCCGCTAATTACAATAACACGGTTGTACCGGTAACCGTTTGTTTCAATAGTTTCTATTGCACTTTTTAAAATATCTTTTTCTATCTGTTGACGGCGCACGTTATCATCGTCAATCGGTCCTGCAATTCTTAGCGCTTGTATTGCATTATTACACACAAGCAACTGAAAAGCCCTATATGCACTACCCATACGGCCTGCCGCATTAATTCTTGGCACAATGCCAAAAGAAATTTTACCCGCATCAATGTCAGTTCTGTCAATACCTGCCATATTAAGAATTGCCGCTATTCCAATGTTTGGTGACGATTTAATTTTATTAATTCCGGCCTTAACTATAGAACGGTTTTCATTCACAAGCGGCATAACGTCACCTATAGTTGCAACCGCTAATATATCGGCATAACGTTCAATCATCTGCTCAGGCTCTTTGTCGTCAAGTGCGCACACCAGTTTAAAGGCAACCTCAGCGCCGCATATCTCCTTAAAGCTTGACGGACAATCGCTTTGATGAGGGTCGACAACAGCAATAGCGTCAGGCAGTTCTTGTGGCGGAATATGGTGATCGGTTACCACCGTTTCAATCCCCAACGATTTTGCATATGCAATCTCTTTAGCACAGGAAATTCCATTATCAACAGTCACAATAAGTTTAACGTTTTGTTTTGCAAGCTTATCAACCGCATCACAGTTCATACCGTAGCCTTCGTCCATACGATCGGGTATGTATGCAACAACATCAACGTTTCTGCCTTTTAGATAATCATATAACAGTGCAGTAGCTACAACACCGTCACAATCATAGTCGCCAAATATTGCTATTTTAACATTATTATCTATGGCATCGTTTATATAATCGGCGGCAACATTTATGTCCTTAAGCTCCATAGGGTCGCACAATATTGCCTCATCACTTATTAAAAGCTCTAATTCGCCCTCGTCGTCAATACCTCTGCCCACTGCAACAAGTGCTGCAAACGGGTCAATACCACATTCTTCAGCAAGTATTTTTGCCCTATCACGATTTGGAGTACCCACAATCCACTTTTTAACAGACATAAATTTCACCACCTTTACACTTTAAAAAATAATTATTCAATTTATAATACCACACCAATGCGTTTTTTTCAATATTTTTATATATTATATATAAAATAAAAGGGTCCCAAACAACCAAACGCTGTTTGAGACCCTAAAATTATTAACTTGCTTTAAGATTTAGCCTGATTTTATCACTTATCATAGCAATAAATTCCGAATTTGTAGGTTTTCCTCTATTTATCTGTATCGTGTAACCAAAATACGAATTAAGCGTGTCTATATCTCCCCTGTCCCACGCCACCTCTATTGCGTGACGTATGGCTCTTTCAACACGTGAAGAGGTTGTTTTATATTTCTTTGCTATCGTGGGATAAAGCGCTTTGGTTACAGAATTTATCATAGAAGAGTCTTTTATGGTCATAAGTATTCCCTCACGCAAATAATGATAACCCTTTATGTGTGCAGGTACACCTATTTGATGAATAATATCTGTTATGTACATTTCAAGCTGAACATCTGTAGCAACCTCACCTTTACTTACAAAAAACGGCGTTCTTTCGCTTACATAATCACAAGATTTTATTATTCTTTGCGCCATAAAATTAATATCAATCGGCTTTAAAAAGTAATATGCTACGCCTGCTTCAAGCATTTCTTTTTCAAGCATCTGATTATTAAAATTAGACATCGCCATTATAATAGGTTTGTCCTTTTGTTCCAGTTTACCTATACTGTCAATAACACCCAATATGTCAAGATTAGGCATAAACACGTCGGCAATTACAACGTCAATACTGTTTTCATTAACAATTTTGACTACCTCGTATCCATCCTTTTCGCACAAGATTACATTCATCCCATAACCGCCCAAAATTTTGGCACAGTTTTGCCTAAAATCTGCTGAATCGTCAGCGATTACAACATTAAGCTGTTTTTTCATACAAAACAACTCCTTTCAAAAATTTATGTCAAAATCTTACCAATATTTTCCTAAAAATAAAAGCGAATTTTGTCGTTTTGCGCCTCACAATCGGTCGCATTTTTCGACATAGTTTTACATGCTGAATACTTCTTACCTGTTTTTTTAAAAAAAACATAAGTAATAAATATAACTTAGAAAAATTTTTTCTTGCTAAACCTGCGCTTTATGTTATAATACTATTCGTAAAAACAAATATTTTTTAGAAGGTGTTTAAAATGAAAAAGCTTTTAAAAGAATTTAAAGAATTTGCCCTTCGTGGCAACGTTATTGACCTGGCTGTCGGCGTTATTATAGGCGGTGCTTTTCAAACAATAGTAAAATCACTGGTAGATGACCTTATAATGCCTTTTGTTGGTCTTGTTACAGGCGGAGTTAACTTTACTGACCAGTTTGTTATCTTAAAGCTACCTGAAGTTTTACCCGAGGGCGTAACTGCAGCCGACCTTATAACCCTTACTGCTGCAAAGGATGCAGGTGCTACCGTTTTTGCATATGGTTCATTTGTTACCGCTGTGCTTAACTTTATAATTATGGCTGTTGTAATCTTCCTGTTCATAAAGCTTATAAACAATCTACATAAAATTGGTAATAAAAAGGAAGAAATTGCACAAGAAGCACCAACCACAAAAATTTGTCCCTTCTGCAAAAGCGAAATTGCAATTGAGGCTACCCGTTGCGCACACTGCACATCAGAGCTTAAAGAATAGTTTAATAAAGCAAAAAACAGGCGGTAATTCCATAACGAATTACCGCCTGTTTTTTAGTTAAGTAAATATATCGCAAAATTTAAATACCCTGCAAAAGTAAGCCATAAAAGATACGGTATTTGCATTAGTCCTGCTGCTTTTGAAATTTTATAAAAGCTTAAAATCATTAAAAGTGTAAATATCCACAACGCTACTAACACTATAAACGCCGCTAAAAACCACTGCTTGTTAAAGAAAATGGGCGACCAGATAAAATTTAAAAACAACTGAATTCCAAAAATAATTAAAGCCGTTCTTTTATCCGAATATACGGCATCACTATTCCACACAAGATATAATGATATACCCATAAGTGCGTAAAGAATTAACCACACCACCGGAAAAAGCCAACCGGGTGGCGAAAGCGGCGGATTATTTATTTGTGAATAAATATCCATATTACCCCTTGTAATAAGTGCAGAAATTGCACCAGTGCCAAGCGGTATTGCAAGACTTATTAAAAATTTTTTTAGATCAAATTTTAAAACCATAAAAACACCCTATACCATTTTATGTTCTAATGCATTGATTTATACCGGTTATTCTTTCCCTTCCGGCAGGCTTTTGATATTAAAAAGTATAGTTACCACGCCGGAAAGCGCACAAGCGCTTAAAACGCCAAGCCAATCGACGTCGGTAATACCAATCACGTTTGTGCCAATCATAGCAAGCGCTGTCTCAGCCATGGTCTTTAAAACTCTAATGCCTGCAAATTTTAGCCACATACCAAATATATTTGTGTTAAACCAATTAATAATTTTATTCATAATATCGTCTCCTTTTATATTTCGTTTGTTTTAATAGCTCTATACAAAAATACAAGTGCGTCTTGTCTGGTTAGGTTGCTGTGAAGCTTATAATCGCCCTCATCAGTACCCTTTAAAATACCGTTTTTAATTGCCCAGTCAACCGCTTCCTTTGCGTATGTATCGGGCGTGTTGTCAGCTGTTTTCATATTATTCATCTCCTTTAAGTAACTATTTATTTTATTTATAAAATTCCCCCAACCGTAATCACTAATTATTCTGTGAGGGCAATTTTTACCACTGTAGTCCTGATGCTTTGTAACTTTATCTATGCCCCAATTACGCTCTTTAAGCAATTCGGCAATAAAGCGTGCCGCATTGTCGACCGCCTTTTCCCATCTTTCACCGCCCGACTTAGAATAGCAAATCTCAATGCCTATACCTTCTCGGTTACCCTTTCCGTTACCGTCACCTGCGTGCCAACCATTGCGGTCAAGCGGTAGACCCTGCACAATCTCCTTATCATCCACTGCAAAATGGAAAGATGTTTCAAAATTATTATTTCGCATATAATTAATTTCATTTTGCGCCGAAGCATCATTTGCCGTTTCGTGAACCACAATTCGTGTGGCGGTCATAGCATACGGACATTTAATACTGTATTTCGTTTTATCCACTAAATTTTTAATAATATTCATAAATCTCACCTTTCTAATTATGATATTTTTCAAGGTCATCAATTCTGTGATTGATGACCTTTATTTTTTCTTCCTCGACCTCTTCTTTTCTCTCAAGAATATATACACGCTCAACGACCTGATTATGCTTTTCCACCTTTTTTTCCAACTGATCTATCCGATAAATTGTAAGATCGGTTTGTGATTTTATATCCTTTGAGGTCTTTTTATTACCAAGTGCAACTGTAATAATTACACCTGCCAGGGTGATTAGTGCAACAGCGATTTCGGTCATTTAATCACCCCCTTAATAAACCAATTCCCAATTTTTCGCGGTTATAGTTGCCTTTTGTTCATCAGTAAGTTTGCTGCCTACTGTTGCGTGTAGTGTAAGCGTTTGAGCCGTACCGCCTGTTAAGTCAGCAAGTCCGTCTATAATGCTTTGGATTGTTTCGGTGCTTAACTCGCTACAATTTGCAAACGATATACTGTATTTAATACTGTTCGCTACAAATCTAACCTCTACCAAAGCAA
This sequence comes from Acutalibacteraceae bacterium, assembly GCA_045604205.1. Classification (GTDB taxonomy): domain Bacteria; phylum Bacillota; class Clostridia; order Oscillospirales; family Acutalibacteraceae; genus UBA737. Next base: position 24,511 of record JAZUNQ010000042.1, read on the forward strand.
CACAATTAGAAAAGCCGTTAATATTACTTGCTGTTACATTTGAATAGTCAAGTGGTTTTCCATCTATGATTTCTAACGCTCGTTGGTGTGTAAAAGCATTTTTATAATTTGAACAGTTTTGAGTATCAACATTTAATGTCAATCTTTTCAACGTCAAATCGGTATAAGGATATTGACAATAAAGTATTTGTGAAATTGATATAACCAAAGCAGGACAATTTATAGTTAAATGCTCAACTGTGTTATTTCGCTTTTCTTCCGTATCACAATAAAAAAGATTAGCCAAACTGTTTGTTATACTGTCAAAATTTAAAACTGCCTCTTTTGTGCCAAACATATTAAGACTTGTAAAGGTTGCAGATTTTAAATATCTATCTAACTGCACAACCGAGTTTTTGCCGTCCTCAAAGCCTTGGTCGTAGTCGCCACTGCCACCGCCTGATATTTCACTAATCTTTTCGGCATAGGTATCAATTGTTCCGTCACCAACCGTTACACCCTTGTTTTCAATGGCTGTCTTAATATCAGCCTTTGCGCTTTGTAATCGCTGTATTTCAGTTGCTATACTCATTTAAATACCCCCTAACAAAGCTTCTATATCACCAATTAAATCATCTACATACTTTTTGTTAGTACACTCTAAATCAGTTGTAGGTTCTTTTGTAAGCAAATTACCACTACTATTTCGTCTTGGTATGCAGTATGCAAAACTTACATCGTCATACAAATTATTATCTTCTATTTCAACTATTCTTGTGTCGCCAAAAGGACCAACTGCATAGGCTTGGTCTGTCATAGTATTACCTTGCACCTTTTCTACAAAACCGCTAACATCAGGTGTTTCACCCTGGTCACCCTTTTCTCCCTTAGGGCCCCGCTCACCTTTTACGTTACCTAAATTCTGAACTGTACCGTCGGTATAGGTAATAACAAGCTCATCGGCAACAATTTCTGCAGACTCAATACCTACACCGTCAAATTCACCGTTTTGTAGCTTTTCTTCAACCTGGGTTGCAAGGTTTTGAACCTGCCTGTTTGAAGTCTCTGCCGCAAGGGCATTGTTTTTTACACTTTCAGCGAGCGAAGATATGCTTTCATAGTTTTCGCCTTGCTGATACGTACCGTCGGGCTTGTTATTAAAGCGTAATACAGCAGGAAAGCTATAAAGCTCCATCTCGGTTTCGTTATCATCCGATAATGCGGTTATTACCAAATAAACCGTTATCTTCCCGCCAAAGCGTGTGTGTCGTTCTTCAAGTGTAATACTTACAGTGTTTTCTATGATTTCTTCCGGTACACTTGACCAAATACCACCCTCGCCGTCATAAACGTCGAATCGGTACATATGCTTTCCTTCGCCTGACTCATCCGTTACAGTTTCATACAATTCATCCGTTAAAGTAAACTCAATCGTCGTTACTTTATGGTCCCCCTGCGTACCGCCAAATTGTTCTGTAGCAGGAGTAATACCGTTTATACTAACTAAATATCCAATATTTTTAATTTCCATAAAATTACCTCCTTATAAAAAATAATAAGCAGACTCAAAAGAGTCTGCTTATGCTTTACATATATTTACTATAAAATTATTCGTCTTCCTCGTCCGGACAGTATCTTAATACCGGTGCATATGTTTCTGAATCGGCAAAATAGCGGTTATCTTCATCGTTAATAACAACTAAATCCGTACCGGGAGGAAAATCAAAAATTTTTACAACACAAGGTTCTATAGTTGCCATTTGATCAAATGAAATAATTGACCAGTTTTCCGCAACGTTCAAAAATTCTTCAGTATCAATATCCGATAAAAACTCCCACCCGTTATCGACATCAGCGCCACGATATGGTTCATGCCTGTAACACCATCCTAGTTGGCCTGCACCTGTTAAAATATTATTTGACACCATACAAGCGCCTAAATTTAACCTGTCTTCACGTTCGTTTAAGATTTCTATCGCCTTCTTTAATACAGGCATTTCATCTACCGTTAGTTTTCTTGCTTTTTTTTCTTTCACGTTAATGCACCTTTCTATTTACTCGTAATTATGCCCTCTATTGGTAGATGGCAACTCCGGTCTGTAGTTGTTAGGATCTCGGTACCACTGTAAAAACTCACTTGGTGTCATCATTCCTAAAACGTATTTAGCATGTACAACCGCATATCTTTGACCGGGAATGTGGCCCATATCCCATTGACCGTTTCTTGGTTTTGATGGATCCCACGGAAGCTCTATACCGCTTGGATCATAAACCTTACCAAATACACTCTTAGCATTCTCATAAACTGTTTCTATCTGATTTTTTACATATGCTGGACGATGTCTTAAATACGGTCTTTTATCTTTTTGCCCCTCAGGCGACTTAAGATATTCACGAGCCAATTTTATTATATCATATTCCTCGAGATTTTCAATATTTTTATTATATAACTTTTCGATAAATTTCAACAAAAAAGCAGACCCGTTAGGATCTGCGGTTTCTAAATCATTATATTCTATTGCATTTCCGTTCACCGACACGGGTATAAGCTGTGATTCATTAAACACTATTACTCCCGGGTTTCCGGTATCTTGGCACATATAGATAATACCGTCATAGCCCTTGGCACGCATTTTTCTATTTAAATATAACATTGCAGCACCAAAATGCATGGTAGAATCATTATTTATCAATATTGTTACCCTATTATACTCATAGTTGCTCAAAGCCCCGTTTTTATATAATTCTTCAGCAAGGCGCTTGGCTGTTAATTCCTTTGGCGCATTTTGTAAAATATATGGGTTCTGTGCATTTACGTAATATTCTATATATTCGCCCTGTTTAAGTTCTGGGTGTTTTTGCCTTTCGGCAAGATATGCATCGTGAGCGCCATTAAGTGTTGTAACGTGATAACCCCAAGAACTATGTTTAAATCCGTTTCCTCTATATTTATCAAAAAAGAAAAACGACAGTAGTCTGCCGTTTTCGTTTTTAAGCTTGGTATACTTTAGCTCCTGACGTATTTCCTCTATCACAAAGCGGTCAGCAGTGTCACGTTCGTTAATTGCTATATTTTGTGCCGCTTCACTTAAAAGATTATTGCAAATTGAAACAAACTTCCAAAGATTATGTCCTATGGTATCAAAATCACCACTAAAGCCAACGTTTATATCATTGTTTTCTGTTAATATAGAATTACTTGCATGACTTAAAAATTCTGTAAGATGTTTTAACTTTTTAGTAGAATCTTCTTCTGCTAAAATAATATCTTTAACCTTACTAAAATCACGCACTGTCACCTTTTTTGGTTTTATTACTTCGCCATCTACGTCATCGTTTGTTTCGCTTATAATACCTTCATAAATATCACACTCAGGCTTTAATATACCATTTTCAGATATTGGAATTATTAAATCATCATAAAGCGGAACAACCGCTTTTTCGCCTGTGCTTTTTGCAAATATTATGCAGTCATAGCCGGACATTTTTATCTGCTCTCTAAGTATTTGTGATGCATCGCTAATGTATGTAGAACTACCAATACTTTTAAGCGAAAGCAACCTATTATAAAACTTATCGTTTATAATACCATGTTCCAATGCGTATTGTGCCACCGTGGCGGCGTTCCAACTATCAAACGGTAATATAAGCGGACTAGAGCAATTTAAAATAAACTCTTCAAAAACACCGTTGTAACAAGTTCCCTTGCTTTCCTTGTGATCAAAAAACCTTTTAAATGCAAAATCAACCGTACCAAATTCTATACCCATTTTTGCCGCTTGAGATATATTTTTAGGTTTTGTATTCCATAATACAAAGATCATTATATCGCCATTTTCATCTCTGAAAATACAATTTCTGAACATATTAAAGGCTTTATACGTAAAGCGGCGTCCTGCATTATCATACCCGCTAAGCTCTATCTCACCGCATTTACTAAGCTCGCTACACACATATTCATACGCTTCTTGTGCACTTGATTGCAATTTTTCAAAAAATCCGGCATCGCCCAATTTTATGCGACTGTCTACCTGTTTTCTAACCGTTCTAAGATTATATTGCGGTTCTTGGACATACATTGCTAATTTTTCCTTATTTTCTTTAGCCCCGTCAAATCTTGGGTCCTCATCAAACCAATAATCTTTATACCTTTCATCCTCAATTCCGTTGTTTTCAATAAGCAAACCATCTTTTGCAACCGGTATTAACTGACTTTTATCAAAAACGGCTATCGTAATACTACCCTTGTCATACCTCTGATTTTCATAAATAAGACTGTCAAACCCTTCATTTATAAGTATATTTCTAAGTTTACGGGTCATATAAGCATTATAATTCGACGGCTTTTTACCATATTCAGAATTTATCATTTTTAAATATTCTTTCTCAGATAAATATCCACTTTCAACAAGATGAAGTCCAATTTCCTTTAAGGATAACTCTTGTGGATCACCGTAAAGAATAAACGGTCTTTTTATAATCATATAAAATTCAAAGCAATTGGTATTTTTGCCCGATACACTTCCGGTATCATTATACCTTGCAATAGCTGCGTCAATTGTGCTTAAAGGTAAGCCAAGCCCAGCCTGTCTAAACACGTCGTCTCCGTGCAAGCTTACAACATAGCCCGATATTGGCTGACCTTTTTCATTTATAGCAAGGCTGTCGTCAATCTTTTCTTGCACCCAAAGTGATAATTTTCTGCCAACAGTATCTTCATCAGATGCCATTGTGTTTGATATTATATATTTTTGATTTAAAAAGCGCTTTTCAAAACCATTAGCAAATGATTTCAAAAAGCCACTGTTACCGCCCTTTATTTTACCCCAGTTTTGTCTAAATTCAGCCGTAGGTCTCTTTTCCTTACTCCAAACAAAGTCCTTTACCCTTTGAGTTGCTTCACCCTTCTCGTCAACTGTGAAAATTTCATAATCAGATTCATTTTTATTTAAAATATAGTTATTGGGAAGTCTCCGTTTTTTGACGTTGTTTTTTTCATAAAGCGTCATCAATTTATTGCGACTGCCATAAACAATTACATCGTCGGGGTCAATATATGGCTGATATAAAGTAGCTTGCTTATATTTATCAGGTTGTTTATCCAGATTGGTTTTTACATATTTTACAAACTGTCGTCGTGCCGCCATATCTGCGTCATAATTATCGGCGAACTTATGCATCATTTCGTCTGCAGTAATATACCTACCCTTTTTCTCAAGATAAGGCAGTTTGCCTTTGGCTTCTAAATCTTTCCAGTAATCATAACTTCTGCCTACGTAATTGCCTTCCTTAAACTGTATCATATGCTGAATTGCTTTAACCATTTCTTCTTTTGCAATATAATCTTCGCCTGTTGCGTAATCGTCACAAAGCTTTTGATTTATAATAATTTTACCGCCATTTTCATCGGGAATAAATTTTGTTTTATCATACGCAAAGTCAGATGGTTTTATAACAATTTTAACATCCTCAAACTCAGGAAATTTCTCATACAATTCCGGCCATATAACAATATCTCTTAATCGTCCTTCTATATGATTTGATTTTTTTATAAGGTTATATCCTGTAGAATGGTTGCCGTATGGATAAAATCTATATCTACCCAAGTCAATAGATTCAGCCCATTCACCAAAAACGTTTTTGTAAACACCTATTTGATTAAATATTTCAACACCATCTAAGCCTTCTTTTTCCAATTCTTCGGCTTGTGAAATCAGGTCTTCATCCTCACATCTCACATAGCAAAAGGATATGTCCTGTTCACCATAATTTAAATTTTCCGTTTCTATAGCGGCATACTCTTGCACCGAATCAGCCATCATTCTTATAAACCCATCTTCCAACCTTGAAAGCTCAAAGGTAATTGTATCTATACCACTAAGTTTTTTCTTAACGTAAGATATAAAATCAAGCACAAACTGTACAATAGCATTTCTTTGCTTTGCATTTAAATTATTTGTCAGTGCAATCATACCACTGCCATTTTCTGTAAATAGCATTTCGCCTGCAAAGTCTGCTATCATTTCTGCTTCTGCTTTTGGGTCAGCAGTTCCGTATATGTCGCTATGTGCGCTTGCCACCATTTGCTTATATTTATATTCAGCAATTCTTACGTCGCTTTCACCCGTTTTTTCACTAATCCACTTTTTATAAGCTACGCTTTTCTTAACAGCATTAACAAACTCAACATATCTACTCGATTTTTCACCAAAATGCGCAAGCTCATGCTTAAGCACAAAACCTATTGGATTTTGAGCATAAAGATTCAGATGAATTATTCCCTTATCTTTTTCTATATATCCGTCCGGTGAAAGTATTTCACCTTTATATACCATCTCTCGCAGATCTTCAAATACAATACCTATGCCAAACTTGTTACATATCTTTTTAATATAACCTTGCTCTTTTTCATTAAGCGCCTCATATTCAATATTGTCAGTTTTTGTCAAGTAATTATTATTGACAACATCCGTGTTTTTAGTTATACTATCATTAGAGATACCGTTTTTCAGGGCGTCACCTACGGGCCGCCCTACATCGTTAACTCGATGGGCGGTATCTCTTAATTTTTGTGTTATATCGTATAGATGATACGTGGCATCATTTCTCGCTCTACCAACATTCAAATATACATTAAACAGTTCTCCGTCATACTTAACTGTCGCTTCATAATAATAAAAATAATCGAATTTTCTCTCTTTGCTACTATTTTCTTCAGCAATTAAAGTAGCGCTTTCAACAATCCTTTTTATTTCTGAAATTTGTGCAACTTTTTTACTTCCTGCACTTTGGGAAATATGTCTAGCATCACTTTTATCAACAACTGCTTTTTTACCATCGGATAAAACAATTTGCTCTCCACCCAAAGCATTAAGAATATAATCTTGTATAACCTTATATTTTTCAGTACCGTGCAAATCACCGATTTGTTTAGATAATTCATTATTTTTTGATAGTTCAATTACATTATTCTTGACCGCCTTTCTGCGTTTTCCTATCGGCATAGAAAACAATGCACTTTCACCTATTTTACCTTCCGGACGACCATCATAACCATAGTGACGCAATACACTTTCGGGCAATACATCAGGGAAATATCTGTTGACATAATCTAATAATTTAGATATACTAATAGTAGAACCAGTAAAGTAGTCCGTCTTTAGGACGGGAACGCTTGGGGATAAGCTCCCGGCTGGTTCTGTTTTTGCGTTTATAGCATATAAAACATCAATATCACTTACTTCACTTGTAACTTTATTTACAACAAACGAAACAATATATAGCTCGTTTTTTGCATTTTTTGCTACACCTATAAGAACGTATGCTTTACTTATATTGTCTGCTCTCGGTACTAGCTCATTTATTCTAATCGAATTACTTAATATTTCTCCCGATTTTAATATAATAGGTGCCAACAATTCAAATCTGCGATCAAGTCCATGTCTTAATCCACTTTTACTTAAAATTATTTCACTATCAATATCTTTTATGTAAACAACAGCATTACCATTTTCATTTTCACTACCTATTTTTACGGCATTTTCTATTGCTTTATCTATAATACCTTTTCTTGTATTCCCGTCTATCCCAACATCAAAACTATCTGTCAATGTTATTTTAACATCCGGCTTGTTAATAAGTGCTTCATACGAATATTTACTTGGCATAGAAAAAGCAACCTCTTCTTGTGAGGTCGCTTTTTTGTCTTTCTCTACAGTATTATCCAATCCTTTGGGCGATCTGGACTCCTCTTGCGTGGATATTGTGCTATGAACTCCTGTTCCCAAAAGTCCCCCTGAATCTTTGCCTGTCTCAGTAGGAATTGCAACTCGGCTATCGGTTCCTCCGTAAAACCATCTAGTTCGTTCTCTATCGCCCATTTTGTCAATATTGATTTTTTGGTAACTTCCGGACTTATCAATTCCTCTAACGTTATTTCTGACTCTTTGCACTCTTGATATATCACTTTGGCTATTAATATTGCCATTTCGTGGTTGGTTCTCATATATCATTCCCACCTTTTTGCGAAAACTATTAATTTCACTATCATTATAACCTAAATGCTTCAGTATTGCAAAGTATTTATCTTCTTCCGACTTAAAACTTACTATGTTTCCATTTGTATCGGGTTCAGCCAACCTTAAAAGATTTTCATCATATTCTCTATATTTAGCCGATTGCCTTGCCTCTACTTCACCGTAAATTTTAAAATATGATTTATATGCTAGTTCTTCCAAACTTTTTGCATTAAATAACTTTAGTGCTATATTACATAGGTAATCAAACTTCTCTTCTTTGGTAGCAAGACTTTTAAACTGCTGACTTCTGCTAACCATATCATATGTGCTATTTATCGCATAATAAAATCCTGTTTTTTCGTTTCCACCACGTGCAAATCCTTCAATATGCTGAATTGCATGTTGAATCTCATGAATCAATGTATCAGTTAATATTTCAATATCAGTCAGTAATTTATAATCTAATGAAAGAATATTTCCCTTTGATGTATACTTTCCATAATCATATTCACCAATATTTTCAAACTTCACCATAACACTTTTAAGTTCAGGATATGCTTCAAACAATTTATCGTGTATTATTACTTCACCTAGCAAAGCAACGTTTTCGTTTGAATTTGCAAATTCAATAAGTCTATCAATATTAAGTTCGTTATCTGGTATATAATATCTCCACTTGCCGTCTCGACCTTTATACCATCCCGTTTCACGGCGAATTAACTCACTATCTTCACCCTTATAATCACGTAACTTTGCCTCAAACAACAAACTATGATTTGCCGTTTTAGAGTTTTCACCTGCTATACTAAACCTAACGTCATTTTGTTCGTCACCATATTCTATCCGCTCATCATATAATAACCTTATAAACCCATCTTCCAACCTTGAAAGTTCAAAGGTAATTGTATCTATACCACTAAGTTTTTTCTTAACGTAAGATATAAAATCAAGCACAAACTGTACAACAGCATTTCTTTGCTTTGCATTTAAATTATTTGTCAGCGCAATCATACCACTGCCATTTTCTGTAAATAGCATTTCGCCTGCAAAGTCGGCTATCATTTCTGCTTCTGCCTTTGGGTCAGCAGTTCCGTATATGTCGCTATGTGTGCTTGCCACCATTTGCTTATATTTATATTCAGCAATTCTTACGTCGCTTTCGCCTGTTTTTTCGGTAATCCACTTTTTATACAGCTTGCTTTTCTTAACAACATTAACAAACTCAACATATCTACTTGATTTTTCACCAAAATGCGCAAGCTCATGCTTAAGCACAAAACCTATTGGATTTTCGGCATAAAGATTCAGATGAATTATTCCCTTATCTTTTTCTATATATCCATCCGGTGAAAGTATTTCACCTTTATATACCATCTCTCGCAAATCTTCAAATACAACCTTAACACCAAGCGCATTACATATTTTTTCAATATATCCTTGCTCTTGTTCGCTTAAAATTTCATATCCATAATTGTCTTTATCTGCTTTAGATTGATACTTGCGATTAAGATGCTTTGCATACGCTTGCTCGTTATGTCTCATCTGCTGCATAAATTCACTTGAAATGTTCCTTGTATTGACATTGTGAGAATTTTGTGATAAACTCGTATCAACATTGGAAGTAAGAAGTCCTGTTATAGAATTCTGTGAAATTCCAGCAGGTGTGCTTCCAATGTTATTTTTTATATCAATTTGCAAAGTCCAAAATTTATTTTTTTGTGGAGATTTTCTTATAACTACTGTAGCAACCTTTTCGATTCCATTAATATTAACATTTTGAACTATATAAGCATAACTTACCGTTGTTTCCTTATTATGAATATTTTTAACATTGTCTTCAACAATCTTACCATTTCTTATTATCAAAGGTAGACTTCTTATCAACAGTAGTTTATCCACCATTATTTCATGTGGCATTTGTGTAAAATTGTGATAATTAAATGTTTCCTTAATACCACTCTTATTAATTTCAATAACCATGCCACTGGATCTGTTTTTCACCACTGTCTTTCGTTCCTCTAAATCCTCAAAAAAGCCTTCTTTTAAAAGAGTGTCAAACACTTTTTCCTGAACATGAATAGTATCGTTCATTCGTCTTATATCGAAAGATGATATAATTTTTCCTTCTATATGCTTTTGAGTTTTATTTAACTCAACATCATTTAACTTCTCCTCATTAAGCTTTTCCTTCACAAGCCGCTTATTGTCTTTCAAGTTGACATTTTCATCAAAATCAAATATAATCTTTTCAGAGACATTTTCAACGAATTCGCCTTGTGGATTTTCTCCATACTGAGCGATGATGTCGTTGGAAATGTCTCTTATTTGTGTTATATCTTTAAGAAGCCTTCCTCTATCGGTAACCATAATATTTATTATTCCAAAATAATATTTATTTCCAACTTTAAATATAGTGTCGTAATAATCAAACCCACCTACAGCCTTTGTGTGTGTATGTCCATACAATCCATCTGGTTTGTTTTTATAGTTGGAACCGATTTCCACCAAATTACCAAGTTCTGTCGAAGCTCTCATTTTTGCTTCTATAATATCGGAATTTTTAATAAATTTTGATGGGTACGAATATTCTCCCGCAGATCTACTGTTTACGAATACTCTATTAGTGTCACCTATTACTTTACCTACAAAGTTCTCTTTAATAACTCTTTTTGCTTCTTTCTGCATTTCGTCAGTTGTCAAACCCTCAAATCTTTCCTGATCTGTTGTAATATCAACATATTTGACCCCATCATCAAATGACATTATTTTACACTTAATTTCATTTTGTTTTTTTCTCAATAATTCTTTAATGTCTTTCGAGTTATAAACCCTTGTCAGTAAACCTTCAATATATTCAAGGTCATCTGCAACACTCTTTGCCTGCGGCATACCACGAAGCTCATATATAATATCCTTTATCCACTGCACAACCTGCTTGTAAAGAGTAGGTTCTTGTTTGTACAGTTCCATCAGTGCCGCTTCCGAGCTTACCTCGTCACCTATACCAATAAACGCTTCACCGTCAGCATTTCCAAGTGCTTCAATTATTCTTGTACGGTACTTTTCACCTTGGAATAGTATTTGTGCAAAAAAGTCTGCAACAATCTCTTCCTGTGCATCTTCCATTTTAAAAGCTTCTCGGTCAGACTTTGGTATATCCTTACTGTTTTTATACTGGTCATACCTATAGTTAGTATAGGCTTGGAGCACACCATCACGTGTTACAGTATCAACGTTATAATCCACACCTGCACTTTTCAGTTCAGCACACACGTATTGCTCAAACGCTGTACTTTTTTTAAAACAGTAATCTATAAATTTGCCGTACAACTGTTTGGTTTCAAGCCTATGCATAAACTCATGCTTAAACACTTCCACATACATCTGCACAGCACTTAAATCTGAGCGAATAACTATCTTATTCTTACTTCGTATAAACTTACCGTTGGTTTCAAGTCCATCTACAAATTCTACGGTAATTCCTGAATC
>JAZUNQ010000043.1:0-5710 GCA_045604205.1 Acutalibacteraceae bacterium
AGTAAAGTTATGACCTGCAACTTCTTCGAAGCTTTCTTCGTGGTAGCCACAAATTGGGCAGTTATATTCATAACCTGCTGCTGTTACGCAGTCGCCTTCGTATTCTGTGATACCTTCTTCTTCAGGAACGTGTTCACATACAAGACCGCATACTCCACAGTAGTATGAATCCCACGCTGGAGTCTCGGTGTCTGATACAAAGTTGTGTGGCTGTACGTTTGAATCGGCAAGACCGCACGAACAGGTTGGCAAGTGACTGTTTTCGTCTATCGGTGTTCCGTCAGTAAATACTGCATCGTGGAAGGTGCGAAGTTCGGGATAATCTTCGGTCTTGATAAACGCAGAGGGGAGTTGAGTGTTGTCAAGATTGGCAACCACTTTGATTTGTTCCTCTGTTGGATTAAAAATTTTTCCGTTAGCAAATGGGTATCTATCAAAATCAATGTTAGCATAAACGTTTTCATAGCAGGTAGGGTCGTTGAAGCGTGAGCCTTGTGCTTGAGCGTAGTCAAACGCAGGGGTATCAAAAATTATGCTGTTACGAATCATATTGTAGTAGCGTGATGTTTCTGCACCGTCGTTAACAAGCTCAAGGTTTTCAGGCTTAACAAGACTTTCGCTTACAATAACGCTGTTGTTGGCACTACTCCAAACAGGGGCAGTTTTATCTCTTGCAACATCTAAAACGTTTGTTACCATACCGTTATTGTTATTGGTGTTTTCTAACTTGCCGGAAATCTGACTTTGTGTTATTCCACGCATTTGCATAAGCTCACTAATAGAGCAGAAACGATATCCTGCCTCATAAAAATCAGGCAATAATTCTTCTAAAATCTTATAGGTATCCTCTGCGCCAACAACACCATGCTCGTGACAAAGAATCACGTCGCCGTCTTTCCATGTGCCGATACCGTTTTTGAACACGTTGTAGCGATCGGTATATGTTTTATTGCTACTCCAATCGAGTGCATCGTGTTTAAGCCATATTACAGCAAGGTTTTCTTCGGTACAAACCTTAAACGTATTGTCGGTTGGCTTTATGTTGGGCGGACGGTAAAAATTAACCTTATACGGTGCGCCGCTTCGTGTTTTTAGATTGTTCTCTAATTTAATTGTAAGATTGTTTATATCGGCCTTTATCTGCTCATATGTAGCCTCACCGCCATTTGCACCGCCGATGGTTGCCACAAGATGCTTGTCTCCGTGATTGCCAATGTCCCAACCCGCATTGATTGCTGATTGCATAGCGGTGTAACTGCTATCTCCGGTTATTGAGTTACCTCTAACAAAGAAGGTTCCTGTGCCTTGGTGTGAAGCAAACAAATTTACGTAACGGGGCATATTAGCGCTTGGACCATCATCAAACGTAAATGCCAATAATTTATAGTCTTCAGGATGACTTTTCCACTCAGGATCCTGCTCTGTTGCCGTGTAGGTGGAAGTGTGCTCGGCTGCGTAGGTAGCATTGTTACCGTAAACCAAGCAATTATCCATATAAACAATATCACTCGATGCGCCAATAACAACGCCTGTACGGTCGTGGCTTGTAGAGTTGTTGTGCATATAGTTGTTTGCAACTATGCAAGAGTCAAACCAGATGGCACCGTTTTCTTTAACACCATAATTTAAACTTGATGTAACTGCCGCAATACCGCCTACCTGATAATCGGAAGCGGTTGAAGTGATGTAGGAGTTTTTAAGGGCAATATTATGAAATGCTGCTCCCGCATCTACTGTTGAAAACAAACCTGCATTGTTGTTTGACTTTTGATAAAGACCGTAAATAGTAACACCATTACCGTCAAAATCGCCGGCAAAGCAGGACGCTTCCCATCCCATATTCGGCCAGACTTTAGCAGAGGCTGCTATTGCTTCAAAATACGCTTTAACTGATAATGCATTTGTCTGCCTCATAACAGCCTGCGCTTTTGATTCGGGCTGAAGGACTATTGTGCCTATTGTTTTATCAATTTCAAAATATTTTCCTTTAGTTGCATCGGCATTTTGTTTTACAAGCCAAGCAAGTTCATCGGCAGATTTAATGATATACGGATCAACCTTTGTTCCGCTACCGGTTGTAATTGCACTTTCACCGCCATCCCAATAAATTGTTTTGCGATCTGCGCAATTAACAGACGAAGCGCTTGCAGTAAAGCCAATGCCTGTAAAAACTGACATAGCAATGATTGCAAAAGCAACCACACAAGCTAATACTCTTTTGTTGGTTTTAAGCATAAAAACATTCCTTTCTTTATATAGGATACACTTCAAGTTAAAATGTGCCTATATATATAATACTGTGATTATCTGTGTTTTTCAATATGTTTTCTAATTATTATAAAAATATATAACACTTAAAAACAAATCCTCTGCAAAATTGCAGAGGTCTTGTTTTTAAATTATTTCAAAGCTGTGGATGCGGTAAAAGCTGCCGCCCTTTTCTATTCGCTCAATACCCTCTTTTTGTGGTAACTGCTTGTTTGTGTTAATGTTATCGGTAACACCGCACCAAGGCTCTATACAAACGTAAGGGGCGCCGGGCACAGTCCAGACAAGCAGAAAGTCAAAACCGTTAAACTGAACGTTGATTTTCTCACCTGTTGTTTTATTAACAAGGTCTACCGAGCGTGAATTAAGATGCTTGAAAATAAGGCAATCGTTATCAAAAAGCGAATTGTTAAGCTGTAAAACGGTTGTGTTCTTACCATAGTTTACAGTATTGTCCGAAAGAAGTGGGCCTTCAAGCTGATAGGCATCTAAATCTTCGGCTTTTTCAAAAACAATTTGATAATTTTCTATGCCCTCGGGGCACAAATACGCCTCGTGTGCGCCAACAGAAAAATACATATCGCCGTCGGTTAAATTGCGAATGTTGTATTCAACGTTCATTTTTTTACCGGTAAGTGTATATATAATTCTGAATTCATACTTAAATGGGTAATTTTCTTGTGGGCAGTTTTCACTGCTTAACAAAAAGGTTGCGCTTGTTTTATCTACCGTTTCAACGTCAAACTTTGCTCTGCGGGCAAAGCCGTGTTTTTGCAGGGTATAGGTTTTGCCCTCATAGATAAATTCATCATCCTTAAGACCACTGCAAATGGGAAACAATACCGGAGATGACCCTGTCCAAAACTGTGGGTCACCATACCAGATATGCTCTTTGCCGTCACATTTAAGGCTTTTAAGCTCTGCACCTATTTCACTAAAGGTTGCAGTCATAAATTCATTTGATATAGTAATCATATGCGTTCCTTATTTAATAGAATTTATAATTGCACGAAGCTCTGCTTCTTTTGCTTCCATATCAGAAACGAGCTTAAACTGTGTGCGACAACGGTCAAGGTTGTGATGCTCTCTATGTATTTTGAAATAAACGTCACCGTTAAGATAGTCGGTAAGGAAACGAACGCCGCATTCAAGTGTCATAAGATAAGCGCCTGTTACAAGACTGTCTTTTTCTGCAGGGGTAAGGAATTTGTTTGCTGTTGAAAGATAGCCCTTAGCAAATACCTCAAACAAATGAACGTCTACCGAAATTTTTGAAAGGTCGGTTTCGTCCTCGGCGCCTGTTGAAGCGCCAAAACGAATACTGTCACCAAAATCGTATGCAGCGGCACCCGGCATTACGGTATCAAGGTCGATAACGCATTTTGCCTTGCCGGTAGCATCGTCAATAAGAATATTGTTAAGCTTGGTGTCGTTGTGGGTTACACGATAGGGAATTTCGCCGCTTTCAAGCTTAGAGGTAATAGCATCTGCCTTGCACTCGTGCGCAAGAACAAAGTCAATTTCAGGCTGAACGTCTTTTGCTCTGCCCATTTTATCCTCAGCAAGTGCCTTTTTAAAATCGGCAAAACGGCTTGGTGTGTTGTGGAAATTTGGAATTGTTTCAAACAGTTTTTCTGCAGGATATTCTGCAAGTGTCTGCTGAAATTCACCAAAAGCCAAGCCACAGGTGTAAAAGTCATTGTCGTTTTCTATCTGCTGATATGCAGTAGCGTTGTCAATGAACTTGTAAACACGCCAGTAGTTGTCAAGCTCATCTACATAATAGCTTTTGCCGTCAAGTGTAGGAACAACGGTAAGTGTGCCGTCCTCTTCTACCTTGTCACGTAAAAACTCGGTAACACCTACAATGTTCTGCATAAGCTCATCAGGCTTTTTAAAGGCAACGGTACTTATTTTTTGCATAAGGTTTTTAACCTCTTTACCGTCTGCCGACTTATGTACAGCAAGCCATGTAGAATTTATATGGCCGCTACCGTAGGGTTCGATATAGGTGATTTCATCAGAGTTAAATTGTTTTGCCGCACGAATAGCAATTTCTCTATCTGTCATTTTAAAATACCTCGTTTTTATATAATTAGTTTTCACTATAGATAACTGTTACATCGGGGTGAAGCTGTAAAATTGAAGCAGGAACCTGTGGTGTAATAGGACCAAAGAATGCTTTTTCAAGTATTTCTTTTTTATTTGCGCCATTTGCAACAAGCAATACCTTTTTAGCGTTCATAATAGCGCCCATACCCATAGTAATTGCCTTTTTGGGAACATCATCAATTGACTCAAAGAAACGAGCATTTGCCTCGATTGTTGATTCGTGAAGGTCAACAACGTGTGTTTCTTTAGTGAAAACGTCTGCAGGCTCGTTAAAACCGATATGACCGTCAAGACCAATACCAAGAAGCTGAAGATCGATACCGCCAAGGTCGGCAATGTGTTTGTCATATGCAGCGCCTTCGGCATCGAGGTCATCAGAAATACCGCTTGGTACAGCGGTGCGAGCCTTGTCGATATTTACGTGATTAAAGAGGTTGGTGTTCATAAAGTAACGGTAGCTCTGGTCGTGATCACCGTTAAGACCAACGTATTCATCAAGATTTACAGAAGTAACGGTTGAAAAATCAAGCTCGCCTGCATCACATTTTTTGATAAGCTCTTTATATGTGCCAACAGGTGAAGAACCGGTAGCAAGGCCGAGCACGCAGTTTGGCTTCATAATAATTTGTGAAGCAATAATATTTGCTGCGGTAACGCTTAATTTTTCATAACTGTCTACTTTAATAAAATTCATAATTCATTCCTCCAAAAAGAATAAAATGATTTGATAAAGTGAGTGCACACTTTATCTATTTTAACATTTCTATTATAAGTCTTTCCATAATAAATGTCAAATAAAATTCCTTTTTTTAGCAAATAAAAAACATCCCTCAAAAGAGAGATGTTAATAACTTTTACTCACACCCTGAAAACTGAACAAATGTAACGGAAGAGAGGATTGAAAAATAGGTCAAGCCCTCGGTCTATTAGTACAGCCTAGCACACGTATCGCTACGCTTACACCTGCTGCCTATCAACCCTGTAGTCTACAGGGGACCTTACTAGCTTATGCTATGGGAAATCTAATCTTGAGGTTGGCTTCAGGCTTAGATGCTTTCAGCGTTTATCCAATCCACACTTAGCTGCCCAGCTATGCCCTTGGCAGAACAACTGGTGCACCAGAGGTGCGTCCATCCCGGTCCTCTCGTACTAGGGACAGCTCCTCTCAAATTTCCTACGCCCACGACAGATAGGGACCGAACTGTCTCACGACGTTCTGAACCCAGCTCGCGTACCACTTTAATCGGCGAACAGCCGAACCCTTGGGACCGAATACAGCCCCAGGATGTGATGAGCCGACATCGAGGTGCCAAACCTCCCCGTCGATGTG
>JAZUNQ010000044.1:0-10737 GCA_045604205.1 Acutalibacteraceae bacterium
AAGGTACAAGCATCTATATTTGAAGATGTTTTTGGGGCAAAGAAACTTCCTTGTTATTATCCATTAAACAGTACGTTTAATTTGAAAAATATGCTTGCTCAAATGCAGATGTCTATATATTATGATTTTTTAAATCAGCAAGGCATTCGATATGAGGATGTTTTAAAGTTCTTCTTTACGGAATATTTACAAAAAGAATTTGCTTGTTCATATACAAATGTATTATTACCTAGTGAGGGTACATCTTATTACGAGAAATGTTCTTTACTTTGCTCTGCTTTTGACTCTTTGCTGAAACAGTTCACATTATATGTTAAACATAAAAAAATTGAACCTAAATTAGTTTCCATTTCATCCAATTCTGTAAAACTAAATCAAATACCTAGCTTTGTTGAGAATAAATACATATATGGTGAAGGAAAAGTTTTTAATCAAATAACTTCGCTTTTATTTTCAAACCAATGTACATATTCCTTCGTTAAAAGAATAGATGAAGAAAATCGCCATTATGATACTTTCTTCGAGTTATTGAATCATGAAGATGTGTATTTATCTGATTATAGAGAGTTTGAAAAGCCTGCGTTCACTATGCTTGCTGAAAAAGATTTAATAAGCATTTCATCAGATGGTAAATTATCGCTTGGCAACACGCTAAAAGTATATCTTTTAAAAGATCTTTATGAAAACGAAGTTATAAACAGATATAGTTATTCTGAAAAAACCGATGAGGTTTTTGAAAAATGGATTGAAGAGGGAATTGTTAGATGTGGAAGCGGACTATTTTCAGAACCCGAAGTTAATTATCTGAATTATATATTAAATCATGCTGAATATGTAAATGGATTAGATCTGAGAAATAAATATTCACATGGTGTACAAATGGTGTTGGATGAAACAGTCCATAAACAAAACTATTATATTTTTCTCATCGTCTTGACTATTTTAACAATAAAAATCAATGATGATTTTATTTTAAACGAAAAACTTAAAAGAAAAGTTTAGTGTTAGATAATAATAGAGCATAATAAACTAAGGAAAAAACACGGTCGTATTATTTATTAGACCATGTTTTTTATATTGTAATTGCTTTCTATACTACCAGTTTGAAGCTATATGTAAACTGTTTTTTGTGTCCGTTTACAAAGCGGTAGTTGCGTGTGAAATTCATATGTCGTACAGGACATATGTTATTAACCATCTGACCGCCGATAGAACCTGCCTGCTTTGCAGTGAGGTCACCGTTGTAACCCTGCTTAAGATTAACGCCTACTTCGTTAGCGGCTTCCATCTTAAAACGGTTGAGTGCTTCTTTAGCCTCTGGTACTACGTTTTTAGCCATTGTATTTCACTCCTTACATACACAAATTTTGTTTGCGTTTGCAATATTATCTTGTGAAATATTTGCTTTTTTATTAAAGGTAATTTTTGTGCCTGTTGTAAATTTTTTGAAATTAAAAAAAGCGATTGCATTTTGCAATCGCTTTTATGTTTATATATCGTTTACGTTATGTATATGAACACCGGTGGGAATATTGTTTTTACCCTTAATTACAAATAACTCATCAGGGTTTACAAGCTGATAGCCTTGGTTTTTAAGTTCGGGTAATATTGTTTTAAGCGCTATGTAGGTTTGCTCATGCACGTGCATGCAGGCAACAGCGCCGTCACAGGCGGTTTCAAGTGTTTCTTTGGCTATTTCTTCTGCGTTGGCATCGGGTGTCCAGTCGTGGCCGCACTTCATACCGTGACCAAGCAGTATAAGATTTAAATCTTTGCAAATTTGCAAAACATTTTCATCACGACAAAGGTTTGGAAGTCGTGCCCAATTTTGCATATCATAACCAATGCGATTTTTAATATCGGCAACAGGCTCGGTCATTTCTGATATTACCTGTTCTTGTGTTACGGTTTCAAGTCTTGGATGTGAGTGTGAGTGACCAACAAGTTGAAAACCGTTATCCACAGCATATTTTAGCATATACTGGGTATCGTCGTTAATTCTGGCACCCATTACCGCAAATCCTGCTTTAAAACCATACTCATTAAACAAATCCACCATTTCGCACATAAAAGGCAGGGGACCGTCGTCAAAAATTATTGTCATATATTTTGTGGGCATATAATCACATCCTTTGGGATTATTATAATAGTTTACAATAAAAAAGTAAATATAAAAATATACTTGATTATTTTAAAAGCATGTGATATAATATCTTGCGTTGTCAAAATAGACAATATGCGCTGATAGCTCAGTTGGATAGAGCATCTGCCTTCTAAGCAGAGGGTCGGGGGTTCGAATCCCTTTCAGCGTGCCAATTAAAAAAGGAATCGGTCCGTAAGGATCGGTTCCTTTTTTAATTTTCGTATGTGTATAAGGGATTCGAAAAGGGCGGTTTACCGTAAGGCAAATTGCCACCTTTCGGTGAACGGTTGCTAAGCCCGTGGGCGTGTCGGCGTCGTTGATGCCGAGCGAATCCCTTTCAGCGTGCCAACTAAAAAAGGAATCAGTCCGTAAGGATTGGTTCCTTTTTAACTTGAAAATAACATTGAACTATGATATCATCGTAAAAAAGGAGTGTTATTGATGAAAGAAAGCAACTTATGGCTAAAGGCGCAAAACGTTAATATTAAAAAGTCATCTGATATAGAATCCGGTTTTAATATTGGTTTTGATAAAAGAATACCACAAGAAACACAAAATGAGTTGCGTTCTTTTATAAAATGGGTAGAGAAAAATTTTGATATTCCTATAACTCTTTGGGTTGATTTTGAATACAATCATTATTTGATACGCAGAGATAAAAAAAGAGTAGGATATTTATTTTACTGGGCAGATTTTTCGGCATATCCGCTTTTTAATAATAAAGAAGATATTCCACAAATACGTTTGCCGGTACGCACGGAATACAGTACTATTGAGGAAATTCTTCGATCTTTTGTTGAGGCAATTACAGACTATTATGCCTGGATTTGCAACGAAATTAACGATGAGTATATAGTAAATGACGATGATGTTGAAGAAATACTTCAAGCTTATCTTAGTGAGATAAAGTAATTGTCAATTTAATGATTTTTAAAATAAAAAGAACCAATCCTTTTGGATTGGTTCTTTTATGTTTTTATTCCTTGAAGAAGTAATCCTCGACTGTGGCGCATAGGTAATGATAGATTGGCAGATGCAGTTCTTGTATGCGATAGGTGTCGGTGTGGTCGGCATGAATTACAATGTCTGAAAGTGTGTCAAGCGTGCACTTGTTGGCACCCACAAGTGAAATTACTTTACAACCAATAGCACGTGCTACCTTTGCGGCGTTTACAACATTTTTTGAATTGCCCGATGTGCTTATCGCAAGCAGTGTATCACCCTTTTTACCAAGAGCATAAAGCGCTTGCGCATATAGCAGTGACGGGTCCTCGTCATTTAAAAATGCCGTTAAAAATGCAGTTTGTGAGTGCAGTGATACTGCAGGCAAGCCTACCATAAGTCCGCTTGCTAATTGCTTGTCGTCAAAGGCTTTAATTTGCTTGTCAGAAAGCGGTCGCTTTTTTAAAAAGCCTTTCATAAGCTCACCGACAATATGGTCGGCATCAGCCGCACTGCCACCATTACCGCAAATGTATAGACGGTTGCCGTTTTCAAATGTTTTTATCAGCAGTTTGGCGGCTTGGTATATTTCGCTTTCGCAACTTGAAAGCAACGGGTATCTTGTTATAAGTTCAGATAATGTTTCCATATTAAAATCCCTCAAAATGACCAATTTTAGTTTTGTTTAAGAAGTCAATATATGTATCGTAGTCAATGCCACGAATATTATTGATAAAATGATTGCGGTAGGTATTGCCGTCGAATTCCCACTCAATAAGGAACATTTCTTTTTTATCAGGGTCAACTGTAACGGTATCAAGCTGTAAAATACCGCTGGATTCAACTGTGTTTTTACCACTGCACACAACCGTGCCATCGTTTATACGTGTAACCTTATAACTAAATATTTTATCCTGTGGTATCTCGTTTGCAACAAAAAGGTTTAGTTTGTTGTCATTTGTAGGCTCGTCAAACATAAGACAGAGTGGTTGCTGTGAATTTTTAATGTAATCGTAAGCAAGTTTTTTTACATAGTAGTAATCAACTACTGCGTCGGAAATTTGTGGCCAGCCGTCTAAAAGGTTCCACCAAATAAGACCGCCGTGGGTTGCTTTGCGAATACGGAAGCGCTCTATCATAAACTTAAAGGCTTCCGCCTGGAAAATTTGACTTGCCTTTGCAATGCCGTCAATAGCCTGTACACCGTCACCAAATAACGCTTTCATACGTTCAAAATAATCGCATGATTCTTGTGCCGTTGCACGACCGGTATTGCCATCAGGCATATCACTAAACAACACCGCTACCTGACGAAGCATTAGCGCTATGCGGTATTCATAAGGTCCTATATTATCGGTTTCCATACTTGCCGCATGAACAATCCACTCAGGATCGGGTCTGCCATTTGGCAGAATAATTGGCCATAAGTGGTCAGGATTTATATATTTTTTAAGTGATTCAGGTGACGGACAGCCGTGAAATCCCGTTTCGGATGCAAAGAGTGCTGTCGATTTTTTGTAATAATCACTCTTAAAGTAGTTGCGTGGTCCCCAGAGATGATCTTCGGCAGGGCGGCATTTATCAATTAAAGCAAACGATGTTTCATCTATGTATGGCGAGCTTGGCAGATATGGTCTAAAACCGTCATAGGCACACAATACTTCGGGTAAAACCTTGCGAGTCAGTACGTTTTGATTTGGGTCAAGTCGCTTACCGTTCTTATAGGCATAGGTACAAAAAGCATCACATTCGTTGTCGCCTGACCACAGTACGATAGATGCATGTGTACGAAGCCGTTTTACTGCAACAATCGCTTCTTCACGTAGTCTTTGGCAAAACTCTTCATATTGTGGGTAGTATCCGCATGCCATAATAAAGTCGTGCCATAGCATAATACCGTGTTCATCACACCAATTATAAAAGATATCACTTTCGTATAAGTTACCGCCCCATAGACGAATCATATTACAACCGATATCCTCCACCATTTCGAGCGCCTTTATAACACGTTTTTCGTTTTGAGAGGGGAATGCGTCAAGCGGCACCCAGTTGGTACCCATAATAAATACCTTTTTGCAGTTGATTAAAAATTCGAACTTACCGTTACCGTTTTGGTCAACCACCGAGGTGCGAACAAGCTCGATAAGACGTATACCAATACGTGTTTTATAGGTGTCACAAAGCTCACCCTTGCGGTATAGCTTTACCTCTACGTCATAAAGGTTTTGTACACCTTCACCCTTTGGCCACCAGAATTTCGCACCGGAAAAATTGATGCTGAAATTACGGTTCGCACCCCAAAAACGAATGCTTTGCTCAAAATGAGAGTTGCCGCAATTACCTGTAATAACCGCCTTATAGTCTGATATAAGATCGTCTTCGGTATGTATGCGAATTTGTCCCGAAAGCTGTGCTGTTTTATGCTTTAAATTCATATTGGCAGTGCCAAGATAAAAGTCATCTATACGGTGCTGGGGCTTTTCTATAAGTGATACACTGCGCCAAAGTCCTCCCGATACGGTACGGGGCATAATATCCCAACCGAACATATACGGTGCTTTACGGATATGCAGAGCTTCGCCGTTATAGTCATGTCCCGTTGCTAAAACATTTTCTTTGTATTCACGTGCTTCAATAACAGTGGGGTGAATATGAACAACAATTTTGTTGTTTCCCGGTTTTATGAACTCGTTTACAAGATATTCATGCTCAACAAGCATATTGTCGTTATAAGCTATGTATTCGTCGTTTAAGTATATATCGGCAAAGGTGTCAATACCCTCAAAGCGCAAAAAGGTATTACCCTCGGGCAGTTTTTGGAGTGTAAATTCTTTTACATACCAAAGGTGTCGGTTTTCGTACTGTTGGCAAAGTAGGGTATTAGTGCCGTTAAAAATATCAGGGAGTATTCCTGCACGCTGTAAATCAAGCTCAAAGTTGCCGGGAACCTCGGCATCAACCTTTATAAACTCAATATTGTCGGGTAGTTTTTCGGTGTTTAAAACCTCGTTATATTGAAGCTCGGTGTCTTTTACTTGGTTGTGTGGTGCAATATAAAGTTCCCATTTGCCGTTTAAATCAATTAACTGTTTCATATATCTATCTCCTTTAATGGTTTTCTACAGCAAGTGATAATGCAGCATAATCACCAAGGTTTTCACTCAAGGCGGCAGGTAGTATTTCTACTACCGAAAGCGATGGGGTGAGTGCTTCTTTTTTTATGGCTTTCATCATCTCTTCTTTAATCAAATCGCCGCTTCTTGTGTAAATACTGCCAATAACAATTTTTTCGGGGTTAAGAATATCAATTAAAATTGATAGACCGTATCCAAGCATTTTGCCGCATTTTTGGTAAACGTCTATCGCAGTTTTATCACCGTTGTAGGCGGCTTGGGCAACGCTTTGCGCTGTAACGTTATCTAAATCATCAAGCGCTTTACAGTAAAGCGGAATAACACCCTTTTCCAGTTGTTTTTTAGCGGCAGATTTCGCCATTTGGGCAATACCGCCACCGCTTGCAAACCCTTCAAAAGAGCCTGCTTTACCAAAGCCTACGGGGCCTGTACTTCGCATACGAACGTGACCAATTTCGCCCGCATTGCCGTTTGTGCCCGAATAGAGTTTTCCGTCAAGGATAAGCCCTGCTCCCATACCGGTGCCAAAGGTTAAAAATATCATATTTTGCGAGCCTTTTCCTGCACCGTATTTCCACTCGGCAAAAGCGCAGGCATCGGCATCGTTTTCAAGTCTTACGTATCCGCCGTATTTTTCTTTAAGATAATCTACCACCTTTATATTTCTAAATTTGGGTAGATTTGGCGGGGAAATTATAATGCCTGATTTATTATCAAGCGGACCACCACAGCTAATACCAATGCGGCTAAAGTCGTTAGTCATTTCTTTAGCGATGCCACACATTTTATCTATCATTTCATATCCCGAAATACTATGGTCGGTAGGTATTATTTTTTTATCTAAAATGTGCATAACGCCGTTTTTTTCTTCGCCTATGCTTACGGCGCATTTAGTTCCGCCTATGTCAAAGCCTATCATAATTTCAACTCCTTTTTAATTAATTATACAATAAAAGGAATTGTTGAAAAATAATATAATCTATGATAAAATTAAGAAAATCAATGATTTAGGTGTAATTATGTCAAAACAAATTATTAAATACGATTCATCGCTACAAAAAAACAAAGATTACTATATTGAAGAGCGTTTTATAAACAGCGGCGAATATTTTGGTCCTCATTGGCACGATTATTTTGAACTTGAAATTGTGCTTGGTGGCACGGGTGAGCATATTTATAACAATACAAATTACACACTTGGCCGAGGAAGCATTTATTTAATGTCATATTACGATTTTCACGAGTTGAAGGCACGAGAGGATATGCAAATATTAAAGCTACAGTTTAATGAAAACGTTTTACCGACCGAGCTTAATGATTTTTTGTTTTTAAGTAACAACCGTTTTTGTTGCTCGGTGGATGAAAATGAAGTGCAACACATTATAAAGCTTTTTAATATTTTAAAAAACGAAGAACGGCGTGGCGGACTTTTTAGTGAAATGCTAATAAAAAATTTGATAGCCGAAATTATTATTACAGTTATCAGAAATTCATCACAGGGTGAGAGTACCGTTGTACCGTCACTTTTGCAAAATGCGGTTGCATATATACGAAACAATTTCAGACAACCGCTGTCGCTTGGGTTACTTGCAAAGCATTGTAACGTAACGCCTAATTATCTGGGCGTTCAGTTTGCAAAAAAGATGGGAATTTCTTTTTCGGATTATCTTAACACAGTGCGACTAAGATATGCCTGTAATTTGCTTGACATCACCGACCTTACAGTAAAAGAAATTGCCTTTGCCAGCGGCTATAATTCGGTAGAATATTTTGGATACGTATTTAAAAACGTTTTGGGTGTATCTCCGCTTGAATATAAAAAAACACTAACCTGACCGGTTAGTGTTTTTTTGTTTTAAAGCTTAATACTTATTTCTTTGTTTGTGGGGGTGTACTGTCGGTAAATTACACCGGCGCTGTCAAACATACGCTTGGAGGCCTTAACGCCTTCGGTATCGGCATATTTGTCGCACATATAAACAATTTCTTTAATTCCTGACTGAATAATTGCCTTGGCACATTCGTTGCAGGGGAAAAGTGTTACGTAAACGGTGCAACCCCTTACCGAAGAGGTGTTGCAGTTAAGTATTGCGTTAAGCTCGGCGTGGCATACGTAAAGGTATTTTGAATCAAGACCTTCACCACGCTCCCAGGGGTATTCGTCATCGTGGCAGTGATGCGGCATACCGTTGTAACCCATTGAAAGTATGCGCTTGTCGTCATTTACTATGCAAGCGCCTACCTGAGTTGAAGGGTCTTTACTGCGTAGGGCAGAAAGGGAGGCAATACCCATAAAATATTCGTCCCAGCTTAAATAGTCGGCTCTTTTCATAATTGCACCTCATAGGTAATATTTGTATATTTGTATTGTAACTTATACTGCTACATTTTTCAACACTTTTCTTTGCGAAGCAAGGAGGCGGTTAAAACCATAATTGCAGGGAATATGGCAAGTACAATAAATCCTGTCTCAAGTGTGGATTTATTTGCAACAATGCCCAGTAGCCACGGCCCCATAGAACAACCAAGATCACCGCAAAGGGCAAGGATACTAAACATAAGTGTGCCACCCAAGGGGAAGCAGCGTGCCGCCATAGAATAGGTGCCCGGCCAAGAAAGGCTTACACTAAAACCGCATAAAGCACAGGCAATAAGCGATAGGGCAGGAATATTAAACAAACCAACGCCAATATAACACCCAACGCATAAAATATTATTTAAAATAAGGGCTTTTTTTGGATTGAATTTGCCGTCAAGCAGTCCAAAAATAACTCTGCCGATACCCATACATATAGCGAATGCGCACGGCCCTAAAAGGTCGCCTACCGCTTTTGGAATGTCAAGTGCTTTTTGCACAAACAGCGAAGCCCACTCTGCCATAGCAATTTCGCTTGCGCCTGCGCAAATCATAATGATTGCAAAAAGCCAAAAATCACGGTTTTTAAAGAGAGTGTTTGCCGTTTTGCCCACAGGCTCGTTTTGTTCCTCTATTATTGGCACACGCATAAAGTTAAACATATTAAGAAGCGGTATTAGCGCCCAAAGCATAGGAACAAAGTACCAGTTGTCTTGCTTAAGCAAAAAGATAAGCAAGGTAGATATAATTACCGTAAATGCCTGTCCCCAGCAATAAAACGAATGAGAAAATGCCATATCGGCACCTTTTTTGTCACCGGGTAAAAGTTCAACTATAGGGCTTATGCATACTTCGATTATACCGCTGCCTGTAGCATATACAATAATTGCTATGATAAGACAGGTGTATATATAATTAGGAAAAAGACGTGGTAAAATGCCCAACAGACACAGTCCCGTTGCGGCAAGACCGTGACAGGCAATAGCTGCTCCACGATAACCGATTTGCTTTACAACCATAGGGGTAAGGGCATCTACTATAAGTTGAACAAAAAAGTTTATAAACAGCAGTCTGCCTAATTGTTCATAATTAAGGTTATAGGGTTCTGCATTAAAAATTATAAAAAGCAGTGGCAAAAAGTTATTTATAATTGCCTGCACAACAAAGCCTACAAAACAGGCGATTTTTGTGCTTTTATAGGATGCGCTCATTTGTTTAATTCCTCTATAATATCTAAAAGTTGGTTTGGTTTACTGATTATATATTTGGCTCCGTTAGCGAGAAGTTCGTCTTCTTTTCTAAAGCCCCAAAGTTCGCCCACAGGTACGGCACCGCTGTTTACTGCTGTTGCAACATCCATACCCGAGTCACCAATAAATACACACTCTTCCGGTTTTACACCAAGTTCTTGCATAGCCATAAGTGCGGCTGTTGGGTCGGGCTTTGCGGGAATTCCGTCACGCTTGCCAAAGATAAGGTCAAACACGTCGCCGTAAAGTGAGGTTACAACCTCGTTTGCCATGGTTTGTTCTTTGTTTGTAACTACTGCTACAATAAAACCTTTAACTTTAAGTGTATTTACAAGCTCGGGCATACCCTCGTACGCATATGTATTATCTGCATAGTGAATTGCATAGTAGGGAAGAAATATATCTTTTATTTCGTTTACCTGCTCTGCGGTGCGATGTTCGGGCGGTAGTGCTCGTTCTATCATTTTAGGGATACCGTCACCAACAAAGTATTTAAAGGCTTCTGTGTCGTGGGTGGGGTAACCCTTTGATGCAATGGCACGGTTTACACCGTCGGCAAGGTCAATAAGTGAATCGGCAAGGGTGCCGTCAAGGTCAAATAAAACTGCTTTAATCATAACAAAATATTCCTTTCATTATCGCAAGAAAAAAGCCCGTGTAATTGCTTACACGGGACCTTTAAGTCAAAGAATTAATTAGATAGCTCTGGTAACCTTACCCGAACGTAAGCAACGAGTGCAGACATTAATGCGACGGGGTGAACCATCAACGATAGCCTTTACCTTTTTAACATTGGGCTTCCAAGTTCTGTTTGAACGTCTGTGTGAGTGAGAAACCTTAATACCAAAAGCAATTTCTTTGCTGCAAATTTCACATTTTGCCATTGGTTGCACCTCCTTTTTGAATCGACCG
>JAZUNQ010000045.1:0-6517 GCA_045604205.1 Acutalibacteraceae bacterium
TGGAGGGTAAACGCCTACATCGGCAGGGATGAGAACGGCAAGCAGATCCGTAAAAGTTTCACGGCCGACACAAAAAAGGCCGCCGAGCTTGCGGCAGCGCAGTACGTAGCCCAAGAGCATCACGAAGCCGATCCGCAAAACTTGAGCGTCGAAAGGGCTATCGAGCAGTACATAGAAAGCAAGTCAAACATACTTTCTCCCGCTACGATACGGCTTTATCATTCTACCCTTAAAGCGTTGCCGATAGGATTTGTGCGGCTTCCCGTTTCTACGTTGACAAACACTGACATACAAAGAGCTATAGACCAATACTCTGTGGGTCGCTCTCCAAAAACCGTGGCAAACGCCCACGGCCTTATTACGGTATCGCTTTCTCAAATAATGCCGGAGAGGGTTTTTCGTGTATCTCTGCCCCAAAAGAAGAAAACCGAGATACACATACCTTCGACCATCGAAATAAACCTTTTAATGTTACGCTTTGCAAATACCCCTTACGAAGTACCCGTTGCTCTCGCCGCTTACATGGGGCTGCGCCGCAGCGAGATAATAGCTCTGGAGTGGAAAGACATTGATTTCACCCGAGGCACCTTAAGCGTAAACAAGGCAAAGGTCTTGGGCGAGGACAAGCAGCTTCACGAAAAGCCGACAAAGACCACAGCAGGCACAAGAGTGTTGACGATGCCTGACACAGTAAAAGATATTCTTTTCCGACAAGACAAAACAGAGCCCGTCTGTCGGTTAAGCTATAATACCCTTTCAAACTTCCGTACAACCGTTGCAAAGATCGAAGGTGTGCGCCCGTTCAACTTTCACGCCCTGCGACACTATTACGCCTCTGTGCTTTTGTCGCTCAACGTCCCAAACAAGTACGCTCAAGAGCGCATGGGACACGCCACGGATAATATGCTGAAAAATGTTTATCAGCACCTTATGGAGGACAAACAAAAAGAGGTCGACGCCCTCATTAACGGCTTTTTTGGAGGGTCAAAACCGTAATTGAACACGCTGTTTTTGCACTAATAAAAAGGAAGAAGTGAACACGAAAGTGTACACGCAAGCCCAATTTTACGAAAACGCACTTTCGAAAAATGTACACATATTTGCACAAAACGTTTACCGCGCACGATACACCCAATTTAATAAATTACATTTTTCTTCTTTTCTATTTGTAGTATTTTTGCGCTTTTAAAATGTTCGACTCCTGTCACTCGGACCAAAAGTGGGAGGTTTAATGCTTCCCACTTTCTTTTTGTCTTATCCCTATTTTTCATTGATTTTGCTATATTTTTGCAACTTTGCTCCTTTTTACGTTGCAAAATTCTATGTTTTTAGGGTGAAAAAATTTTTCACTCTTGAAAGGTTTTTTGCTGTCAAGTGAAAGATTTTCGATAATTAGTGAACACGAAATTGAACACGAGGGCGCACGAAAAACACGACAGGTATGTATCCTGCCGTTTTTTACCGTTAAAAGCTCTGTGTACACTCTGTGTTTACTAATGAGAAAACCGCCGTGTATTTACGGCGGCTCTCTTAGAGGAGGAATATATGGAGAGGAGAAAGGCTAAATAATAATTCCGCTGTATCCAAGCTGGGAGACAAGCGCTTTTACCTCGGCAAGGGTGATATAGCCCTTGTCCTCTATCGGTGCAACAAACTCATCATAACAGACGTTGAGATCCACGTCTCCTTTTATGCCGTCAATTTTGCCCTTGTTCGACCACTGC
The DNA here is from genome assembly GCA_045604205.1 of Acutalibacteraceae bacterium. GTDB lineage: Bacteria > Bacillota > Clostridia > Oscillospirales > Acutalibacteraceae > UBA737. The sequence continues at coordinate 1,725 of JAZUNQ010000045.1, forward strand.
CAGATGGAGGCCATCGGGTAGGACAGCTTGTTTCTGTTGTCCTTTGGCGCATCCGTTATTTCCTTCTGTGCGGTCGAAGGATAAGCGGCGTACCAAAGGTCGTATTTTTCAAGCAAGGCGTGGTCTATGCGATTGTCAAGCCAGTCCTTATTGGTGTATATACCCGCACGAAAGCCCGCGTTAGAAAGCGTCTCAAGCCAAAGAGCAAAGTGCTTCGATATTACGGTTTTACCGAGTATCTTGTGCTTGGGGAGCTCCATATCGTACCACACGCCGTACTGGGGATTATATTTCTTTGCGTACTCCAAGGCCACGGCGGCTTCTTTGGCTACGCCGTTTTCGGTTATGGCCGATGCGGCAAAAAACAAGCCGTAAGGAATGCCAAGCCGTATACAAGCCTCTATGTTGCGTTCAAAGCGGCTGTCCTGCGCAGTACCCTGCGTTGCCCGCACTATGACAAAATCTACCTCAAAAAGCAGTTTGTCCCATTCGATATCGCCCTGCGACGTTGAGACGTCTATGCCGTACAGTTCAGCCATTGTCGGTCTCCTTTATTTCGGGCAGTCCCGCTATGCTGGTGAGAAGGGAAAGGATTCCCGCCAAAAGAGATGCAGAGCCGACCATAATCCAGTTTACGTCACCCACGGCAAGAGCCGTACCGATGGTAGCTACTGCGGTCTGTGCGACGGTCTTTATAGCTCGTATGCCCGCCGCTTTTATCCACACTTTAAATTTCTTTATATTGTTGACCTCCCTTATTTCTCTGTTAGGTGATTGAATGCGATATTGTCAAGGAATTGTAAATACTTCTTTTTTGCCGCTTCGTAGGCGGCTATTCCTTCCTCGACTTCGCCGTTAGGCTTGCCACGCTTTACCGCCATGGCGACTGCGTATGAGAGCTTGGCGTTTGCCATATTCATTTCAAGGGCAAGCAGGCTCTCCTGCTTTCGTTCCTCTGCACGTTTTTCAACTGCCGCATCTTTCTTTGACTGCCGATTGTTGTAGTGTGCCATAAAGATACCGCAGACTATGCTTGGCAATACTGCGGAGATAAGTGCTGTAATAGCCGTTTCCATCAGCTCTGCACCTCCTCAATCGTGCCGAGGTCCTCCCAGTTCACGCCGGAGGTACCGGGTGCCCACACGTTACCGTCCTGACCCGACCGCCAAACATGGCCGTCATAGGTGCAACAATCGCCGGTGTTATAGGGCGACGTCGCAAAAGAAATAAACGGCAATGCTTTTCGGGGGTCGCTTGACCAGTAAAAGCCCCACTGTGCAGGGAGCTCCTCGGGCTGTGCGGTAAACACCGTGCTGTCATAGGGCTGTATCAGCTTAACGGCACGACCCGCAGCGGAACGGCAGACAAATCCGACGGGGCGTTCAAGCATATTTTTCTTTGCCCTTGCGGCATCAAAGCTCGGAAGGTAATCCTCTTCGGCTATTATCTCTGTGCCCGTCATATTGGCAGAGCGTGTCTGAAGCTCGGCGGCTATCATTTTAGCCGACCTTCTTAACGTTTCAAGTATCAATTCGGCGTTTGTCATACGTCATTTACACCCTCTCTTATAGCGTTTGCCATTTCGGCTGCCGACACCGTAGAGCCGTCGTTTTGCGGCTCGTTGGGCGGTTGTTCGTTTTCGGGATAAAACGTACCCGTTGCCTCGTCGTACAGCCATCCGTCGGGCGGCGTGGGCTGTATAAACCTTGCGTCGCCTTCTGCGGTCGGGTCGTAGCCCCACCCCTCAAAAACATTGTCGGGGGCTTCGACGAAAAGGTCAGTCGGAGGAAAACGCCCTACCGTTGCGGCGACCGTTGGAAATACGCTTGTCGCATCCCAATGTACTATGTTGTCTCGGATTTTAAATACTTTCATAGGATATTCTCCTTGTATTATGTGATTATGGTTCTGGCAGCGTCCAAGTACCGTTTTCTTTTTGCAAGGTCTGTACATTAGAGCTTAACCGCTTTGCTATTGATTTTTAAACCTTATACAACTGTTACGTTTCCGCTTGTGTCAGTGGAATTGTCCGTAATCGTGCTGTGTATTGCCAATACTTCGTATGTCGGCGATGCGACACCGTAAGTATTGTGGTGAATATAGCAACCATTTACAATAATTTGTCTGTCGGCGGAAGTACCAATAGTATAAATGCCATATTGATTATTGTGCATAACAGCATTGTAAATATCAATTACTGCACCGTAGGTTGGTGACGCTACGCCGCCCTTGCCGTTATGATGGTATTGACCGCCGTGAATTGAGCCTGTGCAACCATCGTGGTGGGAAATGCCATCATCATAGTTATACGCACCGATACAGTTATAAACTGTCGTTTCACCAAAATCGTGGAAGTTTAAGCCGTCAATACAGTTTCTATATGCTTCACAATTATAAAGTTCGCCGTTCATGTTCACAGTTGCGAGACCGTGGGAACGTGAACTATGCGAAAATTCACAGTTGCGGAATACTACACCGTTTGAATTATTGACAGTAAGTGTGTCATAGTAGCTATAGTCAAATGCTATATCCTCAAATACAATATCCGAGCAATTCTCCACTTTGTTACGTTTAGTTGAGCCAACCATTCTAAAAGTTGAACCCGTTGAATGGATGTAAATCGTTGTTCCATCATAGAAGAATGTTTCTTCCGTACTCTGGCATTCTTCCAAAGTCATAACAGGTACTAATTTATAATGAGAAGAAATTTTCTCATCTGTTACATTCCATAGGCTTACAACATAAATTATCGTAAGCCCGCTACCAATGGTAGGCTGTAGTGTTTTAGTCACAAACACTTGATATAACAAGGGATACTCATACTTATACAAATCCGCAGGCAGATCTACTGTTTTAAGTCCGCTTCCGTCATCAATAGGTGTCAATGTCGTCGAATGGTCGATACGCACTTTGGGACGTGTGCCCCCCTCGTATGTTTCCCATTGTCCGATAATTTTTACACCGTGAACGTTGTTCAGGGTTACGCCTTCGTTGTATGTTCCAGCTTTGCAATAGATTGTCTTTGCACCGTTGTCTATTGCCTTTTGGATTGTTTTTAACGGGCTGCCTTGACTTCCTGCGTTAGAATCGTTTCCAGTCTCTCCGTCAACATACAGTATTGCGTTGATTTTTTTATCTACTTTTCCAGCGATAATGTCGGTGTCTTTATCGGTCAGTACATAATTTGCATAAGCAATGCCTGTATCACGCCAATCGTATTCTTCAGTGTATGTTGTTAATGGCACAAACTCGATAAACAAATTATCGCAATTTGCCGCACTGATGGCTGTATTGTCTGCTAAACAGATTGCAAAATAGCATTTTGTCACGTTTGCGGCTGGTGCTGCATCCATCAAATCAACATAATATCCAGTATCATCTTGCGTAAATGCAATAGAGTTTGCATTTGCTGTACTGTAAATCCATTTTGTTAACGAAAATTCGCTACCGCTGAAGAACGTAACCTGTCCATACACACCCAAGTTGGTGTGACGGATTAGTGTTTCTCCGCTAAATCTAACGATATAGCTTGATTTATCGGTAAAGTCTAACCCTTCAACTTCAACCAACACAAAGCCACGAGCAGTAGACATTGTACCGTTATTGTATCGCACATTAAATTGTGCAGTATCGGGATTATATTGGTTTTTTTTGTTTGCAACAAGTTCTTCTGTGAAAGCCCATATATTGCCATTACTTCCGAGATACACTTTGCTTGTGTCTGTCATATCATCAACGGTGGCTGCATATGTGGGCGACGCACCATCTTCACCCTTTTCGCCTTGAATCCCTTGTTCACCCTTGTCTCCCCTATCGCCTTTGTCGCCTTTAAGGTCTGCGGAAGAGGTACCGCTTGCGGAAGTTACTGTTAGCGTAGTTCCGCTCCAAGAATGGGAAGCAGATACGCCGTCTTTGCCATTTGCGCCAGCGTCTCCTTTGTCACCCTTATCACCTTTATCGCCTTTAGCACCATCCGCACCTTTCTCACCTTGAATGCCCTGTACTCCTTGAATACCCTGTGCGCCATCTGCTCCGTCTTTTCCATTGATACCATCTTTACCGTGTAAAGAATTAAGCCACTCTTCCTCGGAACCGTCAAAGCCATTATCAAGGGCAATTTCATAAGCAGATTTTCCGTCGATGCCGTCAATTCCGTCTTTTCCATCCTTGCCATCTTTTCCGTCTGCTCCGTCCTTGCCGTCAAAGTAGTCAACATTCTTAACAGGCGTGTATCCGTCTCTTCCGTCAGCTCCGTCAAATTCTCCGCTGTCTTTTGCCTGTTGGAGGGCGTTTTCAACAGCCTTGGTAATGGTAATCACTTCGGTTTCCGTGTAAACATAATCGGACGGCTTTGCCCTTTTGTTTACCTTGAGTTCTTGGCGTTGCTTTGTGTATGCTCCCGATTCGTCCTGTACCAACGCCCAAGCAAATATATTTGCCCCGCTCATAAGAAGCTCATTGGGTATGTCAACCGTTCCGTCTATAACTTCTACCGCCAACGCCTCGCCAAAAGTTAGGTTTGAAAAATGCACAATATCACAATCTATGGATACCGATGCCTTTCTTCCTATGTCCCATTGATACAGCTCTTTTCTGCCGTCATTTAATGAAAGAAAGTCCATTTTAACCTCCACAAAATCCCTTTAGTTTTCGCTTGTCAGCGGTTGAAAATAGGTTATAATGCAGATGCCGTTGCCGCCTGCGCCGCCTCTGCCGTTTCCTGTACCGCCGTAACCTGCTCCGCCGCCGCCTGCGGCTATACCACCGCCGCCGCCAGTTATATTTGAGCCGTT
>JAZUNQ010000046.1:0-7009 GCA_045604205.1 Acutalibacteraceae bacterium
GGTGTTGATTTTTCAGAAGAAAAGGCAAAAGAAATTTTGCTTGAAAACGAAATTGAAATAAGGGTAAATTTGAATAGCGGTAACTATACTTCAACAGCTTGGGGCTGCGACTTAACCTATGATTATGTAAAAATTAACGGGGATTACAGAACATAAGGAGATACAGTATGAACAACCAATTTTCTAATGCTGAACGCGCTGAGGTTTTAACCCAGGCGCTGCCGTATATTAAAAAGTATAACGGAAAAATCGTTGTTATAAAATACGGCGGTAATGCTATGATTAACGAACAACTTAAACAACAGGTTATGGAAGATATTGTTCTTTTGTGGCTTATTGGTGTTAAGGTTGTATTGGTTCACGGCGGTGGTCCCGAAATTAACGAGCTTATGACCAAACTTGGTAAAAAGGCAGAGTTTGTTGACGGACTTCGTGTTACCGACAAAGAAACTGTTGATATAGTACAAATGGTGCTTGCAGGCAAGGTGAACAAAACCCTTGTAAACCTTCTTGAAATGAAGGGCGGCAAGGCTATGGGCATTTCAGGTATGGACGGTCGACTAATTGAGTCCGAAATCAAGGACGAAAGACTGGGTTACGTTGGCAAAATTACCAAGGTACATATTACTCCCGTACTCGATTTGTTAGAAAAAGGTTATATTCCCGTTATTTCAACCATTGGTTGCGATAAGCAGGGTAATGCCTATAATATTAACGGTGATACTGCGGCCGCTTTTGTTGCAGGGGCTTTGGGCGCACAGCGTCTTATAATGATGACCGATATAGACGGCATTTTGCGTGATAAAGATGACCCAAGCACAATTATTCCCCACCTTACAATCGAAGAAATCGAGCAGCTTAAAGGTGAGGGCATAATCTCGGGCGGTATGATACCAAAGGTTGATTGCTGTATCGAGGCTATTCACAAGGGCGTTAAAAATGTTGTTATTATGGACGGTAGATTGCCGCATTCCATTTTGATGGAGTTGCTGACAGATGAAGGTGCCGGTACAATGGTGAGTGAGAAATGATTGATATAATTTCTACAGATAAGCAATACGTTGCAAATACATATAACCGTTTTCCCGTTGAGCTTGTAAACGGCAAGGGTTCTAAGGTTTACGATAAAGACGGAAAAGAATATATAGATATGGGTTCGGGCATAGGCGTTACGGCATTTGGTATTGCCGATAATGAGTGGGCAGCTGCCGTAGCCGAGCAAGCAGGCAAACTGCAACATATGTCTAACCTCTATTATACCGAGCCATGTGCCTTGCTCGCAAAAGCACTTTGCGAAAAAACAGGGCTTAAAAAGGTGTTCTTTTCAAACTCGGGCGCCGAAGCCAACGAGTGCGCTATAAAGGTTGCACGCAAATGGGCGGCGGAAAACAAGGGCGATGACTGTTATACAATAGTTACCCTTCAAAACAGTTTTCACGGCAGAACACTTACAACCTTGGCGGCTACAGGACAGGAACATTTTCACAAGCTGTTCAAGCCGCTGACAACAGGCTTTATTCACACCCCTGCCAATGATATTATGGCACTTAAAAACACAATAGAAAATAATAATGTTGCGGCAGTTATGTTCGAGTGTGTTCAGGGCGAGGGTGGCGTAATTGCACTTGAGCCTGAGTTTGTAAATGCAATTGTTGAACTTAGCAAAAAGCACAACTTTTTAATAATTGTTGACGAGGTTCAGACCGGTAACGGCAGAACAGGTAAGTTTTACGGTTATATGAATTACGGTGTCACTCCCGACGTTGTAACCACGGCAAAGGGCCTTGGCGGTGGTTTGCCGATAGGTGCGGCAATTATGGGTGACAGGGTGCAAAACGTTTTAGGCTTTGGCGATCATGGATCTACATATGGTGGTAACCCCGTTTGTGCCGCAGGCGCCTTAAACGTTGTAAACCGTATAGATGATACACTTTTGACCGAAGTTACAAAAAAGAGTGAATATATTTTTGAAACACTAAAAAATGCCGAAGGTATCGAATCGGTTAGCGGTATGGGTCTTATGGTTGGCATAAAAACTACAAAAAGTGCCGTAGAGGTAGTAAAAGCCGCTATGGAGCGTGGTGTTTTGTGTCTTACTGCTAAAGATAAAGTAAGACTACTTCCTGCACTAAACATTCCGTTTAAAGATTTGAAAAAAGCAATAGATATAATTAAAGAGGTAGCAAGATGAACTTAAAGGGTAAAAGTTTTTTAAAACTGCTTGATTTTACAAGCGAAGAAATAGAAGGTCTGCTTGAACTTGCCGCAGAGCTTAAAGAAAAAAAGAAAAGCGGCACACCTCATAAATATTATGAGGGCAAAAACATTGCGCTTATTTTTGAAAAGACAAGCACACGTACCCGCTGTGCTTTTGAGGTAGCGGCGGCCGACCTTGGTATGCACCCGACCTATCTTGACCCTACAGGCTCACAGATAGGCAAAAAGGAAAGCATTGCCGACACGGCAAGAGTTTTGGGCAGAATGTACGACGGTATCGAGTACCGTGGCTTTGGTCAGGAAATTGTTGAAGAATTAGCCAAATACGCAGGTGTTCCCGTTTGGAACGGTCTTACAAACGAATTCCACCCAACACAAATACTTGCCGACTTTCTTACAATTCGTGAGCACTTTGGCGAACTAAATGGTAAAAAGCTCGTTTATATGGGTGATGCTCGTTACAATATGGGCAACTCATTAATGGTGGGTTGCGCAAAAATGGGTATGCACTTTGTGGCTTGTACCAACAAAAAGTATTTTCCCGAAAGCGAGCTTGTAGACAAGTGTCTTGAAATTGCAAAGACCACAGGTGCTACCATCCAATTTAGTGAAAGCACCGATGCCGTAAAGGATGCTGACGTAATTTACACAGACGTCTGGGTATCTATGGGCGAGCCCGACAGCGTTTGGGAAGAAAGAATAAAAGATTTAATGCCATATCAGGTAAACAAAGCGCTTATGGAAAAAGCAGGCGAGCAATGCCGCTTTATGCACTGTCTACCCGCATTCCATAATCTTGATACCACAATCGGTAAACAAATTTATGAAAAATTTGGTATCGACTGTATGGAAGTTACCGAAGAGGTATTTGAGTCTGAGCAGTCAATAGTATTTGATGAAGCCGAAAACAGAATGCACACTATTAAAGCAGTTATAGCGGCAACAATATAAATAATTTTCAACCCGTGTTTATTTAAAATGCGGGTTGTTTTTTTGTTTGGTAAAATATATAATAATGTTAGAAAAAATTATCTTTTAATGGGGTTTAAAGCGGTGTTTAAAAAGAAAAAGGTTAATGTCATTGACAAACGCAATTATGGCATAGATTTATTGCGCTTGTTTGCAATGTTTATGGTTACCATATTGCATACCTTAGGTCACGGCGGCGTGCTTAATGCGGCGACAGGAGAAAAGGGAAATCTTATCTGGATTTTTGAAATAGGTGCATATTGTGCTGTTAACTGCTATGCAATGATAAGTGGATACGTATCATATTCTGAAAAGGAAAAACCGTATAAATATTCTAAATTTGCAACCATGTGGATACAGGTTGTCTTTTACAGCTTTGGTATAACCTTGTTGTGGCATTTATTGGGCAAGGCAACTATAGATGCCACAACCTTTAAAAATGCTTTGTTACCGGTAACCACGGCTCATTATTGGTATTTTACTGCTTATGCGGGTTTGTTCTTTATGATACCGTGGCTTAACCGATTTGTAAGAAAAATTTCAAAAAATGATATGACCCGTTTTGTCGTTATAGCATTTGTTGTTTTTTCTTGCTACAGTAATTATTGCAGAATAAAGTACGGTGATGTATTCAAGCTTGGCAACGGTTATTCATTTGTATGGCTTACCGTAATGTTTTTAATCGGTTCTTGGCTTAAAAAGTGTGAAATACCTCAAAAGGTAAAGGGCATTTCGGCAATATTAGCAATAGGTATTTGTATGGTTATAACCTGTGTGCTAAAATTCTTTTCACAAACAAACAAGGACTTTTTTGTTTCATACATAAGCCCTACGGTAATTATAATGGCTATGTGCTATATAATTATTTTTTCAAAGATGAAATTTAATCGGTTTTTTAATGCGATTATTAAGTTTTTATCACCGGCGGCGTTTGGCATATATCTGATTCACGAGCAAAATCTAATCAGAGGCAGTTGCATAACCGATAGATTTACCTGGATTGCAGAACTGCCGTTAAAACAGATTCCATTTGCTATAATTGGTTGTGCGCTGACAATCTTTGTGATATGTCTTATTATAGAAAGAACAAGACTTTTAATCTTTAATTTGTTATGGATTAACAAGGCAATCGAGTTTGTAACATTTAAGATTGAAACTCTTTTTAAAAAAATCTGGTTAAAAATTTATCCAAACGAAAATTAAAGCAAAACAACCCATATTTATTTAAAATATGGGTTGTTTTTTTGTGGCAAAAATTATATAATAAAGCCAAATAAATGTAAACGAGGTGCGTTATGAATCGTAGACAGGTACATCTTGATTTTCATACATCTGAAAAAATTGAGGGTATAGGTAGAGCCTTTTCTAAAGAAAATTTTCAAGAAATGCTTAAGAAAGGTCATATCGACTCTATAACAGTATTTTCAAAATGCCATCACGGTTGGTCTTATCATCCAACCAAGGTTAATAAAATGCATCCGCATTTAAATTTTGACCTACTTGGGAGCCAGATAGAAGCGGCTCACGAAATTGGTGTTAAAGCACCTGTTTATATTTCGGCAGGCTTTGACGAAAAGGCGGCTATGGCTCACCCTGAGTGGATACTCTGGAGTCCCGAGCAATACAAAGCAGGAGAGATAGTTTACGACCCACCAAGATATCACCAGTTGTGCCTTAACACACCCTATCTTGAAGAGTTGCTTGCCGAAATTAAAGAGGCTTGCGAAAATTATGACGGTGACGGAATATTCCTTGACATAGTTCACGTTGACCCTTGCTATTGTGAAACCTGTCGTGCCGAGATGGCAAAACGTGGTTTGGACGTTAACAATCCTGCCGACGTAAAGGCGCTTGCCGAAGAGGTATACGCAAACTACGTTCGTCGTGTTCGTGAAACGGTAGACTCGGTAAAACCGGGACACCCTGTGTTCCACAACGGTGGACACATTCGTCACGGCAGACGTGACCTTGCACACGCTAACACCCACCTTGAGCTTGAAAGCTTGCCAACAGGCGGTTGGGGATACGACCATTTTCCAATGTCGGCGGCATATGCCCGTACACTTGATATGGAATATCTTGGTATGACCGGCAAATTTCACAAGGCTTGGGGCGAGTTTGGTGGATATAAGCACCCCAACGCTTTGCGTTACGAGGTAGCGCTTTCTGCGGCAAACGGTGCTAAAAGTTCAATAGGTGACCAGTTGCATCCGACAGGATTTATGGACAACGCTACATACACCCTTATCGGCGAGGCTTACAAAACTATTGAAGAGTGTGAAAAATGGCTTGACGGCTATAAAAATATTAAGGGCGATATTGCAGTCTTTTCAAGCGAAGCATGGCAAAACCATAACGGCATTGCAAAACCCAGTTGGGAATCACTTAACTGGAGCAAGGGCTGCACACGTATTTTGCTTGAGAGCAACTATCTCTTTGATTTTGTTGATACCGAGGCCGACCTTTCGGGCTATAAGCTTCTTATTTTGCCCGACATCTGCACACTTGACGACAAGCTTGCCGCTTGGGTAAACGATTACATTGCACAGGGCGGTAAGGTGCTTGCAAGTTATGAATCGGGACTTAATCAAGAAAAGAACTCATTTGCAGTAGATTTTGGTTGTAAGTTTGAGGGTAACAGTGAATACAACCCAACCTATATAAGACCCGACAATGATATCGATTGCTTGCCTGCGGCTTCATACCTTATTTACGAAGATGCAATGAAGGTAAGCGCTACCACGGGCACGGCTACCGCTATGATAGATAAGCCATACTTTAACCGCACACTCGAGCATTTTTGTTCACATCTTCATACACCGAACAGCGGTGAAAGATACGGTGACGCTGTTGTTATGACCGAAAACACCGCTTATTTTGCCCACAAGGTATTTTTGGAATACTTTAAGCACGGTAACATCTATACAAAAGAAATCGTTCGTGCGGCAATTGAGGCGCTTATAGGTGACGTTAAGACCATTAAGACCAATTTGCCGGCTCAAGGTATTGTAACGCTCACCGAAAACGGCGAAAGTCAAATTGTTCACACACTTTATGCTTCAGCGGTTCTTCGTGGTGAAAAGACACAGATAATAGAGGACTTAATCCCGATTTATGATACTACTGTTTCGGTTAAGAGCGATAAAGCACCAAAGTCGGTAACACTTGTTCCCGAAAACACAGCACTCCAGTTTGAGTATGTTGACGGAGAAATCAAATTCACCATACCAAAATTTGAATGCTGGCAGATGACAGAGATAAAATATTAAGTGTGCATAGCACACTTAATGAATTGCCTTGCGGCATGAATTAAAATCTGCGATTTTATGAATTGCGTATAAATACGCATAAATTGCACCTTGTGGTGCATTAAAAGGCAATTCAATTCATGTTGTAAAACAACAATTCATGGGCTTTGCCCAATTCATGAACCGTAGGTTCAATTCATAAAAAACCAAACGTAGGGGAGGGTCTTTGTGCCCTGTTTTAAGTTTTACATCCATGATACTCCCAATTTTTTATGTTTTGAATAATGTGTCAATTAAAGAACTATGGCAAGATTGAAAATTAAATAGTTGAATTAAAAATGTTTGTACACCATTGACAAGTTTGAAAAAACATGTTATTCATAATTAGGATATACTAATAATTTCTGTTGTTTAGAATCTTTTGCTCAATTTCAATAAAATATTTAAATTTAGAAGTAAAAAATTCTGGACTAATGTAAAAGCGTTTATAGTTTAAAATTTTGTTTATTTTTTATAAAAAATAAAAGAAAAAAATTTTTTTATAAATAAAGTTTGTGACTTTTGCACAAAAAACA